>NZ_JBEXXC010000001.1:0-974101 GCF_040630175.1 Nocardia sp. NPDC005825
CCTCGATGTGGTGTACCCCTGCCGGGGTTCCGCCGAAGGCCGCTGCGATGCAGCGGCCTTCGTCTTCACTGTGTCCGGAGGGGGACTTGAACCCCCACGCCCTAATACGGGCACTAGCACCTCAAGCTAGCGCGTCTGCCATTCCGCCACCCGGACCGGTGGTGCTCAGCAAGGTTATCGGATCGGGCCGCGCGGACCAAATCGGTCGATGTAGTGCGTGTTTGCCGAGCGAGAGGAGGCGGTGGGAGTGGTTGCCGCCGGGCCGGATGCCGGCCCGGCAGGCCACCCCCCGATCTCAAGCCTTCAGCGCCTCCAGCAGCGCGGCGCGCTGCCGGGAGCCCAGGCCGCCGATGCGGCGGTCGGCGGGGATCTCGGCCTCGTCCATCAGCTTGGCCGCCTTGACGGGGCCGATACCCGGCAGCGCCTTGATGACCGCCGCCACCTTCGTCTTCTTGACCAAGTCCTCCGCGTCGGCGCGCTTGAGCACCTCGGCGAGACTGACAGACCCCTTCTTGACCTGCGCGATGAGTTCCGAGCGGGCCTTACGAACCGCCGCGGCCTTCGCCAGCGCCTCGGAGCGTTGTTCGGGGGTCATGGTGGGCAGAGCCATATGTCCTTACCTTTCACTCGTTCGCTGGTATTTCGCCGACGATTCAACAGGACAGTGGGCCCTCCGCAAGTACGACACACCGCGTGGACGTGGCCGACACGTCGACCGACCGGCGAAATTTGGACACGGGAGGCCCGTCTCGAGCCTCCCACGACACCGGTCGACTGACCAGAAGTTTGCTGGCAGACGTAGCTGGCAAATACTCGACCCCACGCCGGGCATCGGTACTACGGTGGGCGCGAACATCACCGGGCACCGGCGAAGGGCGGGGCAGATGCAGGGGTCGTATCCGTACGCCGAACCGGCCGCGACCGTGCCGTCCCTGGCCGATCGATACGCCAGCGCGCACCCCGTGACCTGGAACGGAGCGCAGGTCTACCCGCTGCACTCGGAGACTCTCGGGGACTCCCTCGCCACCGTCCGGCTGACCCTGCGCGCGGCCGTCGCGCGGGCGGGGGTGCGCAGCCTCGGCATCGGGCTCGCCGTCGACCGGGGGAATGTGTTGCTGGGCGGCCGCCAGATCAGGGGGGTTGACGTCTGGAGTGACGCGATGGACGGCGGGATCGACCTCGAGGTGTGCCCCACCGACACCGACGCCGCGATCACTCTGACCCCCGTCTGGGTCGACGACAGCGGCGCGACCGTCTCGTGGGTCGGCAACTACGGGATGCTCATCACCCGCGAACCGACCATGACCGTCCTGCACTGTTCCACCGGCGTCGGACCGCCCGATTTCGGAGAACTCGTCGTCGAGCTCACCACTGCCAGGAAACTGCCGCGTCCCGATCTGCCCGCCGAGGCCAGTCGCTACCAGAACGCGCTCTACGAGCTGGGTGTGGCGATGCAGAGCCGCGGCGACGAGGAGCAGGCCTGCCAACTATGGGCGCAGGCAGCCGAATTCGGGCATGTGGGTGCGGCCTACGACCTGGGTGTGGTCCGCTACCGCCGCGGCGACTACTCCGAGGCCGAACACTGGTGGCGCACGGCCGCCACCCACGGCGACCCGCGCGCGATGGCGGGCCTGGCCGAGTTGCTCGGTCGCCGCGGCGGTGGCGGCGAGGCGCGGGTCTGGCGCACGGCCGGCGCCACCGACTACCGCTGAGGACCCCCGACGCGCGCTATGACGCAAGTCACCCGACCCGGAGTTGAATCTCCGGGTCCGCCCCCGATTGCGGGGCGGTCGCGCCCATCTACAGTGGCGGTCGATCGCGCGGCCGCCTCGGCCCCGCGCACGACCCACGAGGAACGCATGATGAACACCGCGCGATGGACGGCCGTGGCGGCCGCCGCACTGGCCGTAACCCTGCTCTCGGGTTGCTCGGATGTCGAGAAGGCGCTCAATCAGGGCGGCGACACCAAGTGCAGCGACTACCTGATCCAGAGCGGCGACACCCAGCGCATCACCATCACCAAGTTCATCAAGCAGCAGTCCGGCACCCAGAACGAGCCGTCCGGCACCCAGGTCGACCTCTCCATGGCGGCAGTCCAGAGCCTCTGCCAGATCCAGGCCAACAAGGACACCCCCATCAAGAACGCCAATCTCCTCGGCATCCTCCACTAGCCCCAAACCCTCCCCCGCGCACCCCATTTCGCCTGGCCCAGCCCCGATTTCCGTTTCCGCCAACCCCTCCGCTAATCTTGTCCAGCATCACCGGTCCGGGTGGCGGAATGGCAGACGCGCTAGCTTGAGGTGCTAGTGCCCGTATTAGGGCGTGGGGGTTCAAGTCCCCCTCCGGACACAGTTCGATCGAACGCCGTTGCCTACGCAGCGGCGTTCGTCGTTTCCAGGGTCTCTTTCGTCGCCGTGGGCCAGAAAAGCGGCCGACTACCAAGCGGGCAGTCGGTACCATGTCGCGTTGAAGGGCGTTGGCTGCTGACAAGGTGCGAGGGGCCTTGTGGCGGAACGGCCTTGGGGAGGACGTGGCTGCGGTGACGACGCGGGAGGGGTTCGAGCGGGCGGCTGACGGAGGGGACCCCCGGGCGATGTACGAACTCGGGGTGCTGTCGGAGACAGCGGATCCGCCGGACTACCCCGCGGCCCGCCGATGGTTCGAGAAGGCTGCCGCGGCAGGCGAATCCGCCGCGTCCTTCCGGCTCGGATCGCTGCTGTCGGAGAAGGTGAAACCGCGCGACTACGACGCGGCGGTGTCGTGGTACGAGAAGGCCGCCGACAGCGGCACGCCGGAGGCCATGCACAAACTGGGGTTCCACTACCTGTATCGGATGTATCCCCCAGATCGCGAGCGGGCACGGTACTGGTACGAGAAGGACGCGAACCAAGGTTGCGCCCTGGCCGACTTCGAGGTCGGTCTACTCGATGCGGCCGACGGGAACCTCGGCGACGCGATGCTGCGGTACGAGAAGGCCGCGGCCGGAGGACAGGCCGGGGCCATGAACAACCTGGGCCTCATGCTCGAGCGGACCATGACGGTGCCGAACCTGGTCGCGGCCGCCGAATGGTACGAGCGCGCTATCGCGTTCGGCGACCCGAACGCCCAGGCGAACCTGGAACGTCTCCGCGGAGCCGCCGAGCCGCGACTCGAACTGCTGAGAACCGTTCTGCCCGAGACTGTTCCACTCGCGGCGGAGCCGCCATCCGTGCCGGAGACCACCGCGTCGACGGGCGTGACCGCGGCATTGGACGCGGTGCTCGACGACTCCCCCTACCTGCGCAACCCATTCCGGCTCGCCGGATTGCGCACCGACGCGGACTCGCGCCGATTTCGTGCGCGGGTAACCGAACTCGAAGCGAGCGAGCGGCTCGGTGCGCCGGTGGCGAGCCCGGGCGTATTGCCGGTGTCCCCGGCCCCCGAAACCGCCGATGTCCGGGCCGCCCTCAACCATCTGCGCGACCCGGTGAATCGCCTGGTGCACGAGCTGTTCTGGATCTGGCCGGCGGACGACGCCGATCCCGCGTGGGACGCACTGGCCGCGGGCGACCTCAGCGGTGCGGAACAGATCTGGCTGAGTCAGCTCGAAGAGAACGGTATCGCGGCACACAATCTGGCCGTCGTGCGGTCCATCCAGGGTCTGGAGTCGCGCCGCGGGCGCGCACCGGAAACCTGGCTGGACGCGCTCACCGCCTGGGATGTCGCGCTCGCCGGCCCGGCGCTGTGGGAACGATTGCGAGCCCGGGCCCGCCGCATCGACGAGCGCAGGCTGAACGACTCGGCGCTGGCCGAACTGCGACGTGCGCTGCCGGCCGCGGTCCTGCGTCTCCACGCCGCGCAACTCGTGCACGCCGCCAAGGACGACGATGCCGCGACCACGATGCTGCACATCGACGTGCTCACGCGATTCGGCGAGCAAGTATCCCGGGCGCCGAGTTCCTTCGGCACCGCCGTCTTCGACGAGATGCGGCGTTCGACCGTCGGGATCCTCGCCTCCCACATCAGAACCATCGCCGGGGATGTAACCGACATCGAGGGGCGCGAGGCGTTGGCGGCGGCACATCGCATGCTCGACCGCGCGCGAGTGTCGTTGCTGGCGATGGACCGGCTCCGCGAGCCGACCGACCTGGAGGGCTTGGGCGCGCACGACGAACTCGTGTGGACCGCGGTCAATCTCGACATCAGATATCTGAACGAGACCGATGATTGGGCGGCGAGCGCAGCTCTGCTCGAGCGGCTCGCCGTCCCCGGGGCCGACTCGATGCGGCGGCGGCTCGCCGAGATCTGGGCCTACACCGCGCGCCGCCACCTCGCGGAACTGCTCGAACACGCGCGGACCAGCACCGCGGCCGATCGGCGCGCCGGTGCGGACGTGGCGCGATACCTGCTGGACCGTGCCCAGTTCATGCTCCCCAGGATGCGGGCCTACCTGGGGCCGGACGATGAGCTACTGGTGGAGTTTCAGGACGCGGTCGCCACCCGGGCCACCTACTGCCTGGCGGACTATTTCAATCAGACCGGTGATCTGGACGCCGTCGAGCCGTTGCACGCGAGGATCCAGCCCCTGCCCCTCGGCATCGTCGCGAAGAAGTATGTGGCCGACCAGACCGCCAATCTGGCGCGACTCCGCGGGCGGCGCGACGACACCGGCTCGCTGGAGAACATCTGCTGGTTCTGCCGGAAGGAACCCAAGGACGCCGGATCCTCCCTGGGGCTCGATCTGCATCGAGACATGAGCGACCAGCTAGGCGGCACGAGCAATTGGCGCTTTCGCACCGTTGCGGTTCCGAGGTGCGCGAAGTGCTGGGAGGCGCATCAGCCGGCGGCACGGCGGGAGAGACGCGCCGCCTCGGCCGCTCGGCTGGGCGGTATGACGACAATCGTCGGCTTCTTCGTCGGGCTGGTCATCCACCCGGCGTTCATCGTGGGCGGGGTCGGACTGCTGGTGGCGATTGTCGCCAGCAGTGCGGATTACGGCCGTGAGATCAAGGCCCACGCCTACACGTTTCCCACCGTCGTCGAACTGATGGCCAAGGGATGGATCAAAGGCAAGCGGTCCCTCCAGCAGTCTCCCGACAAGTGAGGTGTCATGGACGGCAAGGATTTTCGGCCGGTGCTGGTGGAAATGGCGACAATGGTGTGGCGGTTGCAGAGCAAGCTCGCCGCCAATTCCGCCGCTGACGGGGACGACTCGGCACGACTGCTGAATTCCCTGTCCCGCCAGGTCGATTCGATGGCGCACGCACTGGCGGATGCGGGCGTGCAGGTGCAGTCGCATACCGGTGAGGCGTTCGATCCGGGCCAATCGGTGGAGGTGATCGCCTTCGCGCCCACGGATTCGGCGGACCGCGAGACGGTCCTGGAAACGATCACGCCGACGGTGTATCTCGACGGCCGGCTCGTGCAGCGCGGCCAGATCATCGTCGCCACTCCCGAACTCGCGCAACAACTCTCGGAGGACCCCCATGGACAGATCGACCGTTGATTTCGGGATCGATCTCGGCACCACCAACAGCGCCGTCGCCGTGCTGCGCGGCGTCGAGGCCGACATCGTCAAGAACAACGAGGACGCCGACACTACCCCGTCGGCGATCTGGATCGATCGCCGCGAGCAGTTGCGGGTGGGCCGCGCGGCCAAGGAACGCAGTGAATCCGACCCGGACAACACCGCCGTGGAATTCAAGCTGCGCATGGGAACCGCGGGTGAATCGGTGCGATTCACCTCCAGTGGACGCGATCTCACTCCTCCGCAGCTGTCCGCCGAGGTGCTCAAATCGCTGCGCGCCGATGTGCAGCAGCGGCTCGGCGAGGAGATCGAGGCCGCGGTGGTGACGGTGCCCGCCGCCTTCGACATGGCGGCCTGCGACGCCACCCGCGCCGCCGCCGAGGCCGCGGGCCTGCGTTTCTCGCCGCTCTTGCAGGAACCGACCGCGGCCGCGCTGACCTACGGATTCCAGTCCGCGGACGAGGACGCGCGCTGGTTGGTGTACGACCTCGGGGGCGGCACCTTCGACGCCGCCGTCATCCAGTTGCGCGAAGGCGAATTCACGGTGCTCAACCACCGCGGCGACAACTATCTCGGCGGCAAGCTGATCGACTGGCGAATCGTCGAGGAACTGCTGCTGCCCGCTGTGCGTGCCGAATTCGGGCTGCCCGATCTGGCCCGCGGCACGGTGCGGTGGCGTTCGGCGGTCAACAAGCTCAAGCTCCATGCCGAGAAGGCGAAGATCCAGCTGTCGCGCTCACCGTCGGCCGATATCGAGGTCGAACTCGACGACGGCGCCGGGCGCAGATTCGAGTTCTATTACGAATTACGGCGTTCCGAGGTGGAGCGCCTGTCCGAGCCGCTGATCACCCGGTCGGTGAACCTGTGCCGCAAGGCGCTCGAGGAAGCGCATCTGACGCCCGGCGATATCGGCAAGATGATCCTGGTCGGCGGTCCGACTCTGTCGCCTTACCTGCGCGAGTTCCTCGGCGACGACCGGCACGGCCTCGGCATCCCGCTCGACCACAGCCAGGATCCGTTGACCGTCGTGGCCCGGGGCGCCGCGATATTCGCCGGGACGCAACGGATTCCGCAGACCGCCGCGCCCGTGGCCGCACCCGGCGGGTTCACCGCCCAGCTCGAATACTCGCCTGTCGGCCCGGACCGGGAGCCGCTCGTGGTCGGACGGATCGCCGCCGCCGATGGCGAGGTACCAGACGGTCTCACCATCGAGGTGGTCAATGCGGAGTCCCAGCCGCCCTGGCGCAGCGGCAAGATCGCCGTCGCGGACACGGGGGTGTTCTCCACTACGCTGTGGGCGGATACGGGCCGCGCCAACACCTTCGAGCTCGAGCTCACCGATGCCGCCGGTCGCCGCCGCGAACTCGTGCCGGATCACCTGACCTACACCTTCGGGGCGGTCGAGACCCAACCGCTGCTGACCCACCGGATCGGTCTCGGCCTGGCCGACAACACCACCGAAGAGCTGATCGAACGCAATACTCCGCTGCCCACCCGCGCCCGTAAGCGGCTGCGCACCTCGGTCGGGGTGCTGCGCGGCATCGCGAAGTCCGGGTTGATCCGAATCCCGGTGGTGGAGGGCGAGCACGCGCGCGCCGACCGCAACCGTGTCATCGGCCGGCTGGACATCACCGCCGAGGAGATCGAGCGCTCCGTGCCCGCGGGCAGCGAGATCGAGGTGACCGTCGAAATCGACGCCTCGCGCATCCTGGTCGCTCGCGCCTACCTGCCCTACCTCGACGCCGAATTCGAGAACGTCATCGACCTGCGCACCGAAACCCTGCCCGACGCAGACCAATTGCGCCGCGACACCGAGGCGGAGCTGCAGCGCCTCGCCGAGGTTCGCGAGCGCGCCGCCGGCTTCGGGAATCCGACCTCGGGGATGCTGCTGGAGCGTCTCGACCAGGAGAAGACGGTGAGCGACACCCAGCACCTGGTCGAGGCCGCCGCCACCGACCCGGACGCCGCGGTGGCGGGCGCCCAGCGCCTGCGCGACCTGCGCGCCGCCATCGACGAGGCCGAGGACGAACTCATCTGGCCGAGCCTCGTCGCCGAAGCCAAGGAGATGGTCGGCTATACCCGGGCCCGCGTCGGGGACGTCGGCCACGAGCTGTTCCGCCACGAGTTCGACCAGCTCGAGGAGGCGGTGTACAAGGCCATCGACAACCGTGCCCCCGATCTGCTCCGCCAGCGCGTCTCCGACCTCCGCAAGCTGTGGAGCCGACTGCTCGACCACACGGGGGAACTCCAGATCATCATCTTCGAGGAGCTCTGCGAGAACCACGCCACGATGACCGACGTCGCGCTGGCCGACACCCTGATCGCGCAGGGGCACCGCATGATCCGTGACGATGACCTGGCGCAGCTGCGCTTGGTCAACGCACGCCTGCGTCACCTGCTGGACGAGCCGCCCGCCGACCCCGACCCCTTCAGCACCATCCGCAAAGCATGATCGCCGAATCCCTGTCCGGTCAGGGAATTCGCGCGGATCGGCTGCCAGGGGTACTCAGTGAGTCGAGTCCGGGCTCGGGAGGTCGAGTCGGTTGCCGGCGAGTCGGTCGGCCAGTCCGGCGGCGAGGGCGGTGGCCGCGGGGCTGTGCGGTTTGCGGGCGGCTTGGTCGGTGAAGCAGCGCGTGAATTCTTCGGCCAGTCCCGCGCGCGGCCAGCGGGTGAGGACCTGATGGCGCAGTTGCGGGCTCAGCGTGTCGATTTCGCGGCCGGAGATGTCGATGCCGGTGGAACGTTCCAGCAGATGTCCTTCGGGGTCGAGGGACAGGTCGACCGACGGCCACATGTGGCGGACGATGATCTCCAGCAGGCGGGTGCGGCGGTGGGCGGACCAGCCCAGGCCCGCGGCGAAGACCTTGGCCAGGTGTCCGCCGGCCTCGTCGAAGGGCAGGTGGTGGTTGTCGAAGGCGGTGACCAGTCCCAAGTCGTGGAACATCGCCGCGACCCACAGCAGTTCGGCGTCGAAATCGATCTGTTCCTGGCGGGCCAGCGCCGCCGCCCACAGGTAGGCGCGCACCGAATGATGCAGCAGCGCTGTCGAACTGTATTCCGCCGCGATCTCGACAGCGCGTGCGGTCGCCGCCGACTCGGGGATCACCAGTTGCGCCATGTCGGTGACCACCGCGGCGGTGTCGCCCGGTGTCGCCGCGGCGGTGTCGCGCGGGGTCACTGCGGCCACGCCGAGTTCTTGATGACCTCGACGAAGTCGTCTCGGACGAATCCGGGCAGGTAGTGGGCGAGCACGTCGGCCTTGACGTTGCCGAACGTGGTGCCGGGACGGTGGGCGATGCCCTCGGTGAACGCTGCCAGGATCTGGTTCTTGAAGTCCGGGCGCGGATGCGCGGCAACGATCTGCTCGCGTTCGGCGGCGCTGATCGCGTCGTAGCCGATGCCGAGCACGTCCAGCTCCACGCCGTGCGTCACCAGCGCGATCTCGGCGCCCATGTGCAGCGGGATCTCGGGGGTGGTGTGCAGGGCGATCGCCGTCCAGACCCGTTGGGCGGCTTCACCGTTCACGCCGTGCGCGTGCAGGAACCGGCGTGCTTCGTCGGCCCCGTCGACCTCGAAACGCTGGTCGTCGCGCCGATAGGTCTCGGTCAGTCCCAGGTCGTGGAACATCGCGCCGATGTACAGCAGCTCCGGGTCGAAATCCACGTCCAGCTCACGCCCACGCAAGGCCGCGAACAGGAACACCCGTCGGGAGTGGTCGTACACCAGCGGGGTGGCGGCGTCGCGCACCAGCTGTTCGGCCTCGCGGGCCATGGCGCTGTCGGGGATCGG
Organism: Nocardia sp. NPDC005825; assembly: GCF_040630175.1. Classification (NCBI taxonomy): domain Bacteria; kingdom Bacillati; phylum Actinomycetota; class Actinomycetes; order Mycobacteriales; family Nocardiaceae; genus Nocardia; species Nocardia sp. NPDC005825. The sequence goes on from NZ_JBEXXC010000001.1 coordinate 9,296, forward strand.
TACCCCCGCGATCGTCGTGCTCATGGAAGTTCGGCTCCTTCTCGGTCGGGTTCGCTCCTTGTTCACTGTGTCAGCGGGCGATAGCCTGCTGCCATGACAATTTCGACCGGGGAACCACAGATATGGACATGAGGCGTCGGGTGGCGATCCTGGTGTTCGACGGGGTCACGCTGCTCGATGTCAGCGGCCCGTCCGAGGTGCTGTCCGAGGCCACCACCCTCGGACACCCCTACGACGTCGAGGTCGTCTCCCCCGCCGGTGGCCTGGTGCGAACGTCGGGCGGCCTGGGACTGGCGAGCATCGCGGTGGGCGACGCCGCTCCCGCGCACACCGTGATCGTGGCGGGCGGCGACCGGCTCGCCGACGGGCGCATCGATCCGGCCGTGCTCGCGGCGGCCGCACGGCTCACCGATGGTGCGGTCCGGGTGGCCGCGGTGTGCACGGGTGCGTTCGTGCTCGCCGAACTCGGACTGCTCGACAGCCATCGAGCCACCACGCACTGGCGTCATGCCGCGGCGCTCGCACGTCGCTATCCGCGCGTCGATGTGGACGTCGACGCGCTGCACATCCGGCACGGCCGCTATCTCACCTCGGCCGGGATCAGCGCCGGTATCGACATGACCCTGGCCCTGGTGGAGGACGACCACGGTTCGGCCGCGGCCCGGGCGGTCGCCCAGGAACTGGTCATGTTCCTGCAGCGTCCGGGCGGCCAATCGCAGTTCTCGCACGCGATGAGCACCCCGCCCGCCCGAAACGTGGAGCTGCGCACCGTCATCGACGCCGTCCTCGCCGACCGCGCCGGCCCGCACACCACCGCCACCATGGCCGCCGCCGCGGGACTCAGTCCCCGCCACTTCACCCGAATCTTCCAGTCCGACATCGGAACCACCCCTGCCCAGTGGCTCGAGCGCCTGCGCGTCGAGAACGCGCAACAGCTGCTGCTGCAGGGCCACACCGTCACCGCCGCCGCGCACCGCAGCGGGCTCGGCAGCGACGAGACGCTGCGCCGCGCCTTCGCCCGCCACCTGGCCACCACGCCCACCGACTACCGCAACCGATTCACCAGCACACGCCCGACAAGGTAGGACGACGCCGAACCGGCCACACCGCAGACGCGGGCCCTGCCGGCCCGACACGCAACGAGCTGGCGAATCCCGTTCGGACAGACCGCTCTCCGACGAAGGTCTGGACACAACACCTCCGCCATGCGTTATGGTTAGGCTAACCTAGCCTAAAAGGAGATCTGCTCATGATTCGCAAGTTCGTCGTGGCCTCGATGCTGTCCGCCAGCTTGTTGGCGCCGGCCGTCGCCGTCGTCGCGACCGCTCCGGCCGCCGTGGCCGCGCCGGCCACGCCGTCCGCGGGTGAGCTGCAGGGCAAGCTGCAGGCGGCGCTGAACGGCTCGGCCGCCGAGTTGGAGTCCGGCGACGCGAGCCAGATCGCCAACGTGAGTCAGGTGATTCAGCGGATTCCGGGGTACAGCTGGGACGTGTCGGGGCCGATCTCGGTCGACGGTGACGTCCTGTCCGCCACGCTGAACAGCCGGCTGGGATCCTATGCCTTCCCGTTCTCGGTGACCTGGAAGGACGTCGGCGGCACCTGGAAGCTCTCGCGCGAGAGCGAGGAAATGCTCGCGAGCTACGCCAACATGGCCTGGTGACAGCGCGCAGCCTCGACTGAGGAAGGAAGTGGCCCGGCGTTCGGCGGGTGACGCCTCACACGCGAGCGCGCATGCGGTGCCGCCCTCCGGTGGCGGCACCGGTGTCGCGCATGGCGGGCAACTCGATCGTGGGTTCGTCGAGCGCGCGATGCAGTCGCGCGAGAAACTCGTCCAAACTGCCGTACCGGCATCGGATCTCGCTCAGCAGGTTCATGGTCACGTCCATCACCGGGCTCACTTCCCACCAGTGCCAGGTTCGCGCCAATCCGCGCGTCCTGGCAAACTGAACAGACAAGCGGCATGGTAATCAGACAGCAAACCGAAAGACCCAGTTTGCCTATGACAAATTGCGCCATTCTCATCATCAGCTAACTCCCTGCAGGGCAAAGCCGAGATGGTCCAGCGTCGGGAAGTGCCGCCGGCGGCGATAGCAGGGGTTCTCCGCGAGTGATTCCGAGGTCGCGGCCACGACGAAAGCCGCTGCGGCGCAGCGGCTTTCTCGACCGGGGGTGGGGGTCAGGCGGGTGGGGTGGTGGTGTTGCGGGCGAGGTCGGAGAGTTCGGCGAGGAAGTCGGCGGTGGGGACGGGTTTGCCTTCCTTGCCGATGGGTGAGGGTTCCAGGGGGACGAGGAGATCGTCGGTCGGCGAGTGGAGCCACAACGCCATCACGTAGAGGGCGGGGATGCGGAGGAGGCGGAGTTCGTAGCCCTTCTTCTCCAGCTGGGGCAGTTTGCGGAGGGTTTTGACGGCTTTGTCGGTGCCGAGGACGAAGGGGCCCTCGGTGAACTGGGAGACTTCCTGCGTGCCGTCGGGGGCCGGCACGGTTTCGGCGCTGGCGATGATCTGGGTGCCGTCGGTGACGAGGTAGCGCCAGCCGACGGGCTGGGCGTGGTCGAGGCCGGCGCCGGCGGCGAGGTCGTCGAGGCCCATGGTGAAAACCTCGTGGGGCGTGGACAAGTCGAGGTTCTCCTTGCGGGCGCCCTTGAGCGCTTTGGTGGAGAACTTGCCGCTGTCGGCGAAGGCGTGGAGGCGGCCTTTCACCTTGTCGGGGACCTCGGCGGGCGGTTCGGGCAGGTGCAACGGCATGACGGTCTCCTCAGCGCTTGGTCTTGTAGGAATGGGTCCAGGTGCCGGAGCCCTGGTAGGCGTTGCGGTAGGTGGCGTCGGTGACGTCGGAGTCGCCGTACCAGGGGTCGGCGACGCTCACATACTCGACGCCGTTGGACATGAAGCGGCCGCGCAACACCATGAAGTGCCCGCCGCCGCCCGCCCAGCCGACGCGCGTCCCGACCGGCAGTGTGGCAGCGAGTTCGAGGCCCAGTTGGGCGGTGGTCAGCTGGGCTCCGACGATCGTGTTGTAGTGCCCGACCCGCTGCAGCGCTCGATCCAGCCACCACGGCTGATTGCAGGGCGCGACCGATCCCGCGCCCCCGCAACAGTCGTTGCGGCCCACCTCGGCGTTCACCACCGTGCACTGCGTCCATGGGGTCCCGGGCTCGTAGTAGACCGCCACGCTCGTCGATGTCGCGGCCCAGCACCACTGCGTCTGCTGCTGATGCTGCATCTGGAAGTCCAGGCGCTGGTCGGCCAGTTCGAGGAAGAACTTCTCGTGCACGCCGCCGTCGGCGGCGAACTGGCAGTTGACCACGCCTCCCCCACTGCCGTTGAACGCGGTGACCCCGGTGCCGTTCAGTCGCAGGTACACCTTCGGGAACCCGATCGACTCGAAGGAGAACGAGCCGTCGGACTGCGGGCTCAGGTGGAACTTCTCGTACGGTCCCGGACCGCCGGTGCTGTACTGGCAGTTCACGGTTCCGCCCCCGGACCCGGTCTGCGAGGTCACCCCGCTGCCGTCCATCCGCAGAAAGACGTTCGGGAAGGTGGCCGACTCGAGGGCGTACGAGCCGTCAGCCATCGCGCGCGCCCGGAACCTCTCGTACTGCCCGGCGGTGTACTGGCAATTGACCGTCCCGCTCCCGTTGTCGGCGGTGCTGGTCGAGGCATACCCGTCCAAGCGTAGGTACACGTTCGCGAAGGCCGTCGATCGCAGCGTGATCGGTGTGTTCCCCAGGCTGGCGAGCTCGGCTGCTGACAATGGCATGGTGAGCCTTCTTCCGTCCGGCTTATCCCCTGCCCGGCCCGGAATCCGTTCCGCTGGTGGCGATTTCGTCCGAGCCGGTGAATTCAGTGGACGGCATCGGGTCCGGCTCGGAAAAGGGTCTTTGGTCCCGAATCGCGCGCGCCGGAATCCGCGAAACCGGTTGGCTTGCAAAGAAACTCGGGATCGCGAACGGGACCGATATCGCGGTTCCGGAGTGTCTGATCATGGTCGCCCGGACAATGGGGCCCAGAGCCGGCGCTCGCTGCCGAACTCGATGTCGAGCTCCCGGTAGCCGGCGGGGTGGGTTCCCGCTGACAGGAAAGTAGTGACCTGGGGTAATAAAAGTCAGTAGTCGACCGCTCCCCTTCCCGAAATTCGAGTACGCCACTACTCGATACGTGGAAATTCTCCGGCGAGACACTCGATGGGTGTTCAAAGAATCGGCGGCGAAGAACATCGTCATCTGTCTCGACGGGACAGGCAATCAACTCCGGGCCACCGGCAGCACGAATGTCGTCCGTCTGTTCGAGATGCTCGATCTGAGTGATTCCACCCGGCAGATCGCGTTCTACGATCCGGGCGTCGGCACCTTCAGCGCCCGGGGCGCGTGGTCGCCGCCCGCGCGCTGGGTGTCGCGCATGCTCGGCCTGGCCGTGGGCAGCGGACTGCGCTCGAATCTCGCTGAGGCCTATACCTATCTGATCGAACACTGGCGTCCGGGCGACCGGGTGTTCGTCTTCGGTTTCAGCCGCGGCGCCTATACCGCGCGGGCGCTGGCGGGGCTATTGCACGAGCCTGGCCTGCTGCGGCCCGGCAGCGAGAATCTCGTCCAATACGTCGTCAGCGCCTATACCCGCAAGACGACGGATTGGCCCGAACTGCGCCGCTATGCCCGCGCCTTCTGCTCGAAGACGCCCGAGGGCGAATTCTCGATACCCATCGAATATCTGGGGGTCTGGGACACGGTGAAGGCGGCCGGCTTGTTCCGCTGGAATCTGCACTGGCCATTCACCCGCCAGATCCCGAATGTCGAACGCGTCCGGCACGCCGTTTCCATCGACGAGAAGCGACGCCCCTACGAGCAGTACCTGGTCGTCCCGAAGGGTGAGCGGCCCGTCCTCACCGAGGCCTGGTTCGCCGGGGTCCATTCCGATGTCGGCGGCACCTTCGAGGACGATCCGCGCCTGGCCGGGATCGCGCTGAAATGGATAGCCGACGGCGCGATCGAGGCCGGACTGACCATCAAGCCCAAGGCCTATCGCGATGTCTGCGCCCTGACCGAGAACCATGCGAGCGGCCGAGTGCACCGCATGGGCTGGATCTGGGCACTGCTCACCTACCGTCACCGCCGCATTCCCGCGGATGCCCTGCTGCACGCGAGCGTGCGGACCCGGTGCGAGACGGATACGAACTACGGCAAGCGAATCCCGCGAGCAGTCCGGTGGGAGGACGAGCAATGGACGAAACCGCACCTGTAGTCGCCTACAGCATGGGCGGCATCTGCCCGCCCGCGCGCCGTCGACTCCGGACCTTCGCCTTCGACCCCATGTCGACGCGCCTGACCGGACGTTTCCTCACCCTGGACATCCCGTTCGAGAAGTTCAAGGGCCCCGGCCCGGACGGCGGACTCGTGCAGGTCGTCGACTACGACGCCAGCCGCGAGACGTGGTACGCCCCGATCGACCTCGACGACCCGTATCTGTTGGCGCAGGACGGAATTCGCCCGACCGAGAGCGATCCGCGGGCCCACCAGCAGGTCGTCTACGCCGTCGCGATGAGCGTCCTGGAACGGTTCGAGCGTTTCATGGGCCGCCGTTTCCGCTGGCACCGCGAGCAGGTCCTGCGCCTGGTTCCGCACGCCTTCGAAGGCGAGAACGCCTATTTCGATCCGAAGCGCCGCGCGGTCCTGTTCGGCTACTACCGGGCCGATGCGGAGAACCCGGGCGCGAATCTGCCCAGTCAGATCATCTTCACCTGCCTGTCGAGCGATATCGTCGCCCACGAGGTGACGCACGCGATCGTGCACCGAATCCGCCGTCTCTACAGCGAATCCACGCATCGCGACGTCTTCGCCTGGCATGAGGCGGTCGCCGATCTGATGGCGTTGTTCCAGCATTTCACCCACCGCGACGTCGTCGTCGACGCCATCACCAAGACCTCGGGCGAGCTCGGCAAGAGCGGCGGACTCCTGGATCTGGCACGGGAATTCGGCGAATCCACCGGCCGCGGCGCGGCCCTGCGGTCGGCGATCCGCAGCCCGGACCGGACCCCCAATCAGTTTCTGGCCGCGCAGGAGCCGCACGAACTGGGTGCGTGCTTCGTGGCCGCGGTCTTCGACGCCTACCTCGACTCCTATCAGAGCGCCATCGCGGATCTGCTGCGGATCTCGACCGGCGGCACCGGCGTGCTGCCGCCCGGCCACCTGCACCCGGATCTGGTGTCCCGCATCGCCGACGAGGCGGTCAAGACCGCGGACCGCTTGCTCGGCATGGTGGTGCGCGCCTTCGATTATCTGCCGGTGGTGGATGTCCGATTCGGCGATGTGGTGCGCGCGATCGTCACCGCCGACCGCGGCCTCTACCCCGAGGACCGCAGGCACCTGCGCGCCACCTTGGTGGAGGCGCTGCGCCGGCGCGGCATCTGGCCGACCAGCGTCGCCTCGCTGACCGATGAGGCGCTGGTCTGGCATCAGCCCGACACCGGTCTGAACCTCAGCCGGGGCAAGCACGCGGTGGATCTGTCGAAGGTCATCCTGTCGGCCTCCCGTGATCTGGATCCGGGCGGCGCGGCGGGCGAACTGCGTACGCCGCCGGTCCCGGACGGCAATGGCAGTCCCCGCGCCCTGGAGCTGCCGACGACGAGTTCGGTCTTCCGTGAGGTCGCCATCGGCATCACCGCGTGGGCGCGCGTGAACGCCCTGCAGCTCGGGCTCGATCCGACGTTGCCGATCAGCTGCGAGGGCATCCACGTCTCCTACCGGCAGGCGGGCGACCGGCTGCCGCGCCCCGAACTGGCCATCCAGCTGCTGCAGCGCCGCACCGATCTCGAGGACCGGAAGCAGTACAAGCCACCGGCGGTCCGCGCGGGCACCGCCCTGGTCGTCCGGGCCGACGGCAGCGTCGAATACATCATCGCCAAGCCACTGCCGCTGAGCGACCCGGCGCTGGCGACCGACGACAACGCCAGACAGTTCCACGAAGCCGGTAAACAACGGCTCGCCGAAATGACCCAATGGTTCGAGTCCCTCGAGGCCGCCGATCCGTTGAGCGCCTGGACGGCCGAGCACGCGATCCACCGTCTCGGCTTCGCCACGATCCATTCCGAGACCGGGGAGTAGGTGCGAGATGGCCACCCGGACAACGATTTCGGTCCGCATGTACAACGTGGGCTTCGGTGACGCGTTCACGGTGACCGTCCGCCGCGGCGACGACGCCTGGCGGATGCTGGTCGACTGCGGTGTCCACAGTCAGGGCCGGGCCCGGCCGATCCGCGACTCGGTGCGCGCCATCATCGCCGATCTCACCGAGGCCGCTCCCGACCACCGTCCGCACCTCGATGTCGTGGTCGCCACCCACCATCACGCCGACCACATCACCGGATTCGCCTGCGAGGAATGGGAGCAGGTGCTGGTGGACGAGGTGTGGGTGCCGTTCGTCGAGGATCCCGACGACGCGGACGCGCGTCGCATCCGCGGCGGTCAGGCCGAGGCCGCCAACGGCCTGCTGGCGCTGAGCCAACGGCGCGTCGCCGAACTCGACGGCCGCCTGCCCGCCGGTGTCGAACAGGCCCGCATGTTCGCGCTCAACGCCCAGGGCAATGCCGCCGCGACCGATCGTCTGCTGGGCCGTAATCAACGGGGGTTCGCCGCTCCGCACCGGGTGCGGTTCCTGCCCAGCCGGACCGAGGCCGAGAACCGGATCGCCGTGGACCGTGTGGGCGTGGTCGCCCACATTCTCGGGCCCTCCCGCGACATCAAGTTCCTCAAGCGCATGGATCCGCCCGCCCAGCAGACGTGGCCGCTGGTCCGCGCGGGCGCCGGCGCCGACTCCGCCGGACCGCTCACGCCGCTGTTCCACGCGCGCTACATCACCTCCGGTCAGCTGCCGGGCCGGCTTCCGGAGGCGAAAACGGATCTGGCGCTGGAGAATCTGGTGCACGATGACGACCGATTGCTGCGCGCCGCGGCGATTCTGGAGAACGCCGTGAACAACACCAGTGTCTTCTTCGTCCTCGATGTGTCCGGAACGCGGCTGCTGTTCCCCGGGGACGCGCAGCAGGGGGCGTGGGAGTACGTGTTCTCCGACGCCCGCAATGTCGACCTGCTGACCGACCTGGCGCTGTACAAGGTCGGCCATCACGGGTCGCACAACGCCACTCCTCGTCGATTCGTCGAAAAGGACTGGCAGACATCGGGATACGCGATGGTCCCGTTCGGGCCGGTGCAGCGATGGGTGAAGACCATACCCAAGAAGTCGCTGGTCGAGTCGCTCGAACAGCACCATCACACGGTGGTCCGAGCGGACCAGCCGCCCGAGGCCGTACCCGGTCACCTGGCCGTGCACGGCGACCTCTGGACCGAGGTCACCCTCACCGCAACGAATCACCATCAGGAGTGAAAGACATGTCCACCGGAGACGCCATCATCGTGTGCACGCCGCGCAGCCTGCCCGGCGACACCCTGTTCGCGGCCGCCAAGACGGCCGTGGAGATCAATCCCGCGAACCGCCCGTACCTGCGCCCGGTCACCGGATTGGTCGCCCCGGGGACGGTGAACAAGGCGTTCATCTCCGCCCTCACCACCAAGTACTGGCGCAGCGGCGGCGTCCACCTCGCCGTCCGGTTCCTCGACACCGACGACGCCGACCTCAAGAAGCGCATCGTCAGCCACATGAACGCGTGGTCGCCGGGCGCGAACATCAAGTTCTCCGAAAGCCGCAGCAAGGACGCGGAAGTGCGGATCGCCCGCACCCCCGGCGACGGCTACTGGTCGTATCTGGGCACCGACATCCTGCACATCGCCGCCGACCAGCCGACCATGAACCTGGACTCCTTCTCCATGGACACCCCCGAGAGCGAGTACAAGCGGGTCGTGCGCCACGAGACCGGCCACACCCTGGGCTTCCCGCACGAGCACCTGCGCCGCGAGGTCGTCGATGACATCGACCCCAAGAAGGCGATCAAGTACTTCCAGGCGACCGACGGCTGGAGCCCGGACACCACCCGCGCCCAGGTGCTGACCCCGCTCGAGGACGTCAGCCTCATCGCCACACCGACCGACACCCTGTCGATCATGTGCTACCAGCTGCCGGGCTCGATCATGCGCGACGGCAAGCCCGTTCCGGGCGGCCTGGACATCGACGCCCAGGACCGCAAGTTCGCCCAAACGCTCTACCCGGCGACCCTGGTGGGCACACCCCACCCGGCCGCGAAGGCCACCGCGCACGCACGGTGACCGCTTCGATAAGAGGGGACGGCCGAAGCCGTTGCATCGCAACGGCTTCGGCCGATCGAAGTCGGTGAGCGCTGGGAACGTCACGCACTCGTGCGCTCGATCAGCGCACGCAGTGCGGCGAGATCGCGATCGAGATTGCGCTGCAGCATGCGGGCCAGTAGCGCGCCGAACGGCCGCTGCAGGCCATGCGGAGTGACCCGCAGTTCCAAGCGAATCCGGGATCGATCCGTACCGTGCGGGGTCACGGTGCGTGCGCCGTCGGCATCGGCTCCCGAGGTGGTGTGCCAGGTCATCCGGGTGCCGGGGTCGACCGTGAGGACTTCGCCGGCATTGCGCCAGGTGCGTCCGGCGAATCGGAGTTCCTCGGCGGTGCGGGTGCCGGGCGCGACGAGGCCGGGCGGGTTGGCGGTCATGGCGACGACGCCGGTGCGCCAGGCGGTGTCGTTGGCGTAATCGGCGAGGATCGCCCAGCCCTTCGAGGCCGGGCAATCGACGGTGGTCTCGGCGGACAGGTCGAAGGTGGTCACCGGTTCACCGTCGCCGAAGGGTGTTTCAAATCCGCTACAACGGCTTCCCGGCGGCATCGTGGACGAGATCGACCATGTCCGTCCAGCTCATCCGCTTCCCGGCCTGTTCGGCGGCCGCCGCGTCCGCCTCGGGCAGCAGCCGGTTCATCCGCTCGATCAACGCCGGATGCGCGAACTGCGCATAGCGGCGCGGGTCGGCTCCGACACGCTCGGAGTGGTGCAGCGCGGCCGCCCGCAGCTGAAGTGCCGCTCGGGGTTCGGAGGTCACCATGAGCGCGTGCGCGGCCGCGTAGATCGCGCCGAGGGCATCGGAGACGTTCGACTGCTCGGCGAACACGCCCAAGGCCCGGTCGAGCGCGGTCAGCGCCTCTGCGGCGGCGTCCCTGTCGTCACCCGGCGAGAGCACCGACCAAGCGACCACCACGTCGGCCATGCCCTCGCACCACAGGTGACCGCAGTCGGCGCTGAGCTCCCGCGCACCGCGCAGCCATCGGAGGGCCGCTGCCCCGTCGCCCTCCAGCAGCAGGGTGATGCCGTGGCCGAACTGCGCGCAGCCACGAATCCACTCGGGGGTGGGCAAGCGCTCGACCTCCGCGATCAGGCGGTCGACGGCCTCCCGGGTGGTTCTCGGGTCGCCGAGCGCGGTCAGCGCCAATGCCCGAAACATCAACGCGTGCAATACCAGATCACGCTCGGACTCCGGGGCGGTCAGGAGATCCAGGGCGGCGTTCGCGTGCGCGAGCGCCTCGGCGGGATCCCCGGCGTGGAACGACACGATGGACAGGGCGGCCAGCCCGCGCGCCCGATCCATGCGGTCCGCCGGTGCGGCGCGGTCCAATGCTGTCCGCAGCCGGTGGCGACCGTCCGCCAGCACCCCGAGGGTCGTCCACGCGAATTGCAGTGCGGCAGTGGACCGCAGCGCGCGCACGGGATCGTGATCGAGGTCGTGGTCGATGCCGGTGCGAATGTTGGGCAGCTCCCCCGCCAAGGCGCGGTAGGCGGGCCCGGCGCCGTGCCCGGTCAGCATCGCGGCCTGCGCTGTCACGAAGTCGTGCACCCACGCGGCGTGGGCGGCGCGACTGGCCTGCGGATCGGGATCGATGTCGCGGCAGTAGCGGCGAATGGTCTCGAGCATCCGATAGCGGGTCGGGCCGGTGGTGGTGGTGTCCGCGCTGATGACCGACCGATCCAGCAGCGACGCCACGGTGGCTAGCACCGCGGTTCCGGCGGCCGCGGGCCGGACCGCCTCGGCGGCCTGCCAGGTGAATCCGCCCTCGAACGGCCACAGCCGCAACAGCATCGCGCGATCGGCGTCCGCGAGATGCTCGACGCTCCATCCGATGGCGGCTTCGAGTCCCGCATGCGGTGAAAGCGATCCCCGCGGTGTCGGTCCGAGCACGTCGAGCCGATCGCGAATGTGGGAGGCGATGTCGCGCAGCCCGAACGCACGCTCCCGGGCGGCGGCCAATTCGATCGCCAGTGGCAGCCCGTCCAGGGTCGCGCAGATCTCCCGCGCGCACGCCCGATCATCCTCGGCCGGTTGCCAATTCGATCGTCCAGCCCGAACCCGGTCGATCAGCAGCTGCACCGCGTCGCCATCGGTGCCGTCCGGGCCGGTCACGGGCAGGGGTTCGACCGCCAGCACCTGCTCACCGTCGATGCCCAACGGCTGGCGGCTGGTCGCGAGAATCCGCAATCCAGGGCAGCCGGCGAGCAGCAGCACGCTCAGCTCGGCGACGGGCTCGATCAGGTGCTCGCAATTGTCGAGCATCAGCAGCCCCGGTCGCGCCGTGAGCGCGCGCCGCACCAAGGCGGCGGGGTCTCCGGCGTGATGGATGAGCCCGAGCGCGGATGCGACCGCCATTGGGACCGCATCGCCACGGCGGACATCGCCCAGCCGCACGATCCAGCGGTCGTCCGCAGCGTCCCGCGCTGCGCAGTATTCGACCGCCAGCCTGGTCTTGCCGACTCCGGCGGGCCCGATGAGGCTGACCATGCGGTGCTCCGCCATCAGTTCGGTCAGCAGCCGTAGTTCCCGGTCACGGCCGACGAAAGACGTGAGCAGCCTCGAAACGGGCTGCGGCACAGCGCGAACCACGCCGTCGACCGGTGTCCGAGGACGTGCCGTGGTCGCGGCCAGCAGTGCGGGATCGTGCGCGAGCATCCGCTGCTCGAGCAGGCGTAGCGCGGGCCCGGGTTCGACGCCGAGCTCCTCGACCAGTAGTTCCCGCACCCGCCGTAGCTCGGCCAGCGCCTGCGCCTGCCGCCCGCTGCGATACAGCCCCAGCGCCAGCAGCTCCCATCGCCGTTCCCGGAACGGTGCTCGAGTCACCGCCTCGCTCAATTCCGCGACTGCCGCCGCGGTCTGCCCGCAGGCCAGCCGCGCCGCCTGCAACTCTTCGACCGCGACATCGCGCAGCTCGGCGAGACGCGTCCGCTCGGCGGGCAACGCGGGCGCATGATCCAGCTCAGGCCACGGTTCTCCGCGCCACAACGCCAGCCCGTCCGTCAGGAGCCGCTCGGCGCTCGCCGTCTCACCGGCCGCCAGCGCCCGGACTCCTTCGGTGACCGATGCCGCGAAGCGCCCACTGTCGGTCCACTCCGGCGGTACGTCCAGGCGATACCCGGATACGCTGCGCTGCAGGAGATCCCGGGCGGCCGGACCGAATGCCGACCGCAGCCGTGAAGCCACCACCCGCAGCGCGCCGCCCACCTGCTGCGGCCGATCGGCGCTCCAGATCAGCTCACCGAGCGCTTCGTCGGACATCGCGGAGCCGAGCGTGGTCGACAGGGCCGCGAGGAACCGCCGGGGAACGGGCCCGCCGATGTCGGCGAGCCGACCGTCCACCTCGACCTCGATCGGGCCGAGCACCCGGAGGAACAGCACCCGGAAGAGCCTAGTCGTGCCCCGGGGTGCCGGTCACGGGGTCGGGAAGGGCTGGCACGCGATCAAGGTCGTGTAGTCGATGCCGGACTCCCGGTGCCGGTGGATCTCCTCGTATTCCGGTGCCGTCACCATGTCCAGAAACGCTTGGCGACTGGGGTATTCGACAAGGGCGACATAGTCCCAGTCCGCGTCGCCGATCAGCGTCTGCTGGGGTTCGCCGTGCCAGAGCAGGCGGCCCCCCTGCTTCTCGACCATGGCCAGCACGGCTGCGCCATAGCTCGCGTATTCGGCGCGATCCCGGAATTTGATGAGGTTGAGCATTGCGATCGGCCCCTCGCCGGCGGTTTCGGTGAAGCGGGTGAACTGATCGGCGTCGGGCACGATGGCCATGGCGATGTTCCTTCTTGACGGCTCAGGTGAGCATGCGGGTCAGGACCGCGGTCACGGCCGCGCGGGCGGCATCGACCGGGAGGGCTTGATGGCGGCGCAGGACGTCCCAGGTCTCCCAGGAACACATCGCGAAGACGGCCTCGCGGGAGGCCGGTTCCAGCGCGTCGAGTTCGGGCAGATTGGTGCGCAGATGGGCGCGTAGCGCCGCGCGGCTCTCGTTCAAACGTTCGGAGAGGACCACGGATTCGTGTTCGCGCAGCAGCGCGGCCCGGCGGGTGCTGGTGACGTTCTCGAACAGGTCGGAGCGCAGGGCGACGAGGGTCTCCATGCGCTGCTCCAGGTCGCCGGTCACCGGTTCCAGGAGTGCGATCCAATGCCGGGCGATCTGGGTCTGCGCCGCGTCGAGGTACAGCGTCTCCAGGTCCTGGAAGTGGTGGTACACCGACCGTGTGGCGACGCCCGCCCGCTCGGCGACCGCCTGCGCGGTCGGTTGCAGATTGCCCTCGTCGATCAGCGCCAGGGCGGCCTCCAGAACCGCCTGGCGGTTCTTCGCTGCTCGTGCGGTACGTCCGTCCATCACGGTCAACCCTACACAGGAAAATTGATTGTTGCACTCCACGTGCAAATAGTTTTAGGGTCGCAGCATGCACGCACACCGGACACCGGACGACCGGTTCGCCGATCTGCCGGACTACGACTTCGAACCCCACTACGCCGACGTGGCCGCCGGGGACGGCAGCGCGACCCGGCTACGGCTGCACTACCTCGACGAGGGCCCCCGCGACGGGGACGTCGTCCTGCTGCTGCACGGCGAGCCGTCGTGGAGCTTCCTGTACCGGACCATGATCCCCCTGCTGGTGAAAGCCGGATTGCGTTGCATCGCACCGGATCTCATCGGCTTCGGCCGCAGCGACAAACCCGCCGATCGCGCCGACTACACCTACGCCCGCCACGTCGAGTGGCTCCGCGAGGCCCTGTTCGACCACCTGGACCTGACCGGCATCACGCTGGTCTGCCAGGACTGGGGCGGCCTCATCGGCCTGCGGCTGGTCGCCGAACACTCCGACCGGTTCGCCCGCGTGGTGGTCGCCAACACCGGATTGCCCACCGGCGACGCGAAACTCACCGACGCCTTCGCCGCCTGGCAGCGCTTCTCCCAGGAGACGCCGACCTTCCCCGTCGGCGGGATCATCGCGGGCGGCTGCCGCACCACCCTGTCCCCCGACGTGGTGGCCGCCTACGACGCGCCCTTCCCGGACGAGACCTTCAAGGCGGGCGCGCGAGCGTTCCCGCTCCTGGTCCCGACCCGCCCCGACGATCCGGCCGCACCGGCCAACCGGGCCGCGTGGGAACAGCTGGCGCGGTTCGAGAAACCGGTACTGACCGCCTTCTCCGACGGCGACCCGATCACCGCCGGCGGTCACCGGCCCTTCCAGGAGAAGGTGCCCGGCGCTGCCGGTCAGGCCCACACCACCATCACCGACGCCGGTCACTTCCTCCAGGAGGACCGCGGCCCCGAACTCGCCGCCGTGGTGAGCGCGTTCATCGCCGCCACCGGCACCACCACAGGAGCGATCGAATGATCAGCAGGAGAGGGTTTTTCGGCACCGGCGCCATGGCCGGCGCCACCGCGGCCGCGGCCGCGGTCGCGGGCCCGGCCGTCGCGGAACCCGACCGCCGGGACAACGATCCGGGCAAGCCGAACATCCTGGTCGTCATCGTCGACGAGATGCGGGCCCCGATCTGGTTCCCCGAGCAGTCCGTCCTCGACACGATCCTGCCGAATATCGCCGCGCTGCGGAACAAGTCGGTCTCGTTCGAACAGCACTACACCGCCGCCAACGACTGCACCCCCTCCCGCGGCGCCCTGGTGACGGGCCTGTACGCCCACCAGACCGGCTGCCTGTCGACCTCCCAGTCCGAGCTGGCGGCGGGCTTCCCCACCTGGGGTTCGATGCTGCGCGAACAGGGCTACCGCACCGCCTGGTGGGGCAAATGGCATCTGGGCCACTACGCCGACACCACCCCGGGGGGCCTGGACCGCTACGGATTCGACGGCGGCACCTACCCCTCCCCCAACGGCGCGCCCGAACAGGGCCTGCAGATGGACGGCCGCATCGTCGACGAATTCGTCCAGTGGCTCGACACCGATGCGGCGCAAGGCCCGTGGTGCACGACGGTGTCGCTGGTCAATCCGCACGACATCCAATGGTGGCCGCGCTGGACGCGACGTACGTTGGCCAACAACAACATTCCACGCTGGATCAACGACCTGCCCGGAAATTTCGAGACCCTCGACCAGCTCTCCCGTAAGCCGCGACTGCAGATGGCGCTGGTCGAGGTGTCGGCGGCGACCTTCGGCCTGGCCCCCTACGGCACGCCGGGCGCCGACCAGGAGTGGATCGACCTGCGCAACCTCTACCTGTGGTTCCAGCAGCAGGTGGACATCCAGATCGGCCGCGCGATCGCCGCGGTCGAGTCCCGGCCCGAGGTCGCCGCGAACACGGTGGTGGTCTTCACCTCCGACCACGGCGACTACGCGGGCTCCCACGGCCTGCACGGCAAGGGCGGCGGGGCGTACGACGAGGCCCTCCGGGTACCGCTCTACATTCACGACCCGCGCGGGCTGCTGACCCCGTCCCCCGGGGTGCGCGACCAACTCACCTCCAGCGTCGACCTGGCAGCCCTGCTGCTGACCATCGGCACCGGCGGCGCGGGCTGGCGTTCCGACGACCGCTACGCGCACCTGGCCGGGCGTCACGACATCGCCGCCGTCGCACGCGATCCGCGCGCGCCCGGACGGCCGTGGATCCTGCACACCACCGACGAGCACTCCATCGAGGAGGCCGCGGTCCGATTCAACGGTGACGCACCGGGACACGTGATCGCGCTGCGCACCGCCGACGCCAAATTCGTCCGCTACTCGCACTGGGCCGCGGGCACGTCACGCATCGACCCGGCGCAGCAGGAGGAGTACGAGCTCTACGACTACTCCACCCCCGACGGCCGGCTCGAACTCGACAACACCGCGGCCATCGGCGGCGCCCTGCGCGACACCATGAGCCGACTGCACGACGAGGCCGTGCGGACCGAACTGCAGCAGCCGCTACCCTCCTACCTGCAGCAGGCCCAGCAGGACGGATGGAACGATTACTTCACCCAGACCGCGAAACCCTTCGGGGAGCAGCTCGCCGACTTCCTCCGGGACGGCATCGGTGCGAGATAGCTATCGCGGCGGCGTCATCGGCGCCGCCGCCACCCTGTTCGCCGCGGTGGCCGGAACCGCGGCCGCTCTGCCCGTCCCGGCCGTGCCCGGCGCACCACCGGTGTTCCTCGGCAATCCGGCCGTCGCGCAACCGATCACCGGTCTGCAGCCGGTTCCGCAGCACCCCTACCTGGCGCCCAACGGCAGCTCCGGCATCCACGACGACGGCTGGATGAGCAACACCACCACCCGCCCCGGACCGCTCGGCCACGACATTCGCGTGGTGTCGGCGGTCATCGGCGGCGAGTGCGGATCGCTCACCTTCGATCACGCCGGTCGGATCATCACGACCTGTATCGGGCCGTCGCCCGCGCTGTACCTGCTCGACCCGGTCACCCTGAATGTGCTGGGCCGCAGCCCACTTCCCGGTGACCCGGGCGCCTTCCTGCGGCCGGGCGCGTTCGGCAACTTCACCGGCGGCGCGTACTTCTACCTCGACGATCAGGATCGCGCCGTGGTCGCCTCCCGCGACGGCCACATCCGCGTCTTCGCGGTGAACGGCGCCGGTGACGGCTTCACCGTCGTGCACGACCACGATCTGACCGCACTGCTGCGGCCCGGCGAGACCTTCAATTCGGCGCTGCCCGACAGCAACGGGCTGCTGTGGTTCGTGGCCCGCACCAACGGCGTGGTCGGCACCCTGGACCTGAACACCGGTGCGGCGCAGGTGATCCGCCTCGGCGACGGTGCGAACGGCGAGATCGAGAACTCCTTCGCGGTGGGCAATGACGGCGACGTCTACATCGCCACCAACCGCGAACTGCTCCGCTTCGACTCGGGACCCGACGGTGCGCCCGCCGTCACCTGGCGCACCACCTACGCCAATAGCGGACAGCGCAAACCGGGCCAGGTCGACGACGGCACCGGCACCACGCCGACCATCCTGTCGGGCGGCTATGTCGCCATCACCGACAACGCCGATCCGATGAACGTCGTCGTCTACCGCACCGCACCCGGTGCCGCGCAGCGACAGGTGTGCGCCGTCCCCGTGTTCGGCGCGGGCGCGAGTGACACCGAGAATTCGTTGATCAGCGCGGGCAATTCGCTGATCGTCGAGAACAACTACGGGTACACCAGTCCCGAGGCCACCCTGCTCGGAAAGACCACCACTCCCGGTTTCGCCCGCATCGACATCGACGCTGACGGCGCGGGCTGCCACCAGGTCTGGGCCAACACCACCGAGGCCGCCCCCACCGTCGTCCCCAAGCTGTCGCTGGCGACCGGTCTGATCTACAGCTACACCAAGGGTTCCGAACCCAGCGACCCCTGGTACCTCACCGCGCTGGACTTCCGGACCGGGGCCACGGTCTGGAAGCACCTCGCCGGCACCGGTCCCGGCTTCAACAACAACTACGCCGGAATCAGCATCGGCCCTGATGGCACCGCCTATCTGGGTGTCATCCCGGGATTGATCGCCCTGCGCGACAACTGAATCGCCACTACGGTGGTTCGGGCACACGCCAGCCCGAACCACCGTGGGAGTCCCGCATGCCCGTTCCGACGAGGGGCGACGCGGCCTCCGTGAATCCGGTCGCACCACCCGGGCGGTCGGTGCCGTTGCCCTGGGTGTGGCTGATCGCAGCGCTGGGCGTCCTGGCCGTCTACGGGTACCTGCGCCAGGCCCTGCTGCCGCCGCGCGCGATGTTCCCGCTGGACGATCTCGACGTCTACCGGGTCGCGGCCGACCGTGTGGTGCACGGGGTTTCGGTCTACGACACTCCCTTGCGTGGGCATACGCGCGGCGAATGGGAATTCGTCTACACGCCCTTCGCGGCTCTGTTGTTCGTGCCGCTGGTGGTGCTGCACGGTACGTCGCTCACCCTGGCCGGTGCGCTCGGCAATATGGCACTGCTCGCCGGATCGGTGTGGGCCGCCTTGTCGCTGCTGGGTTTCCGCCGCGACCGGCGACTCCTGATCGTCATCCCCGCCGCCACGGCGGTGCTGCTGTGGTGTGAGCCGACCCGCCAGACCATCGGGCTCGGCCAGGTCAACCTGCTGCTCCTGCTGCTGGTCCTGGCCGATATGACGCTGCCCGACTCCTCCCGCTGGAAAGGCGCGCTGACCGGCATCGCCGCCGGAATCAAACTCACACCCGCCTTCTTCATCCTCTACCTGCTGGTGACCGGTCGCTTCCGCGCGGCCGCCGCCGCGGCGGGCGCCTGCGCCGCCACCCTGGCAATCGGTCTGGCCGTCATGCCGAAGGACTCCCTCACCTTCTGGAGCGGCGCCTTCGCCGACCCGGCCCGCGTCGGCGTCCCCGGCAACCCCGACAACGAATCGCTGCGCGGCCTGCTCGCCCGCTCCCTCGGCTCCGGCGGCCTGGCCCAATTGCTCTGGCCCGCAGCCGCCCTCGCCACCGCCTTGACCTGTCTCGTCGTGGCCCGCCGCCTCTCCGCCACCGGCCAGGAACTCGCCGCCCTGACCCTGTGCGGCATGACCGCCGCCGCCATCTCCCCCTACACCTGGATTCACCACTGGGTCTGGCTCGCACCCCTGCTGATCTGCGCGGCCGACCTCACCGTTCGCCGCCGTTCGCCGCTGACCGCCGCGGCGCTGATCGCGATCTTCCTCCTCTGCTCGGGCGGCGTCTTCCCGTTCCTCGGCCTCCCCTCCGAAAGCGTTCTGCGCCTGGCGGACCCGGGCCATTTCGCGGTCATCGTTCACAATGCCTACATCTGGCTCACCGTGGCGCTCCTGGTCACCGCCGCGATCGCAACCCGTCACCGCCCGCGGCCGACGGCCCGAGGGCTTGTGAAGACCGGTCCGGTCGCGAGCAGTAGCCGGGTGAGTTCGGCCTGACGGTGGGTTCCGGTCTTCTGGAAGATGTGCTGCAGATGCACCCGCACCGTGGGCAGCGTGACCGCCAGCGTGTCGGCCACCGCCTGCAGCCCCTCCCCGCGTAGCACGCCTTCGGCGATGGCCGCCTCGCGCGGAGTGAAACTGTAGAGCATCCGCCAGCTCTCCACCGGAGACCGTCGCAACGCGTCCTCCGGGTCCACGATGGTGATCAGCGCGAGCCGGGGGCACCGAAACGCACAGTCGCCCAGTCGAATCGGTACCGCGTGGAGGACGTAGTACTGCCCGGGCCCGGATCCGGGAACACGCAGGCTCCCGGCGGCGGGTACCGCGTCGTCCCGGCCGCAGGCCCGCGCGATCAGGGCCCGTAAGGCCGTCCGAGTTCCCGGTGCGGCGGCGCTGAGCTCGCCGACCCCGTCCACCGACAGCCCGTCCCGACGCGTCAGGATCGCGTGCGCGGCCGAATTCATGTGCTGCACGAACCCGTCCTGGTCGATCAGCAGCCCGCCTCGATCGAGCTGTTCGAGGATGTCCGTGGTCAGCCGCAATTGCCGCGCCTGCTCGGACACCATGCGCTCGATCCCCGCCGCGGCCCGCAGATGCGGAACCAGTTGTCGCATCAGCTCGGTCGGCCACGGCTCGTTGTACCGACGCGTCGATTCCGAGGGCAGGCACAGCCAGGTCGGACCGTCGCAGTGCTCGGAGAAGCGGGCGAACACCGCGTCGCGGACACCGGTGGGACGGGCCCAGTCGACGAAGAACTCGCTCTTGGACCGTTCGGTCGTCGTGATCGCGTCGACCACCCGGCCGACCGTCCCGGCAGGACTGCGCTCGACGAGCTCGGCGACCGGATCCAACGTGCGGTAGTAATCGTTCCAGCGCGCCGCGGCTCCGAGGTCGAGCCCGACCCCCTGGACGATCTCGCGATCCGGTCCCGGTGCCTGCACGACGACCGCCGCGTAGGCGCCGAAGACGCCGATCATCTCCCGCAGCGTGACAGGCCATGTCGACGGCTCGACCGCGGAACCGTAGATGGAGGCGACCAGGCCCGAGAACGGCTCGAGCCCGGCTGGCTCGTACGCCATGTATCGAGTCTGACGCTCCCTCGCTGTCGGTGTCACCGAGTTTCGGCCTAATCCGTTCGGATGATGCCCGGCCGTTGTACTCCGTGCTCTGCTGGAGACGAACCGGAGGAAGGCGGGGGGCCGACATGACCGATATCCAGTTGCGCGAACCACCGCGGGCCGCGGGCTCGTGGTTGCTCGGATCTGCCCTGGACATGCTGCGCGACCCACTCGGACTGGGCTTGCGCAAGTTCGAGCAGCACGGGGACGTGGTGCGCTACGACCTTCCGTCGATCGGGTCGCGGCGCAGATACTACGTGGTCAACCACCCTGATGGGGCCGCCAAGGTCCTCAGCGCGGCCACCTACCGCGACTATCGCAAGGACAGCCGTTTCTTCGGCCCGCTGCGTGAGCTGTACGGTGACGGCCTGCTCACCAGTCAGGACGACACGTGGCTACGGCAACGGCGATTCGTCCAGCCGCTGTTCGTCACCCGCAGCGTGGACGGATACTCCGCCGCCATGGCCCGCGAAGTGGAGGCGGTCGCCGCGGAGTGGCGGGCACGACCCGATGACGAGGTGGTCGACCTGCACGCGGAGATGGTCCGGCTCACCCTGCGCATCGTCGCGGCGGCACTGTTCGGTGCGGACGCCGAGCGCATGCTGCCCGTGGTCCGAGCGGACTTCCCGGTCCTCGGCCGCGCCGCGCTACGCCGATTCGCTGTGCCCTTCCCGGCTCCGCTGACCTGGCCGACGCCCGCGAACCGGCGGATCGCCCACGCCCAGGCCGATATCCGCGAGGTGTGCGACGACATCATCGCCGCCCGGCGTGCGGCCGCCACCCCGGGCCAGGACCTGATCGGCCGGCTGATTTCGGCGCGCGACGGCTCGGAGGCGCTGTCCGACAGCGAGATCCGGGACCAGATCAAGATCTTTCTGTTCGCTGGCCACGACACCACCGCCACCGTGGTCACCTTCGCGCTGTACCTGCTGGGCCGTGACGCGCAGGCCCAGGATCGGGTCCGCCGGGAAGTCGACGAGCACCTCCCGCAGTCACCGCCCACGTGCGCCGACATCGCCGCGCTCGACGAGACGACCATGGTGTTGAAGGAGGCCGCCCGCCTCTACCCGCCCGCGCCCTACCTCTCCCGGGTGGCCATGCGCGACAGCGAGATCTGCGGTTATCACATCCCAGCACACTCCGATGTCACGATCGCTCCCTGGGTCATCCACCACCGCGCCGACCTGTGGCCGGACCCGTTCCGGTTCGACCCGCACCGCTTCGCTCCCGGCGAGGACGCCGCCCGCCACAAGTTCGCCTGGCTGCCCTTCGGCCACGGCCCACGCGGCTGTATCGGCGAACGCTTCGCCATGCTCGAGGCCGGCATCGCGGTCTCGATCCTCATCCGGGACTTCGAATTCACCACTCCCCCGGGCGAAATCCCGCTCACCACCGACCTCGTACTGCACCCGGTCGGGCCCGTGCCCTGCCGGATCCGCTGCCGGGTTCGGGAACAGCGGTGATCGCCGCTCACTCCCGGTAGCGGGCGACGAAGCGGCGCAGGATCTCCTGGGGCACGGTGATGTGCTCGCGGTGGCCGAGTTCGGTGAGGTAGTCGGCCTCGGCGGGGTCGAAATAGCCGTCGTGGCGGTAGATTTCGATGCGCAGCGCCAGGCCGCGGCCGTCGAGTTCGGGGTGGAACTGGGTGGCGTAGACGTGCTCGCCGACCCGCACCGCCTGGACCGGGCAGCCGGCGGACCGGGCCAGCAGGGTCGCGCCGGGCGGGACGTCCTGACAGGACTCCTTGTGGCCGACGAAGGCGCGGAAGGCGTCCGGCAGGCCGCGCAGCAGTGGATCGTCCTCGGCGTCGCCGGTCAGTTCGATGGTGGTCGCTCCGGGCGATTCGGCATAGCGTCCGGGCCCGACCTGCCCGCCGAGGGCATCGGCCAGTGCGCCCAACCCGTAGCAGGCACCCAGGTAGGGGAAGTCCCGGCGCACCACCTCGATGAGCAGCTTCCGCAGTTCGGGTTCGAAGGCCCGCTGGTAGTCGTACTTGCGGTCCTCTGGGTAGCTGATATTGCTGGGCCCACCGCCGACGATGACGGCCCAGTAGTCGTCGAGGTCGAGATCGGGCATGCCGCGATTCATCTCGACCCGGGTCACCTCCGCCGGCGCGAGACCGCCCGCGTCGAGGATCGCTTCATACTCCTGGTCGGAGGCCGCTTGCTCGGGTCGCAGCTGCAACAGCAGACAAGGCTTCGCCATCACCACATTGTCGATGGCTCTGATACAGTCGGCGTACCTCATCAGATATTTCCCAAAAAACAAAGTACGTGTAACCGCCGGTTACACGTACTTTGTTTTTCAGGCCCCGCCCGCACGGCCCCACTCCGGATCAATGATCGCGATGGGCGACCAGCTGGGCCAATGCGGCCAGATCATCCGACACCAGATCACCGGGCAATGCCGCGAAAGCCGCTTCCAGCGCCGTCGACGCCCGCCGCAGCGTGCGCTGCTTGCCACCCGCCCGCTCGACCAGCTCCGCGGCGCGCGCCGCGCGTGCCGTGGTCAACGGATGGCGGGTGCGGTAGAGCCGAGCCAACTCTCGCCCCGCGGCCGTGCCCGATTCCAGTGCGCACACCACCGGGAACGACTGCTTGCGATGGATGAGATCGCTGTGCGCGGGTTTCCCGGTGACCTCGGGATCGCCCCAGATGTCGATGAAGTCGTCGACCAGCTGGAAGACCAGGCCCAGTTCCGCGCCGAAGGTGTGCATCGCCGCCACCACGCGCTCGTCGGCCCCGGCGCACAGCGCGCCCAGCGCGCAGGCGCAGCCGAGCAACGCGCCGGTCTTGCTGGCTGCCATGCCCAGGTACTCGTCGACGGTGACGGCGGTCCGGGTCTCGAAGTCGCAGTCCGCGTACTGCCCGTGGCACAGGTCGACCGTGGCCCGGGTCAAGCGGATGACCGCCTCCGCGGTGACCGTCTCCGGCACGCCGTCGCACAGCGCGCCTAGCGCCACCGCCTGCAGCGCGTCGCCGAGCAGGGTCGCGGTGGTCTCACCCCAGACCCGCCACACCGTGGGACGGCCGTGGCGGAAGGCATCGCTGTCCATCACGTCGTCGTGGACCAGCGAGAAGTTGTGCAGCAGTTCGACCGCGGCCGCCGCGTGCACCGACTTGCCCGGATCCCCGCCGCACGCGGTCGCGGCCGCGAAGGTGAGCGCCGGGCGCAGTGCCTTGCCCTGCACCCCGGTGACGGCCGCTCCCTCGGGATCGCACCAGCCGAAGTGGTACCCGGCCATCAGGTCCAGCGGCTCGGTCAGGCCACTGACCGCGGTCCGCAACACCGGGTCTATGGCCGCTCTGGCCTCGCTCAATTGTCTACGGGCTCTTCGCTCCGCGGTCGCGTCGAGTGGCCGCGTTATGGATTCGGCTGCCCGGGCACGGGATTCGTCGTGCCCGGCGTGGGCGGCCACGGCCGGGCGGGACAGCCCCCACCGGCGCTTGCCCTCCCCGTGCGCTCCCACGGTGAAACGGATCGGTTTCGACGCTCGCATAATCGGCCCCGCTCTCTCGGACACGGTTACCGCAGCCACCCGGTGGCAGCTGGGTAGCAATGCTCAGAAGAACCCCATAGTCCCATCGGAAACTGAAACCCGGGGGTTGCCTGCGAATTTCAGTTCGGCAACGGTGCGCGGTTGGGCGTGGTCAGGTCAGCGGCAACCCGTGTTCGAGCGCCTCGGCGGGCGCGCTGGTGTAGCGGGCGGCCTGGTAGTGGTAGTCGTGGTTGGCGCGCACGTAGACGGTGTAATTCGCGGCGGT
The DNA here is from genome assembly GCF_040630175.1 of Nocardia sp. NPDC005825. Lineage (NCBI taxonomy): Bacteria > Bacillati > Actinomycetota > Actinomycetes > Mycobacteriales > Nocardiaceae > Nocardia > Nocardia sp. NPDC005825. The sequence continues at coordinate 33,262 of NZ_JBEXXC010000001.1, forward strand.
GGCGAGGGCGTCGGCGCGTTCGCGGCCGGTGATGCCGGCGTCGTCGAGTTCGGTGGGCAGGCGTTCGACCGCGTCGGTCATGCGCGCCACGCACTCGGACAGCATGCCGTTCACCAGTTGCCGGGCCTGAGCTCGATCGTGGCCGTGGTGATACTGCGCCAGCAGCACCGAGTTGTACAGATAGCCGGACGCCTCATCGGAGGCGACCGACAGCACGTCGTTGAACAGGCCCATGTGCTCGACGGCCGCGGCGCGCAGACTACGCATGGCGGGCAGATGCCGGGTCGCCGGACTCAGGTCGACGCCCTCGGCGCGCTCGCTGATATCGAGGAACACGAACAGCGCCACGCCGTCTCGCCGATGTGCGCGGTAGTCCTCGAGGTCGGGGAGATTGCCGGAGAGCCGTCCCACGCTCTCGGCGTAATAGGTCCACAGCCAGTCCCGGATCTCGCCGCGCACGCTCTCCCGCCACGCCGGGGACCGGCCGTGGCACAGCCGTTCCCACAGTTCGGCGAACGCGATCGCGAGCACGCCGGACGGCTTGTCGACACCGTCCAGTACGGCTTCGATGGCGAGGATCGCCGCCAAACACCGCTGCGGCTCGGGGATTTCGATATCGAACTGGTCGTCCACGATGAAGGCCCACGCGGTGTACTGGCTCAGCAGCGTGAGCTCCTCGACGCCCGCGCGCGGGCACCACAGCGCGTACATACGGGCCGGTCGGGTCCGTTCCATGCGCCGTCGAGTGGGCTCGGTCGGCACCAGTGAGTAGGCTTCCAGCCAGGCCCACATTCCCGCTTCCGCCTGCGGCTCCGCGGGATTGAGCCCCGCCGGGTCGAACGGCATGAAGACTTCGAGAGCTTCCATACGAAACTGCCTACCCCCCAACTGATTACCTGAGGACATCGTAACGATAACGGCATTTCGGACGTTTGCACTCGCATCTGGAATCCCAGTCATTAGGAATCTGCGGGCCGCCTGACCTCGCGCGGCCCTCCCACGATCCGTTCAGCTACTCGGGCGTGGCGTCGCGAACCCCGGTGATCCGCCGCAGCCCCTCCGCGAGTTCGCTTCCGCTGGGCGCGGTCTCGCCGTCGATCAGCGATTGCGCGGCGATCCCGATGAGCAGTGCCTGGTACAGCGCGCCGACCGACCGTCCGGCATCGTCCCCCGCGTCGCCCTCGAACAATCGGGCCAGTCCCGTCCGAGCGTCCTCCGTCCGCTCCGCCAGCTGGGCCCGGGTCTCCGGATGCGAGAGCGCGTCGAAGGTCGCGGCCCAGAGCCCGCGATCGGCCGTCACCGATTCGCGAATGGCATCCCAGTGGGAGGCGAAGCGCCGCAGAGGATCCGGACTCGGGTCCGCCGCCGTCACCGTCCGCGCCAACCGATCTCCCCACTCCTCGGTGGCCTCGGCCAGCGCGGCCGTGAGCAGCGCTTCCTTGGATCCGAAGTGGTAGCCGATGGCCGCCATGCTCACCCCCGAAGCGGTGGCGATGTCGCGCACGGTGGTCCGGGCATAGCCCTTGTCGAACAGGCACTGTCGCGCACCGGCGAGCAGATCCTCACGGTTTCCCATGCCCACACTCTAGCGCAATCGCCTGAGACAAACGTCTTGCGCATTTGCCCAAATCGGATCTATGGTCGAGACATGCGGCAGATGAGCACCAAGAACGTCCTGATCTCCGGCGCGAGCATCGCGGGGCCCGCCCTCGCGTTCTGGCTGCGGCGCTACGGATTCGAACCGACCGTGGTCGAGAAGGCGCCGGCCCTGCGTCCGGGCGGCCAGGCCATCGATGTCCTGGGCAGCGCCACCGAGGTGGTCCGGCGCATGGGTCTGCTCGAGCAGGTCCACGCGCGCAGCACGGGTAAGCGCGGAACCTCGTATGTCGACTCCGAAGGGAAGGCTCGCGCCTCCATCTCCAGCGAGGTGTTCAACGGGGTCGGGGCCCATGGCGACACCGAGATTCAGCGCGGCGATCTGGCCGAGGTTCTCTACGAGGCGACCCGTGAGAATGTGGAATACCTGTTCGGCGACTCCATCGCCGCGTTGCGTGAGGACGAATCAGGCGTGCACGTGACGTTCGAGCACTCCCCCGCCCGCACGTTCGATCTGGTCATCGGCGCGGACGGCGTCCATTCCCACACCCGCAAACTGGTTTTCGGCCCGGAATCGGAATTTCTCCGCCACATGGGCTACTACATTTCGATCTTCACGACCCCGAACCTGCTGAATCTGGATCACTGGGAACTGGACCACAACACGCCCGGCAAGATCGCGGGCTCCTACAGTGCCCGTGAGAACACCGAGGCCAAAGCGATTTTCGCGTGGGCGTCCGATCCCCTCGACTACGACTACCGCGACACCGACGCCCAACGGCGCATTCTCACCGAGACCTTCGCCGACCAGAGCTGGGAAGTGCCGCGCCTGCTCGCGGAACTGCCGAACGCCCAGGACTTCTACTTCGACGCCATGGCGCAGATCCGCATGGACCGGTGGTCGAAGGGCCGGATCGCGCTGGTCGGGGACGCCGGATACTGCGCGTCCCCGCTGTCGGGCCAGGGCGCGGACCTGTCGCTGGTCGGAGCGTATGTACTGGCCGGTGAATTGGCCGCGGCCGCGGGCGATCACCGGGTCGCCTTCGCCCGCTACGAGGCGGAGCTGCGGCCGATGGTGGACGCCTGTCAGAAATTCGCCGAGGGCGTGGGCGGCTGGTACGCCCCGAACAGCAAGGCGATGATCGCGTTCCGCAATCTGAACGTGCGCCTGCTCCCCTACCTGCCCTGGCGCGGACTGATCGGCGGCGCCCCGCAGAAGGTGGCGCGGACCATTGCGGTCAAGGATTACCGGATCGGGGACCCCGTGGCCTGACCTGGGTGCCGTGAGTGGCCGATGTGCGTCGCGACCGTGAACGAGATCAATTGCATCCCCTCGTCTTTCGGAAATGGCAAGATCAACGACGACCCTGGGCGTACGGTGGCCCACCGTCCCTGAAGAGTTATCGGCCATACCCGGAGGCAGCATGTTGTCCCTGCAGGAGATTTCGGATCGCATGGAAATAGAGGACCTCATGGTCCGCTATTCCCACGCCGTGGACACCCACCAGTGGGACATGCTGGACGAGATCTTCACCCCGGACGCCCACATCGATTACACCGCCATGGGCGGCCCGGCCGGTGACGTGGAATCCACCAAGAAGTTCCTCGCCACGGTCATGCCGAACTTCTCGGCGTTCCAACACATGATCAGCAATTCCTCCATCCGCGTCGAAGGCGACAACGCCACCGCGCGGACCATGTGCCACAACCCGATGATGGTCGGCGCCGCCGACGGCGAACGCCGGCTGATGCTGTGCGGCCTCTGGTACCACGACACCTTCGTGCGGGTCGACGGCGAGTGGCGGATCAAGCAGCGCGTCGAGGAGAAGAGCTACATGTTCGTGGCCGCGGACGCGGTGCCGCCCGCCAGCTGAACCTCCTGGTGGAGTCCGTTTCCCCATTGGCGTCATGCCTAGGGAACGGCACTTCGAACCCGGTGGGCCGCCACCGGCGAAGGCTGCGAAGCGACGCCGGACGATTTACTCCGCGGACTGCGGCGAATGCGGCCCGCGCGGTGCGACCGCGCGCCATCATGGGATATCGCTCGGTCCGGAGGCACCGCGAGGAGTTTGCGCCATGACACAGCTGCCCGCCGCGTCGCATCAGCGTGCGGAGTTGGAGAAGGCCTGGGAGCGCTGGACCACGTCCACCCCGGGCCATCCGCCCGGCGCCCAGGTGGCGTTGCGCGGCGAGGTGGCCGCGTCGTGGGAGCGGTCGCTGCGCACGGTGGATCCGACGCGGGCCGTGGCCCCGGGGACCGACCGCGACGAACTGGGTTCGCGCTGGGCCGAATCTCCGCTGCGCACCCCGGTCACCGAGATGGCGGGCGAGCTGCGTGCGCTGACCGAGGACTCGGGCATGATCGCGGTGGTCACCGACGAGGCCGGGACCGTGCTCTTCAGTTGCGGCGACCGGTCGGTGCGGCGGCGGGCCGAATCGGTGAACCTCGCCCCCGGCGGCTGCTGGGACGAGCCCTATATGGGGACCAGCGGCATCGCGCTGTCCCTGCACAGTGGTCGACCCTCCCAGGTGTGGGCCGCCGAGCATCTGGTCGAGGCGCTGCACGGCTGGGTCTGCTACTGCGCGCCGATCCGCGCTGCCGACGGCCGCCAATTGGGCGTGCTCGATCTGTCGACGTACTGGGACCGCTCGCATCCGCTGATCCTCACCACCGTCCGAGCCCTGGTGACCGCCATCGAATCCCGAGTGCACGCCGAACAGCGACGCCCCGTGGCCACGCCCCGCCTCGAAGCGCTGGGTGTCCCCCGGCTGTATCAGCAGGGCCGCCAGGTGCCGATGCGGCCGCGGCAGCTCGAGATCCTGACCCTGCTGGCGCTCGAACCCGAGGGCTTCACCCCGGAACGCTTGCACGAGGCCATCTATGGCGACCGGTCGGTGTCGTCGAGCACGCTCAAATCCGACGTCTCCCGGCTGCGCGCCGCCACCGACGGCCGCATCGCCGACCGCCGCTACATGCTCACCGAACCCCTCGCCTGCGACGCTGTCGAACTGCTGGCCGCGCTCGAGGCGGGCGACCTGACCACGGCGGTGCGGCTGTATCGCGGTCCACTGCTGCCGGATTCGGATGTCCCGGGCATCGTGCAGTGGCGCGAGCACCTCGACGTCTGCCTGCGCACGGCCGTGCTGGCCGACCACAATCCCGAGCACGCCCTGCGTTTCGGCCAGCGCTGCCCCGACGACATCGAGATCCACGAGCACGCCCTGCGCCTGCTCCCCCACGGCGACAGCCGCCGCGCGCTGGCGACCGCGCGTCTGCACACCGCGCTGCGCTAGCGGCACCGCATCGAGTGCAAGGTTGCACAGCGTGTCTCGCATCCGAAATGTCCGGTACCGCAGCTGATTCCGCAGGTACAGACGCGGCAACGTTCCGCCAACCCGGCGCCAACCACCCGCCAACCTTCGCGGTTCATAGTGGCCCCCGTCACCGCAGATAATGCGATCAGGAGCCGCGCCATGATCTTCGCCAAACCAGGCACAGAAGGCAGCATCGTCAGCTTCAACCGCCGCTATGACAACTTCATCGGTGGTGAGTGGAAAGCGCCGATCGAGGGCCGATACTTCGAGAATCCCTCCCCGATCGACGGCGAGACCTTTTGTGAAGTAGCGCGTTCCAGCGCGGCGGACATCGACATGGCCCTGGAAGCCGCGCACCGGGCGGCCGAATCCTGGGGTGCCACCTCGGTGACGGAGCGTGCCAACATCCTCAACAAGATCGCCGACCGGATCGAGGCGAACCTGGAGCGCCTCGCCGTCGCCGAAACCTGGGAGAACGGCAAGCCGGTCCGCGAAACCCTCGCCGCCGACCTGCCTTTGACGGTCGACCACTTCCGCTACTTCGCCGGCGCGGTCCGAGCGCAGGAGGGCCACCTCTCCCAGATCGACGCCGACACCGTCGCCTATCACTTCCAGGAACCCCTCGGCGTGGTCGGGCAGATCATCCCGTGGAACTTCCCGATCCTGATGGCCGCCTGGAAGCTGGCGCCCGCGCTGGCCGCCGGCAACTGCGTCGTCATCAAGCCCGCCGAGCAGACGCCCGCATCGTTGCTGCTGGTGATCGAGCTCATCGCGGACCTGCTGCCGCCCGGAGTCGTCAACGTGGTCAACGGTTTCGGCGTGGAGGCGGGCAAGCCGCTGGCGTCGAGCCCGCGCGTGGCCAAGGTCGCCTTCACCGGCGAGACCACCACCGGGCGGCTGATCATGCAGTACGCCAGCGAGAACATCATCCCGGTGACCCTGGAGCTGGGCGGCAAGAGCCCCAATATCTTCTTCCCCGACGTGCTTTCGGCCGACGACGACTTCCTCGACAAGGCCGTCGAGGGTTTCGTGATGTTCGCGCTGAACCAGGGCGAAGTGTGCACCTGCCCGTCCCGGGCGCTCATCCATTCGTCGATCTACGACGAGTTCATGGCCCGCTGCATCGAGCGGACCAAGGCCATCAAGGGCGGCAATCCGCTCGACGACGCGACCATGATCGGCGCGCAGGCCAGCAACGACCAGTACGAGAAGATCCTCTCCTACATCGATATCGGCCGTCAGGAGGGCGCGAAAGTGCTCACCGGCGGCGAGATGCGCAAGGTGGAGGGTTTCCCCAATGGGTACTACATCGAGCCGACGATCTTCGAGGGCCGCAATGACATGCGGATCTTCCAGGAAGAGATCTTCGGACCGGTGGTAGCGGTGGCCCGCTTCGACAACGAGGTCGAAGCGGTAACCATCGCCAACGACACGCTCTACGGCCTCGGCGCCGGCGTGTGGAGCCGCGACGGCGGCATCGCCTACCGGGTGGGCCGGGCATTGAAAGCCGGTCGGGTGTGGACGAACTGCTACCACGCCTATCCCGCGCACGCGGCCTTCGGTGGCTACAAGAAGTCCGGCATCGGCCGCGAGAACCATCGCATGATGCTCGACCACTACCAGCAGACGAAAAACCTGCTCGTGTCCTATTCCCCGAAGAAACTCGGATTCTTCTGAACCGGGGGGCGATATGACGGCGGGTCCGGTATCCCGGGTGACCATCACCGAGGCCGCGGCGGAGGTGCTGCAACGGCTCATCGACCACAACGGCCCGGTGATGTTCCATCAGTCGGGCGGCTGCTGCGACGGCAGCTCCCCGATGTGCTACCCCCTGGGCGAATTCCGGGTGGGCGCGGCCGATGTACTACTCGGCCGCGTCTTCCCGGACACGTCGTTCTGGATGAGCGCCGACCAGTTCGAATATTGGCGCCACACCCACCTCACCGTCGACGTGGTCCCCGGCCGCGGCGGCGGCTTCTCCCTCGAAGCGCCCGAGGGCGTCCGATTCGTCATCCGGTCACGCCTGTTCACCGATGCCGAGACAGCGGTGCTGGAAGCGGCTCCCGCCCCGCTCCGCGGCAACGAACTGGCCGGATGAAGGAGGGTGGCGCGGCCGGTTTCTCCGGGTCGGCCGCGCCACCGTACAACCTGTTGTAGCCCTGTGGTTCCCGGGTCAGCGGCCGGGGAGGAAGCGGAGGCTGCGGGCGATTGTCATGAGGAAGGGCTGCCACGTGTCCTGGGGGACGAAGGGCGGGGCGTCCAGGTTCAGGAAGCGGGTGACCACGATGGACTGGGGTTCGGTGAACTTCAGGAGGCCGTCGGGGCCGTGGCGGCGGCCGACGCCGGAGATGCCCATGCCGCCCATGGGGGCGCCGGTGGAGCCCCAGGCGGGGGCGTAGCCCTCGTCGACATTGACTGTGCCGGCGTGCAATTGCTCGGCGATGCGCTCGCCCTCGGCCTTGCTGCCCGCCCAGACGCTGGCATTGAGACCGTACTCGGTGTCGTTGGCCCGGGCGATGGCCTCGTCGACCGAGTCCACCGGGTAGATGGAGACCAGGGGGCCGAAGGTTTCGTTGCGGCCGCACTCCATGGCGTCGGTGACCTCGGACAGCACCGTCGGCTCGAAGAACAGCGGGCCCAGGTCGGGGCGGGGGTTGCCGCCCGCGAGCACCTTCGCGCCCTTGGAGACCGCGTCGGCGACGTGCTTGGTGACCGTCTCCAGCTGCGATTCGGAGATCAGGCTGCCGATGTCCTTCGAGAAGTCGTACGCCGCACCGAGTTTCGCGGCCCGGACCGCGGCGGTGAACTTCTCGGTGAACTGCTCGGCGACCGCGCGCTCGACGTACATGCGCTCGATGGAGATGCACAGCTGGCCCGCGTTGGAGAAGCAGGCGCGCACCGCGGCCTTGGCGGCCTTGTCCAGGTCGGCGCCGCGCGTGATGATCATCGGGTTCTTGCCGCCGAGTTCGGCGGAGAAGCCGATGAGGCGGCGGCCGCACTGCTCGGCCAGGGTGCGGCCGGTGGCGGAGGAGCCGGTGAACATCAGATAGTCGCAGTCGTCGACGATGGCCGTGCCGACCACCGTGCCGGGACCGGTGACCACGGCGAACAGATCCGCGGGCAGCCCGGCCCGGGCGAACAGCTCGGCATTGGCCAGCGCCGAGTACGGGGTCTGGCTGTCGGGCTTGACCACCACCGCGTTCCCGGCCAGCAGTGCCGGAATCGAGTCGCCGACCGCGAGCAGCATCGGGTAGTTCCAGGGTGCGATCACCCCGACGACGCCCTTGGGCACCGGGCGTACCGAGGCCCGGTTCAGGACCGGGAACGCGCCCGGCACGCTCTGGGCGGCCAGTAGTTTCGGCGCGACCCGGGAGAAGTAGCGGGCCGCGAGGAACAGGCCCATCACCTCCTCCTGCGCCGCCCAGCGTGCCTTGCCGGTCTCGGCCTGGATGACGTCCATCAGGTATTCGCGGTTCTCGATCACCAGCGCGCGGTAGCGGTCCAGCACCTCGGCCCGCTGTTTGGGGGTGCGCCCGGCCCAGTCCGCCTGCGCGGCGCGGGCTTTGGCGATGGCGGTGGCGACATCGGCGGCGGTGCCGACCGGCACCTCGCCCAGGGTGTCACCGGTGAACACCTCGGTGATCGCTCGGGTCGCGTGGTCCTGCGTGGTATCCACGGCCGCGAACGAGCGCAGCCGTTCGAACACCGCGGCAGCCGGCACCGGCATCATCGCCTCCTACTTGTGAGTAACTTCGGGATACACACAATCTACCCCCTGACCTCGGTGCGGGGCCCGGACTGGGAAATCTGGTGATTGCCACAAAATTGCCAATTCGCCTGGCGATCCGAGAGTAATGTTCTCGGCGGGGTGCCCTTTTCGAAGGAGTGCCCACAATGACCAAGTTCGTTCAGACGATCGAGTTCACGACCACTCACATCGATGAGTTCAACGAGAAACTCGACGCGTGGCTCACCGCGACGGCGGGCAAGCGCACAGCTGTCCGCGGTCTCGAGGCCAAGGATCGCGATCACCCGAACACCTATATGCAGATGGTCGAGTTCCCCTCCTACGAAGAGGCGATGAAGAACTCCGACCTGCCCGAGACCACCCGCTTCGCCGAGGAGATCGCCGCACTGTGCGACGGCCCCGCGGTCTTCCACAACCTGGATCTGCTGCGCGAGGACAATATGGCCGACGGCCAGGGCCGCAATATGGTCGTGCGCAGCCTCGACACTCCGGACGAAACCCGCCCCTTCGAGGCGGGAATGGGCCGGATGGACCTGATCGAGACGCCGTTCGGCGCGCTCGGCCGCGCGGTCTTCGAACCGGGCTGGCGCTGGTCCACCCACGTCAAGCCGATCGCGGGCACCGACACCTGTCAGGCCATGCACGTCGGCTACTGCATCTCGGGCCGGCTGCGGATCCGGATGGACGACGGCGTGGAATCCGAGATCGGCCCCGGTGACTACCTGTTCTGCCCGGCCGGTCACGACGCCTGGGTCCTGGGCGACGAGCCGTGCGTGATGCTCGATTGGGCCGGTGCGGCCCAGTATGCGAAACGCACCTGACGACAAGCACATCGGTGACCGCCCGGTGGTGGGCGAATGCGGCACTCCGTCTCGGACGGAGTGCCGCATTTATTTTGTCCGTATTGCCGGAATTCCAGAATTTTGCTGTGAATTCTGTAACCGATCGTGATCGGCGAGCGAAGAAACAGCCAGTACTACCCCGGGCAGGGAATCTCCCGCCGGTGAAGGCAGCACCGGCGGGTCGGGCCCCGATCCCGCGCACGTACGAGGGGTGCGTGCGCGGGATCACCGAACGACGTGCGGCCCAACCTTATTCGTTCACCAGCACCGGAATCGACAGCACCGCCGCCGAGACCGGGGCATCGGCCGGAGCCGACACGATGGTGAACGGAATGCCGTTCACACTGGGTACGTGCGACCCGCCACCGGTGGGTTCCTCGTCGGCGTGCTGGAACATCCCCGTACCGACCAGTCGGCCATTGGCGTCGTAGAACGCCGCACTCACCTCCAGCGCCAGTACATCGCTGACATCGGAGGTGATCGCCAGAGTGCCACGCACGGACGACCCTTCGAGGCGGGTGCCGCTGAGCCGCACCCGGTCGGTGAACGGCCCGGCCGCCAGGCGCACTTCCCCCGCCGGGATCGCGAGCGTCGCGGCCGGCGGCTCGGTCGTGCGCGGGGCGGCCACCGGAGCGGCCGCGGGCGCCGGACTCGCGGGCTGCGGCGCGGAGGAACATCCCGTGCCCAGGCCCGCCACCGCCAGCAGACCCGCGATCATCGCTCCGGTTCGCCGCGTCACGGCAGCAGCGCCTTGTGCATCTTGGTGTACAGCGAGGTGTTGTCCTGGCTGGTCGCGAACACCTGCGCGCCCGGGCCGTAGGCGTAGATCTGCACGTCGGCGCCAGTGTGGTTGCCCGACAGGTAGGTCAGCCACAGGCTCGCCTCGGGCGTGCCGTCCTTCACCTCGGCCGGGTCGTCGGGCGTGCGGAAGGTAGCGGGGGCGAAGTTGCGCGGATCCTGTTGTCCCGCACCGTTGACCAGGCCGGGCGAGCGGACCGGGTCCTTCACGTTGTCCTTGCCGTCACGGCCGGGCTTGCTGTTGTTGGCCGGGTTGGTGGCGTCCACGTTCGTCGGCGGCGCGACGGCCTCGGCGTTGGTGAAGGTGTTCTTCTCGATGATGTTGAAGCCCGCGCACTCGTGGTCGGCGGTCACGATCACCATGGTGTGCCCGTCCTTCTTGGCGAAGTCCATGGCGGCGGCGACGGCGTCGTCGAACGCCTTGACCTCGTCGAGGGTCTGGGCGGCGTCGTTGGCGTGCGAGCGCTTGTCGATGAGCGCGCCCTCGATCTGGAGCAGGAAGCCCTTGCCCTTGCGCGCCGACAGCAGGTCGATCGCCTTGGTGGTCATGTCCTTGAGCGTCGGCTCCTGCTTCTGCGGAGCCGAATCCGGCAGCGCGTTACGCGCATTGGTGACGGTCATGTTCCCGCGGTTGAACAGGCCGATCACCTTCTGCCCGGTCACCGACTTCAGGTCGGCGGCGGTGGCCACCTTCTGGCTCTCGGCGGTCTGCGCCTTCAGCGCGGGATCGCCCATGGAGCCGAGCACCTGATAGCCGTTGTCCAGCATGGCCTTCTGGTCATCGGGCTCGAAGCGGGCCAGGCCGCCGCCGAAGATGATGTCGGCGGTGTTGTTGCGCGCGATCTGCTCGGCGATCGGGGTGACCAGCGTCTTGTCCGCCGGCTGCGCCTCGTAGCTGCCGTCGGCCTTCTTGGGCAGGCAGGTCGAATCGCTGAAGGTGGGGCCCTGGCAGCCGCGCAGCAGCGCGTGGCTGAACATGCCCGCCGGGGTGGCGTCGGTGATCTCGGCGGTGCTGACATTGCCGGTCGCGAAGCCCGCGGCCTTGGCCTGCTCCATGAGCGTCGGCACCGACTTGCCGTAGGCGTCCACGCCGATGGCGGCGTTGTAGGTCTTCACGCCCGACGACCACGCGGTGGCCGCGGACGCGGAGTCGGTCACCAGCGACGGCTTGGCGCTGTTCGGCTCCACCGCGTAGGTCGCGACCGCGCCCACATACGGCAGCTTCTCGAGCTGCAACTGCCCGCCCGCGCCCTCGAACCGCTGGCGCGCGGCGGTGACATGGGTGCGCCCCATACCGTCACCGAGCAGGTAGATGATGTTGTGGACCTCGTTGTCGCCCTTGCTGTCCGACCCGCATCCGGCGACCAGCGTCGCGGCCGCCGCCGCGGCGGTCGCCGTCGCGATCGCGACCGACCACGCGCGTTTCCTGTGCTGCACTTCGTCTCCTCCGTCGTCGCGTCCCCCGAGGTCCGGCGGCGCGGCCCGCGAATCCGGGCGCGGCTGAAGCTAGTGCTGCCGGTTTGCTGGTTTCCGACTCGCAGAAATCTCACAGTTGGCTCGCAGGTTAACGGATGCCCCGCGGCCAGGGCCTACGGGACGCGCCGGAGCGCTGTCAAACACCATCCCGCACAAAAGGACTCGCGCCGACGGCGGATCCGACGCCCGGCTACGTTGCGGCGATGCATTTCCCGAAGCTCGGCGTCCGGACTCGCATTCTGGCCATCGCACTGGTCCCGAGTCTGGCGCTGGCGGTCAGTGGCAACAGTGCCGCCGGTGTTCTGGTGGACCGCGCTTCGCGTGCTCGAACGTGGGCCGGTGAGATGCAGGCCGGCATCGCGCCCACGCGCGAGCTGATCGAGGCGGTGCAGGCCGAGCGGCAGCTCACATTGTGGCGGCTGGCCGGGGTGGATGTCGAGGTGCGGCAGCTGACCACCGCGCGGCAGCGACTCGATACCGCGGTGCGGTTGCTCGCGCCGGCACAGTCGGAGTTGTCGCGGATCGGGCCCGATTCCATGGGGCAGGCCACGACGGCGCTGGGGCAAACGAGTAAGCAGCTGGCGGGGATTCGGTCCGGGATCGACGCGGGCACCGTGTCCCCGGCGGACGCTTACGCCTTCTACAACCGCATCCCGCAGTCGGTGATGGCGGGTGTGGAGGTCGCGCAACGCACCGCCCCGGACTCGGCCACCGCCGTGGAGCTCACACAGGCCTCGGAGGTGCTGCACTGTCTGGAGGCGATGAGCCGCGCCAACGCGCTCGCGGTGTCGCTGCTCGACGGGAACCATCTGTCCCCCGAGCTCGGGGCCGAATATCTCAGCCTGGTCGGCTATTACCGCACCGGGGTCGCCGCCATCGTGGCGGCGCCCGACGAGGCTCAGGCCGCCGCGGCGCGCGCCCTGGTGTGGAGCGCCGCCTGGCTGCACCTGGGCCAGGTGGAACCGGTGCTGGCCCAGCGCACGCTGGCCGTGCCGGAGGGGTCGGCCAAACGGTCCGCGCCGCAACCGCTTCCGGTCCCGGTCGACCAGTGGCAGCGCAGCGCCGCGGAGGTGGCCCACAGGCTGGCTGAGCTCTGGCAGGCCGAGAACAACGAGGCCCAGCGGCTGGCGGTGGCCGCGGCCTCCGACACCACCCGAAAATCCGTATGGGCCGGGGCGGGCATGGTGGGGCTCGGCGCGATCTCGATCCTGGTCGCGCTGGCGCTGGCCAACCAGATCATCCGCAGACTGCGGCGGCTGCGGGACCGCACCCTCGCGCTCGCCGACGACGAACTGCCCGAGACCATGCGACGCCTCGCCGCGAGCGAGCACCTCGAGATCGAGGCCGCCGCACCGGTCCTCGACTTCGGCCACGACGAGATCGGGCAGGTGGCGCGGGCGTTCGGGCACGCGCACGCCGCGGCCGTCGGCGCGGCGCTCACCGAGGCCCGCACCCGCGAGGGCGTGAAGTCGGTGTTCCTCAATATCGCGCACCGCAGCCAGGTCGTGGTGCACCGCCAGTTGGAGATCCTCGACGCCGCGCAGGCGCGACAGGAGAATCCGGCGCTGCTGGACATCTACTTCCGCCTCGACCACCTGGCCACCCGGGAACGCCGCAATGCCGAGAACTTGATCATCCTGGCGGGCGGACGCCCCGGCCGGCAGTGGCGCAACCCGGTTCCCCTGCTCGAACTGGCGCGTTCCGCCGCCGGGGAGACCGCCGACTACCAGCGGGTTCGAATCGGCCGTCTGCCAGCGGTTTTCCTGGTCGGTGCGGCGGTCGCCGATGTGGTGCACCTGCTGGCCGAGCTGGTCGACAACGCCGCCTCCTTCTCCCCGCCGCAGTCCTGGGTGGAGATCACCGGCACGGCGGTGGCCCGCGGCGTGGTCGTGGAGATCAGCGATCAGGGCATGGGCATGCCCGCCGAGGACCTGGACCGCCGCAACGAGCTGCTGAGCGCCGCACCGGACTTCGCGGTCACCCGGCTGTCCGAGGACTCGCGGCTGGGCCTGTTCGTGGTGTCCCGGCTGGCCGCCCGCCACGGCATCTCGGTGCGTTTGTCCGATTCCGATCATGGCGGCGTCCGCGCGATCGTGTTGCTGCCCACGGTCCTGATCGAGCGCGAACCGCCGGACGCCACGCCGGATTCGTCCCATGCCGTCGATTCGCGGCGACACGCCTGAGCGGCGCGAATCGTCCTGTGCCGCCATCTATTAGGGTAGCTGCTAGATTGCTGTCCGACGGCTTCGAATGCGATGCACCGGCATGCATGACCCGGGCTGTCAAACGCACTCCCGCCCAACGGGATCGATGCGGCATATGTGACCTACGTCCCGTTACCTTTGCCCGATGTTCAGAGCAAGGCTCGGGGTCCGCACCCGCGTGCTTGCCATCGCACTCGTCCCGAGCCTGGCGCTGCTCGCGATCGGCGTGGGTGGCGCGGGATACCTGGTGGTCGAGAGCAAGCAGGCGCGGGAATGGGCGGACGCGTTGTCCGCGGCCGGAGCGCCCACCGGAGAATTGATCGCCGCGGTCGAGCAGGAGCGCCAGCTCTCGCTGGCGCAGATGGCCGGTGGCGACGACGCCAACCCGAAGGCCCTCGCGCAGGCGCGAACCCGGCTCGACAACGCGTTGCTGGGGATGGCGCCGGTATCGGCGTCCATGCGCGAATCCGGTCCGGAATCGGTCACCGGAGACGTCGGCGGGTTCCTGACCCTCACCCGCCAGCTGGCCGGACTGCGCACCGGGATCGACACCAACGGCGTGTCGGTGTCGGACACGTACTACTTCTACGGCAAAGTGCTCGAGTTCATCTGGATCGGCACTCGCATCGTCGCCGACCGCGCGCCCAACGCCGCGGTCGCCATGGAGATGATCAACGGCCTGCAGATCGTGCAGTCCGCCGAAATGCTCTCCCGCGAGGCCGCTGTGGCCGAGGTGCTGCTCTCGGGCGGTGCGCTGCCGCCCGAGCTGGCCATCGAGTTCTCGCGTGTGGCAGGCACCTACCGCGTCAACCTCGGCGTGCTCGCCGGTGGTGACGGCGGCGCCGGCAATGCCGACATGCAGGCCCTGATGAACGATCCGGACTGGACGAAGGTCGTCATGATGGAGAACGTCCTGCTTTCGCGGGCTCTCGATCCCATGACGCTGCCTCCGGTCAAGCCCGGCACTCCCCCGGTGGTCGCGCCGCTGACCTTCACCCCGCAGGAATGGCGGGACACGGTGTCGCGCCTCAACGCCCAGGTCCTGAAGCTGTGGGACAAGAACAGCAAGCACAACGAGCGGGCCGCGGCCGAGGTCGCCGACACCGACGCCCGGAACTCCGCACTCGTCGGTGGCGCCATGGTGGCGGTATCGGCGCTGGCCTTCCTGGTCTCGCTCATCCTCGCCAACCGGATCATCCGCCGCCTCAAGGGCTTGCGCAACGAGACGCTGGTGCTCGCCGACGAGCGGCTGCCCGAGATCATGGCCAAGCTGCGCGACGGCCGTCCGCTGGACCCGGCCGACGAGAAGGCGATCCTGGACTTCGGCCACGACGAGATCGGCCAGGTGGCCAAGGCGTTCACCCACGCCCACGCCGCCGCCGTGTCGGCCGCCATCACCGAGGCTCGCACCCGTGAGGGCGTCAAGGCGATGTTCCTCAATATCGCCCACCGCAGCCAGGTCATCGTGCACCGCCAGCTGGAGATCCTCGACGCCGCGGAGTCGCAGCAGGAGGATCCGGCGCTGCTGGACATCTACTTCCGCCTCGACCACCTCGCCACCCGCGAACGCCGCAACGCCGAGAACCTGATCATTCTCGCGGGCGGTCAGCCTGGCAGGCAGTGGCGAAACCCGGTGCAGCTGCTCGAGATCGTGCGCTCCAGCGTCGGCGAGACCGCGGACTACACCCGCGTCAAGATCGCCCGCCTGCCCGAGGTGTCGATCGTCGGCAGCGCGGTGGCCGACCTCGTGCACCTGCTCGCCGAGCTGGTCGACAACGCCGCCCACTTCTCGCCGCCGCAGTCGCAGGTCGAGGTGCGCGGCAACGTGGTCGGCAAGGGCGTCGCCATCGAGATCATCGACCAGGGCATGGGTATGCCCGAGGAAGAGCTCGCGCGGATCAACGAGGTGCTGCGCGAGGCCCCGGATTTCGGTGTCGCCATGCTGCCCGACGACTTCCGCCTCGGCCGCTTCGTGGTCGCCCAGCTGGCATCGCGCCACGGAATCACGGTGCGCCTCACCGAATCCGACTACGGCGGCGTGCGCGCCATCGTGCTGGTGCCCACCATTCTGACCGTGCAGGCCTCCGGCCGCACCGGTGAGATCCCGGTGGCGCCGCGTCAGCTCGAGACGGGCGGGCTGTCCGCCGCGTCGGCCGCGGTGGCGGCGCTGCCGCAGCTGCCCGCTGCCCCGGCGGTCCCGCCGTCGATGACCTCGAGCTACGACCTGCCGCTGCTGAACTACGATGCGCCGCTGACGACTCCGCCCGAGGCGCCGGTCGCCCCGGCCGAGCCGGAACCGGAGCCTTTCGGTCCATCGACGGGCTCGTTCGCCCCGTCGGCCGGATCCTTCGGTCCGACAACGGGTTCCTTCACCCCGCCGACGAGTTCGTTCGCCCCGCCCACCAGCACCTTCGGCCCCACGACGGACTCGGCCGTGCCACCGGTCATGTCCTTCGGCGCGGCGACGCCGTTCGACCCGCCCACCTCGCCGCCGCGGCCCGAACCGCCGCAGCAGCCGCGACTGGACCTGCAGAACGGCGCGGTCCCGCCGTCCGAAAACGGCTTCCGTGCTCGCGAACACGATCGGTCCCATTACACTGGCTCCGACGCCCGGCCCGCGCTTCCGCGACGGCACCGGCAGGCAAGTCTCGCACCGGAATTGGCGAAGGAGCAGTCGACCCCCGAGTCGGCGGTCCAGGCCACCCGCACGGCCGAGCAGGCCCGAGACCTTTTCTCCGCCATCGAAAACGGAACCAGGCAGGGCCGGCAGGCCGATCCCGGTTCGTTCGGGCCTGAGTCCCAGGCCTTCTTCGAAGGCACCCAGCAGGAACGACAGGAAGGCGACGGTGACCACCTCAAACGCTGGTGATCTCAACTGGCTACTCGATGATCTGGTCGACCGGCTAGCGGGCGTCCGTCACGCGGTGGTGCACTCCACCGACGGACTGCTGCTGGGCCGCTCATCCGCCATGAGCCGCGAGGACGCGGAGCACTTCGGTGCCATGTCCTCCACCCTCTACGGGCTGGCACGCAGCGCCGGTGGCCGCTTCGACGGCGGTGGCGTCCGCCAGGCGGTCATCGAACTCGAGCGGGCGGTGCTGTTCGTGACCGCCGCCGGCAGCCATGCCTGCCTCGCGCTACAGGCCACCGAACAGGCCAACCTGGGCATGGTCGCCTACGAGATGAACCTGACCGTGCAGCGGGTCGGCAACTACCTGTCCACCACACCGCGCCACAACCTGGCCGGACAAGGCAATCCGCGGCTGTCATGAGCGCGGGGCCGGGGGAACAGTGGTTCGATGACGCGGCCGGTCCGCTCGTGCGTCCCTACGCACGGACCGGTGGCCGAACCATGGGCGCGGGGCACGATCTGGACATGCTGACGGTGGTGGTGGTGCCGAACGCGGCCCCACCGCTGCGGCGTGCCGAGCCGGAATACACGGAAATCGTGCGGTTGTGCCGGCTTCCGCTGACCGTGGCCGAGGTCTCGGCCGCACTGCGGTTGCCATTGGCGGTGACGAAGATTCTGGTGGGGGACCTGATTTCCGACAACATCCTCAAGTTCCGGGCCCCGGCCTCCCCCGAAGCCGCACCCGGTGACCTCAACATTCTGCGAGCGGTACTCGATGGCATCCGAAAACTTTGATTCCGCCGCGCCCATGGCCGCCTCGGTGAAGATTCTCATCGCGGGCGGTTTCGGCGTGGGCAAGACCACGATGGTCGGGGCGATCAGTGAGATCACTCCGCTGCGCACCGAAGAACTCATCACCGAGTTGTCCGCGGGCGTAGACGATCTGCGCGGGGTGGAGGGCAAGACCACCACCACGGTCGCGCTCGACTTCGGCCGTATCACGATCGACCAGAACCTGGTCCTCTACCTGTTCGGCACCCCCGGACAGGATCGCTTCTGGTTCCTGTGGGACGAGCTGGCCCGCGGCGCCCTGGGCGCGGTCGTGCTGGCCGACACCCGCCGGCTCGAGGGCTCGTTCGCGGCGATCGACTTCTTCGAGCGTCGCGGCGTAGCCTTCACGGTGGCCGTGAACTGCTTCGAGGGCGCACCGCTCTACACCCCGGCCGAGGTGCGCGACGCCCTCGACCTGGACGAGCGAATCCCGGTGCTGCTCTGTGACGCTCGTGATCGCGGCTCGGCCAAGAACGTGCTGATGACGCTCGTCGAGTACCTCATCGAGCGGGCCGCCACCGCCGGGGTGCGCTGAGCGGTTCTTCGGCGAAGACGGATCGAGCCCGTCCGGCGTGTGCCGGGCGGGCTCGATTTCGGTCGTGGCCTGCGTCAATGCCGTTGCGGCGCCGCTCAGTTGGGGGCGACGTCCGCGAAATCGCTGATCCAGCGGTGCGGGCCGCGCGGGCTGTTCGGCTCGCCCGGGCGGGTCACGCCGACGGCCTGCCAGCCCGCGGCCGCCGCCGCGTCCACCTCGTCCGGGTGATCGGACAGGAACAGGATCTGTTCGGCCGGAACGCCGATGGCGCTCGCGATCTTCTCGTAGGACGCGGCCTCGCGCTTCGGTCCCGCGGTCGACAGGTCGAAATGCCCGCTGATGAGCGGGGACAGATCGCCGCCGCGCGCGAATTCGAACCAATCCTTCTGATTGCGCACCGAACCCGACGAATAGATGTAGAGCTCCAGCCCCGCGTCACGCCAGGCCCGCAGCACCGGGGCGACGTCGGGGAAGAATTCGCCGTGCAGCGCGCCGTTGCGGAACCCCTCGGCGCAGATGATGCCCTGGGCGGCCTTGAGCGGCTCGGACTTCACATCGGTGTTGAGCCACTCGATGAGAATCCGGGCCACCTCGGCGACGTCGGCGTCCGGGCGGTCCGCCTGAGCGCGGGTGGCCTCGATGATGGGATCGGCTTCGCCGCCGAAGCGCTGGGAGGTGGAGCGGTTTTCGGCCAGCCAGCCCGGGAGCCGTTCCCGGGTGTAGCCGTAGAGCTCCTCCCGCACCGAACTGGTCGGGCTGGTAGTCCCCTCGATATCGAGCACGACCGCCTTGATCATGCCGGGGCCAGCAATTCGTCCAGGGTCGGGAAGCCCGCGGAGATCTTGTCGCCGCTGAAATCGCCGATCCAGCCGTCCTCTTCCTCGAAGAACCGCACGGCCACGAACTCCGGGCGGGTGCCCATGTCGAACCAGTGCAGCGTGCCCGCGGGCACCGACACCAGATCGCCCGCGGTGCACACCGTCGCCAGCACCTCGTTGCCCAGGTGCAGGTAGAAGCAGCCGGCGCCGGCGGCGAAGAACCGGACCTCGTCCTCGGCGTGCCGATGCTCGTCGAGGAACTTGGTGCGCGCGGCGACCGCCTTGGCGGGCCACTCCGGGTCGGCGTCGTCGGGATGGATGCGCGCCACGTCGATGAACTTGTAGCGGCCGTCGGCGTTCAATTCGTCGATGCGGCCCTGGTATTCGGCCAGCAGCTGCTCGGTCGTGGTAGCGGCGCTGAAGCCCTCCAGCAGCGGCCAGCGCTCGAAGGTGATGCCGCGCTTGCCCAGTTCGGCGGCGATCACCGCGTCGTCATCGGTGCGCAGGACGACCTCACCGGCGTCGGTGTCGGACATGATCTGCAACAGGGTCATCGAAGGTTCCCTTCTCGGAACGCGGTATTCGTTTCACACATGGTCGCGCACCGGGAGCTCCTGGTGCCCGGTCAGAGTGGTCAGTTCGCACATCGCCTCGAGGCATTCGGCGCGGTCGCGGGCCTGCGCCAGCGACGCGCCCCAGGTGGTGATGCCGTGCCCGGCGATGAACAGCACCGGCGGGGCCTCCGGGTGCTCGGTCAGATACTTCTCGATGTCCGCGCCGATCCGCGGCACATCCGCGTGATTCGGGAAAACCGGGATGTCGATGAGATCCGGGCGGGCCGAGCCCAGGCCCTTGATCAGCTCGTATCCGGCGAAACGTGCGGTGGTGACGCCGTTCCCGCCGGTCCGGATCGACACGGCCGTGGCGTGCGGCGGGTGCACGTGCACGACGGCGTCCGCGCCGCGGGTGCGGTAGACGGCGGTATGGATCGTGGTCTCCGCCGACGGCTTCCGGCCGGAGTCGTCCACAGGCCGGGAGTCGACCACGGCGACCGTGACCACGTCCGAGGCGGTGAGTTCGCCCTTGGACAGCCCGCTCGCGGTGATGACGGCCGTATCGCCCTGGCGCACAGAGATATTGCCCGCGGTGCCCGGCATCCAGCCGCTCGCGTACAGGCCGCGCGCGATGTCCGCGATCTCGGTTCCGGCGGCGTCGGCCGATCCCGGCGTGGTCGTCGCACCGGCGGAGGTGCGGGCGGTGGCCGGGTCCTCGAGCACGCCGAACTCGGTGACCACGGCGGTGACCAGCTCGGCCGGGGTGACGTCGAAGGCCGGATTGAAGGTGGCCGTGCCCTCGGGAGCCGTTGCGACACCGCCGAATCCGGTCACCTCGGCGGCCGCGCGCTGCTCCACCACGATGTCGGAGCCGCGCGCCGTGGAGATGTCGCGCGTCGACTCCGGCGCGACCACGATGAACGGAATGCCGTGGTGCGCGGCCGCGATGGCCAGCATGTAGGTGCCGATCTTGTTGGCCACCGCCCCGTCGGCGGTGATCCGGTCCGCGCCCACGACCACCGCGTCCACGCCCTCGGTGGCCATGGCCCAGGCCGCCGCCGAATCGATGGTGAGCCGGTGCGGGATCCCGGCCTCGGCCATCTCCCACGCGGTCAGGCGCGCGCCCTGCAACAGCGGGCGGGTCTCGTCGACGATCACCTCCGCCAGCGCGCCGCGCTGATGCAGCACCCGCAGCGCGCCGATGGCGGTTCCCCACGCGGTGGTGGCCAAGCGACCGGTATTGCAGTGGGTGAGCAGCCGCAGCGGGCGGTCCCCGCACAGCCGCTGGATCAGATCGGCGGCCTCGGTGGCGGCGGCCAGATTCACCCGGCCGTCCTCGGCCAGCAGCTCCAGCGCCTCCGCCTCGAGGGCCTCGATGCCGCCGGCCAGCTTGGTCAGCGTCCGCTGCACACCCCACGCCAGATTCACCGCGGTCGGGCGGGCGTCCGCGATGCGGGCGGCCTCGGCCTCGACCAGCGCTTCGTCGAGGACGCCGTCGGTGGTGGCGGCCCGGGCCGCGATCACCACACCGAACGCCCCGCACACGCCGATGGCGGGCGCCCCGCGCACGGCCAGCGTCTTGATGGCGTCGATGACCTCGTCGACCGTCGTGAGCCGCAGCTCCCGCACCTGGTGCGGCAGGGCTCGCTGGTCGATGGTGACCACGGCACCGTCGGCCCACACGATCGAACTCTGATCCATCGAGTTATGTCCTCTTGACTGGAGATTTGCGGCGATGCCCACGGCGGTGGGCACACTCCACCGTATCGAACCCGCCCCCGTGCCTGACCGGCAGGTTTCCGATCAGGCCGATCCGAATAGCCCGATTTCGTGCGGGATTGCGCCCCTGCGGTTCCGGTGCTCGGCGCGGTGTCAGCTTTTGCCCGCCGCGCATACCGCTTTACTATCGCGGTATGGCGAGACCGCGTCGCACCCGCAAGATAACCGTGACGATGCCCGAGGAGATCGCCGCCACTCTCGATGACTGGCGCAGCTCCGGACGCATCGCCTCGATCTCCGCGTTCGTCGCCGAGTCGGTGAAGGCGCGCGTCGACCGCGCCGACTCACTGGCCCGCCTGGAGAACGCGCTCGGCGGCCGCCCGCCGCTGGATCTGATCAATCGCGCCCGGGCGGTGCAGGGGTTGCCACCTTTATCCGATGACGAGGAGGCCCCCGGCGATCACGCCGGCGCGGCATGAGCCCCGCCGCCCCGACCCTGGGCGGCGTCGTCTTCGACACCGCCGCGCTGACCGCCTGGGCCCACCGCGTGGCCTACGTGCAATCGGTGGTGTGGGCCACCGCGGACGCCGGGCACACCATCATCGTCCCGGCCACCGCGCTGGCCGCCGCCCGCGCCCTGATCCCGCCCGGCCGCTGGGACATCCTCACGGTGCTGCTGGACCTGCCCAATACCGTCATCCAGCCGCTGGACCGTCCCGCCAGCGATCAACTGGGCGACACCCTGGCCGATCGGCCCGACGCCGACGCCCTCATCCCCGCCGGGCACGCCACTCTCGAAGCGGTGAGCCGGGATTGGCCGTGCCTGACCGACCGGCCCGACACCCTGCGCAAACTGGACCCGCGCGTCCAGACCGACAAACTGCCCTGACCTGCCCGAATCGTATTGTGCCGAGCGAATTTCCGCTCAGGCGGGCGCGAGGGCCAGCGTGACGTTGTGGCCGCCGAAGCCGAACGAATTGCTCAGGGCGTACCGCAGCCGCTGCTCGCGCGGCTTGTCGGCGACCATGTCGAGCTCGATCCCCGGGTCCGGATTCTCGAAATTCAATGTGGGCGGCACGATCTGCTCAGCCAGGGTGCGTAGCGTGAGGATCGCCTCCAGCGCGCCGACCGCCCCGATCGAATGTCCTAGTGCCGATTTGGGCGCGTACACCGACGCGTGCGGCGTCACCGCCATGACGGCCTTGGCCTCCGAGGCGTCACCGACCGGAGTGCCGGTGGCATGCGCGTCGACGTGGTCGACGTCCGCGCCCGTCAGCCCCGCCGTCGCGAGCGCCTTGCGCATGGCGCGGGCCGCACCGTCGCCGTCGGGCGAGGTTCCGGTGATGTGATAACCGTCCGAGGTGATGCCCGCGCCCAGTACCCGGCCGAGCACCCGCGCACCCCGCGCCCGCGCGTGCTCGGCCGACTCCAGCACCAGCAGCGCCCCCGCCTCGCCGAAGACGAAGCCGTCCCGGTCCCGGTCGAAAGGCCGTGAGGCGCGCTCGGGTTCGTCATTGCGGGTGCTCATGGCCCGCATCATGGCGAAACTGGCGATCGGGACCGCGTCGATATGGCCCTCCACGCCGCCCGCGACCGCCACGTCCGCCTCACCGGTGGCGATCAGCCGCCACGCGTGGGCGATGGCCTCCGCGCCCGACGCACACGCCGAAACCGGCGCGTACACACCGCCTTTCGCGCCGATCTCCAGACCGACGGTGGCGGCCGGTCCGTTCGGCATGACCATCGGCACCGTCATGGGCGGCACCTTCCGGTAGCCCCCGGACTTCATCAGGTCCACGGCATTGATGAGGGCCTCCCCGCCGCCGAGTCCAGTACCCACGGCGACGGCCAGTCGTTCCGGCTCGGCCTCCGGTGTCCCCGCGTCCTGCCACACCTGCCGTCCCAGCACCAGCGCCAGCTGCTGCACGAACGACATCCGCCGCTGCTCGATCCGGGTCAACCGCTCCCCCGGCTGTGTCACCAGCCGTCCGCCGATCCGCACCGGCAGCTGATTCTCGGTGACGAAATCGTCGGTGAGCGTGCCGATCCCGCTGTCCCCCGCCAGCAGCCGCGACCAGGTGGTGTCGAGGTCGGCGCCCAGACAGGTGGTCGCCGCCATCGCCGTCACCACCACATCCCGTCGAGTTTCTGTACCAATCGTTACACTCATGGAGACATGAATACCTGTAGCACCCGCTACAGTCAACCGGTGCCCCGCCCACTCGACCACGCCCGCCGCGCCCAGCTCCTCGAAGGCGTCATCGCCTACATCGCCGACCACGGCCTCACCGAACTCTCGCTGCGCCCCCTGGCCGAATACCTGGGCACCAGCTCCCGCATGCTCATCCACTACTTCGGCACCAAGGAGGCGATGTTGATCGCCGCCTTGGAATCCCACCGCCCCGACATCGGCGCGATGTTCTCCGGCATCGACGACACCGCCACCCTCGCCACCCGCCTCACCAGCTCCTTCGACCGCAATACCGCCGGAGACAGCGCGGTGAGCCTGCGCGCCCTGCTCCAAGTCCTCGGCGCCGCAACGGTTCCCGGGAGCCCCTTCCGGCCCTACGCGACCGACGCGATCACCGCGCTGGTCACCCCGATGGCCGAGTCCCTGCACCGCATCGACCCGACCCTGCCCGACCCCGAAGCCTCGGCGACACTGCTCGTTTCGGGTATCCGCGGCCTCATCATGGATTGGTGGATCACCGGTGACACCGACCGCGTCGAACGCGCTGTCGCCCTCCTCGTAGCCGGGGTGGTGGCGCGGCCGACTGCCGGACGCTGAGAAGTTGTCTGTCAGTCTGTGCGGGAGCGGTCCGTTGGACCGAGTCGGTCGCGCCGGGCGAGCAGGAATGTGCGCTCCGACTGGTTCTCGGTGAGCTGCGCCGCGGCGTCGAAGGCCTGACCGGCTGCTGTCGTGTGCCCGAGGCGGGCGAGCAGGTCACCGCGGATAGCGTGAAACAGGTAGTAGCTCCGAAGATTCAGATCATCCACCACCGGTAAAGCCGCTGCCGGGCCCTGGACCTCGGCGAGCGCGACAGCGCGGTGGAGTGCGACCACCGGTCCGGTGTCGAAGTGCACGAGTTGGTCGTAGAGCGCGAGGATCTGGGTCCAGTCGGTGACGGGGTCGGTGTGCACGGCGTTGATCGCGGCCAGGATCTGGTACCGGCCCGGCTGATCGCGGCGCAAGCAGGCACGGGTGATCGCCCGGCCCTCGGTGACCAGATCCGCGTTCCAGCGGGAGCGGTCCTGCTCGGCCAGCGGGATCAGAGTGCCCGCGGGATCGGTGCGGGCGTCGCGGCGGGCCTCGATCAACAGCATCAGTGCGAGCAGTCCCGCGGCCTCCGGCTCGTCGGGCATCAGCTCGACCAGCAACCGCGCCAGGCGGATCGCCTCGGCGCAGAGTTCGGCGCGCGCGAGTTTGGTGCCGGAGGTGGCGACATAGCCCTCGTTGAAGATCAGGTAGAGCACCGCGAGCACCGCTCCGAGGCGGTCGGGCAGATCGGCGTCTCGGGGCACCCGGTAGGGGATCTTGGCGTCGCGGATCTTGGCCTTGGCTCGGACGAGGCGCTGCGCCATGGTTGGTTCGGGCACGAGGAAGGCGTGGGCGATCTCGGTCGTGGTGAGCC
The DNA here is from genome assembly GCF_040630175.1 of Nocardia sp. NPDC005825. Taxonomy (NCBI): domain Bacteria; kingdom Bacillati; phylum Actinomycetota; class Actinomycetes; order Mycobacteriales; family Nocardiaceae; genus Nocardia; species Nocardia sp. NPDC005825. The sequence continues at coordinate 58,181 of NZ_JBEXXC010000001.1, forward strand.
CGCCGAGCAGCCGCAAGGTGAGCGCCACCCGCGCGGGGAGAGCCAGGGCCGGGTGGCAGCAGGTGAACATCAGCCGCAGACGGTCGTCGCGCACCGGGCCCTCCTCGGCGGGTTCGTCCAGGTCGCGGAGGCGCTGCGCCTCGGCGTGTTTGTGCGCGCGGACCGATTCGCGGCGCAGCTCGTCGACGGCCCGGTTGCGGGCGGTGGTGATGATCCAGCCGGCCGGGCTGGGCGGCATGCCCTCGACCGGCCAGCGTTGCAGGGCGGTGGTGAACGCATGGGCCACAGCGTCTTCGGCCGTGCCGATATCGCCGAGTCCGCGCACGAGTACGGCGACGGCTCTGCCGTACTCGGCGCGGAACACGGCCGCGATCTCCTCCGGTGTCGGACTCAATACGGTTCGACGTCCTGGAACGGGCGGACTTCGATCGGCAGCGTGGTCGCGGCGGCCGCCTTGCGGCCCCAGTCGAGCGCTGCGTCCAGATCGGGTGCGGTGATGATCCAGATCCCGCCGACGTGTTCCTTGCCCTCGACATAGGGACCGTCGGTGAGCAGGCCGTCGGCCCGCACGACGGTTGCCGTGCCGGGCGCGTGCAGGCCGCCGGTGAACACCCACGAGCCGCTCTCGCGCAGTTCCTCGTTGAACCGGTGCAGATCGGCCACGATCCGGACCATGGCCTCGGGATCCGCCTCGCCCTCGGGCTGGTAGATCGACAGCAGGTACTTCTGCATGGATTCCTACCTCACAGCCGGCTGTAGTGGGCGATGATCACGCCCTTGGTGGTGGTGACGCTGCCGGTGAGCTCGAATTCGGTCAGCGGGGCACCGCCCTCGAACAGTCGCATGCCGGTGCCGAGGGTGAGCGGATGGATCAGCAGCGTGTAGCTGTCGACCAGGCCGGCGGCGTGCAGGTCGCGAACCAGCGAGGCGCTGCCGATGATCGTCAGGTCCCTGCCCTCCTCGGTCATCAGCTTGGCCACTGACTCGGCGGCATCGCCCGGCAACAGGATCGAGTTCTGCCAGGCGTCCGCGTTCTCCAGAGTCCTGGAACAGACGTACTTGGTGGCGGCGTTCATGTGCGTGGTGAACGGGTTGTCGTCGGTGCGGGTGGCCCAGGCGCCGATGAAGTCCGTCCAGGTCCGGCGTCCGAACAGCATGTCCGTGGGCTCGGCCATACCCTTGCCCATCTCCGCGGCCATGACCTCGTCGTTGTACTTGCCGCCCCAACCCCCGTGGGTGAAGCCACCGCGGGTGTCCTCGTCCGGGCGGCCCAGGCCCTGGACGACTCCGTCGAGAGTGATGGACAACGTGGCGTTGACCTTGCGCATGAGATGCTCCTTCGCTCGGGCGGACCGCTCTTCCGCGACCGTTCACCTCCTACACGAAAAGCCACAGGCGAAATCGACACCGGCGCCGAACTTTTTCCCAGCAAGGGTATTCCGGTGCGGTTCCGTTCAGGCGTTCGGACGCGTGAGTTCCACCGCCAGCTTCAGGAGTTCGGGGAGGTAGTGGCCATCGGTGCGGGCTCGGCGCAGGGCTTCCGGGAGAGTGAACAGTCCGACCTCCTGGATCTGTTCGGCATCCTCGGGATTGGTCGGTGTGCCCACCAGCCGCACCTCGGCGGTGCACCACAGCCACGCCTTGTGCGGATGGGGCTGCCAGGGGCGATACGGCTCGAGACGGTCCGTCGTCGCGTAATGCGCGCCGAATTGCCGGAGAGGCCCGGCCAGTTCGGCTCCCGCCTCCTCCGCGAGTTCCCGGATGACGCAGGACACGATGGATTCTCCGGCCTCGCGGGTGCCGCCGGGCAGGATCCAGACGTCGCGGTCATCGCGGCACAGGACGATACGGTCGCCGGAGAAACAGACGACGTGGATATTGGTGACGAGGTCGTCGGGTGGCAGCGCGGTCGAGAACTGGACGTCGAGCCCGCCCCACTCCCAGCGGGCGGGGGCGTGCAGCAGTGGGTAGCGCTCGGCGAGGGTCATCAGTCGACGGTACGGGGGCTGGGGCGTAAGTGGCCGGGGCCGTAGGTGATTGCGCGGAGCAGGTATTCGATCGGGCCGTAGCGGTGCCGCCGGGTCCAGCGGGATGCGAGGGCCAGCTGTGCCGTGTACAGGACGACCGCTATCGCCAGGACCGTCCAGTCCGTCATGCGGCCCGCCAGGGCCACTCCGTAGCCGGTGAAGATCAGTGACGTGATCAACGATTGGCCGATGTAGACGGTGGCGGCGATCCGGCCGGCGGGTGCGAAGACATCGGCCACCCGGGGGTGGCTGTGGCTGATCCGCAGCAGCGTGGCCCCGTACGCCGCGGCCACCAGCGGACCGGCGATCGTGGCGGGACCCGCGAGGGGCGGCCACTGCGTCAGTGCATTCGATGCCGAAATCGGCAGTCCGGCACCGAGACCTACCCACTGCACGCGAGGCTGCCACGGCAGATAGCGCTCGGGTGATTCGAGCAGCCGCGCGGTGCCCGCGGCGAGACCGACCAGAAACAGCGGCAGGACGTTGAACAGTCCGAACAGCAGGAAGGTCGGCAGCCGACCCGCGAACAACTCCCACCGCCACGCGGCCGCCGTCCCCCAACCGGCCCGTGCGATCTCGAGCAGCCGGTCGCGCTCCGCGAGCGAGACTCCGTCATCCCGGCCTGCCGCCGTCATCACCGCGATGACCAGTGTGCCGATCCCGTACAGCGCGGCCGCGACCCAGAGCGCCGCCCGTGGTCGCAGCCGCCGGCCGATCACGAGCAACACCAGCCCGATTGCCCCATAGCCGAACAGCACGTCCCCGGTGAAGAAGAACACCGCGTGCACCACCCCGATGGCCATCAGCGCCAGGCATCGCCGAACCGTGCGCCCGCGCCCGCTCGCCCCAGCTCGTTCAGCGGATCGGAACTGCATGGTCAGCGAGTAGCCGAAGAGGAACGAGAACAGCACATAGAACTTGTTGTGGAACAGCGCCTCTGACAGGGTCCTCGCGGCGCCGGGCGCGAATCCGCTCGGGTCCGACATGATCTCGATATTGACCAGCAGGATTCCGCCGAGGGCGAATCCGCGCAGCGCGTCGAGTTCCCGCAGTCTGGGCACCACGGGAGGGGCCTGCTCAACCGTCATGCCCGGACCGTAGGGTCACCTCCCGGTCGCCGGGATCCCCCGCCGGAGCGAGATCCGGGTGGCTCCACGGAGTGAGACCCACCCCACGATCTAGAACTGGTGTCAGTATTGTTCCCCCATGGCCTTCGTCATCGACAAAAGCGTGGAGATCGACGCACCCGCCGAGCTGGTCTGGCAGGTGCTCACCGATGTGGACGCGTACGGGGAATGGAATCCCTTCGTCCTGGAGTGCAAGACCACCCTGGAACCCGGCTCCCCCATCGACATGCGGGTGCAGCTGGTCGGCCCGCCCAAGCAGCAGCGCGAGTTCGTCCGCTCCTGCACCCCGGGACGCGAGTTCAGCTACAACATGAAGCCGGCGCCGCTCGGTGTGCTCAGCAGCGAACGCTCGCACCTGATCACCGATCTGGGTGACGGCCGCACCCGCTACGACTCGCACTTCCAGCTCAACGGCCCGCTGTCGGTGGTGGTCGGCGGCCTGCTCGGCGGCGCGCTGCGCAAGGGCTTCACCGGCATGACCGATGCGGTCAAGACGCGGGCCGAGGCCCTGAAAGCCGTGCGCGACTAGCGTTCACGCCTCGAACGGCGTCACATTGCCCGCGGCGTCGCGGCCACCGCTCTCGTGTTCGATAGCGGTGGCCAGATCCTGCACGCTGGTCCAGCTGCGCGGCTCCTCGTCCTCCAGATTTCCGATGGTGTACCAGGTGGCGGTACCGCGATAGCGCACGAGCCCGTGGCCCGAGTAGTCCAGCGTCACATCGAGATCCCCGGAGACCGTTCCCTCTTCCCGGGTCATGACGGCTGCCTCGCTCTGGATTTCGACGATGGCGACTATGTGAACTCTCCCTTGCTGATGCAGTCCTTCACGGCTGTCTGCAATGCGGACTGTTCCTTGGTGTCGACGTTCAATCCGTACTTTAGTTTCACCTGGATGTAGTGCCCGATATAGGCGCACCGGAAGTTTCCGGGCGGCAGGTAACTCGACGGATCCTGGTCGCCCTTGGAACGGTTGGCGGTGGGATCGGAAATCACCAGGTTCAGCGCGTCATTGGCGATATGGCGGCGGGTGTCGTCGTCGAGTTTCGCCGCGCCCGACCGCCACGCCTCGGCCAGCGCCACGATGTGGTCGATGTCCAGGCCCGACGAATCGGTGGTCCACTTGTAGGGCTTGAGGGCATTGGTCTTCTTGTCCATGACCCCGTACTGATCGCGCCAGCCCGCGTCGGCGCCGAGACTCAGTTTGCAGCTGCTCGGATCCAGCTTCACCGGTCCGGTCCCGTCGCGCAGCAGCACCACCTCGCGGGTGGTGCAGCGGCTGTATTGCGCGAAGCTGTCACCGAATCCGTGCTCGGGCTTCTCGCTGTCCCAGTGCGGGAAGCGGTCGCGCGAATAGCCGGTCATCGGCAGTTCGTCGGCCACCTCGAGTTTGCCCAGCAGCGCATTGATCTCCTTGGCCGATCCGGCCGGTTGTGCGCCGCGATCGGGAATCGGCGGGCCACTCGATTCCGGTTTGTCTGTGCCGCCGCGTTTTTCGAGGACGGTGATCGCGACGGCCAGTGCGACCACGATCAATAGCGATACGACCGCTTGCAGCAGGCGGCGCTGGGCCGGGGAGAGGCGGTCCGACAGGCGTAATGGATTTGTGCGCAACATATCCCGCAAACCTTCGCAATCGGCGACCCGAAACGGCAAGTCGCGCGCGAGGTTCGGAGACCTGTGTCACACCCGCCGTCACTCCATGGTGGGTCCCGCGAAGATCGAAAACAATGGCGGCGCAGCCTCTCCCGCGCCGCCACCTGCGGATATACGACGGCGCGCCGGGTAGTAGCTACCCGGCGCGCCGAATTGTCCTGAGAATCAGGCGGTGTGGATCAGGCGTTGTTCAGCTTGTTCAGCCGCTCGCACGCCTCGAGGTACTCGCTGATGAGGCGCTGCACCACGTCCGCGGAACGCTCCATCTTGTTCATCATGCCGACGACTTGGCCGACCGGGTTGAAGTTCACGTCCTTGGCCTGCTCGGGGTAGCGGTGGCCGCGCTTGACGCCGTCGAGGGCGACCATCATCTGCAGCGGCATGCCGAGCGGGTTCGGGGTGTCCTCGGCCTCCCAGGCCTCGGTCCAGTCGTTCTTGAGCATGCGGCACGGCTTGCCGGTCCACGAGCGCGAACGCACGGTGTCGGAGCTGGTGGCGTCGATGTAGGTCTGCATCTGCGCGGGCGGCACATTGGCCTCCTCGACGGTCAGCCACAGCGAGCCGGTCCACGCGCCCGCCGCACCCATGGCCAGGGCCGCCGCGACCTGACGGCCGTCGCCGATGCCACCGGCCGCGAGCGCCGGCATGTCGCCGATCGCGTCGATGACCTGCGGCCACAGCACCACCGAGGAGATCTCGCCGCAGTGGCCGCCACCCTCGGTGCCCTGCATGACCACGAAATCCAGTCCGGCGTTCTTGTGGTTCATGGCGTGCTTGACCGAACCGCACAGCGCGCCGATCAGGCGGCCGGAGTCCTGGATCTGCTTGATCACGTCGTCGGGCGGGGTGCCCAGTGCGTTGGCGACCAGCTTGGCCTTGGGGTGGTTGAGGATGACCTCGATCTGCGGGGCGACCGTGGTGGCGGTCCAGCCCAGCAGCTGGTTGTGCTTCTCCTCCGGCGGCAGGTGCGGCACGCCGTGGTCGTTGAGGATCTTCTCCGCGAAGTCGCGGTGGCCCTGCGGAACCAGCTTGGCCAGCTGGGCTTCCAGCTCCTCGGGGCTCAGGCCCTCGACGCCCTTGCCCTCGTACTTGGACGGGATGACCAGGTCGACGCCGTAGACGCCCTGCACGTGCTCGTCCAGCCACTGCAGCTCGACCTCGAGCTGCTCGGCGGTGAACCCGACCGCGCCGAGCACACCGAGACCGCCCGCGTTGCTGACCGCGGCGGCCACGTCCCGGCAGTGGGTGAAGGCGAAGATGGGCACGTCGATGCCGAGGCGATCACAGATCTCGGTACGCATGGTGTGGTGGGCTCCTCTGAACTTTCCGACACTGGAAATGTTGTGCCCACCACACTAGAACATGTTCTACATTCGGACCAGTCTCTCGATGCCTACCCATAGGCCACTGTCAACAACATGTTCTAGTTGCCGGGAATGTCAGCCGTGCGCGAGCAACCCGTCGGCATGCAGATCATCGAAAAGGAGCTGGTCCACGGGCGGCACGTGCGGCCGGTCCGCGTAGCTGAACCAGGCGATCTCCTCGATCTCGCTGCTGACCGCGATGTCGCCGGAGTACTCGGCCGTATAGCAGGCCATGCGTACGACCGCGTCGGGAATCAAAGCCTCGTAGGTGCCCACGTGAGCGACCGTCTCCGGGGTGATCTCCACGGTCAGCTCCTCGCGGATCTCGCGCACGAGCGTCTGCAGATCCGTCTCGCCCCCTTCGCGTTTACCGCCCGGGATATAGAAGACGTCCTTGCCACTCGGCCGCGCGCACAGAATCCTCCCGCCCTCGATCCGCACCCACGCCACCGTGTCGATCAGCCGCTGCTCCCGCTCCGTCCGCATTCGCGCACCCTAGCGCGCCTGGTGCCGACGCCCGGGTGCGCGGCGTCGGCGGGGGTAGGCTGTCGGCATGTCAAAGTCGGGCCAGGAGCCGCCTCGACTCGTGACGGTCGAGGAGTTTCTTGCCGGCCCCGCCGATGCTTTCGGTGAAATTCACGATGGCGTGATGCTCGAGTGCATGGCACAGAGCCCGGTGCATGATCGGGTCGTGCACCGGCTCAGGTCCGCTCTCGAGTACGCCATCGACCCGGACGGGCCCTGCCGGGAGGTGCACAGCGATACGCCGATGCGACTGGCAGACAACGATCAGGGCGATCTGCGACGTCGATTGCGGGCGCGCTATCCGGATTTGATCCTGCGGGATTGCTCCGACGGTCCTTATGACGTGGGCCATGTCGCCGACCAGACCTTGCTGGTTGTGGAGGTGACATCCGACAGCACGATCGACGACGACATCGGCATCAAGCGTGAGTTGTATGCCCGCGCAGGCATTCCGGTGTACTTGATCATCCATTTCGACAAGGACTGGCAGCAGATCAGCGTGATCGAGGAGCTGCGACTGGATTGGTCCGGCCGTCGGTACGTCGGCTGGAACAAGCACACCGAAGCGCTGGTGCTGACCGAGCCCGTCAAGCTCGCGGTGATGTTCGAGGATCTGCAAAGTCAGCTGCCGCGCCGCTGGTAGCGAAAGGCCGCCTGGGGTCGCGCCCTGATTCAAGCCTGGCGTGGGTCAGCTCTCGGGTGGTGTGATGCGTTGCGCCCATGCAGGCAGCCAGATCTGTTGATCAGCCACGACCGTCCGCCGCGAATCGAGATGGTCGCGGAGTTCGGTGAGCGCGGGGTGCGGATTTCCGGTGCGCCAGATGATCGACAGCGGGTAGACGAGTGCGGGGGCGCGCACGGGGATTCGCCGCAGGTCGTAGCTGTCCGGCCACAGGTACCGGGTGCCTTGGCCGATCAGGGTCGCAAGGCTCGGCGAATCGGCGATCTCTTCCAGCAGAGCCTCTTTCGAGAAGACCGGACCGAGCCGGTCGATCGTGAACCCGAACGTGTCGGTGAGTTCGGCGAAGTACTCGGCCACTTCGCCCTGTGTGGGCAGACCGGGCATCCAGATGCGGTGTCCGGCCAGTTGCGCCGGTGTCACCGCGCGAGCATCGGCGAAGGGGTGACCGGGTCCGACCAGTAACTGGTGTGGCTCGTCGATGATCCGGGCCGTGCTGATCGCGCGGGGCAGCCGCTGCCGCGTCCGGACGGCATGGAAGGTGGCGTCGATCGTCCCCGCCTCGACGGCCGCGATCGCGGCTTCGGCATCGCCCTCGAGGGTGACGATGTCGAGCGCGATATCCGGGTGGGCGCGATGGAATTCCTGCAACAGCGTCGCCATGACCACGCGCCGGTTCACCACATCCACGCGCAGGGCACGCCGACCGGGCCGCACCGAGGCGTCGGCGCGGTCCGCAACCCGCAGCAGTTCCCGCGCATGCGGCAGGAACGCCCGTCCGTCGATCGTCAGCTCGGCCCCACGCGCCGTTCGGGCGAACAGGCGCACATCCAGATACTTCTCCAGCGCTGCAATGCGTTTGGAGACCGCCTGCTGGGTGATCGACAACGCGTAGGCGGCTTCCTGGAACTGGCCCGCATCCGCGACCGCAATGAAGGTGCGTACACCGATGAGATCCACCGGCACACCCTACTTGCACAACGTTCGGTTGTGGCTCGCCGATAGAATGGTTGTTTGATCTTGCCTTTCCACTCTTGATTGGATCTCCACGGTCAACGAGGAGTTGTTCAGGAGGTACGGAGCGTGATGGCAAGACGAGCACTGGGCCACGAGTTCGGATGGCTGTGGGCGTCTTACGCGGTCAGCGCCTACGGCTCCGGGCTGGGGTTCGGGGCATTGCCGTTGATCGCCGTCACGGTCTTGCAGGCCAGTCCGGTTCAGGTGTCCACGCTGGCGGCGGTCGGTCCGGCGGTGGGCGCGTTGATCGCGTTGCCGCTCGGGCCGTGGGTGGAGTTCCAGCGCAAGCGGCCGGTGATGATCGGGATGGATCTGCTGCGGTTCGCGGTGATGCTGAGCATTCCCGTCGCGTATGCCTTGGGCGGTCTGAGTTTCGGTCAATTGATGGCGGTGTCGGCGGTGGTGGCCGCGGCCAAGATCGCGTTCGGGGCGGCGAGTGGCGCGTACCTGAAGTCGTTGGTGCGGACGGACGATCTGCTCGTGGCCAATGCGCGATTCGAGTCCACGAACTGGAGTTCCATCGCTGTCGGGCCACCGCTGGGTGGCGCGGCGATCGGGTTGCTCGGGCCGGTGGTCACGGTAATTGCAGACGCGGTGAGCTATCTGCTGTCGGCGTTGGCGTTGGGGGCCATTCGCGATCGAGAAGAGCGCCCGGTGCGCAGTGGGGCACCGACCCCGCGCATGGATGAGCTCCTCGACGGGTGGCGGCATCTGTTGCGGCACCCCGGACTACGCGGCCTCTATCTCAATCAGCTGCTGGTGAACGGTTCGATCATGGCCACCGAGCCGCTGCTCGCCGTGCTGCTGCTCCGTGAACTCGGGTTCTCCCCTTGGCAATACGGCCTGGCCTTCGCCGCGCCCTGCCTCGGCGGACTCCTCGGATCACGCCTGGCCGGTCGAGTCGTCGCACGGTACGGCCAGTTTCGGATCCTGCGGGTGGTCGGCACGCTGCGCGCGATCTGGCTGATCGGGCTCGTCTTCGTCCAGCCCGGGGTGATCGGTCTGGTGACGGTGATCGTGGTGGAGCTCGCGATCATCATCAATATGAGCCTCTACACCCCGGTACTGGCCACCTATCGACTCGAACACACACCGAAAGACCTTGTCGCCCGCACGCTTTCGGCGTGGTCGATCAGCAGCGGCCTCGCGATCGCCGGGCTCAGCGCGCTCGGTGGGCTCCTCGCGAGCGTGACGAGCCCGCGCACCGCCATCGCGGTCGCGGGCCTGGTGATCCTGGTCAGCCCCCTTCTGCTCCCCCGGGAGGAGCGCCCGGGCGGTGCCACCGACCCGGGCGTCTCGGAAACCGCGCGGTCTCGGGTCTAGCCGGGCGTGCTTGCGGGCTTCGGCATTCGCACCGCCAGGCCCAAAGCCCCCGCCGCGACGGACACGGCCGCGACGACGTACCACCCGTGCTGGAACGCGGTCAGGGTCGCCGGTCCGCCGTGCGGCGAACCGAGCACGGCGATGAGAACCGCCACGCCGACCGCCATACCGAGCTGGCGGGCCATGGTCAATACCGCGGAGCCGGTCGCGAATTGCTGCGGCGGCAGGCCCGAGGTGCCCGCGGCGGTCCCGGTCGGCAGAGTCAAGCCGACGCCGAGACCGGTCAGCAGCATGCCGCCGAGGATTCCGCTCGCGTAGTTGGCATGCAGCGCCACGCCTTGCGCCCACCACACGGTTCCGGCCGCGAACGCGACGCCGCCCAGCGCGAGCACCCGGCCTACGCCGACCCGGCCGATGAAACGCCCCGCCGAGATCGCCACGATCGGCACGATCAGGGGGCCGGGCGCGATGCCCAGGCCGGTCTTCAACGCCGACCAGCCCCAGACGTTCTGCATCCACAGCACCGCCGACAGCAGCATCGCCGCGAACGCCGTATTGAACAGCAGCGAATTGGCGAGCACGACTCCGAAATTCGGAGCCTTCAGCAGGCCCGGGTCCACGACCGGGCTGTGATGCCGGCGCGACGAGGCGACGAAGACGGCCGCGAACACGACCGCCGCCGCGACCGCACCGAGCACACCGGCCGAGGCCCAGCCCCAGTCCTCGCCCTTGACCACCGCGAGGATCAGCGAGGCCACCGAGGCGATCAGCGCGAGCGCGCCCACCCCGTCCGGCAGCGGTCCCCCGGTGCCGGCGGGTCGCGGCAGCAGCCGGGCGCCGATGACCAGCGCGATGATCCCCAACGGCACGTTCACCAGAAACACCCAGCGCCAGTGCAGTTCGACGAGCAGTCCACCCGCGACCGGACCCAACGCCGCGCCCAAGCCGCCGAACGCGACCCACAGCCGCACCGCCGTCGCCCGCTTCTCCGCCGGTGTCGCGGCCAGCAGCAGACCGAGCGAGGACGGAGTGAGCAGCGCGGCGCCCGCCGCCTGCACCACCCGGAACGCGACCAGCGCCGCGCTGTTCGGGGCGACGGCGCACAGCGCGGACCCGAGTACGAAGACGCCGAGTCCGGTCAGGAAGGCGGTCTTGTGCCCGTTCCGGTCGCCGAGCCGCCCGGCCGGCACCAGCAGCGCCGCGTAGACGATGGCGTACGCGTTGAGCACCCAGGACAGCCCCGAGATCCGCGCGCCGGAGAAGTCCTCCGCGATCCGTGGCAACGCCACATTGACGATGAACAGGTCCAGGCTCGACAGCAGCACCGCCACCGCGACGATGCCGAGCACCATCCGTGGATCGGTCGCCCGCCGATCCTCCTGCACAACTGCCGTATTCATCGGGTCTCCCCCTGTGCCTCGCGGACGGTCCTAGTGAGTTGCTTCATAGGACGGACCATAAAGCAGTGAGTTCGTTGAAGCAACCGACTATGCTGGAGTCATGCGGCGAACCAGCTTCGAGGACATGAACTGCTCCATCGCCCAATGCCTGGAGGTGGTCGGCGAGTGGTGGACGCTGCTGATCGTGCGGGACGCCCTGTTCGGGGTGACCCGCTTCGACGACTTCCGCTCTCGCCTCGGCATCGCCCGCAATGTACTCACCCAGCGCCTGGAACACCTGGTCGAGCAAGGGGTCCTGGAAAAGACGCCCTACCAGGACAATCCGGTCCGCTACGACTACGTGCTGACTGACAAGGGCCGCTCCTTGTGGACGATCCTGGCCGCCATGCGGCAGTGGGGCGACGAATGGGCCGCCCCCGACGGCCCGCCCATCGAGGCCGTCCACAAGGAGTGCGGGCATGTCACGACCGTGCGCCCGGTGTGCTCGGAATGCGGCGAGCATCTCGCCTCCCGGGACCTGCGACTCCAGCTCGGCCCGGGCGCTCACGATCCGGCATTGCTCCCGGGCCGATGACGGTCGACCGATGGGAAGCCGCGCAGGGGAAAACCCTCCGGGCCGTGGACGGGCGCGTGCCCTAGACTCCGAGGGCGGCGATCGAAGTAGGTCGCGCACAACGGATTCGGGGGCTGGTTCCCGCGACAGCGGAAGAAGGGTGGTGGCGGTGCGTCCCGCTGAACCGAGTGAATCCACCGGGCCGAGCCCGGAGACCGTCCTGTCGGTCGGCGGCTGGCATCCGCGACATTCGCGCGTGCTGGCGCTGGCGAGCAATGGCGCGTTCGCGTTCGCGCTCGTCGACACCAATGGCGACGGTTCCGAGATCGACCTCGACGAGCTGATCCTCGACGACGGCGAATGGCAAGCCGGGATGAGCCTCGGTGCGGGCGAATTCATCGCAGTGGGCAGTCGCGGCTCGGTCTACGTGCTCGGCTACGGCTCGAACACGAGCGGCGTGCGCTGGGCCTACGGCCGCGCCGACCGCCCCGGCCCCGCCGAGGTCGAGGTGGACGGACGCGCGATCACCGTCACCATCGCCGACACCGGGTGGTGGGTGTGGGTCGACCCGGAAGTCGAATCCAACTGAACCACACCCCCATCGGCGCGAACCGTCACAACAGATGCGCGGTCAGGAAGCCGATCTGGTCGGCGAGGATCTTCTCGACTGCCGGTGGGTGGTAGACGGTGAAGTGGTCGGCGTCGTAGTGCTCGACAACGGCACGCGGCGCGGTGTCGGCAACCCGTCCGGCGATCGCAGGGTCGATGAGGTTCTCCCTGTCGCAGGCGCAGACGAGTAACGGGCAGCGCACACGCGGCGCGGCGGACGCGGCGTTGTAGAAGAGCATGTCCAGGCCCGAGGCCGCGGTGATCCGATTGTCGAACTCGTAACCGGAGGGCATCACCGACTGCCAGCCTTCGAGCGCACCGGGCTGGTTCACGAAAGCCAGTTCACCGGGGCGTCCGACAAGCGGCACATAACGACGGGGCAGACCCAACGCGGCACGCGCCAGGTCGGAGACAATCGGGAATGTCAGCCGCAACAGGTGCCGTATGCCCGCGCGGGAAACGACGGCGCGACCACTGAAGACCGGACACTGGACGACTGCGGCGCGCAGGCTGTGGTGGCGGGCGGCTGCGGCCAGGACGTGGCTGGCGCCGAATGAGGTGCCCCACAGTGCGATTCGGTCCGCGTCGAGTTCGGGCCGGGAACGGGCGAAGGCCAGCGCGGCATCGACGTCCTCGGCGTACCGGCGTTGATCGACGAGTTGCCGTGGCTCGCCGCCAGACTCACCGAGATGGCGGAAGTCGAAGGCCAGCACGGCCAGCCCGACGTCCGAGAACGCCTGTTCGTACTGCGCGAGCATCATCGCGTGGGTGGCCCCGCCGCCGTGTACGAGCACGACGACCGGGTGGGGGCCGGGTGTCTCGGGCAAGGTCAGCCACGCCGCGCATTCGTCTGGGCCGGAAGAAAAGCTGGTTCGGATGGTCATGACACCTCGTTTAGGTACGTTGTACGTTAACGAGCTCGAGCTAATCACGTACAACGTACTTAATCAAGGAGAAGAATGCCGCCACCCAGGAAGTTCAGTCGAGACCAGCTGCAAACAGCCGCCTTGGCCCTGGTCGACGAGCACGGGCTCGGCGGCCTGACCATGCGCAACCTCGCCACCGAACTCGGCACCGGGGCGATGACGATCTACAACTACGTCGACGGTCGCGAGGGACTCGAGGAACTGGTGGCGGAGGCGGTGATGAGCCAAGCGCGATGGACCGAGACCGGCGACGACTGGGTTGCGCAGGTGGCGGCGATCGCCGAAGGGATGTGGCGGGCCGTGCGTGCACACCCCCACGCGATCTCGTTGATCCTGACGCGCCGCACCGTCGACATCGCCACCCTCGCGCCGGCCGAAGCCCTGCTGCAGGCGCTATCCCGCAGCGGCAGATCAGGATACGACCTACTCGTCGCCTTCCGTGCGGTATCCGGATACGTCGCGGGCATCGCCCAAGCCCAGCTCACCAGCCCGCTATCGGCAGCGTCGGCAAACGCCGACATCGCCCGTATCGCAGCCCTGCCCGAGCCGCGATTCCCGAAGCTGATCGAGATAGCCGAGGCGGCCTCCGACAGCGATCCGCAGGACGAGTTCCGAGACGGGCTGCAGCTGATCCTGAACGGGCTGAGGGCGTGACGGGCGCAGCCCACCAGGCAAAGCGCCACTCCAGCAGGTATCTACGTCATATCTGCCCGATATTCGACGGATTCTCCTGGTCCCCCGTGTCGGGCGAGCCTTTTCAGAGGCGTTCGATGATGGTGGCGTTGGCCAGGCCGCCGGCCTCGCACATGGTCATCAGGCCGTAGCGACCGCCGGTCTGCTCGAGGTGGTTGAGCATGGTGGCCAGGATACGGCCGCCGGACGCGCCGAGCGGGTGGCCCAGGGCGATCGCGCCGCCGCGCGGGTTGAGCTTGGCCGGGTCGGCGCCGAGCTCTTGCGCCCACACCAGCGGCACCGGCGCGAAGGCTTCGTTCACCTCGTAGACGTCGATGTCGTCGATGGACAGCCCGGCGCGCGCGAGCACCTTGCGGGTGGCGGGGATGACGGCGGTGAGCATGAGCAGCGGGTCGTCGCCGGTGACGGCGAAGGAGTGGAAGCGGGCGCGCGGCTTCAGACCGAGCTGGGCGGCCTTCTCCTCGCTCATGATGAGCGCGGCGGAGGCGCCGTCGGTCAGCGGCGAGGAGTTGCCCGGGGTGATCGACCATTCGATCTCCGGGAAACGGGCCTTGAACTCGGCGTCCACGAAGGCGGGCCGCAGCCCGGCCAGGCCCTCGACGGTGGTATTGGCGCGAATGGTCTCGTCGGCGCTGATCGTGCCCGCGGCCACCAGTTCGTTGTCGAAGCCGCCGGCCGCGGCGGTGGCGGCGGCCGATCGGTGCGAGCGCGCGGCGAATTCGTCCAGGGCGGTCCGGTCCAGCTTCCAGCGCGCGGCCAGCACCTCGGCCGAGATGCCCTGCTGCACCAGGCCGTTCGGGTAGCGGTGCGCGATCGGGCCGCGGTTGGCGTCCCGGTCCTGGGCATTGGAGAACATGGGCACCCGGGACATGGACTCCACGCCGCACGCGATGGCGATGTCGTAGGCCCCGGCGATGACGCCCTGGGCGGCGAAATGGGCGGCCTGCTGTGAGGATCCGCACTGCCGGTCCACCGTCGTGGCGGGCACCTCTTCGGGGAAGCCGGCCGCGAGCACCGCGGTGCGGGAGATATTGAAGGCCTGCTCACCGCTCTGGGTGACGCAACCGCCGATCACATCGTCGACGAGTGCGGGATCAATTCCGGTGCGCTCGATCAGGCTGCCCAGCACTCCCGCGAGCAGGGTGGCCGGATGGACTTCCGACAGGCCGCCACCGGCTTTCCCCTTGCCGGACGGGGTGCGGATGGCGTCGACGATGACGGCGGAAGTCATGACTTCTCCCTGTTCCCAATGGACGATCCGGATGCGAATTCCGGTTAACATACGCACTGTACCGCACGACCGGCCACGCCGTCAGCAGCCGGATTTCACGCTCCCGACCGCCGAGTTTTCGATTGCTAACCTGTTGCTGTGACCGCGACCAGCAAACCGACCACCGCCCCCTTCTGGGGTCTCGAGATGCGGCTGTCCGCCGTGCTGTCGATGCTGGCCGGATTCATCGGCGCGGCCGCGTACGCCCATTCCGAGGGCTACTTCGTCACCTTCATGACCGGCAATACCGAACGCGCCATCCTCGGCAACTTCGCGGGCGACCACACCATGGCCGTGGGCGCGGCCTCGATCATCTTCTGCTTCCTGGCCGGCGTCTTCGTGGCCTCGATCTGCCGCCGCTACTGGTGGACCAACCACCCGCACGGCGCGACCATGCTCACCACCGTCGCGCTGGCGGGCGCGGCCATCGTCGACAACATCCTCGACGAACGCGGCATCGGGCTGGTCCCGATTCTTTTCGTCGCCTTCGGCATGGGCGCGCTGAACACCTCGTTCGTGAAGAACGGCGAGGTGTCGATCCCGGTCAGCTACATCACCGGCACGCTGGTGAAACTCGCGCAGGGCATCGAGCGGCACGCCTTCGGCGGCGGCACGGTTCGCGACTGGCTCGGCTATGCGACGCAATACTTTTCGTTCAGTCTGGGTGCGCTCATCGGCGGCCTGGTCGCGGTGGTCGTGGACGGCGCCTACATGCTCAACGCCGCCGTCGTGGGGTCGCTGCTGGTGGCCGCTTACACCTGGCGAGCCGACATCCGCTGGGTGCGCCGCACGGTCCGCCGGGCCGTAGACGAGAGCTGAACCGCGCGACACGGGCAGGTCACAGCAACACAACACATGGCTAATTGACCGCAAATGCGGCGAACTGGTCATATTCTGCAAAACATGACAACCAGCAAAGAGGGAGTTTTCGAGGGGCCGGTTCAAACACTGGCCCGCAGCGCGTGGCAGTCGATCCTGGTCACCGGCATTCTCTCGGTGGTGCTGGGCATCCTGATCCTGGTGTGGCCCGGACCTACCCTGGTGGTCGCGGGTGTCCTGTTCGGTATCTACCTGCTCGTGTCCGGCGTCTTCCAGCTGATCGCGGCGTTCGGTCTGCATGTCAGCGCCTGGATGCGGGTGCTGTCGTTCATCACCGCCATCCTGTCGTTCATCCTGGGCTTCTTCTGCTTCCGCAACGAGTTCCAGGCGATCGGCCTGCTCGCGTTGTGGATCGGTATCACCTGGATCTTCCGCGGCACCGCGGTCCTGGTGGCCGCGATATCGGACTCCGCGCTTCCGGGCCGGGGCTGGCAGATCCTGTTCGGCATCCTGCTGATCGTCGGTGGCGGTCTGCTGATCGTGGAGCCGTTCCGCTCCATCACCACCCTGGTCGTCGTGGTCGGCTGCTGGCTGATCGTGATCGGCATCTTCGAGGTGATCTCGGCGTTCCAGGTCAAGAACACGGCCAAGCGCGTCGCGGCGAACCTATAACCCTTCGACAGTGAGAATGGCGGCCACTCCGGATTCGGGGTGGCCGCCATTCTCGTTGCGGGGCACACCGTTTCAGCGCAGCGGCCGCTTGGGCCGCTTGTCCATCAGCCGCAGGATCAGCGGCGTGAAGATGAGCTGCATGGCCAGATCCATCTTCCCGCCCGGCACCACGATGCTGTTGGGCCGCGACATGAACGAGTCGTGCAGCATGGACAGCAGATACGGGAAGTCGATCACCTTCGGGTCGGCGAAGCGGATCACCACGAAACTCTCGTCCGCGGTCGGAATGGTCCGGGCGGTGAAAGGATTGGAGGTGTCGACCGTCGGCACCCGCTGGAAGTTCACATAGGTCCGCGAGAACTGCGGGCAGATGTGTTTCACGTAGTCGGGCATGCGCCGCAGAATGGTGTCGATGATGGCCTCGCTGGAGTAGCCGCGTTCGGTCTTGTCGCGGTGCACCTTCTGAATCCACTCCAGATTGATGATCGGCACCACGCCCACCAGCAGGTCGGTGTACCGCCCGACATCGACGTCCTCGCCGACCGCGGCCCCGTGCAGGCCCTCGTAGAACAGCAGGTCGCTGCCCGGGGGCAGCTCCACCCAGGGCGTGAAGGTGCCGGCGGGCTGTCCGTAGGGTTTGGCTTCCTCGTCGTCGTGCAGGTAGCGGCGCACCGCCCCGACGCCGGTGTCCCCGTAGTCGCGGAACAGCGTCTCGAGTTCGGGGAGCAGATTCGCCTCCGGCCCGAAATGTGAGAACGTGAGATTGCGCTGCTGTTCGGCCTCGGCCATGGCCAGTTTCATCTCGTTGCGGTCGTAGCGATGGAACGAATCCCCTTCCACAATGGCCGCGTTGATTCCTTCGCGGCGGAATATCTCCTGGAAGGTTCGCGTGACGCTGGTCGTCCCCGCACCGGACGACCCGGTGATCGCGACCACGGGATGTTTGACCGACATGGCACCTCCTCGATTGCCGGACAGCGGGTTTCGCGCGCCCGGCCGTTCAATGACGGGCCGCGCGGAACAGTGAGCGGGAACCGAAGAGCGAGGCGTCGAAGCTGGGCCCCTCCTCCGGTTCGCGGTGATAGCGCTCGATCCGCTCGACCTCGTTGCGGGAGCCGAAGATGAACGGCACCCGCTGATGCAGTTCCTCGGGCCGCACGTCCAGGACGCGTTCGTGTCCGGTGGAGGCCGCTCCCCCGGCCTGTTCGACCACGAAGGCGATCGGATTGGCCCCGTACAGCAGCGAGACCCGGCCCGGCCGTTCGGGATTGCGGGTGTCGCGCGGATACATGTAGAGCCCGCCGCGGGTGAGGATGTGGAAGGTGTCGGCCACCAGCGAGGCGACCCAGCGCATATTGAAGTCGCGCCCGCGCGGCCCGTCCACGCCTTCGAGGCATTCGTGGACGTAACGGCGCACCGGGCGCTCCCAGAACCGCTCGTTGGCGGCGTTGATCGCGAATCCGGAGGTGTCGTCGGGGATGCGCATGCGCGGGTGGGTGAGCACGAACGCGCCCACCTCACGGTCGAGGGTGAACCCGTCGACGCCGTTGCCGGTGGTCAGCACCAGCATGGTCGCGGGCCCGTAGAGCGTGAAGCCCGCGCACACCTGCTGCACGCCCGGTTGCAGGAAGTCGTGCCCGGCCGGAACACGCCCGTCCTCGGGCGCGCGCAGCACACTGAAGATCGTGCCGACCGGCAGGTTCACGTCGATATTGCTCGACCCGTCGAGCGGATCGAAGGCGAGCAGGTACTTGCCGCGCCGGATCTCGGTGGGCACCTGATGGCATTCGCGCATCTGCTCCGACACCAGGGCTGCCAGCGGTCCGGTCCACTGGCTTTCCGACACCATGATGTCGTTGGCGATGGCATCCATCTTGCGGTGCACCGTCACCGGCAGGTTGTCGGCATCGGAGGCGCCCAGGGAGCCGACGATCGCTCCCCGGGTCACTTGATTCCCGATGATCTTGGTGGCGGTGGCGAGCACGTTCAGCAGCGCCGAGAACTCCCCGGAGGAGCCGGGATGCTTGTGCTCCTGCTCGATGGTGTACCGGGTCAGGGTCTTCAATCCTTCGGGCACAATCCCTCTCATTCCCTCATGGAGATGCCCCCTCGTCGGCGAGGGCGTCCGTGAACACACTGCTGCCGAGGACGTCGCTGTCCGTCAGGGTGATCAGATCGGTGCGGCCGACCGGCCGATGCAGTTCGACCAGGCGTTTGGCCTGCCGCAACCGGCAGCGGTCGAGGGCATTGCGCACGCTGCGGGCATTGGCGAAGCGGGGGCGGGCCATCCGCAGCTCCAGGTAGCGCGAGAAGGCCTGCGCGGCTTCGGGATCGAAGCGGAAGTTCTCTTGGCGCACCATGAGCTCGGCGATGGCCAGCAGCTCCTCGTGGGTGTAGTCGGGGAACTCGATGTGGTGGGCCACCCGCGAGGACAGGCCGGGGTTGGCGGAGAAGAAGGTGTCCATCCGGTCCGGATAGCCGGCGAAGATGACCACCAGGCTGGTGCGCTCGTTCTCCATCTCCTGCAGCAGGATCTCGATGACCTCCTGCCCGTAGTCGCGCTCGTTCTCGGGGCGGAACAGGTAGTAGGCCTCGTCGATGAACAGCACTCCCCCGGCCGCCTTCGCGAGCGCCTCCTTGGTCTTGGGCGCGGTGTGACCGATGAACTGGCCGACCAGGTCGTCGCGGGTGACGGTGTGCACCTTGGGCTTCCGGATGTAGCCGAGGGCGTGCAGCATCTCGGCCATGCGCAGCGCCACGGTGGTCTTGCCGGTGCCGGGGCCGCCGGTGAAGCTCATGTGCATGGTCGGGCGGGTGGCCTGCAGGCCGAAGCGCTGGCGGGCGCGATCGATGAGCAGCAGGGCCGCGATCTCGCGGACCCGGCGTTTGACATTGGCCAGGCCCACCAGTTCGGCGTCCAGGCGGGTGAGGGTGTCCTCGACGTCCTTGCCCGCGACGTCGGTCGACAGATCCAGCACGGCGTCGTCGGCCAGCGGTTCCAGTAGGTGGCCGGCCGCCACGGAGTCCTCTGGTCCAGGAGACGCGTCGGCGGCCGTACCGCGCAGCGGGCCGGGGCTCGTGGCCCCGGGCCGATGCATCTGGAACCCGCCCGCCGGGCGGCCGGCTGCAGGCTGCCGGCCGTCCGATGCCACGGGGTGTTCCGAGCTCACGATAACCTCCTGATCCGAAAGGTGTTCAGCCGCCGTACCTTTGGCCGGATCGCTGATCCGACGAGTAGGCGTGGAAGCCGTAGCGCTGGCTGCGGTCCGCGCCCTCGGTGCGGTCGAGGCGGAAACCGGGTTCGTCGGCCGGGCGCTGCACGATGAAGCTCAGCGCCGTGGTCTGGCGGCCGTAGGAGGCGTCGTAGGCGTTGACGCGAATGTAGTGCCGCGGGAACGTCGCCCGGCAGGCGTTGATCTCGGCGAGCACCCCGTCGGGCTCGTCCAGATCGAACAGGGGCAGGCCCCACATCTCCCAGTAGTTGTTGCGCGGGTGCGGATCGTCGGTGTACTCGATCGACACCGGCCAGTTGTTGAGCAGCGCGTAGCGGACCTGGGCGGCGATCTCGGTGTCGTCGAAGTCCGGCAGATGCGAGAAGGTGCCTTGGCGCAGATGCATGGGTGGCTCGACTTTCAGCGGGAGGCCGTGGGGACGGCGTCGGGGGCGTCGGTGGAGGTGTAGTCGAAGGTGACGTCACCCCAGGTCTGCAGGGCGACCTCGAGCGGGCGGCAGCTCTCGGCGGAGCGGCGCAGCACGTCCGGGCCCTCCTTGAGCAGATCGCGACCCTCGTTGCGTGCCTTGACCACCGCTTCGAGCGCGACCCGGTTGGCCTCCGCGCCCGCGGCGATGCCCATCGGGTGGCCGATGGTGCCGCCGCCGAACTGCAGGATGGCGTCGTCGCCGAACAGGTCCAGCAGCTGGTGCATCTGGCCGGCGTGGATGCCGCCGGAGGCGACCGGCATGACGCCGGGCAGGCTGGCCCAGTCCTGGTCGAAGAAGATGCCGTTGACCGGATTCGCCGGGATGTGGTTGTCGCGCAAGGTGTCGTAGAAGCCGCGCACGGTGTGCGGGTCGCCTTCGAGCTTGCCGATGACCGTGCCCGCGTGCAGGTGGTCGACGCCGATCAACCGGCACCACTTGGCCAGCACCCGGAAGCTGACGCCGTGCGTCTTCTGGCGGGTGAAGGTGGAGTGCCCGGCCCGGTGCAGGTGCAGCAGCATGCCGTTGGTGCGCGCCCACTTCGAGATGGACTGCATGGCGGTGTAGCCGACCGTCAGGTCGATCATGATGATGCAGCTGCCGAGCGATTTCGCGAACTCCGCGCGCTCGTACATGTCCTCCATGGTGGCGGCGGTGACATTGAGGTAATGGCCTTTCAATTCACCGGTTTCGGCGATGGCGCGGTTGACGCCCTCCATGGCGAACAGGTAGCGGTCACGCCAGCGCATGAACGGCTGCGAGTTGATGTTCTCGTCGTCCTTGGTGAAATCGAGTCCGCCCTTGCAGGCCTCGTACACCACACGACCGTAGTTGCGTGCGGAGAGGCCGAGTTTCGGTTTCACCGTCGCGCCCAGCAGGGGGCGGCCGTATTTGTTGAGATACTCGCGCTCCATCACGATTCCGTGCGGCGGACCCTGGAAGGTCTTGACATACGCCACGGGAATACGCATATCCTCCAGCCGCAATGCCTTCAGCGGTTTGAAACCGAATACATTGCCGATCACCGAGGACGTGAGGTTCGTGATGGAGCCCTCCTCGAAGAGATCCAGATCGTAGGCGACGTAGGCGAAGTACTCGCCCGGGCGGCCCGGCACCTCCTCGACGCGGTAGCACTTGGCCTGGTACCGGTTGTGCGCGGTGAGGCGGTCGGTCCAGACGACTGTCCAAGTGGCGGTGGAGGATTCACCGGCGACGGCCGCCGACGCCTCGATCGGGTCGACGCCGTCCTGGGGCGTCACCCGGAACACCGCGAGGACGTCGGTGTCCTTCGGCTCGTAGTCCGGGTTGTAGTATCCCATCGACGCATACGACTGCACGCCCGGATCCCACCGGCTGCGCTGATCATCGTCAGATCCGGCCATCTTTCCTCCTGCGAACCGGGTTGGGTCACTTGCGATTCCCAGGATGACGGGCCCGTTAACGACAAACAATTCGATTGTTTCTGTTCTCGCTCAACCTTTTCGTCGGGTTTGCTACCGTTGAGTATGGGTACGGTGAGCGCGGTGCGCATGGAAACGTTTCTCGCCGTTGCCAAGCACTCCAGCATTCGCCGCGCCGCCGCCCAGTTGCACATCACCGAGGCCGCCGCCTCCGCGGCCGTAGCACACATCGAGAAACAACTCGGCGCGAAACTCGTGACCAAATCCGGGCGCGGCATCGCGCTCACCGAAGCCGGGCGCGTGTACGCCGATTACTGCCGCAGCATCCTCGGTCTGATGAAGGAAGCGCACGCAGCCGTTCGGGAGGCCGAGACCGGCCGGCTGCGCATCGGCGTCGTCGCCACCGCGGGCGAATACGTCCTGCTCCACCTGCTGGCGTCGTTCCGAACCCGGTATCCCGACATCGAACTGGGCCTGTCGATCCACCCCCGCGACGTCCTGTTCCTCGAACTCACCCACCACGAAACCGACCTCGTGGTCGCCGGTCGCCCGCCCCGCGACACCGGCCTCGTCACCCGCGCCCGCCGCCCCTGCCAACTCGTCGTCGTCGGCGCGCCCTCCCGCTGGCCCGACCCCTGTGACGCCACCTGGCTCCTGCGCGGCAAAGGTTCGGGCACCCGCGACACCACCCTCGCTCTCTTCGACCGCCTCCAAATCCATCCGCCCACACTGACTCTCGGCACCCACGGCGCCGCCCTCGCCGCCGCGCGTGAGGGCCTCGGCATCACCCTCATCCACTCCGACGCCGTCGCCGCCGACCTCGCCACCGGCCGCCTGGAGATCCTCCCCGTCGAGGGCACCCCCCTCACCCGCCCCTGGCACGCCGTCACCACCCGCACCCCCACCCCCGCCGCGCGCCTGTTCCTCTCCCACATAACCGACCCGGATCGAGTCGGCGACAAAGCATTTCGTGGTGTCTGAGGTCCTCGGCGACGGATGTGCCGCGGTCGGATGCCGGGCGCGGGAAGCGTGTCGGTGATGGAACATGCGGAGGTCGGTGCAGGTGCGTAGAATCCTGTTGTGTCAGAACAATTTCGAGTGCAGCGGGCCGTTGCCGCATCCGCGGCCGACATCTTCGCCATCCTGAGCGATCCGCAGGGCCACGTTTCCATCGACAGCTCCGGCATGTTGATGGCGGCCAGCGGAGACCTGGTCACCGCCACGGGCGACACGTTCGTCGTGCACATGGATCGCGAGGCTCTCAACGACTACCCGCTCGGTCTGTACGACGTGACCGTCGAGATCGTCGCATTCGAACGGGACAAGCAGATCGCCTGGACCGTTCGCGGCCGAGTCGAGCCGGGCCACGTCTACGGCTACTACCTCGAGCCCATCGAAGCGGGCACTCTCGTGACGTCCTATTACGACTGGTCGGCCGTCCCCCAGGAATTCAAGGACGCCGATATCTTCCCGGTGATCCCCGAATGCGCCCTCCGTGCGACCCTCGGCATCCTCGCCCGCACTGTCGCCCCGGGAAAGCCCCGGCCGGAACTGCCCTCACCGTAGGGCGGCCAGCCGGTTCAGAAGGTGAATTGGTCGCCGTAGGCGGTGGTCTGCACGACGCCCTGCGCGGTGGACACCGTGGTGGTGACGAAGGGGACCGCCGACACCGGCGAAGCGCATTGCGCGACGTTCAACGCGGCGTTGTTGAACATGATCTGGAACGGGAACACGGTGGCACCGTCCAAGGCGGCGGTCGCCGTGGTCGTCGTGGTGACCTGGCCGGGCCCCATGGTGGCCGTCAAGACTTCCGTCAGGCCCAGCGCCCCGCCCACGCTGGGTCCGAGACTGATGTCGGGCGGGGTGACCGATGCGCTGGGCGCGACCGTCCCGCTCGGCGGGCTGGCGGAGACGCTCCCGGGGGTCACCGACGGGGCGATGGCGGCGGCCAGACCTTGGTTGGGTTCGATGCCGACGGTGACGCCGCCGGCCACGCTGATTCCGCAGCCGAGGATGAATCCCGCGACGGCCTGACCGGATGTGATCGGGCCACCGTCCACGGTGACCGAGTAATTGCCCGACATCTGCGCGGCATGGGAGAACGTCATCAGGTAGTTCGGTGTCCGGTTTCCGGGCGGATTCACCTCGACGCTGTCGACCGACGCGACGATATGCACTCCCGCGCCGGATACGTCCCCGGCGGGCGGCTGAGCCCCGACCGGATCGGCACCCCAGGCCCATAGGCTCGCCAGGGTGACACCGGCCACGGCTGTTACTGCCGTGGCGGCCATGAGCGCATGTCGCATAACCAGATCCTGTTCTCGTTCTCGAAGAGGTGTACGAGCTCGATACCGCAGGCGCAGGTCCCGAATAGCAGCGTAACTGCAAATCGTGCCGGACTGGTGCGCTGCGGCTCGCGTGTCGACCGGCCGGGATCGGTGGTTTCACATTTGCGATCAGGCTGGGAATTCTTGCCGCACAGGAGGAGTCGGCTCGATGCGTATTCCGCTTGCTCGCTGCCGGGTCCGAGGGCTTCCGGCTGGACCGTCGACGGCGGGTGACTGCGGGAGGATGCCATGGTCGAAAGTGTCTGCGGGGCAGAGGTCTTGGAACCGGTTATCGCGAACGGGGCGTCTTGGGTGGCGGTGAGGAAGGCGCTTCCGGGGGTGGGAAGCCGCGGTCCGCTTCGTCCACGAAAACCGGACAATGCTCCGTTTTGAGACGTACGGCATTCCACTGAGTGAGGTAGACCCGATTTCATTAGTTAGCAACATGCAACTATATTGGGGAAGTTCGTTCGTAGACTCGCGGGAGGCTCTGATGGCTGCGGCCCCTACCACCGGATTGGATGCCGGTGACGTCCAGACCATTCGGAGACGACTCCGGATCGAGCACGATCACCCCCGGTACAAGTGGGTGGCCCTGTCGAATACGACGCTGGGCATGCTCATGGTCACCATCAACTCCTCGATCGTGACGATCTCGCTGCCCGACATCTTCCGCGGCATCGGGCTCAACCCCCTGGAACCGGCCAATGTCAGCTACCTGCTGTGGCTGATGATGGGGTTCCTGCTGTCCTCGGCCGTGCTCGTGGTCATGTTCGGGCGGCTCGGCGACATGGTCGGGCGGGTGAAGATCTACAACTACGGGTTCGTGGTGTTCAGCCTCGCGGCCGTGGCGTTGTCGTTCGATCCGTTCACGCACGGCGGCGGCGCGGTGTGGCTGATCGCCTGGCGCGTGATCCAGGGCGTCGGCGGCGCGATGCTGATGGCCAATGCGAGCGCGATCCTCACCGACGCCTTCCCGGCCGACGAACGCGGGTTCGCGCTCGGAATCAACCAGGTCGCGGCGGTCGCCGGCTCCTTCCTCGGTCTGCTCATGGGCGGCGTACTGGCGCAGTGGGATTGGAAGGCCATCTTCTGGGTGAGCGTGCCGTTCGGCATCATCGGCACCATCTGGTCCTACCGCTCGCTGCACGACAATGGCCAGCGCAATCCGGGATCGCTGGACCTGCCGGGCACCATCACGTTCGCGCTGGGCTTGACCGCGCTGCTGACCGGCATCACCTACGGCATTCAGCCGCATGGGGATTCGAAGACCGGCTGGACCAACCCGTGGGTGCTGGGCGCGGTGATCGGCGGCATCATCCTGCTGGCCGTGTTCTGCGTGATCGAGTCCAAGGTCGCGCAGCCGATGTTCAATATGTCGCTGTTCAAGAACCGGGCGTTCGCGCTGGGCAATGTCGCCGGGCTGATGTCCTCGCTGGGCCGCGGCGGTCTGCAATTCATGCTGATCATCTGGCTGCAGGGCATCTGGCTGCCGCTGCACGGCTTCTCCTTCGAGCAGACGCCGCTGTGGGCGGGCATCTACCTGCTGCCGTTGACCGTCGGATTCCTCATCGCCGGACCGGTTTCGGGCAAGCTGTCGGACCGGTACGGGGCGCGGCTGTTCGCCACCGTCGGCATGCTGATCACCGCGCTGACGTTCGTGCTGCTCGTCGTGCTGCCGGTCGACTTCGACTACTGGGTGTTCGCGCTCGTCATCGCCCTCAATGGTCTCGGGTCGGGCATGTTCGCGTCGCCGAACACCGCCGAGGTGATGTCCTCGGTGCCCGCCGCGCAGCGCGGTGTGGCCTCCGGTATGCGCGGCACGCTGTTCAACGGCGGTATGGCGCTGTCGATCGGCCTGTTCTTCTCGCTGATGATCGTCGGCCTGTCGAATACGCTGCCCGACGCCATGAATTCGGGCCTGCAGGAGCAGGGTGTGCCCGCGCCGGCCGCCCAGGCCATCTCGGACATGCCTCCGGTGGGCAGCCTGTTCGCGGCCTTCCTCGGCTACAACCCGATCAAGGAATTGCTCGGCCCCACCGGCACTCTCGACCACCCCGGCGTGCACGGCGATGTGCTCACCGGTCAGGAGTTCTTCCCGCACTTGATCTCCGGACCGTTCCACTCGGGTCTGGTCGTGGTCTTCCTGGGAGCCGCGATTATGATGCTGATCGGCGCGGCGGCCTCCTGGTTCGCCGGTAGCCCGACTGTCACGGACGAGGCGGCCGAACTGCGTGAAGCCGCCCGCGAGGGAATCTGAGGGAGAGATCACGCTGTCCGAGCCCACGAGCGTCGCCGACCCCGGCCAGCTCACCGAGGCCGCCGACCTGTACCACACCATCGGCCGCCTGCTGCGCTTGTTGCGCCACTCCGGCGACCTCGGGGCGCTCAGCCCCGGCGCGGCGTCCGCCCTCGCGACGGTCGCCCGCTCGGGTCCCCTGCGGCTGGGCGACCTGGCCTCGATCGAGCGGGTGAGCGCACCGACCATGTCCCGCATAGTGACGGGTCTGGAAAAGGGCGGCTACCTCACCCGCGACGCCGACCCCGAAGACGGCCGGGCCCAGCTGCTGACCGCCACCGAGGCGGCCCACAACCTGGTCACCGGCCTCACCTCGGCCCGCATCCAGCGGTTCGCCGTCGCCCTGGAAACCCTCACTCCCGCCCAGCGCGAATCCGTCAGTTCCGGCCTCAACACCCTCATCCAGGCCCTCGACCAGTAGCGGGGACTCCCCCGCCCCGGAGGGCGGGGTCAGGCGGTCAGGACCGAGCGGATCCGGTTGTTGGGATCCACCAGGCTGCGGAGCTTGGCCAGGCGCGGGTAGTTGGAGCCGTAGTAGCGGGACAGCGGGTCGCCCGGCTCGAGGTAGTTGATGTAGGCGCCGACGGAGTCGGGGGCCATGGTGGCGTGCGCGTCGGCCAGCCAGGCCAGGGCAGATTCGTGCGGGATGGGTTCGTACGCGCCCCATTCCACGAGGGCGGCGTGGTCGCGCCAGGGGAAAGCGGTGGCGTCGGGGGCCAGGTCGCGGATCGCGCCGTCGAGGGCATTGATCTGGACCCAGCCGGTACCGCCGACGCTGGAGAAGCGGGTGACCACCTCGAGGATGCGTCCGATGGTGTCGGGGGTGAGGTCGGCGACGATGTCGGAGCCGTTGGTGAAGGCGGCGCGCGGCTGATCGGCGGTGCCGCCCGCCAGGTACAGGACCGCTTCCATGTGGGACAGGGTGCGGGGTTCGACGATGCCGGGGGCGACGCCGATGGCGTCGACGAGTTCGGCGGTGACCGTTTCGGAAGTCCCCGCGGGACAGACCAGCTGCATCCAGCAGTGCATGCCGCCCTCGCCGTCGGCGTCGATGCTGACGTCGGCCCACTGCTCGCGCGGGGCCGAGGCCAGCCACTGTTGCCAGCCCGCGATGACGGTCGCCGCCTCGTCGCCTTGGAAGGTCAGGCGCACTACGTCTTTCGGTGTCGCCGGGATGGTTTCGAAGGTGAACGAGGTGACGACGCCGAAGTGCGGGCCGCCGCCGCGCAAGGCCCAGAACAGATCCGGGCGGGTGGTGGCGGAGGCCTCGGTGATGGTGCCGTCGGGCAGGACCACGGTGGCGGCGGTGAGCCGGTCGCCGGTGAGGCCGTGGGCGCGGGACTCGTTGCCGAGTCCGCCGCCCAGGGTGAGACCGGCGATGCCGACGCCCGGGCACATGCCGGAGGGCAGGCTCAGCCCGCCGCGATCCAGCTCGCGATAGATGTCGTAGAGGGTGTGGCCGGGCGCGATGACCGCCTGGCCGCGCTCGGCGCGAATGCCCTGCATGCGCCGCACGTCGATGACGAGTGTGCCGGTCGCCGTGGACATTCCCGCATAGGAGTGGCCGCCGGCGCGGGCCGCCACCAGGAGGTCGTTCTCGGCCGCGAACTCGAAGGTGGCGGCGGCGTCCTGGGCGTCGGCGATCTGCACGATCGCTTCGGGCATCTCGTTGTCGAAGCGCGTATTGAAGACTTCCTTCACGCCCGGATATCCGTAATCCCCCGGCAGGACGACCCGGCCGCGCAGTTTCCCTTTCAGCTCACGCCATTTCGGGTCGGCGCTGCCGCTGCTCGATCCGGAAGCACTGCCCAGGTCTCCGGCGTTCGCGCCGGACGACCCGGTGTCCGGTGTCGCAACCGAGTTCGGCAGCCGGGTGGCGCCCGCGAAACCCACACCGGCGACGGCGATTCCGAGTGCTCCGCGCAGAAACACGCTGCGCGAGAACTGGGGTCTCACACCAGCCCCCTCGGTCTGCCGGAGATCCGCTGTGCCGCCGAGTTATTCGCTTTCGATATCAAAGTTCGCGACCCACCTGTTTCCATCGAACGACACGGCACCAATTGATCATGGTTCACCCACCGTTCATTCGTCGAAACGGGTGCTGGCGTGTCCACCGCATGCCACCTACCGGGACCACATGTCGGCCGCCGCATCCGGCGGAACGATCCACCGCGCGAACGTCTCCTCCGGACTGACGGTGATCACATCCGCCCGCCGCACCAGCTCCCCCGGCACCTCCCCACCCTCGAAATGCTCCAGACTCGGCACGATCACCGCATCCACCCCCAAATTCGCGACCAGCACCCGCAATCGATGCACCGGCCGATCGGTATGCGGCCCGAACACCGCCGTCCGCCGAAGGTCATACCCCAACCGTTCCGCCAACGCCCGAATCCGCCGCTCATCCCACTGCCGTCGCGAGCCGGACACGTCTTCGCGGAGATATCCCAGAGCCCCGGGGTTCATTGCTCGCCCTCTCGATCGTCGAGTGTGCTTCCAATGGATTCCGAATAAGGATCGGGCCGTGGAAATTCTGTGGCAATGGCACTTTCCGGGGTCCGACAGCGGAAGTGCCACGCAGCGATCAGTATTCGAGGTGGATGAGATCGGCGAGGGCGCGCATCTCCGGAGTGAGTGTTCGGCGTCTGCCGATCAGCCTGGCCAGGAGATCCTTGGCCAAACGCTGCTCGATCAGCCAAGGGCGGGCCTCGCCGGAGAGCCGAAGCAGGATGTCCAGGGCCGGATCTGGCCGGGCGAGGTCGAGGTGGGCTTGGGCGACGTCGAGGAGATGCCGATTGCGGTTGTCGGAGGTGGGCCGCAGTCCGGGCGGCACGTCATGGGCCAACCGCAGCGCCAGGTCGGGTCGGTCGTCGATGACCGCGTTCTCGACGCGCTTCATCGCCACGGTGGCGGGACCGAAGACCGTCCAATAGTCCTGATAGCCGCGCGGTTCGCGTTTGACCGCCACTGCGGCGGACTGCGCAAACCGCATCATGTCATCGGCGTCGTCGGGCCGGTTGTCGCGGATCGCCGCCGCCGACCCACGCAACAGCAGCCAGCCCCACGTGGAGAGCTCGCGTTCGGTAGCGGTCGAGATCCGTGGCTCGATCCGGTCGGCCCAGTCGATCGCCAGGTCGTCGACCTGCTGAAATCGCCGCTCCACCAGGAGCAGCCAGCACAGCGTGACGACCACGGACGCGGCGTCGAGTAGATCATCGCTTGCCTGCGCCGCCGCCAGCGCCCGATCGAGAACTTCGCGCGCCGTTCCCAATTGCCGCGTCTGCACCATGACCGAGCCGGTCAGCTGGAGAATCCGCGCCCGCAGCACGGGCGAGACATTGCCACTC
The DNA here is from genome assembly GCF_040630175.1 of Nocardia sp. NPDC005825. NCBI lineage: Bacteria > Bacillati > Actinomycetota > Actinomycetes > Mycobacteriales > Nocardiaceae > Nocardia > Nocardia sp. NPDC005825. The sequence goes on from NZ_JBEXXC010000001.1 coordinate 87,910, forward strand.
GCGTCCAGCAGATCGGGCAGGACTCGCGCCAGCAGCTCATACCGGTTGTCGTGGTAGAGCCGCACGGCCGCCGCAAGGGATTCGGCCACAGCCTGTTCCATGTGCGTCTCCACCGCCACGTCCGGCGGAGACGCATCGATCGCTCGCCGGGTGGCGGCCCACAACTCGCCGTCCCTGCTCTCCGGCGCCTCGGGCGCGGGGCCGATGAGCGCGGTCAGTGGGCATCCCAGGGCCACTGCCAACCGCCGCAGCGTCTCGATCCGAGTGTCGTCCCGCTCCCCCTGCTCGATCTTCCGGATCAGAGACACCGAGACAGCCGAATTCGCGGCCAGCTCCCGCTGAGTGAGCCCCCGCCGCTTCCGAACCGACTGCAGCCGCTGACCAAGGTCGCCGCTCATCGCTCCAGACTAGGTCGGCCACCCCGGCATTCGCAGCCTGGTGGCGGAACGTCCTGAGCGCCAAGCGGTCCGGCCGCTGCCGGATTTGTCGGACCCCCGTGCTGAAGTATCGTGTGGCAGCCCGGCCAGTCGGTCTTACCTGAGACCGTCGACCGGGCTCTTTCGTGAAAAGGAACACCATATGAAGAAGCTCGCAACGACCTCCCTGGTCGCCCTCGGCCTGATCGCCGCGATGGGCACCGCCCACGCCGGCAAGGACACCGAGTGGCAGGTGGACGGCAACTACCCCACCGAGGCCGCCTGCGACGCCGACGGCGAAACCGGCACCTTCACCCGCCCCGACGGCACCCAGCTCGTCCCCGGCGACGACATCTACGAATGCACCCTGGGCGCCGACGGCCTCTGGTACCTGTCCATCTGGACCGACTGATCCGTCCGGCACCAGCCCGAGCACCCAGCTCGGGCTGGCCCCGCCCGCCGATGGCCCGCGAAAATCCGTGGCTGACCGCGCCGATTCGTGATCTGGTGTGGGGATGACGGATTCGGTTGCGGACAGACTGGCAATCCACGAAGTGATCGCCCTGCACGGACATCTGAGCGATTCGGGCGAGTTCGACCGATGGACCGAGGTATTCACCGAGGACATCACCTACGACCTGACCGCTTTCGGCGCGGGCACCGTACCCGGAGTGGAATCCCTCCGCGACATGGCACGCGAACTGGGCGACGCCAACCCCCTCGCCCACCATGTCACCAACGTCGTGGTCACAGCCCTGGACGGCGACACGGCCCACGCGATCTCCAAGGGCCTGGCCGTCAACACCGACGCCACCACCACCAGCGTCACCTACGAGGACACCCTCCACCGCACCCGCCACGGCTGGCGCATCACCCACCGCCGAGTGATCCCCCGCCGAAAGCCCTTGACCCCGTAGACAGCCCGCCGAAACGGCAACCAGCCCGCTTCTGGCCTTCTCCGCAGGTCACCGGAGCGCGGAACGCACCTGCGCCAGCAACTCGCACTGCCGCCGCCAGTCGCCTCCGGCAATACCGATGACGAGGCGGCGGGCGCCGGCGTCCCGGTAGGCGGCTATGCGTTCGGCGGCTTGCTCGATGGATCCGGTGATCGGAATCGGCAAGGTCTCCTCGATCGACTTCCCGTAGTTCTGGCTGATTCCAGCGGCGATCTCGGCACGCGTGGGCAGATCCGCTTCGGTGCCGAGAACTCCGGTCGCGCCGATGGTGACCGTGGGCGCCGGCCGCTGATACTGCGCGGCGAGTTCGGTGATTTCGGCGAGCCTGCCGTCACCTGGGCAGGTGGGATCAGCGACGGAAACCACCCGTCCCCCAGCTCCGCGGCCCGCCGCCGGGCGGGAGCCGAGTGGTTTCCGACCAACATCGGCGGAACCGGAACGGATGGCGCCAATTCGATCTCGATCGGCTCCGGCATATCAGGGAGAGCGACCCGCTTGCCCGCCAACAACTCAGGCAACACGCGCAGCGCGGTATCGGTGCGAGCACCCCGCTCCCCGAACGGAATCCCTGCCGCCGCCCACTGACCCGGACCGCCCCCGGACCCGACACCGAGGATCAGACGCCCACCACTGACCTGCTGCAAGCTCGCCACCTGCTTGGCCGCCCAGGCCAGCGGCCGCAGCGCCGGAATGTAGACACTGGTGCCGATCCGCACCCGCTCGGTCGCGGCCGCTGCGACCGCCAGGGCAATCGTGCAATCCAGCACAGGCACACCGATCGACAGGTGATCCCCGTGCCAAACCCCATCCAGCCCGACCTCCTCGGCATGACGAGCAGCGGCGCCTATATCAAGTTTCTGAGCCCGTTGCGTCGCCACCGAAGGCAGGATGACACCGATCTCCACAGGGATTGTCTGCACAATCCCCTACCCTGCAACCTCAACTCGTCTCGAGGTCAATGTTTTCCGGCCGAGGGTTCTTGTCGCCACCGCAGCATTCCGGGACCGTAGTTGCTGAAGTCGTGCCGTTCGCCCGGTTTCAGCGAGCTCGGAGATCAAAACCCGTCGGCCACTGTAGCTTCGGACCCGAATTGCTGCCTCTCATGCCGATCGCAGAAATCCAGCCTCGGTGCGCGGACCGGCGAACTTGCCGAGCAGGTAGCCGACTTCGCTGAGCACCGGGGTCGGTACGAGGATCGCGCGTTTGGCCATATGGAGGCCCGTGAACAACTCGACACACGGGTGGTGGTCCGGATCCTTGGCGAAGGCTGCTGCGACCAGTGGACCCGTATCGCAGACGATCATGGGCTACCGGCCGAAGTCGTCGGGCAGCAGATCCTCGCTGTTCGCGCCGTAGGGAGTTCCGTCGCCCTCGGCGCTAGCGAACCATGCCGGTGGCCAGGTGCGGGGAGCGACGACTCGCAAGTGGCGGCGCACGTCCTCGAGCACCTGTGGAACCCGATCCTCGGGGATTTCGTCCACCAGGCGCTTCAGTTCGTCACGCTCGGCGCTCATGATTCCCACGATAATGCACCTCCCAGATCCATGAGATCAGACACAACGACGACAAAGAATGCGAAAGAACGGCATGCACCGTCGGCCGTCGAATCTTATTGGCGCGGTGAGCCCGCCACAGCACTATCGGCGCATCCGCCGATGACGCTGCCTCGAGCCCCGGCGCGGCGCACGACACTGCGCCGCGGCAGCGAGGTTCGCGGTGTCGGTCAGCTGTGGAGGTAGCGGACGAGGGCTTCGCGTTCGGTTTCGAGTTCGGAGATTTGGCTTTTGACGACGTCGCCGATGCTGACGATGCCGATCATCTGGCCGTCCTCGAGGACGGGGAGGTGGCGGATTCGGTGTTCGGTCATGATGGCGTTGAGGGTTTCGACGTTGTCGTCCGGGGAGCAGGTGTGGAGGGCCGCGGTCATGATGGTGGAGACCGGGGCGTCCAGGAGGGGTGCGCCGTCGCGGTAGAGGCGGCGGACGATGTCTCGTTCGGAGACGATGCCGGCCATGGCGGTGCCGTCCGGGGAGACGATGGCCGCGCCGACGTTGTGTGCCGCCAGAATTCTGAGCAGTTCGCGCACGGTTGCATCGGGTGCAATCGTGACGACTTCGCCGCCCTTCCGGCGCAGGATTTCCGAGATTCGCATGTGCCCACCGCCCAACCAGCTAGGACTATCGATGGTTACCAGGATGCCGCTGTTGCACCGGTGTGAACAGCAACGATTGCGATTCGATGCCTAACCGGATGCGAGGGCATCGAGCGCCGATTCGATGGCGCGATGGAAGGTCGGGTAGGCGAGGATCATCTCCCGCAAGGTCGCCGTCGGGACCTGGGCGTGGACGGCTACCGACAGGGCACTGAGCACTTCGCCGCCCTGCGGCCCGGCGGAGCACGCGCCGACGAGCACCCCGCGGTCGGCGTCCTCGACCAGTTTGATGAACCCGGCATTGCCCGCTTTGTGGATCCAACCCCGCGTGGACGCAGGTACTTCGGTGATTCCGACCCGGACCGTCAGGCCTGCCGCCCGGGCCTGCTCCTCGGTCATACCGACCGCCCCGACCTCGGGATCGGTGAATGTCACCCGCGGTACGGCATGATACCGCGCGATCTCGTCCCCGCTACCGAGGATGTCCTGTGCCGCGATCCGCGCCTGATACATGGACACGTGAGTGAAAGCCCCCTGTCCGGTGATATCGCCGAGCGCCCACACCCCTTCGGTTGCCCGTAGCCGATTGTCCACCGGTATTGACCTGGCCGATTCGTCCAAGCCGACCGCCCCGATTCCCAAGCCCGCCAGCTCGGTTCGCCGCCCCGCCGCGACGAGCAACCGCTCGGCACGCAACACCTCGCCATTGTCGAGAGTCAGTGCGAACTCGCGCCCGTCATGCCGCACCGCCGTCCCCCGAACCCCGCCCCGGACCTCGATCCCCTCGTCCGCGAACACTGTCGCCAGCAGCTGCCCCGCCTCCGGCTCGTCCTGCGGCAACAGCCGCCGCGGCACGACCACGGTCACCCGTGCCCCGAACCGCGCGAAGATCTGTGCGAACTCCGCCCCCACGGGTCCCCCGCCCAGCACGATGAGCGACTCCGGCACCTCGGTAGCCGGGACCGCGTCCCGATTCGTCCAGAACGGCGTCCCCGCCAGCCCGTCGAGCGGCGGAACGGCCGGTTCCGTCCCCGGATTCAGCACAATCCCCCGCCGCGCCCGAAACACGCGCTCTCCGCTGTCGGTAGCCACGGTCACCTCCCCCGGCGCGGTGATCCGTCCCCACCCGCGCACGAACCGCCCACCCGCCTTCTCGAATCGTTCGACTGCCACCCGGTCGTCCCAATCGTCGGTGGCCTCCTCCCGGATCCGGGCCGCGACCGGCCGCCAATCCGCCTGCACGGCGGCCGACCCGGCGAGCCCGTCCACCCGCCGAGCCTCGGCCAGCACCCCCGCCGCCCGAACCATCATCTTGGTCGGCACACACGCGTAATACGGGCACTCCCCGCCCACCAACCGCCCCTCGACCCCGACGACGGCGAGCCCGCCGCGCGCCACCCGCGTGGCCACGTCTTCCCCTCCGGGCCCCATCCCGATCACCACGACATCAACGGATTCGGCAGTCACGCGTGCTCCTTCGCTCGTCAGCTCCCGGTGACGCTATCTCCATATCCGGCCGGATCGAACCACCCTCCGCCGTCAGCGTCCGTACGGCGAGTCGAAGGTGAACACCCGCCCGCCGAGCAGCAATTGGCTGCCGGGCGCCAGGACGGTGGGTCGGCCGGGTGCGGCGCGGATCCAGTCGGGGCGGCCGGGCGGGCGGATATGGGTGCCATTGGCCGACCCGCGATCCACGACCAGGACGTCCCAGTCCACGAGGCGGATCTCGGCGTGGACGCGAGACATACCCCCGGTGGCGTCGGGGATGCGGATCGCTTGCGCGCCACGTCGCACCTGCGGTGAGCGGGCGGGTTCGCGGCCGATCACGAGATCGCTGTGGAGGACGTAGGAGGTACCGTCGTCGAGCAGCAGAACACCCAGCGGCGGGCGGATGCCGGGGGCGAGCACGCAGGTCAGCTGCTCCATGCGAATCCCGCACGCGACGCAGAAGGACACGCGAGGGTCGTTGAGATGTCCGCGGGCGCAGGTGAATCCGTGCACCACGACACCGGTGGGAGCGGTCTCGATTCCACCGGGAATGGCAGTGGGTGCAATGGTGCGCACGCTGCCGGAAGTGTGTGGAACCGGGTCCCGACCTCGGGTCGCGATCGCGGCCTCGGGCGTATTCGCCTTCTCCCCCAACCACATCACCGCCCCCGAGCCCGGCACCCGCCCCTCGCGCAGCGACCACACGCTCGCCCTGGGCAGACTCTTCCGCGGCTCGCCGTCGTCGACGAAGACCGCGGCCGCGCGCCCCGGCGCGGGACTCCCCACCCGATCGACACTGAATCCGGCATCGCGGCCGTGCAGCACCTCCCGGTCCTCCGTGCCCTCGAGCATTGCCGTGACCCGGCCGTGCAGAAAGACCGCCAGTCCCCGCTTTCCTGGTGTCAGCACCCCGAATTCGATCTGCTCCTCGTCCGCACGACCCATCAGCCACGTGCTCGCCAGCCGTGCGAAGGTGCGCCCGGTGCGCCGAGTCTCCCGCGATGCCGCCTCCGCCACCATCTCCAACACCTTGTCCAGCACGGCGATAGCCTCGGACGCCGCCGTGATCACACTCGAATCCCGGTGCGCGACAACCACGACCACCCCGTCGACGCAGGCCACCAGGTGGCGGCCCGGCACCACCTCGACCCGCGCGGTCATAGCACCCGGCCCCCGGTATATCGCCAGCGCGGCAGCACCACACGGATCGGACCGTTGACGAATCCCCAGAACGCCAGCCAGGTCAGCGTGAAATCGATGCCGAACGCCGGCGCGGACGGCCGCAGATCACGGGGCACGACCGCTGACGTGTACCGCACCAGCAGCCACAGCAGCAGTCCCTCGTTCACGATGGTCACCAGCCCGAACAGGGTCGGCCAGTCCTTGTCCCACCGGTATTGCTGCAGACCGTGATAGGCCAGCTCCCACCCGACTCCGAGCAGGATGACCGCCACCAATATGGTCAGCGTGACCCGATAACCCTGCTCCAGCGACAGCTTCCCCATCGGCAGCAGTGGCGTGAGGAGCAGCGTGGTCACCGCACCGATCACCCCGAGCACGATCACGCGAGTCTGAATCCGCCCCCACAGCGTCGGCGTCATACCGGAATCCGCCGATCGGTGACCCACAACCACCACTGCCGCACCGACCGCAGCGTATCCAGTCGCCGGCAGAACCCGTTCGCCGCCAAGTCGTCGGCGATCTCCAGGGCCGCGTACTGCAATCCTGCGAACGAGTCCACGGGCGCGAAATATCCGCCCAGCGTCGCGCTACCCGAGGCGTACACCCGCCCGGCCCCGCTGCGGGTCCCGAACAGCTCGAAGGTCCGGTCCACATCCAGCCGCCCGAGCGGATTGCGCCGGGCCCCGGTGTGATCGAGCAGATCGGCGAGCAGCCGATGTTCCCGAATATCGGCTTCGAGTCCGGTGCAGTCGATGACGTAATCGGCATGCACGTCAACCGGCCGGTCGGTCGACGCGAAGCTGCCCGGCCCGTCCGGCTCGGGCGCCACCGTCGTCACGACGCCGGGCCGGGTGCGATCGGGTCGCAGATTCCGCGCCGATCCCACCAGGATCTGATACCAGCCCTGCGCCCGCCCCCGCGCCAGCTGTTCCTCCCACCGCTTGCGCCGCGGCGTCGTCGTCCCGCCCAGCGTCTTCAGCAGCTCCGCCCGCTCCCGCCCCTCGAGCGTCCGCAGCCGCTGCCGGATCTGCCCGCCGAAGCTCGCCTTGGGAAAGTTGAAGGCTTGATACGCCCACCCGTTCGCACCCGCCCGCCGCCCGAACACGCTGTCCCCTTGCGGTCCCGCCACATAGGTCCGGAACAGATGCAGGATCTGGGTGTTCAGCCGCAGCCGATCCCGATCGTCGATCAGTCGTTGCAGCACACGGCTGGCAACTATCCCGCTGCCGCGCACCATGACCGTCCCGGGCCGCCGTTGCAACGCCTCGTACACGTGCTCGTGCGGCTCGTAGGCGTTCACCACCCGCGTCGGATCCCGGTACCGCTCGCGGTACTCCTGCAGATCCGGCAGCAGCCGCAGTCCGGGGTACCCGACGGCGATGTGAACATGACTGCTGCGAAACGCGATTCGTTTGGTCGCCGATGTCCCTTCCGGTGGCGTGAGGATCGTGAAGTACCCGCCGCCGCTCCGTTTGCGCACCATGCGAACCTGCCCTTTGTGCAAGGACCGCGCGTATTCGACCCGCTGGAATTCGCGCTCCAGCGCCGCCAAGACCTGCCCTGCCCGAGGCGTGTGGTGCTCGGCGAGAACGGGCTCCACCAGCACATTCCATAAAGCCGATAGCGACTTTTCGGCTATTGCCTCGCGAAGGGCATAGGACGGAAATCCCCAGATATTGTCCGGCGTCGCGCCCGAATCGCTGCGCAGCCGTTCCTCCCGCGGAATCTGCGACACCCGAGTCAGATACTCGAACGACCCCCACGGCAGGTCCTGCGGTCCGAGCACCGCCATCGCCGCCCCGGGCACCCCGTAGATCCGCAAGGTGTCGAACAGGGTGAACGAACCCAGCCCGCTGCCGACGCTCACCAACGGCACATCGAAGACCGGAATCCCGGCCCGCCCCACCAACTCGTCGGTCCACACGTCGGTTTCGATGAGGCGTTGGGTGACGTCTCCCCTCATTCGCGGGATCGTACCGGTCTCGGATTACGAACAACCGGCCATCGACGTATTGCGCGACAGGGGATTCCGCGACGCGTGCGCGGACTTCTCGCGAAGCTGCCCCGCGCCGCCCCATCTGCGACGTAGCATGCGGAACGTGGCCGATGCCAAACGTCCCGCCGCCGTGCGGGTCCTCGTTTACAGCAGTGATGCCGATACCCGGAGCCAGATCATGCTGGCGCTGGGCAGACGGCCGCACCCCGATATGCCGCCCATCGACTACGTCGAGGTGGCCACGGGCCCGGTGGTCCTCGAGAAGATGGACGCCGGTGAACTGGATCTGCTGATCCTCGACGGCGAGTCTGCCCCGGAGGGCGGTCTCGGCCTGGCCAAGCAGCTCAAGGACGAAATCGCCGACTGCCCACCGATTGTCGTGTTGACCGGTCGGCCCGATGATGCCTGGCTGGCGAATTGGTCGCGCGCGGAAGCGGCGGTGCCGCACCCCATCGACCCCATCCGGTTGACCGGCGCTGTCCTGGGTGTGCTCGGTAATAGCTTCGTGGCCTGATCTTCCTTCGCCCGTGTGAACAGGGCAAACCCGTGTCACGTGACATTCGGGATTACGTCCAATCGGTCATAAAAGACCGTTCCGAATTCGATCAAACGCGATCGCGAATCGTCATGTATCTTCTCGTCCGAGTTGTAATCTGTGCCGTAGCTCACAGGAGCGCGGGGAGATGCATGACTGCCATGCACCACTGACATCATCCCTCCGCGCCCGCTGCCGTCCGTAGTGCGTCGTCCAGCTCGCAGGAGGGGTAGTGCTGAAGTGAATATCGAGGTACCGACCCTGGTTCTCGGCGCGGTCGCCGCCGCGTTCGGGGTGTTCTCCATTTTCCTGGCGGCCCTGATCGGCCCCAAACGCTACAACCGGGCCAAACTCGAGGCCTACGAATGCGGCATCGAGCCGACCCCGCACGCGGTCTCGGGTGGTCCGGGAAACGCTGCGGGCCAACGTTTTCCGGTGAAGTACTACCTCACCGCCATGCTGTTCATCATCTTCGACATCGAGATCGTCTTCCTCTACCCGTGGGCCGTGCACTTCGACGCACTCGGAGTGTTCGGGCTGGCCGCCATGGCGTTGTTCATCTTCAACGTCTCGGTCGCCTACGCCTACGAGTGGCGGCGCGGCGGTCTCAGCTGGGATTGATCGGCGCACAGGGGATTTCCATTCACACACCCCGTGCGAGGCGGGGTGTCCCGATCCGGGAGAAGTAGTCCGACATGGGTCTCGAGGAGAAACTGCCCAGCGGGTTCCTGCTGAGCACGGTGGAAGATTTGGCCGGCTATCTGCGCAAGAGTTCGCTGTGGCCGGCGACGTTCGGCTTGGCGTGCTGCGCGATCGAGATGATGGCCACCGGCGGCGGGCGGTTCGATATCGCCCGTTTCGGCATGGAGGCGTTCCGCGCCTCGCCGCGCCAGGCCGATCTGATGATCGTGGCGGGCCGGGTGAGCCAGAAGATGGCCCCGGTGCTGCGCCAGGTCTACGACCAGATGACCGAACCGAAATGGGTGCTGGCCATGGGTGTCTGCGCATCCTCGGGCGGCATGTTCAACAACTACGCCATCGTGCAGGGCGTCGACCACATCGTCCCGGTCGACATCTATCTGCCCGGCTGCCCGCCGCGGCCGGAGATGTTGTTGAACGCGATCCTGAAGCTGCACGAGAAGATTCAGGAGATGCCGCTCGGCGTCAATCGCGAAGAGGCCGTGCGCGCGGCCGAAGCCGCCGCGCTCGCCAGCACCCCGACCATTCAGCTGAAGGGGCTGCTGCGATGAGCTTCGATGCACCTGTCGGCACGGAGAGCCCCCCGGAGGCGGCCGTGGAACCCACTGAGAAGACGACGGACACAACGGAATCCGCTGCCGCCGAGTCTCCGGCCGCCGAGCCCGCCGACGATGTGATCGGCGTGCGCCAGGGCATGTTCGGCGTGTCCGGCACCGGCGACACCTCCGGCTACGGCCGCCTGGTCCAGACCGTCTCCATGCCCGGCGGCACCCCCGCCCCCTACGGCCCGGTCTTCGACGAGGTCATCGCGCATCTGCGCCTGGCGCTGGCCAAGACCTTCGACGAGGCGGTGGAGAAGATCGTCGTGTTCCGCGACGAACTCACCCTGCACATCCGCCGCGAGCACCTGGTGCTGGTCGCGAAGACCCTGCGCGACAACGAAGCCCTGCGCTTCGAGTTGTGCCTGGGCGCCAGCGGCGCGCACTACCCGGAGGACACCGGGCGCGAGCTGCACGCGCTCTACCACCTGAACTCGATCACCCACAATCGCCGCCTGCGGCTGGAAGTCTCGGTGCCGGACAGCGATCCGCACCTGCCCTCCCTGTACTCGGTCTACCCGACGGTGGACTGGCACGAGCGGGAGACCTACGACTTCTTCGGCATCCTCTTCGACGGTCACCCGTCGCTGACCCGCATCGCCATGCCCGACGACTGGCGTGGCCACCCGCAGCGCAAGGACTATCCGCTCGGCGGAATCCCGGTCGAATACAAGGGCGCGCGCATCCCGCCGCCCGACGAGCGGAGGACTTACTCCTAATGAACGACATCGACACCAAGTCCCGTCGTGACACCCGGGAACGGCCCGAACGCTCGGTCACCGTGGTGGGAAACGACTGGGACGAGATCTCCGCGACCCTGGACGGCATCGCCGAGGAACGCATCGTCGTGAACATGGGCCCGCAGCACCCCTCCACGCACGGGGTGCTGCGCCTCATTCTCGAGATCGAGGGCGAGACCGTCACCGAGGCGCGCTGCGGCATCGGCTATCTGCACACCGGCATCGAGAAGAACCTCGAGTACCGCAGCTGGGTGCAGGGCACCACCTTCGTCACCCGCATGGACTACCTGTCGCCGTTCTTCAACGAGACGGCGTACTGCCTGGCGGTGGAGAAGCTGCTCGACATCACCGATCAGATCCCCGAGCGCGTCAATGTCATTCGCGTGATGCTCATGGAGCTGAACCGCATCTCCTCGCACCTGGTGGCGCTGGCCACCGGCGGTATGGAGCTGGGCGCGCTGACCCCGATGCTGTTCGGTTTCCGCGAACGCGAACTCATCCTCGACGTGTTCGAGACCATCACCGGTCTGCGCATGAACCACGCCTACATCCGCCCGGGCGGCTTGGCCCAGGATCTCCCGGATGACGGCGTGCAGAAGGTCCGCGAGCTGCTGGACCTGCTGCCGAGCCGCCTGCGGGACATGGAGATGCTGCTCAACGAGAACCCCATCTGGAAGGCCCGCACCCGCAATGTCGGCTACCTGGACCTGACGGGCTGCATGGCGCTCGGGATCACCGGCCCGATGCTGCGATCCACGGGTCTGCCGCACGATCTGCGCAAGTCCCAGCCGTACTGCGGCTACGAGAACTACGAGTTCGAGGTGCAGACCGACACCGGCTGCGACTGCTACGGCCGCTACCTGATTCGCGTCAACGAGATGAAGGAATCGCTCAAGATCGTCGAGCAGTGCCTCGACAAGCTGCGGCCGGGCCCGGTCATGGTGGAGGACAAGAAGATCGCCTGGCCCGCCGACCTGGAGCTCGGGCCGGACGGTCTGGGCAACTCCCCCAAGCACATCGGCAAGATCATGGGTTCCTCCATGGAATCGCTCATCCACCACTTCAAGCTGGTGACCGAGGGGCTGCGCGTCCCACCCGGCCAGGTGTACACGGCGGTGGAGTCCCCGCGCGGCGAGCTGGGCGTGCACATGATCAGCGACGGCGGCACCCGCCCGTACCGGGTCCATTACCGGGACCCTTCGTTCACGAATCTGCAAGCGGTGGCGGCGATGTGCGAGGGCGGCCTGGTCGCCGACGTGATCGCCTCCGTCGCCTCCATCGACCCGGTGATGGGAGGCGTGGACCGATGACAGAGATTCTGTTGAACCTGACCGCGCGGCCGATTCCGTTCCCGCCGGAGGCGCACGACCGGTTGCAGGCGGAGGCTCGCGAGATCATCGCCCGGTATCCGCATGCGCGGTCGGCGCTGCTTCCCCTGCTGCACCTGATGCAATCGGTGGAGGGCTATGTGTCCGGCACCGGCATCGAATTCTGCGCCGAGCAGCTGGGATTGACCGATGCCGAGGTCACCGCGGTGGCCACCTTCTACTCCATGTACCGGCGCACGCCGACCGGCGACTTCCATGTCGGCGTCTGCACGAACACGCTGTGCGCGGTCATGGGCGGCGACGAGATCCTCGCGGACCTGAAGCGGCACTTGGGAATCAAGAACGGCGAGACGACAGCGGACGGCATGGTCACCCTCGAGCACATCGAGTGCAATGCCGCCTGCGACTATGCGCCGGTCATCATGGTGAACTGGGAGTTCTTCGACAACCAGACCCCGGAATCGGCCAAGGAGCTGGTGGATTCGCTGCGCCGCGACCAGCCGCCGACCGCCTCGCGCAGCGGCATCCCGCCGTGCACGTTCCGCGAGACCGCCCGCATCCTCGCGGGCTACCCGGACCAGCGGCCCGGCGCCACCGACGGTGCGGCCGGGCCCGCGTCGCTGGCCGGTCTGCGTGCCGCGGAAGAGAACTCGACCGACGGAGGCGCTCGGTGACGACTGCTCTGACTCCCGTCTTCACCAAGCACTGGGCGGACCCGGACAGCTGGACCCTGGCGTCCTACCGCCGTCAGGGCGGCTATCGGGCGCTGCCCGAGGCGCTGCGCATGCGCCCGGACGACGTCATCGCCACCATCAAGGATTCCGGCCTGCGCGGCCGCGGCGGCGCGGGCTTCCCGACCGGTATGAAGTGGGGCTTCATCCCCCAGGGCCCCGGCCCCGACGGCGTCACCAAGCCGCACTACCTGGTGGTCAATGCCGACGAGTCGGAACCCGGCACCTGCAAGGACATTCCGCTCATGCTGGCCACGCCGCACACCCTCATCGAGGGCGTGATCATCGCGGCCTACGCCATCCGCGCCTCGCACGCGTTCATCTACGTGCGCGGCGAGGTGGTGTCGGTGCTGCGGCGATTGCAGGCCGCGGTGCAGCAGGCGTACGAGGCGGGCTATCTCGGCCGCAATATCCAGGGCTCGGGTTTCGACCTGGAGATCGTGGTGCACGCCGGGGCGGGCGCCTACATCTGCGGTGAGGAGACCGCGCTGCTGGATTCGCTCGAGGGCCGCCGCGGTCAGCCGCGACTGCGTCCTCCGTTCCCGGCCGTGGCCGGTCTCTACGCCTGCCCGACCGTGGTCAACAATGTGGAATCCATTGCGTCCGTGCCCCTCATCCTCGCGAATGGCGTGGAGTGGTTCCGGTCGTTCGGCACCGAGAAGTCGCCGGGGTTCACCCTCTACTCGCTCTCCGGTCACGTGACGCGACCGGGCCAGTACGAAGCGGCCCTCGGAATCACCTTGCGCGACTTGCTGACCTACGCCGGAGGCATCCGCGAGGGGCACACCCTGAAGTTCTGGACCCCGGGCGGTTCGTCGACCCCGCTGTTCACCGCCGAGCACATCGACGTCCCCCTCGACTACGAGGGCGTGTCGGCCGCGGGCTCCATGCTCGGCACCAAGGCGCTGCAGATCTTCGACGACACCACCTGCGTGGTGCGGGCGGTGCTGCGCTGGACCGAGTTCTACGCCCACGAATCCTGCGGCAAGTGCACCCCCTGCCGCGAGGGCACCTACTGGCTGGTCCAGCTGCTGCAGCGCCTGGAGAACGGCCAGGGCCACCAGACCGACCTGGACAAGCTGGCCGACATCGCCGACAACATCAACGGCAAATCCTTCTGCGCCCTCGGTGACGGCGCGGCCAGCCCGATCTTCTCCTCCCTGAAGTACTTCCGCGACGAGTACGCCGAGCACATCCGCCTCGGCGCCTGCCCGTTCGACCCGGCCCGCACCACGGCCTGGGCCCCCCAAGGAGCACGATGACCTCGACAGTGAGCTCCACAACCGGTGGCGGGGTGACCCCCACCGACATGGTGACCGTGACCATCGACGGCACCCAGGTTTCGGTGCCCGCCGGAACCCTGGTGATCCGGGCCGCCGAACTCATCGGCGTCCAGATCCCCCGCTTCTGCGACCATCCGCTGCTCGACCCGGTCGGCGCGTGCCGGCAGTGCCTGGTGGAGGTCGAGGGGCAGCGCAAGCCTGTCGCCTCCTGCACCCAGACCGTCGCCGAGGGCATGGTGATCAGCACCCAGGTCTCCTCCCCCGTCGCCGCCAAGGCGCAGGAGGGCGTGATGGAGCTGCTGCTCATCAATCACCCCCTCGACTGCCCGGTGTGCGACAAGGGCGGCGAATGCCCGCTGCAGAACCAGGCCATGTCGGCGGGGCGCGCCGAATCCCGTTTCGACGGCGAGAAGCGCACCTACCCCAAGCCGATTCCGCTGTCCTCGGCGATCCTGCTGGACCGGGAACGCTGCGTGCTGTGCGCCCGCTGTACGCGGTTCTCGCAGCAGGTGGCCGGTGATCCGTTCATCGAACTGATGGAACGCGGTGCGCTGCAACAGGTCGGCACGGCCGCCGGGGAGCCACTGGACTCCTATTTCTCCGGCAACACCGTGCAGATCTGCCCGGTCGGCGCGCTCACCGGCAGCACCTACCGCTTCCGCGCCCGCCCCTTCGACCTGGTGTCGAGCCCCGCGGTGTGCGAGCACTGCGCGGGTGGCTGCGCCCAGCGCACCGATCACCGGCGCGGCAAGGTGATGCGCCGCTTGGCCGGTGACGACCCGCAGGTCAACGAGGAATGGAACTGCGACAAGGGTCGTTTCGCGTTCACCTACCTCACCGAGTCCGACCGGCTCACCACGCCGCTGGTGCGCAGCTGGGACGGCAGCCTCCAGCCCGCGTCGTGGTCGGAGGCCATCGGTGCGGCCGCCCGCGGACTGGCCGCGGCGCGCGGCAAGGCGGGTGTCCTGGTCGGCGGCCGGGTGACCCTGGAGGACGCCTACGCGTACTCCAAGTTCGCGCGAGTCGCGTTGAACACCAACGACATCGACTTCCGGGCCCGCGAGCACTCCGCCGAGGAGGCCGACTTCCTGGCCGCCCGGGTGGCCGGGCAGGGCATCACCGTCGACTACGCCGCCCTCGAACGCGCGCCGTTCGTGCTGCTGGTGGGATTCGAGGCGGAAGAGGAATCGCCGATCGTGTACCTGCGGCTGCGCAAGGCTGCACGCCGCAACGGCACACCGATCTACTCGCTCGCCCCGTATGTGACCCGCGGCTTGCAGAAGCTGTCCGGCACCTTGCTGAGGGCCGCACCGGGCGCGGAACCGCATGTGCTGGAAGCGATCCGGACCGGTGATACCGACGAGCTGACCGCCGGCTACGCCCGGCTGGGCGAGGTCGCGGACCTGCTGCGCGAGCCCGGTGCGCTCATCCTCGCCGGTGAACGCCTCGGGGGCATTCCGGGCGGCCTGTCCGCGGTGGCGCGGCTGGCCGACGACACCGGCGCGGCGCTGGCCTGGATCCCCCGCCGCGCCGGCGAGCGCGGCGCGCTCGAGGCCGGGGCACTGCCGGTGTTGCTGCCCGGCGGGCGGCCGGTCGCCGATCCCGCCGCGCGCAATCAGGTTCGCGACGCCTGGAACGTGGACGAGCTGCCGGGCACGCCCGGCCGCGACACCGCTGCCATCCTGGCCGCCGCACCCAGCCTGGGCGCACTGCTCATCGGCGGCGTCGAGGTCGGCGACATGCCCGACTCGCACGCGGCCCTGCAGGCCATCGACGCGGCGGGCTTCGTGGTGTCGATGGAGTTGCGCCGCAGCGACATCAGCCAGCGCGCCGACGTCGTGTTCCCGGTCGCCTCCGCCATGGAGAAAGCGGGCACCTTCCTCACCTGGGAGGGTCGCCACCGCCAATTCGAGGCCGCCCTGCGCGATTCCACCGTCCGCCGCGAGGCCGCGCCGTTGCCCGAATACCGGGTTCTCGATGCCATCGCCAACGAGATGGGGGTGCGGCTGGGCCTGCGCGACGCCGCCCGCGCCCGCGCGGAACTGGCCGACCTCGGAGTCTGGGACGGCGCGCCCGCCCCGACGCCGGTGCACCGCCCGCATCCGCTGGCCCAACCCCATTCGGGCACAGCGGTTCTCGCTTCCTGGCGGATGCTCATCGACCGCGGTCGTCTCCAGGACGGCGAACCCAACCTGGCGGGCACCGCCCGCACCCCCGTGGTGCGATTGTCCGCCGATACCGCCGCCGAGATCGGCGCCACCACCGGTGATCCGGTGACCGCCGCGACCGACCACGGCCACATCACCCTGCCCCTGGTCATCACCGAGATGCCCGACGGCGTGGTGTGGCTGCCCATGAATTCCCCCGGCTCCGACGTGCTGGTGCAGCTCGGCACCACACCCGGCCACCTCGTGCGTATCCGACGGGAGGATCACCGTGAGTGACCTGAGTATGTTCGGCCACGATCCGTGGTGGCTGGTGCTGGTGAAATCCATCGGGATCTTCGTGTTCCTGCTGCTCATCCCGATGCTGGCGGTGTACGCGGAACGAAAGATCGTGGCGTTCATGCAGATGCGCGTCGGACCCAACCGGGTCGGGCCGCGTGGCTCGCTGCAGTCCATCGCGGACGGCGTGAAGATGCTCCTCAAGGAGGACATTCTCCCGGCCATCGTGGACAAGCCGATCTTCATTCTCGCGCCGGTGATCTCGCTGATCCCCGCCGTGATGGCGTTCGCGGTGATCCCGTTCGGGCCGCAGGTCAGCATGTTCGGGCATCGGACCATGCTGCAGCTGACCGATATGCCGGTGGCCGTGCTCTACATCCTGGCCATGGCCTCGGTCGGCGTGTACGGCATCGTGCTGGCGGGCTGGGCGTCCGGGTCCACCTATCCGCTGCTGGGCGGGCTGCGCTCCACCGCGCAGGTCATCTCCTACGAGATCGCCATGGCGCTGTGCTTCGCCGCGGTGTTCCTGCTCTCGGGCACCATGGCCACCTCGGGAATCGTCAAGGCGCAGGAGGGAACCTGGTACGTCTTCCTGCTGCTGCCGTCGTTCCTGATCTACGCGGTGTCCATGGTCGGCGAGACCAACCGCGCGCCCTTCGACCTCCCCGAGGCCGAGGGCGAGCTGGTCGGCGGCTTCCACACCGAGTACTCCTCGCTCAAGTTCGCCATGTTCATGATGGCCGAGTACATCAATATGGCGACCGTGTCCGCGCTGGCCACCACGCTGTTCTTCGGCGGCTGGCACGCGCCGTTCCCGATCAGCCTGTGGGCGGGCGCGAACAGCGGCTGGTGGCCCATGCTGTGGTTCACCGCCAAGGTGTGGACGTTCCTGTTCGTGTTCATCTGGCTGCGCGGCACGCTCCCCCGCCTGCGCTACGACCAGTTCATGAACCTGGGCTGGAAGCTGCTGATCCCGGTGTCGCTGGCCTGGGTCATGTTCGTCGCGACCCTGAAGGTGCTGCAGAACAACGGCACCCACATCCAGACCGCGGGCATGGTGATCGGCGGGCTGGTGGTCGCGGCGGTGCTGCTGGCGCTGGTGATCCGGGCCGGGCACGCGGGCTACGACCGCGCCAAAGCCTCGCCGGATCCGGATTCGACACGGGCGTACTCGGACTTCCCGGTGCCGCCGATGCCCGCGACCCCGATGGCGTCCACGCCGAAGCCGGATCTGCTGGCCCCGCTGGGCGGATTCGTGGTCACCGCCTCGACCATGTTCAAGAAGCCCAATACCGAGCTCTACCCCGAGGTCAAGACGCCCACCGCGCCGCGCTATCACGGCCGGCACCAGCTCAACCGGCATCCGGACGGGCTGGAGAAGTGCATCGGCTGCGAGCTGTGCGCCTGGGCCTGTCCCGCCGACGCCATCTACGTCGAGGGCGCCGACAACACCGAGGACGAACGCTTCTCTCCCGGTGAGCGTTACGGCCGCGTCTACCAGATCAACTACCTGCGTTGCATCGGGTGCGGTCTGTGCATCGAGGCCTGCCCGACCCGGGCGCTCACCATGACCAACGAGTACGAGATGGCCGACGACAACCGCGCCGGGCTGATCTACGAGAAGCAGGATCTGCTCGCCCCGATGCAGCCGGGCATGGTCGCCCCGCCGCACGCCATGTACCCCGGCGCGGACGAGGGCTCCTACTACCGCGGCGAAGTCCCCGGCGCGGCAAGCGAACTCGCCGGAGCGGAAGGGACCAACCAATCATGATCACCGACCGGATCGCGCAGCCCGCCCAGCAGATCGTCACCCACACCTCCACCGGCGAGGCCGTCCAGTTCTGGATCCTCGCCGTGGTGGCGGTGCTCGGCGCGCTCGGCATGGTCTGCGCACGCAAGGCCGTGCACTCGGCACTGTGCCTGGCTGCCACCATGATCACGCTGTCGGCGTTCTACATCGCGCAGAGCGCGCTGTTCCTGGGCATCGTGCAGATCGTCGTCTACACCGGCGCGGTCATGATGCTGTTCCTGTTCGTGCTCATGCTCGTCGGCGTTGATTCCGCGGAGTCGCTGCGGGAGACGCTGCGCGGGCAGCGGCTCGCGGTCGTGGTGGTGGGCATCGGCTTCGGCATGCTGCTCATCGGCGGCATCGCCCGCGGCATGGCCGACCCGAGCGTCGCCGAGACCGGTCCCGGCCTCGGCGGCACCTACTCCATCGGGGCGCTGGCCGAACTCATCTTCGTGCGCTACGTGTGGGCGTTCGAGCTGACCGGCGCGCTGCTCATCACCGCGACCATCGGCGCCATGGTGCTCGCGCACCGCGAACGGTTCGGGCCGCCCACCGATCAGCGCACCCTGTCCAAGGAACGCTTCCGCGCGGGCACCCGGGTGACGCCGCTGCCCACGCCCGGCGTGTACGCCCGCCACAATGCCGTCGACGCGCCCGCGCGGCTGCCCGACGGCTCCTTCGAGGAGCTGTCGGTCAGCACCATCCTGCGGCACCGCCGCAATCGCGCCCACACCGAAGCGGTCGTGCTGACCGTCGGCGACGGCAGCGACGTTCCCGGCGACGACACTCACGAGGAAGGCCAGCGGTGAATCCGGACAACTATCTGTACCTCTCGGCCCTGCTGTTCACCATCGGCGCCGCCGGAGTCCTGGTGCGGCGCAACGCCATCGTGGTGTTCATGTGCATCGAGCTGATGCTCAACGCCGTGAACCTGGCCTTCGTCACCTTCGCGCGCACGCACGGCAACCTCGACGGTCAGGTCTTCGCGTTCTTCACCATGGTGGTGGCCGCCGCCGAGGTCGTGGTCGGCCTGGCCATCATCATGAGCATCTTCCGTGCCCGCCGCTCGACCTCGGTCGACGACGCGAACCTGCTGCGGTACTGACATGGATACCGCACAGATGCTGTTGTGGCTGATGCCGGCGCTCCCGCTCGCGGGAGCCGTCTTCCTGCTGCTGATCGGCCGGATCGGCGACACGTGGGGCCATATTCCGGGCACCGCGCTGGCGCTGGCCTCGTTCGTGGTCGCGGCGTGGGCGTTCTCCGACATGCTGGACCGGCCGAATTCCGAACGGGCCGTGCACTACACGCTGTTCGAGTGGGTGCCGGTGACCGGGCTGAAGGTCGACTTCGCGCTGCAACTCGACCAGCTGTCGATGTGCTTCGCGTTGCTGATCACCGGCGTCGGATCGCTGATCCACATCTACTCGATCGGGTACATGAACGGCGACGCGGGACGGCGGCGATTCTTCGCCTACCTCAACCTGTTCCTGGCCGCCATGCTGGTGCTGGTCCTCGCGGGCAACTACCTGGTGCTGTACCTCGGGTGGGAAGGCGTCGGCCTGGCGTCCTACCTGCTGATCGGATTCTGGTACCACAAGCCCTCCGCCGCGACCGCGGCCAAGAAGGCGTTCGTGGTCAACCGGGTCGGCGACATGGGGCTGGCCATCGCGCTCATGGTCATGTTCGCGACCTTCGGGAGCATCGACTTCCAGACCGTGTTCGGGTCGGCGAGCCACGCGGGCACCGGAACCCTCACCGCCATCGGGCTTCTGCTGCTGCTCGGGGCCTGCGGCAAGTCCGCGCAGGTGCCGCTGCAGTCCTGGCTCGGGGACGCCATGGAGGGTCCGACGCCGGTGTCGGCGCTCATCCACGCCGCCACCATGGTCACCGCGGGCGTCTATCTGATCGCCCGTTCGAACCCGATCTTCGATCTCGCGCCGGGCGCGCGGGCGGCCGTGATGGCTGTCGGCGCGGTCACTCTGGTGTTCGGCGCGGTCGTCGGTTGCGCCAAGGACGACATCAAGAAGGCGCTCGCCGCCTCGACCATGAGCCAGATCGGCTACATGGTGCTGGCGGCCGGACTCGGCCCGGTCGGGTACGCGGCCGCGATCATGCACCTGCTGACCCACGGCTTTTTCAAGGCCGGGCTGTTCCTCGGCGCGGGCTCGGTCATGCACGCCATGAACGACGAAACCGATATGCGCCGTTACGGCGGACTGCGCAAGCTGCTGCCGATCACCTACGTCACCTTCGGGCTCGGATACCTTGCCATCCTGGGCGTTCCGCCGTTCGCGGGATTCTGGTCCAAGGACCGGATCATCGAGGCGGCGTTCGCGTATGGCGGCGTCGGCGGCATCGTCACCGGTCTGGCCGCGCTGTGCGGCGCGGGCATCACCGCGTTCTACATGACCCGCGTCATGATCTTCACCTTCTTCGGCGAGCGCCGCTGGAACGAAGGCACGCATCCGCACGAGGCGCCCGCCTCGATGACCGGGCCGATGATCCTGCTGGCCTTCGGATCCGTCTTCTCCGGCATGCTCTTCGCCTACGGTTCCTCGCTCACCAACTGGCTGGCCCCCGTGGTCGGCGAACACCACGGCGAACCGGTGATTCCCGCCTGGGCCATCACCTTCTTCGCGCTCGCGGTGGTCGCGGCCGGTGCCTGGGTGGCCTACGACCAGTACGCGAAGTCCCCGATCCCCGAGACCGCGCCGGCCGGCAACCCGCTCGTCGAGGCCGCGCGCCGCGACCTGTACGGCGACGCCGCCAACGAGGCCGCGTTCATGCGTCCCGGCCAGCACCTGACCCGGTCGCTGGTGTTCGTCGACAACCGCGGCATCGACGGCCTGGTCAACTCCACGGCCGCGGTGATCGGCGGGCTGTCGGCCCGGATCCGGCGCGTGCAAACCGGATTCGTGCGCTCCTACGCCCTGTCCATGTTCACCGGCGCGGCCCTCGTGGTCGCCGCCCTGCTGGCGGTGAGGTTCTTGTGAACGAGCTTGCGAACGCACCGATGAACTCCGTGAGCGACTTTCCCTGGCTCACGCTGCTGTGGGCGGTGCCGCTCGGCGGGGCGGCGCTCGCGCTGCTGTTCCCGGCCGGACAGCGGGCCGCGGTGCGGGCCTTCGCGCTGATCGTGTCGCTGGGCACGCTCGGCATCGGCATCTGGCTGGCCACCCAATTCGAAACCGGTGGGGCGCAATACCAATTCGTGGAGGACCGGAAGTGGATTCCGGCCTTCGGGGCGGCCTACACGGTCGGCCTCGACGGGATCGCACTGGTACTGGTCCTGCTGACCGCCGGACTGGTGCCGCTACTGCTGATCGCGGGCTGGCAGGACGAGCGGGAGGTCGGCACCGGGCCGCGGGTCGCGCACTACTACGTGGCGCTCACCCTGGTCGTGGAATCCATGGTGCTGGTCTCGTTCACCGCCTTGGACATTCTGCTGTTCTACGTGTTCTTCGAGGTCATGCTGATCCCGATGTACTTTCTCATCGGCGGCTTCGGCCCCCGCACCGGGGATATGGCGCTGCGTCAGCAGCGGGCGCGGGCCGCGGTGAAGTTCCTGCTGTACAACCTGTTCGGCGGACTCATCATGCTGGCCGCGGTGATCGGGCTCTACGTCATCACCGCGCGGGAGAAGCTGGGCAGCCACGGCGGCGGCACCTTCGACTTCCGGACCGTCATGGAGGCCGCCAATTCCGGGCAGCTCGGGGCGACGCCCGCGGTGCTCAACGCGCTGTTCCTCGGATTCATGTTCGCGTTCGCGGTGAAAGCCCCGCTGTGGCCGCTGCACACCTGGCTGCCCGACGCCGCGGTGGCGGCCACTCCCGCCAGCGCGGTGCTCATGATGGCGGTGGTCGACAAGGTCGGGACCTTCGGCATGCTGCGCTACTGCCTGCTGCTGTTCCCCTCGGCCACATCGACATACGCGCCGCTGATCAGCGTGCTCGCGGTGATCGGGATCCTGTACGGGGCGCTGCTGGCCATCGGGCAGACCGATGTGATGCGGCTGATCGCCTACACCTCGATCTCGCATTTCGGATTCATCATCCTGGGCATCTTCGCGCTCACCACCCAGGGCGGCACCGGGGCCACGCTGTACATGATCAACCACGGCATCTCCACCGCCGCCCTGTTCCTGATCGCCGGATTCCTGGTGTCGCGCCGCGGATCTCGGTTCATCGCCGACTTCGGCGGCGTCCAGAAGGTCGCGCCGATCCTGGCGGGCACCTTCTTCATCTCCGGCCTGGCCACGCTGTCGCTGCCCGGGCTCGCCCCGTTCATCAGCGAATTCCTGGTCCTGATCGGCACCTTCACCCGCTACCCGGTGGCGGCCGTGTTCGCGGCCTCCGCGCTGGTGCTGGCCGCGGTGTACGTGCTGTGGATGTACCAGCGGATGATGACCGGCCCGGTGAAGGAGGGCAACGAGCGGCTCTACGACCTGCTGCCGCGCGAAATGGTCGTCGTGGTCCCGCTCATTGTCGCCCTGCTGTTCCTCGGCGCGTACCCCAAGCCGGTGCTGGACCGGATCGATCCGGCCGTCGCCCGCACCCTCACCACGATCGGACAGCACAATCCGGCCCCGGCGGTGCAGCCGGAAGCCGCCCAGACGAACACCGGAGGTGCCCACAAATGAGTGGAGGTCTGCTGCTCGCCGCGACGGTCCCGGCACCGAGCATCGAATACCGGTACCTGTCACCGATGTTGATCGTGTTCGGTGTCGCGGTCGCCGGGGTGCTGGTGGAGGCGTTCGCGCCGCGCGCGTCGCGCTATGTGATCCACCTGGTGCTCGGGCTCGGCGGGATGGCGGTCGCGCTGGGCGCGGTCATCGGGCTGCGCGATGTCCGGGCGACCGCCGTGGTGGGAGCCGTTGCCATCGACGGGGTTTCACTGTTCCTGCAGGGCACAATCCTGGTGGTCGGCATTCTCGGACTGCTCTTCATCGCCGAGCGGCGAGCCGACCGGATGCCGGTGCGCCGCGAGGGACCCGGCACCTGGAGTGTCACGGCGTCCCGCGGCGGGGTCGACGCCTTCACCCCGCAGGCCGCCTCGACGCCCGGCAGCCTCGACGAGATCGCCGCCACCAAAGCGGGAATCGCGACCACCGAGGTCTTCCCGCTCACCATGTTCGCCCTCGCCGGGTTGATGCTCTTCCCCGCCTCGAACGATCTGCTGACCATGTTCGTGGCGCTGGAAGTGCTGTCGCTGCCGCTGTACCTGCTGTGCGGCCTGGCCCGCCGCCGCCGTCTCCTCTCCCAGGAGGCCGCGCTGAAATACTTCCTGCTGGGCGCGTTCTCGTCGGCCTTCTTCCTCTACGGGATGGCGTTGCTCTACGGCTACGCGGGAACCATCCGGCTGGCGGGTATCGCCGACGCGGTGGCCCGTGACGACGGGAAGTCGCACACCCTGGCGGTCATCGGCGTCGCCATGCTGGCCGTCGGCCTGCTCTTCAAGATCGGCGCGGTCCCGTTCCAGTCCTGGGTTCCAGACGTCTATCAGGGCGCCCCGACCCCGGTCACCGCGTTCATGGCCGCCGCCACCAAGATCGCCGCAGTCGGTGCGCTGCTGCGCGTGCTGTACGTCGCGGTCCCGAACCTCCGCAACGACTGGCGTCCGGTCTTCGCGGCGGTCGCCATCGCCACCATGGTCGTCGGCGCGATCCTCGCCATCACCCAGACCGACATGAAGCGCATGCTCGCGTATTCCTCGGTGGCGCATTCCGGTTTCATCCTCACCGCCATCGTCTCCGCAACCACCGCCGGCATCTCCTCCACCCTCTTCTACCTGGCGGTCTACGGCCTCGGCACAGTCGGCGCCTTCGCCCTGGTCAGCCTGGTCCGCGACGAAAACGGCGACGAGGCAACAGCTCTCCCCGCCTGGGCGGGGATGGGCCGCCGCTCCCCCTGGCTGGCCACCACCTTCTCCCTGTTCCTCCTCTCCTTCGCCGGCATCCCCCTCACCAGCGGCTTCATCGCCAAATTCGGCGTCTTCGCCGCAGCCACCGGCGGCGACGCGGCAACCCTGGTCATCGTCGGTGTCATCTCCAGCGCCATCGCCGCCTTCTTCTACATCCGCGTCATCGTCCTGATGTTCTTCACCGACGCCCCCGCCACCCCACCGACCGTCGTCTACCCCACCCTCACCAGCACCGTCATCGCCCTCACCGCCGCAGCCACCCTGGCCCTCGGCATCTTCCCCCAACCCCTTCTCGACCTGGCGAAGAACGCCGCGACTCTCACCCACTGAGCCCCAGCCGAAAGACCGATAGGCCCGCCGCGAATCTCGCAGCGGGCCTATCCATTTCGCCCGGATGCCCGGGAAGTCACTGCCCCGAACACTCGGGGCAATCGATCTGAAATGTACATGGTTCAGAGCTGTTAGCCTCGGGACCCTCACACCTACCAACTCGGGGGAACCGTGTCCAAAGTCGACACTCGAACCAGGCTCCGCGGAGCACTCGCCGTCGCAGTCCTTTTCACCGGCCTGGCCGCCGCCAAGGGCGTCGCCGTCGCCGCCCCGAACGCCCTTCAGCCCGTCGCGTCGACTGGTTCGTCCAGTCTGTCGTCGTCGGTATCGTCGGACCCGATGCCGTGGATCTACGCCGGGAACTCCGCCTTCTGGAGTTCGCCTCTGGCACCGCTCCTCGGTGCCCTCTTCGGATGCAGCGGTTCTGCGATACAGCTGCTTTGCACCCCCGTTGTCGGGGCCGGCGGCGGATAGCCGAAATCCCTTACCCCGCCACGCAACTCCGACCTGGACACCACGGTGGATTACACTCGCATCTTCATGCTGGCGATACCGGCATACTTGTTCGCAATAGTCCTCGAATGGGTTTCCTGGCGTCGCAGTGCGGGCGGGGATGGGAAGCGTGGATTCTATGCTCCCGATACCATGAACAGCCTCGCGATTGGTATCGCGAGCAGGGTTACCCGTTCGTTGGAGAACCTGCTCGTCCCATTCTCTTTCGTCCTCGTCGCGGCCATGTTGACGCCGATTCAGCTGCCCGCCGACCGATGGTGGACCTGGGCCATCGGACTGATCGCGACCGATTTCTGCTACTACTGGGGGCATCGGGCCGATCACCGGGTTCGCATATTGTGGACGGCTCACAGCGTGCATCACTCCAGCGAACAGTTCAATATGTCCACCGCGCTCCGGATGCCGGCCCTGATGCCCTTCGCAACTTTTCTCTACAATGCCGCGTTCGTGCCCGCTGCCTTGATCGGCGTCCCGCCGTTCATCATCTTGTTCTGGCAGCTCGCCAGCTCGATCTTCCAGTGGCCCATGCACACCCAGCGCATCGGCTTCCTGCCGAAGCCGATCGAGTATGTCTTCAACACCCCCTCCCACCACCGTGTCCACCACGGGTCCAACAACCCCTATCTCGATAAGAACTACGGTGCCGTCTTCATCATCTGGGACCGGATGTTCGGGAGCTACGCGCACGAAACCAGCCCTGTCATGTTCGGGCTGACGAAGAACGTCGGGACGTTCAACCCGATCAAGACGAACTTTCACGAATTCATCGCCATGCTGGCCGATGTCGGTGAGGCGCGCGGCATGCGCAGGACGCTGCGTGCGGTGTTCGGCCCGCCTGGCACGAATCCCTCAGCCGGATAGGTTCTTTCGGCTACGCCGGTCCGCATCGGACGTCGAAGCGGTCGCGGACGGTGTCGAGGGTGTGGCGGAAGTGCTCCTCGTCGCGGTGGTGGGTTCGGAGGAAGTGGGCGGTGTCGGTGAGGCGCCGGTGGAGTGGGTACCAGCGGTCGTAGTCGAGGCCGCAGTGCAGGAAGGCCGCGGGGCCCAGTGCGTCGTAGACGAGGCTCAGGTTGTACAGGTGCAGGGTGAGGCCCGCGTAGGAGATGACGCTGGCGATCCGTGTCTTGGTTCGCATGTCGTCGGCATCGGCGGCGTACAGGGGTAGGTCGCGGAGTTTGTTCCGGAACATGAGGTGGGTGAGGAAGTAGCCGGCGAAGGATTGGAATCCGAATGTCGAGGAACGGGTTTGGATCGACAGCACGGAACCGCTGGGTGACCGGTACGGCTCGTAGGGCGTGTTCGCGTGCAAGAGGTAGCCGGTGCAGTTGATGAGCCAGCTGCCGGGCGGGATGGCCTTGGTCTCGCCACTGCGGAACTCCAGCTCGATCGCGCCGTTACGGTCGACGGCATCGCGTAGATGATCCATGACCACCGAGTGCAGGCCCGCGCGAATGGTTCGCTGCTCCGATTCCGACAGCAGGCCCACGAAGAAGCCATCGGCCTGTGGGGTGACCGACAATCCGGCGGCGGCCAGCAACCACGCCTGGACCGCGGCCTCGTTGGTGCCGTCGAAATGGCGTGCGATGTCGATGAAGAGCCGGTTCGGCATGACGCCGCCCCACCATCGGCGGATCCCGGGCGGCACGATCCGATCGCGATTGACGAAGAGGGTGCCGGGCCCGGCGACCAGGTTCACCTGCCGGTCGGGGCGGTTCGTGATGAGCGCCGCGGCGGTGTCCATGGCGGTTTTGCCGCCGCCGACGATCCATACCGGAGCGTCGCTGCTCGCTATTTCATCACTACGCACGTCGCAGTAGTTGGGTGACACGGAGCGAACACGGTCGCTGGATACCCGCAACGGTTCCATCGGCACCACATTCATGCCGAACGCCTTGATCAGTCTGTCCGCCTTGATGATCAGCGGCGACCCGTCCGGTCGCGTGCAGGTGACGTGCACGCCGTCGGCGGCTTCCGCATGGGACACGTAATCGCAGCCGAAGTACTCCGCGACGCGCACCCGTTCACCGATGACCCGGAGGCAGTGCTCGAAATGCTCGATCACCTCGGTCCGCGTCGCGAGGTAGGAAGGTTCCTTCCGCAGCGTCCACTTGATGTCGCCGACCGTGAACAGCGGATGGGGCTGGTGCAGCCGGACGTAGGGATACGCGTCGACCCACATGCCGCCAACCCCCGGATGCCGATCCACGAGCGCGATGGTCTGGTCGGCCCGCAGATACCGGCTCGCGACGAACATCGCGTTCAGCCCCGCGATCCCCGCCCCGACGACGCATACGTCGCACCTCCGGGTGGGAACTGGCTCGAGGTCGGAAGTGTCCATAGCTAACTCCCTGCTATTGCTGATGGAACCACCGCCGACCTTGGATGTCAACGAGTCGTACGGTCTCGATCCAACGACGATCAGCAGTCGTGGACCCGCCCGGTCGAGGGCTGGATAAACGGTTGACTTGGAGTGCGCTCCAGATCCTAGATTCGGCGCATGAGCAGAATTCTGATTACGGGTGCCAATAAGGGAATCGGGTTCGAGGCGGCGCGGCAGCTCGTGGCTGCAGGGCACACCGTCTACCTCGGGAGCCGGGATGCCGGGCGGGGGCTGGCCGCGGCGGAAGCGGTTGGGGCGCGGGCTGTTCGGATCGATATCACCGATGACGAGTCCGTGCGCGCGGCCGTGGCGGAGATCGGGGCCGAGGGTGGGCTGGACGTGCTGATCAACAATGCGGGGATTCAGGCGGAGATGAGCGCGGACGGGGGTGTGCTGGGGGCCGGGGAGATGACTGCCGAGATCATGCGGGAGACGTTCGAGACCAACGTTTTCGGGACGGTTCGGGTTTTGGAAGCGTTCTTGCCGTTGCTGGAGAAGGCGGACGTGCCGGTCGTGGTGAATGTGAGTAGTGGGCTGGCGTCGTTGCACAGGCTCGTGGCCGAGGGAGATATGGTCAATCGGTATCCGGGGGTCGCTTATCCGGCATCGAAGACCGCGGTGAATGTGCTGACGATTCAGTACGCCAAGGCTTTTCCGCGTATTCGAATCAATTCGGTGGAACCGGGTTTCACCAGTACCGATCTGAACCACAACCTCGGGCATCAGACGGTGCAGGAAGCGGCGGAGATCATCGTACGGATGGCGCAGATCGGCGCGGACGGGCCGACGGGTGGGTTCTTCGACGCGAATGGCCCGCTGGCCTGGTGATCGGGTGGGTCAGACGGTGATTCCGACGATGTGGCCGATGGCGTAGGTGGTGATCATCGCCAGTGCGCCGCCGGCGAGGACGCGGATGGTCGCGCGGGCGACGGGGGCTTGTCCGAGGCGCGCGCCCACCGCGCCGGTCAGGGCCAAGGCGGCCAGCACCGCGCCCATGGTGAGGGGAACCCGGATCGCCTGGGGCGTCAGGATCGCCAGGAGCGGGAGCAGTGCGCCGAGGGTGAAGGACAGGGCCGAGGAGAGCGCCGCGTGGACGGGGTTGGTGAGGTCGTCGGGGTCGATGCCGAGTTCGGCCTCGGCGTGGGCGGTGAATGCGTCTGCGGCGGTGAGTTCTTCGGCCACGGCTCGAGCGGTGGCCGGGGACAGGCCCTTGGCTTGGTAGATGGCGGCCAGTTCGGCGAGCTCGGCCTCGGGTTGTTCGGCCAATTCGCGGCGTTCGGTTTCCAGTAGGGCGCGTTCGCTGTCGCGTTGGGTGCTGACGGAGACATACTCGCCGAGGGCCATGGACACCGCGCCCGCGGCGAGTCCGGCCACGCCCGCGGTCAGGATCGCGGTGCTGTTGCTCGTCGCGGCCGCGACACCGACGACAATGCCCGCGACGGAGACGATCCCGTCGTTCGCGCCCAAAACGCCCGCACGCAGCCAATTCAGACGGGTGGCCAATCCGGTCGCATGAGGTTCGGCGGGATGCGCGAGCGCCACCGAACCGGTCATTTCGTCCCTCACCAGGGGAACGGTAATAGTTCACAACGTGTGCCGCCAGCAAAGAAAGGCTCACCGAAATTAGGTAATGCATTGCATATCAAGGGGTTTCGGGGTGGCGCGCATCACGGGTGATCCGCGACACGGCGATCGCGACACGTTTGCGACAAGCAGATTCTCGGTGGATTCGGGCCATGCGCGACGCGGGTTGGCCGTAGCGTTGTGTTCGGCGCCAAGCGGATCGGGTAAGAGAGCGGCAGGATGCGGCCACAACCGTCAGCGATCGGATACCTCCGGCACGATGTGTCGGGGGCACAGCAGCAGTGGGACGAGGCTCAGATCCAGCATCTGGCTCGTCGACTCGGCTATGACCTGTGCAAGACGGTGGTCTTCGGCCCCGAGACCGATCGGCCGCTGGTCCGGGTCCGCACCCTGGTCTCCCGCATGGAGGCCGACGCGGTGATCATCCCCAGCCTGGCGCACTTCGACGGGCACATCCCCGATGACATCGTCCAGGTCGCCGACATCATCACGGTGAGCCCCGAAAATACCTACGCGCGCTGGGCGATTCCGCCGGTGGAATGATCCGGCACGGGTCAGATGCCGGCCGCGCGCACCACACTGTCCGCCAGTCGCGGCGACACCGTGGACAGCAGCCGCAAGGCCGCCGCATAGGTGGGATACAGCTCGACCGGACGGTCACGCACCGCCGTGAGCACCCAGTCGGCGGCCTGCTCCGGCGTCAGCGCGGCCTGGGTGTCGTAGTCGCTGGTCGGGCTGATCATCGGGGTGCGTACGAGCGGGAATCCGATTGTGGTGACCGCGATTCCGGTGTCGTGGCATTCCGCGCCGAGACTGCGCCCGAACGCCGCCAGCGCGGCCTTCGAGGCGTGGTAGGCGCTGAACTTGGGCATGACACCGGCGGTGGTGCCCCAGGTGCCGATATTGATGATGTGGCCGCCGTTCGCCGCCCGCAGCGCGGGCAGCAGGGCCAGGGTCAGGCGAACGGGCCCGAAGTAGTTCACGGCCATGGTCCGCTCGTAATCGTGGGCCCGATCGGTGGCGTCGAAGGCGTTGCGGCGGATGGACCGCCCCGCATTGTTGACCACGATGTCCGGCGTGCCGAAATGCTCGAGCACAGTGGCCGCCAGTTCGCCGACCTGTTCGGGATCGGTGAGATCGCAGGGCATCGGGTGGGCGACGCCGCCGGCGGCGGTGATGGACCCGCAGGTCTGCTCGAGCCGTTCCCGGTCCCGGGCCACCGCGAGGATCCGCGCGCCGCGGTCGGCCAGCAGACGCGCGGTCGCTTCGCCGATTCCAGAAGACGCACCGGTCAGGATCACGGTGCGGTCGCGCAGATCCGGTGCGCTGGTCGCGCCGACGATCGATCGGATCGAGGGCGTCGGCTGCAGCAGCGCTGAGGCCAGATAGTTCTTCATAGCGGTACCCGTCGTCGGTGGCGAGGTCGGCGCATGCGGGTAGCTGGATCTCGACCCACACGAATTGACTAATCGGTAAATTACGGCGGGGGCAGTTCGCTGTCAATCAGCGACGGCCATGCGCCGGCCCTCGAGCTCGACCCATGACCGTCGCCGAACCCGCTAGTCGGCTTCGATGACCTCGCGGACCCGCTTCGCGAACGCGTCGGGCTGTTCCATGAACCCGGCGTGGCCGCCCGGGAAGAGGGTCGGTTCGATACCCAGCTCGGCGCCCAGGGCGCGCGAGGTGCGATCGCAGAACAGGTCCGCGGACTCGTCGCCGATGCCGATGACGATCGTCGCCGGGGTGGCGCGCAGCGCGTCCAGGGAGGGCGCCCAGCCGGAGGTGGTGTGCAGTTCGTGGCGGTAGAAGAAGTCGTCGGAGGCGATGGCCTGCGGGTCCCGCTCGCCGCCGAACATCTGCTGCAGCATCTCCTCCGGCATGAACAGACCGGACATCTCACCGAACTTGCGCATCGCGCCGATCACGTCACCGGTGTTGTACACGTCCAGGATCTCGTCGGTCTGCGCCCGCAGTTCTTCCCGGTTGTCGAGCAGTTCACGCAGCGGCGGCTCGTGGGCGATGAGCGTCGACACCAGCTCGGGCCGGTCGATCGCGAGCGCCAGGCCCGTGATCGCGCCGCCACTGGATCCGATCACCACGGCCGGGCCCTGACCGATGTGGGTGATCACCCGGGCCAGGTCGTCGGCGCGCAGTTCCGGCGTCGAGTCCTTGTCGGGGTCGGTCACGGTGCTGCGCCCGTGGCCGCGCGGGTCGGGGCACAGGACGGTGTGGTCGGAGGCGAGCAGTTCGGCCAGCGCGGCGAAGGGACCGGAATCCATCGGGGCGCCGACCAATGCGATCAGCGGGCCGCTGCCGCGGACTTCGTAGTAGATGGTGCCGTCAGGCACCGCGACAGTTCCGGAGGTGACGGGTGCGGTCGTGGTCATGGTCTCTCCAAGTGGCTCGGAACGGGGACACCTGAATTGACGGTACGACCGCGCCGAATTCATCGCCGCGAGAACGGAAGAGCCTCAGCCGACCGGACGCCGGGATTCGGGCAGCGCGCAGGCGACACCCTCGGCGGTGCCGAGCGGGCGCACACCCAGCGCCTGGTTCAGCCGCGCCCGCTGGTTCTCCCACGCGATGGCGGCGGTCAGTTCGGTCAACTGGGACTTGTTCATCCGGCTCAGCAGCTGGGTGCGCAGGTCGTCGAGATCCAGCGAGGTCGGCGTGACCGTCATGGCCTCGGCGAAGGCGATCACCAGCTTCTGGGTGTCGCTGTAGGCGGCGCTGTCCTGATACGTCGGCAGGTCGCTGACCTGCGCTTCGGTCAGCCCGCCGAAGTGGGCCAGCGTGGAGCCGATGTCGAGACAGAACTGGCAGTTGACCAGTGCCGCGGTCTTGAGCTCGGCCAGCTCCTTGAGGGTCGGGTCGAGTTTGTTGGAGAACAGCAGCGTCGTCTCGTGGAGCAGGGTGGTGACCAGCAGCTGCGGCCGCCGGATGAGCCAGCCGAACAGGTCGGTCTGATTCTTGCGAGCTCGACCGATGGCCTTGACGTATTGAATGATTCGGGCAATTGCGCGCATGATGCCTCCCCATGGCGTTTCGCGGGATCTTCCCTGCGTATCCAGCCTAGGCCGAACCTGCGACGCCTTGTAGTAGCAATGCGCGCCCGATTTCAGTGATCTACATCTACCGCCCGCGACACCGGACCCGAGGCATTCCACGACCCCAGAATCCGCAACTTCTCATAGCTGTCCGACCCCTCCGGCGCGGTATAGGTGACCAGCGTCTGATCCTTGGCCGTGAGCACCTGCAGCACTTGCCAATCCAGCTCCAGCTCCCCCACTACCGGATGCCGCACCAGCTTGCGCCCACCCGCCATCGACCGCACCCCGTGCCCGGCCCACCACCGCCGGAAATCCGCGTCGTGCACCGACAACTCCCCCACCAACCGCGCCAGTCGCGCATCCCCCGGCGTCCGCGCCGCCGCCATCCGCAACCGATCCACCGCCTCGGCCGCCACCTGCTCCCAGTTCGCGAACAGCCCCCGCATCCGCGGCTCCAGGAAGATCAACCGCACCAGCGCCCGCTGCGCCGCCGGAATCTCCGCGAAGTCCATGAACAACGCGACAGCCCCCGCGTTCCAGGCCAGGATGTCCGTCCGCGGCCCCAATACGATCGCGGGAGTCTGCAACGCCCCCAACAGATCCCGCAGCGTCCCACCGACTTCCGGCGCGACAGCGCATGCTCGCGGCGGCCGCGCCTGCACCAGCATGCGCAGATACTCGTGCTCCTCGCGTGTCAATCGCAAGGCCCGCACGATCCCCGCGAGCAAATTCTCCGACGCGGTGGCCACGCGCCCCTGCTCCAACCGCGTGTAGTGATCGACGCTCACCGAGGCCAGTAGCGCCACCTCTTCCCGCCGCAGCCCTCGCACCCGTCGCGGATTCCCGACCGCCGGCAACCCGACCTCCTCCGGAGATACCGCCGCCCGCTTGGCCTTCAGAAATTCTCCGAGCTCACTCACGCTCCCAGTCTGGCATCGCCGCCCGCCCGGTTCCTGGGGATGCCGCCCCCAGGAACGGCGGATTGCCGTTCCTGGCAGGTGATTTCGTCGGACTGTCCTGTTAGCTTGCGCGCCATGACTGAAGAGGTGCGGCACGGGGTCGGCTTGACGCGGCGGGTGATCGAGTCGGTGCGGACCGAGCCCGGGCGGGCGATGTTCGAGCCCGTCGCGTGGGTCGGCTACACGCCGTGGGTGGCGGGTGAGCCACGGCCCATGGACGAGGAAGCGTTGGCCGAGGCGGTATTTCCGTCCGGGCGGCCGCTGTCGCCGAGCCTTCGGGAGTGGCTCGCGTTCGATACCACCTTGTTCGAGCGTTGCGGATGGTTCGCGGAGGGCGGCGGATTCGCGCCGCGGCCGTTGGACGAACTGGTCGGCGACGAGCTGGGGCAGCCCTGGGGAGAGGCCTTCAAGGCGCTGGCCCAGCGGTTTCCGGAGTGTTTCCTGCTGCCGGGCGGGTCCGACTCACGGCGGGTCCTGGCGGTGGGTGCCGCCGATTCGCTGGGCGAGTACCCTGTGGTCGCTCTGGATGTCGACGACATGCCGTACGCGGGGCTGATGTACCCGGGCTTCGATGTATATGTGGCGGAGGTGGCAGGATTCGTCCAGTGCGAGTTCGAGACCTATACGGATCTGGGCTCGGATGCGGTGTACGGGTGGCGGATGCGGGAGCATGCCGTCCGTAGCTTCTCAGGGCAGCTGTGTGCGGAGTATCCCTTCTGATGTTTTCCGCCACGGGTGCCGAATCGTGTGAGAAGGTGTCGTTTCACTCATGATGTCGGTGGACCACCACCGGTTACCGTGTGGAAGGAATCCGGATGGAGGAGGGCTTGGTGGAGGCGACGTTCGACGTAGCGGGTCTGGTGGGGCATCACTACCGCCTGGACGACTACTACGAGGTGGGCAGGGAGAAGATCCGGGAGTACGCGCGAGCGGTCCAGGACTTCCATCCCGCGCACTGGAGTGAGGACGCCGCCCAGGGGCTCGGATACGCCGGGCTGATCGCGCCGACCACCTTCATCTCCACCGCGGCGATGCTGGCCAATCGCAAGCTGCTGCAGACCGTGCTCGAAGGCTACGACGTGATCGTGCAGACCGATCAGGTCTTCGAGATGTACAAGCCGGTGGTGACAGGCGAGCGGTTGGTCAGTGATGTCGAGTTGTCCTCGGTGCGCCGGATCGGCGGCAAGGATCTGCTCACCATCACGAACACGTTCAGCGACATGGCCGGTGACATCATGCAGGTCATGCACACCACCGTCGTGGGGCTGACCGGCGAGGACGTCAACGCCGATATCAGCGCCACGATCGACCGGGTGATGATGAGCGGGCTCGAATCGACGCCCACCGCTGCCGCCGACGCGGGCCGGGTGCCCGAGCCGGGCGACGCCGCCCGGCATTCTCCGGTGTCGCGGCTGCGGACCCCGCTCACGTCGGTGCGATTCGAGGACGTCGCTGTCGGTGACGAGCTTCCCTCTCGGACCGTGACCCTGACGCGCGGCGACCTGGTCAACTACGCCGGGGTCTCCGGTGACGTGAATCCGATCCACTGGCATCCCGAGATCGCCACGCTCGCGGGCCTTCCGGACGTGATCGCGCACGGCATGCTCACGATGGGCTTGGGCGCCGGATTCGTGACCGGCTGGCTCGGCGACCCGGGCGCCGTGCTCCGCTACGGCGTCCGGCTCTCGAACTACACGGTGATCGAAGCCGCCTCGGCGGGCATCGTCGAATTCACCGGCCGCATCAAGTCGCTCGATCCCGAGACCCGGACGGCCGTGGTCGTCATCGTCGCGAAGGCGGCGGGCCGCAAGATCTTCGGTCTCGCCACCGCCGACGTCCGACTCGCCTAGCAACGGACCTTCCAGGTGGTGTCATCCCCGGCCACGACACCACCTGGATGCCGCCGGCGATCGCGGCGAATCTGATTGCCATGACAACACTTTCGCTCGACACCGCCGCCCGTCTCGCCACCGCCGGCCACCAGGCCGCCGACACCATGGCGGTCCGGATGAACATCGCCATCGTGGACGCGGGCGGCCACCTCATCCACTTCACTCGCCACCAGGACGCCCTGCTCGGCTCGATCGATCTGGCCCAGCGAAAGGCCAAGACCTCCATCCTCTTCCACATGCCGACGGCCACCCTGGGCCGGATCTCGCGCCCCGACGGCCCGATCTACGGCATCGAATGGAGCAATGGCGGCCTGATCTCCTTCGGCGGCGGCCTGCCCATCGCCGACGCCGACGGCCGGGTCATCGGCGCGGTCGGCGTCTCCGGGGGAACCGCCGATCAGGACGTCGAGGTAGCCGAAGCCTGCCTCGCCGCCCTCTGACCGGTCAGTTGCCGCGGGTGACGAATCCGGCGTCGAGCATGGTCTTGTAGTCGGGCAGCGGCGTCGAACGGTCGACCTTTCCCTGGTCCTTGGCCCAGGTCCCGAGCTCGGCGAGGGTATCGGCGAGCTCCGGTCGCAACTGCAGGGTGTAGTCGAACTCGGGCAGGATCTTCCTGATCAACGCCGGGCTCAGCTGGGTGGCGGTGGCCACCGCGGACACCGCGTCGTCGGAGCGGGCGGTGAGCTGGGTCCCGGCCTCCCCCAACGCGGCGAAGAACGCCGTCAGCGCAGCCGATTTCGACGCGATAGCGGAATCGGTCGCCAGGTACAGGCTGTGCTGGTTGTAGGTGCTGCCGGTGAGCTCGACGGCGTCATCGCCCAGGGATTCGGCCACCTGGGCCTGATAGGGCTGGAAGATCGAGACGGCGTCGACATTGTGCTGGGTCGCCGCGGTCAGTGTCGCGGACGGCGCGACCTGCACGAGATTCGCCGAGATGCCGTTGTGTGAGAGCACGTTCGACGCGAAGTAGGCGGCGCTGGTGCCCAACGGCGTGCCGATCGAATGCCCGGCCAGGTTCGCGACCGAGGTGATTCCGGCGCTGCGTCGGGCGATGATTCGCGAACCCTCCCACCGAGATCCGTCCCCGACCACGCGCAGTGCGGGCGATCGGGTCAGGGTGGCCGAGGTGGGCACGTCGGCGGCGGTGGCGATGTCGACCTGGTGGGCGGCGAGCGCCTGTAACGCCTCCACGCCGGTCGAGAAATTGACGACCTTCACCTTCACGTCGTGCTTGGTGAACAGTCCGGCCTGCTGGGCGACGGGAATCTGCGCCCACGACGGATCGACCACGAATCCAACGGTGAGGGTCTTCGGGTCGGAATCATCGGAGGACCCGCACGCGGTCAGCGGCAGGGCCAGGGCGAGTACGGTGAGGGCGGCGGTCAGGGGGCGGAGGAGTTTCTTCACGGCTGTTCTCTTCTTCTTCAATTCGCGTGCTGGATACCGAGTTCGTGGTGGAGCAGCCGGCGCAGTTCGCTGTAGCCGGGCTGATCGGCCAGAGCGTCCGCGGGCCGGGGCCGGGACAGCGGGTTGGCGATCTGATTGGTGATCCGCCCGCCCGCGAGCACGCTGATGGTGTCGGACAATCGGATCGCCTCGTCGACGTCGTGGGTGACGAAGACGATGGTGCGTTGCAGCCGGGTCCACAGATCGATGAGCAGGTCCTGCATATTGAGCCGGGTCAGCGCGTCCAGCGCCGCGAACGGCTCGTCCATGAGCATGATCTCGGGCTCACCGGCCAGCATCCGTGCGATCCCGACGCGTTGACGCATGCCGCCCGACAACTGGGCCGGCCGCTTGCGCCGCACCTCGGCGGGCAGCCCGACCAGGTCGAGCAGCTCGTCGATCCGATTGCCGCGCAGGCGAACCGGCACCCGGTGGGCGCGCAGCGCGAAGTCGATATTGCCCGCCACGCTCAACCACGGGAACAACACGTCCCGCTGGAACGCGACGCCGCGCCGCGGATCGGGGGCGAGCACCGGCACGCCGTTGTCGGTGACCGAGCCCGAGGTAGGAGTGATGAGCCCGGCCAGGCAGTGCAGCAGTGTCGATTTGCCGCTGCCCGACGCGCCCACCAGTACCGTGAACGAGCCGTCCGGAACGGTCAGATCGATGCTGCGCAGGGTGGGCTGCGGGGTGTCCGGGAAGCGGATCGTCAGGTCGCGGGTGGCGATCGCCATGGCTAACTCACCTCCCGTGCCCAGCGCTGGACCGGGGCGCTGATCGCCGCGATCACCGCGTCGCTCAGCGCACCCAGAACCCCGAGCACCAGCAGGCAGAAGATCAGCCGGTCGGCCTGGGAGAACAGCTGCGCCTGATAGATCCGATATCCGAGACCCGCCGTGGTGCCGGTCATCTCGGCGACCACGATGAGCACGAACGCCATGGCCGCGCCGACCCGCACACCGGCGACCACATCGGGCAGCCCTTCGGCGATGACGACGCGCGTCAGCGTCTGCCAGCGGCCCGCGCCGAGGCAGCGTGCGGCTTGCAGGTAATCGGCCGGGGTTCCGGAGAATCCGGAATGGCTGTTGATCCAGACCGGAACGAACACGCCCAGGGCGATCACCAGAATCTTGCTGTTCTCGCCGATGCCGAACCAGAGAATCGCCAAGGGCACCAAACCGATCGTCGGCACCGGCGACAACAAGCGCAGCACCGGCTGCAACAAGGCCCGCCCGGCCCCGGTGCTCGCGGTGAGGATCGCCGCGAACACACCGGCGGCCGCGCCGAGCAACAGACCGAACACCGCCCGGCGCAGGCTCGCC
Organism: Nocardia sp. NPDC005825; assembly: GCF_040630175.1. Classification (NCBI taxonomy): domain Bacteria; kingdom Bacillati; phylum Actinomycetota; class Actinomycetes; order Mycobacteriales; family Nocardiaceae; genus Nocardia; species Nocardia sp. NPDC005825. The sequence continues at coordinate 125,646 of NZ_JBEXXC010000001.1, forward strand.
GTGAGATCGGGGATCAGCAGCCCTTCGGCCCACAGCGTGTGCCCGGCCGTCAGGATCTGGGGAACGGTCGGAAACAGTTGGCGGGGAAAGGGTTCGGCCGCGGCGACCAGGGACCAGGCCAGCACGGCCAATCCGATCCCCGCCACGGTGCCGCCGATCGATCGCCATCGCGGTGACCAGCGCGGGTACGGCCGCCGCGTCCGGCGCGGTTCGTCCGCCACCGCGGCGGACGGTTGCGAGGCGGTGCGGCCCGATGTGGTGTGCACGCTCGATGTCATGGGATTCACCTGAATTCGGCGGAGCTAGGTGGTGGGACGGACTGTCGTCCGCAGATCGACGGCGGCCAGATCGGGATGCGGCTCGAGCGGCACCCATTCGGCGGGGACGGCTTGCGAGCGATACACCAGCGGGGTGTCGCTGAGCCGGTCCACGCCCGGCACGCGTGGCTCGTGCACCTCGGGTTCGCCGGCGACGCCGCGACCCTCGTAGGGCGACACGTACTCCCACACCACATCGCCCTGCGGGGTGACCTGGAACAGGCGGCCGGTCATGCCCTCGGTGACGAGGGTGTTGCCGTTCGGCAAGCGCTGGGCGTTGCTGACGAAGGAGCTGAAGAAGGTCCACGACGGCAGCCCGGAATCCTCCGCCGTGTACTGCCACACGATCTGCCGGGTCGTCGGATCGATCTCCAGCACCCGGGATCCGGCGTAGATGCCCAGGGCCGCGGGTGGATACCCCGCACCCCCCTGATTGTCGAAGACGAGGACATTGCCCGCGCCCGGCAGGCCGTCGGCGATGAGATGCGGATTGTGTTGCCCGGAGATCTGATCCAGCGGCCGCGGCACCTTGTGCGCATTGATCCGCTGGTGCTGCGCCCCGGCCTCGGCGTCGAAGTACGGGCCCAGCTTCCACACGATCGAGCCCGACCCCTTGTCGATCAGCGCCACCACATTGGCCTTGCGGCTGCTGATCAGGATGTTGTCGGGCTGGAACACACTGTCGGGGTCGGCGCGATGCCAGCGGTTGGGTCCCAGCGTCTTCGCGCTGTTGATCTCCAGATAACCCCAGGCGTCGTCGGGGTCGCGAGCGACGGTCTGGCGCAGGGCATCCCACCCGGCCTCGGAGAACCCGAGTTCGTCGAGATGGTCACCGGCCCGCCACTCCCACACGATCGACCCGTCCGGAGCGACCTCGTAGAGCCCCTGGTCGCCGACCACGTTCGAACCCAGCTGCGGGACCACTCGAGGAATGGTGACCAGCAGCAGACGGTTGCCATTGGCCAGCAGTTCCCAGTCGTGGTTCTGGCGGGCGGCCCCGCCCGGAGCCTGCGTGCCCCACTCCCACACCCGGTCGCCGTCCCAGGTCAGTTGTCCCACAGTGCCATTGGCGTAGATCCCGCCACGCGGATCACCGCTGAGCGAGAGCTGCACCCCGACGTCACCCAGCCGCCCGGTCAGCGCCGGATCCAGGATGCGCGGCGGCACACCGGCACAGGACCATTCGTGGCGCACCGTGCCGTGCATGTCGATCAGGCGGGTGACGGAGTCCGCGCCGGTGAAGACGATGTAGCTGTCATGGGCTGATTCCGGTTCGTAAAAGGTGACACCGGTGAGTCGTACGAAGGCCATGCATTCACTCCATCAGTCGGCTGTTAAGCGGTCGGGTCGCGGATGTAACGAATCTAATCGATTTGCGCGGGACGGAACTGGTGCGGAGACTGTAAGAATCAGAACGATTTCAAGCCTGGGTAACCGGCCCGCGAGCGACGAGAGTTGGGACCAACGTGACTGCCAAACGCGCCACCCTCGCCGACGTGGCCCGGCGAGCGGGTACCTCCACCGCCGTCGTCAGTTATGTCCTCAATGACGGCCCGCGCCCGGTCTCGGACGCTTTGCGCGCCAAGGTGACCGCTGCCCTCGACGAACTCAACTACCGCCCCGACCGCGCCGCGCGCGCCCTGCGCCGGCCGCGGCGCTGGCGGCATCTCGGCCTGCTGGTCCCCGACGTCCGCCTCCCCCTCTTCGGCACCCTGGTCGGCCACATCGAGATCGAGGCCCGCCACCGCGACCACCTCACCCTGATCGGCAATACCGCCTACGACCCCGAACGCGAGATCGAGTTCGCCGCGGCTTTCGTGGACTCCGGCATCGAGGGGCTGATCGTGGTCGGCGGAGCCAACGGTCCGGCGACGGCCGAATTGTGCAGGCAGGCCCGCATTCCCATCGTCTGGGTGCACAACAATCGCGACCACGTCGACGCGGGGATGGTCGGTGCGGATCACGTCCAGGCGGGACGGCTGGCCGCGGGCCATCTGGCCCGCGACCATCACCGCCGATCCATCGTCTTCGTCGGCGGATTCACCCCCGACGAGGTCGCGCACGGCGACCGCGAAACCGTCGCCCAGCGCTACGAGGGGTACGCCGCCGTCGTCGGACCCGCTGCCGCACAACGGATTCCCACCGACCTCACCCCGGCGGGCGCCTACGACGCCGTGCGGCGCTACCTCGCCGACCATTCCGCGCCGGACGGGCTCGTGGTGGGCACCTACGCTCAGGCCGCCGCGACCCTGCGCGCGGTCGCCGATGCCGGACTGCGTATCCCCGAAGACGTCGCCGTCGTCGGCTACGACGCCGACGCTGCGACTATCTACGCCCCGCTGATCCTGACCACCGTCCAACAGCCGATCGACGAGATCGCTCGGGCTGCCCTGTCCCGCGTCCTCGACGCGGCCGGAAACCCGAACTCTCCCAGCGCTCCCCCGTCGCCCTTCGGTGTCCACCTCAGCCTCGGCGAAACCTGCGGCTGCACACCGGAACGGAGAACTTCCGCGCCCGTCGGATGATGCGGCCTGCCGGCGCGCTCCCGGAGCCGAGAGCGCGGATCCAGGTCAGATGTTGCTGATCGGCAGTAGATCCCGCTCACCGAAGACCTTCTTGGCGACCATGGTCGCGTTGATGGCCCGCGGCATCCCGCAGTAGACCGCGGAGTGCAGCAGCGCCGTCAACACACCCAGGGTGACCAGCTGACGGTCCCGCGGCGGCAGTTCGGGCCGGGAGTACATGTCCCCGAACGCCCACGCCACCACCTGATGCCCCAACTCGGGCGAGGTGTCGGACAGGGCGTCGACGATCCGGCGACCGGCCGCGCCGTCCACCTGGTCCAGCACCGACATGCCGTGCTCGTAGCGGCCCTGCTTCGCACCAATTGTGGTCGTGGTCATCGTGATTCCTTCCTTGTGATGGCACCAGCATCGCCCGATACCGCCCGATCTCAGCTGGATGGGCGTGAACAGATATGGTCCCCATGCTCAGGAGGTATGGATGGATCTACGGCTACTCGGCTATGTGGTGGCGATCGCCGAAGTCGGCAGCATCAGCGCCGCAGCCCGGAACCTGAATTTGACCCAGCCGACGCTCAGCCGCCAGCTGCGGGAATTGGAGCGACAGAAAGTTGACGAGTCACCACGCCTGGTTACCTGCGGGACGTTATGGGGTATCGAACCACGAACATGAACCGCTGCGAATAGGCGTAGCAAACGCGCGTGTCTCTGAGAGTTCATCGCTATAGTCTCCTGAGAATTCGGACTGGCTTGTCGAACGAAGTGAGCTATTCATGGAGGTCGGACACATGCTTGGTCAGTTTCCTCTTGTTCTTCGTAGCGGGTCGGCGAAAGTGCTGGCTGCGCTGGGTGGCGTAGTTCTCGGGTTGTCAACGGTGACTCCCGCCGGGGCGGACTCGATTTATCCGATACCCGATCCGGATCCGTTCTACGCCGCCCCGGCGGATCTGGCGGCACACCAGCCCGGTGACGTGCTCCGCGTGCGGGCAATGCCGCCGGTGGCCGTATTTCCGGGCGCCACCGTTACTCTTGTGCAATTCCGATCCGCCAACTCCCGGGATGAGCCGATCGCGGCGACCACCACGGTCCTCACCCCCGCCGGTCACCGGCCCGACGGCCCATTGATGTCGTATCAGCACTTCATCAATGCGCTCGGCACTCGCTGTGCGGTGTCGCATCAGCTGTACTCCGACGATCCGAATCTCTTGACGACGGCGTCGATTCTGAATGTGGCGATGGCGCAGGGCTGGAGCATCGCGCTGCCGGATCATCTCGGTCCGTACTTCGCATTCGGCGCGACGCGTCTGGGCGGCCGGATCGTTCTGGACGGCGTCCGAGCGGTGAAACAGGTGCCAGAACTCGCCTCGCAGCAGAGCCCGGTCGCGTTGGCCGGCTACTCCGGCGGCGGCATGGCCACCGGGGCGGCGGCGGCGATGCAGCCCACGTACGCACCGGAACTGAAACTCGCGGGCGCGGCCATCGGCGGTGCCCCGATGAACCTGCTGACGATGGTCGAGGTGCTGGGCTACGACCCGCACCCGGCCTTCGGGCTGGTTATGGCGGCGGCGATCGGCCTCGAGCGTGAATATCCGAGCGAGTTGCCAATCAGCTCGTACCTCAACCAGCGTGGCTTGGCGATCCGCGATGCCATGGCCAACGACTGCACCAATCAGATCCTCGCAGACGGCCTCGGCGGCAGCGCGCGGGCATTCATGACCGATACCTCGGGTTTCGACGTCGGTGAAGGCCGGGCGGTGCTGGAGGAGAACAGCTTGGAGCTCTTCGGCGAAGTGCCGGCAACGCCGGTGTTCGAATGGCATTCACCCGACGACCCGCTGATTCCGGTCCAGGCGATCGACAACACCGATCACCGCTGGTGTGCGGCCGGTGTTCCAGTGCAGGCGATGCGCGTTCCCGCACCCGAGCATCTGTCGGGAGCGGTGATCGGTGCGCCGGAGGTGATGGCGTGGCTCAACGGCCGGGTGCGCGGCGAGCCCGCACCCAGCAACTGTTGACGGGAACAGGGGTGCTGTAACTTCTCGGCCGACATTCTCAGCTGTCCCGATCGGGCGGTTCCGGAGCCAGGAACAGGCATATCGCGGCGATTCCCTTGTCCCACTCGGGTATCGGGCGGCGGCGCTCGGCTCTGGTCGTCACTCCTCCAACATCACCGCCCGGCACCGCCCAGCGCATCCGTAGATCTACCCGGCCCGCGAACGTCGCGGCCGCGCGCAGGGAAGTGCTCGCCCCCTGGACCTGCGTTTCCGCACCACAAGGGTGGGCGCAGCAATTTATGCCAGGGCGGCGAGCCACGACTGACGCTAGCCAGCCCTCTCCTGGCCGCCGGCCCCAGAATCAGGGGCACCTGCTGACCGCGACGTGCGCCGAGCGCGGCGCCCGAGGGTGAAGGGGTTCAGGACTGGCAGGGTCTCGTCGCGAGTTGGTGCCCAGCTTGTCGGTTTCCGGGTGTGGAGGGGTGGTAGCGCAACCGCCGGAATCCGGCGTTAAGGAAGTAGCGCCCTGTGCTGTAGCAAGTGGCGGCGGGTGTACGGACTCTGTGGGCATACTGGCGCGGTGGCGACTGTTGTGGCGTTCCATGCGCATCCGGATGACGAGATCACTCTGACGGGTGGAACTCTGGCGAAGTTGGCGGCTGCCGGTCACAGAGCGGTGATCGTCGTCGCGTGTGACGGCCATATGGAGCCGTTCGAGGGTGCTGTGGCGCCGCGGCTACGGGAATTACGGTCCAGTGCCGGGATTCTCGGTGTCGCCAGGGTGGAACATCTCGGTTTTGCCGACAGTGGACACGGGCCGATCTTGTACCCGGATCCGCCGGACCGGATGCGATTCGCCCGCGCCACGGTCGGCGAGGCCGCTGAACGGCTTGCGGTGATCTTGCGCGAGGAACGGCCCGAGGCGCTGTTGAGCTACGACCGCAACGGCGGATACGGCCACCGCGATCACGTCCGCGTCCATGAGGTCGGGACCAGAGCGGCCGAGCTGGCAGGCGTCGCGCGAGTACTCGACGCCACGCTGCCGCGGGAACTGCTGCGTGGGCTCACAGCTCCGGCGCGGTGGCTGGGCTACGACGCCGACGTGATTCGTAACGGTTACTCCGCCCGCGCGGAAATCACCCACCGCATAGACGTCGGATCCTTTGCGGCGCAGCGTATGCAAGCGTTGGCCGAGCATCGGTCGGTGTTGGAGGGGGGTGGGCGCTTCGCCAGGATCGGAGGGGCTCTGCTCCGCCTACCGAAACCGTTGCGAGACCGGCTGTTCCATTGGGAATGGTTCTCCGAAGAGGGGGCGCGACGGCCTGCCTCGGGGCCACTCGATGAAATCTTCGCGCGGCCGATGTCCGCTATTCACAACCGATCCAGTTGACCTGGCGATTTGGTGCCAGAAGATTGGTGGGTCCGCGTGATCAACTGTCGCGAGTTGGTGTCCATCCTGCCGGTTTCCGTGGACGGGGCCCCGCGGCGTAGCGGGACCAGGTCGCAGTGACCTGCGCGGCCGCGCGGGTGGTCGTGTGGTGGTGGTAGCCGAGCGCTTCGGCGACAACCGGCGCCGGAAGTTCGAGGACATGCTGGTGCAGCGCGCCGATCCGGCCGAGCCGGGCCGGGACCAGCAGGAATCTCGGTTGGTGGCGGTGTTCATGTTGGTGCGCTGATCGATCCAGGCCAGCAAGAGTTCGGCGACCGGGCCGGGGACCGGTGACGGCGGCTCGCCGAGGTTCAGCAGTACTTGATCGTCGTCGTGGATCACGTCGTCGACGGTGAGCCGGACGATGCGGGCGACCGGTTGGGCGTAGAGCAGCACGATCGCCGCGGCGACGCGGGACCGCAACGGTGGCTCCGGGTCGGTGAGCAGGCGACCGAGCAGGTCTATGCGCTGCTGCTGAGGCATCGGCGTAGCAGCAGCGATCACAACGGTCGGCAACCTGATCGGGCGGGTGAGTTTGTTGGCGATGCACCAGAGCAGAAACCCGCGAATGCTGGCGTGGGCGTGGGCATTGTGTTCGACGTGCCAGGCGTCGAGTTCGGCTTGGCCGCAGCCGGCCAGCGTGAGGTCCCGGTCGGCGAGCCAGCCGAGGAACTTCGTGGCCTGGTCGACCTGGTTGCGCAGGCCGCGGCGGCTGCGGACGGTGAGCGGGCCGCACTCGGCGCGAGCCCGCAGGCGCGGCTGGACATCCCAGGCGACGAATCTCTTGATCAGGCGTGAATGTTCGGGGTCGGTGATGCTGGCGAGGTGGCCGATCGCCCATCGTTCGAACGCGCAGATCTGCTTGTCGACCTGCGGCAGCACCCCGCAAGCCATCAGCAGTTCCTCGAGGTGCGCGGCAGCGCGCCAGGGCTACAGGGCGTGGAACGCCTCGTGGGTCAGCGCGATCTCGCCGAGGCCGAGCTCGGCCAGCAGATCCACCGGTTCCCGGTCTCGGCCCTTGCGGTGTTTCAGCCAGCACAACCCCGACAGGGGCGCGTTCATCGTCAGCAGCTCGACGGTCCGGTAGGCCGGGCTCATGCATCGGGCAGGATACGGGCCGGGCGCGGCCGGAGCTTGGCGACGTTCGCCGGGACCGGACCGGGCAGGTCGTCGGTGGCTGTGCGGCTGACTCCGGCGTTCTCGGCGGTCGTGGTGACCAGGTCTGCCGGGGTACAGCCCAGGATGTCGCAGAGCGCGGAAAGCACTTGCAGCGAAAGCCTTTCCGGCTTCCCGGAGACCAGGCGATGGACCTGGGAGGCGGACAGATTGACGCCACGTTCGTGCAGCAGCGGAACCAGTTCCGTGGCGTTGAACGTGCCTCGGGTGGCCATGAGTTCGCGTAGGCGCCAGGTGTAGCCGACGACGCGGTTCATGCGTTCGCCCCTTTCCGGGAGTTCATCGCGGCGGCGACGGTGGCGTCGAGCTGCCTGCGCAGGGTGCGGGTGCGGAAGTCCGAGGACACGCAGATGTAGATCGAGGTCGTGGACGCGTGTTCGTGCCCGACCTGTTCCTGCACGAACCTCGGGTCCCACCCGTCCTCGATCAGGTGCGTCACATACGAACGCCGCAGACTGTGCAGGTCGAGTCCGGCCTCCAGGCCCAGCGCGTCGCGGTAGGCGGCGAAGCGGGAGTTCAGCCGCTGGCAGCCGATCCGCAGCCCGCGTTCGGACGGCCAGGCCGCCGGGTTGCCGTCGTCGCCGAACATCGGCCGGATTTCGGTGAACCACTCGTCGAGGACATCGGCAGTCCAGTCCCAGACCGTCAGCACGCCACGACGTTTCGGCGGTGAACCCTTCTTCGCCTTGCCGTGGCGGACCTGGCAGCGGCCGAACTGCCCGAACTCCCGCGCGTGCGGGTTCACGCCGAAGTCGGCGGCATCGAGCATCCGAACCTCGTTGCGGCGCAACCCGAACGAGTACGCGGCCTTGAACAATGTGGCGTCACGGAACGCTGGCAGCCAGCCCTTGCGGCCGAACGCGCGGATCCGCGCGACCTGACTGTCGGCGTGTTCGAGGAACGCCTGCAGCTCGGCCTGGGTGAACGCCCGCTTCTTCGGGTCCGTCTCGGTGTCCTGGGTGTGCACCGCGGTGTTCCACTCGTGCACGATCTGGATCGGGTGCGTGCCGAACCGGTCCTCGCAGGTCGCCGGCCACTCGAGAGCGGGTCGGTGGCGAAGTGACAGAACGAGCGGATCGCCTCGGAATACGTACGGATCGTGGACCGCTTCAGATCCCGCAGGGACCGCAGGCCACCGAGCCATTCGTCGACCATCGCCGGGGTCCACTGCCACGGGAACGCGTTGACGTAGCCGGTGAACGCCTTCACCGTGTTCTCCCGGCTCTCCACCGTCGTGCGAGCCAGATTCCGAGCCAGCTGCTGGTTGGCGAACCCGGCCGGCATCGCCTCGAACACCTGCTCCTCCGGCCGCAGCAACGCGACACCGTCGACCAGATACAGCCGCGCACCACCGGGCACCGAACCGCCGAAATTCGCCAAACCGGTCACCTCCGTCGGTCGCATCAGATGCGAGAAAGTCGCATCGTATGCGAGTCGCGGGCGTATCCGCAGGTAGTTGCCTCGAGCTGACAGAATCACCCCGATCTAAGGAGCTATGCTCATCGGCACTGCAGTAGCCGAATCTTCCTGGTAGCAGCCGGATTCGACGCCATCGAACCGGTGGATTCGCATTGGGTCGCCAATTCGCATCGGCTGCAATTGACGGTGGAAGTAGTAATGGCGCAGAAACCAACGAAGTTCGGGTAACCGCAGGTCAGTTCACCGGCGGCGATCGGCGCACAGCCGGGCCATGATCGGCGACTTCGGCTCGATCCGGAAGTTCCGCCAAAAGCCAAATACGTCAAAAGATTTCATTTCGTCAGATCAGCACGTTCGGCGCCCGAGCGGAACGAACAACAGCACCGAGCAAGCCTTGGTGGTCCACCAAATAAACTGAGCATCCGAGAACTTATCCGCCACCATCGGAACCATTGGTCTCATCGCCAGCACGACCCTTCAGGTGTTGCCCGTCCGCAATAGAAGGAGGAGTCATGAGCAAGGAACCGAACCACGACGATCAGCCGGACTTCGAAGCGCTGTACCGGGACGCGTCATCGGAACCGGGTGCTCCCGCGTTGATCCCCTGGGACATCGGCGGCCCACAACCGGTCGTGCAGCAGTTGGTGGCCTACGGCGCCGTGCGGGGCGAGGTGCTCGACCCCGGAACCGGCCCGGGACATCACGCGATCTACTACGCATCCAAGGGCTACTCGACCACCGGTATCGATGCGTCGCCGTCGGCGATCGAGCGGGCCAAGCGCAACGCCGAGCGCGCCGGGGTGACGGTGGACTTCGAGGTGGCCGACGCCACCAAACTCGAGGGCTTGGAGGACCGGTTCGACACCGTCGTCGACAGCGCGTTCTATCACGTGTTCCTCGACGACGAAGAAATCCAGACCCGGTACCTGCAGGCCCTGCACCGGGCCACCAGGCCGGGGGCGCGACTGTTCATGTTCGAATTCGGCCGCCACAACGTCAACGGCTTGCAGCTCGAAGGTTTGCCGGCCGAGAATTTCGACCGCGTGCTTCCCGCGGCCGGGTGGCGCCTCGACCACCTGGGAACCACCACCTACCAGGGCAACCTCAGCCCAGAGACGTTCACCTATATGACGAAGGAGATGAGCGAGGACTCCGGATGGGCCGATCGGATGAAGCCGATGCTCGAACAACTCCAGGTCATTGGGCCGTTGCTGAAAAACAATCGGGTGCACCTGCCCGTGTGGGCCGTGACCGCCACGCGCCTGGACTAGCGCTGGCCCGGCTGTCCTACGACCAGGCCCGTGACCTGCTCGACGCCGCTCGCCCCCTGCGCGAAAGCCGGCGTGGTGCCGCGGAGCCGCCCTGTTGAAGGCCCGGCCGTCGTGGCGGCGGGATACCTCCGCGCGGGCGGTATCGAGTGGCGGCTACCGCGCGGGCAGCGTGATGACCTGCGCGCCGAAGGCGAGGCCCGCGCCGAAACCGGCGAGCAGCGCGGTGCCCCCGTGCAGGTGTGGATTCTCCTCGAGCAAGGTCGCCATGGCGAGGGGAATGGATGCGGCCGAGGCATTTCCCTGGTGGCGGATGTCGTCGGCGACGGCCACGCTGTCGGGCAGTTCCAGTGCCCGGCAGAGACATTCGGTCATGCGGGCGTTGGCCTGGTGCGGGATGAAGGCGTCCAGGTCGGCGAGCTCGACGCCGCTCAGTTCCAGGGCGCGGTAGGCGAAGGCCGGGATCTGCTCGATCACCCACATGAACAGGTCCTGGCCCTGCATGCGCAGATACGGTCGCGGTCCGCCGTTGTCACGGAAATCGGCCCAGGATCTGTTCTGGGCCACCAGATCGGCCTTACGGCCGTCGGCTCCCCACACGATCGGCCCGATACCGGGCGTGGCGGACGGGCCTACGACGACCGCGCCCGCGCCGTCGCTGAACAGGATCGCCGTGTTGGGGTCGGTCGGATCGACGAGATCGGTCATCCGCTCGACGCCGACGACGAGGACATGACGTGCGGTGCCACCCGCGATCATGCATCGGGCCAGGTCGAGTCCGTAGGTGAATCCCGCGCACGCCGCGGACACGTCGAAGGCCGCAGGACGACCCAGGTCCAGTTCCGCGGCGATCCGCACGGCAGCGGACGGGGTCTGGTCGGTGAAGCTGATGGTGGCGGCGATGACGCAATCGATGTCGGCCGGCTCGACGCCCGCCCGGGCTATCGCCTGCCGGGCCGCCTGAATCCCCATGTCCACCACGGTTTCCGAGTCCTCGGCCCGTCGCCGCCCCGCGATGCCCGTACGGCTCTCGATCCACTCCGGGCTGAGATCCAGCCGCTCGGCGAGAACCACATTGCTGACGGTGTGTTCGGGCCGGAAGGTCCCCAGACCCAGCATGCGGGCCGCCGGTAGAGGCACGCCGCTGATCACCGCGCCGCTCCCTGCCCGCCGAGCCGGACCTCGGCGACCGCGAGAACCCTTGTGGTGGACCGTTCCCGGATCACGACCTCTGCCAGCTCCCCGTCGGTGGGGTCCGCCCCCGCCCACAGCCGCGACGTCAGTTCGAGGCCCTGGTCGGCATCGGTATTGCCGAAGTAGCAGATCCGCACGTCGGTGACCTTCCTGGTGAGGAACGCGGCATCGTCGCGGCCCAGCGCCCGCCACAGGTCTAGCACCCCGGAATCGACATAGGCGAAGAAGCTGGCGAAGTACAGCAGCCCGACGCCATTGAGATCACGGGTCAGATCCACCTGGTGGGTCCCGGTGAGATCGGGGACGACGAGCCGGTACCCGGAGTCCGCCGCATTGTGGAACGAGCCGTGCTTCCGGGCGTTCGCGCAGGCCGCGCGCGGCGAATGCCGGGCGGGCAGCCGCGGCAGCGCGGTGTGCCGGAATCCCGGTGGGCTGGCCAGTTTCAGGTTCTGATTGCTGCCTTCGACGGTCCGCCCGATCCAGCGGTTCATGGTCTCGACATACAGGCAGTCGGTGCGGCGATCCTCGTAGAACTCGTCGAGATCGAGGGCCGCCGCGGGTCCGCTCACGTCGTGTCCGAGCGCGATGCGGTGCAGCGTGAGCACGGATTCGCTGCCGAAATCGAAGGATGCCGAGTCGACGGCCAAGTGGTCGCCGAAGGTGAGACCGTGCGGGTGCATATCGTCGCTGCCGCGCACCCGGATGTAGAAGAAGGACAGGTAGGTCGGGTCGCCGTCGGCGTCGCTGGCGCGCAGCACGTCCACATCGCAGAGTTCGCTGACGGTGTCCCAGGTCCAGTCGCCGATCCGCGCGTACAGCGCGGGACTGTGACCGCACATGCTCGGGGTGACCCGCACCCGGCGGCCCAGAGCCGGAACGGTTCCCGCGATCGGTTCGCTCATCGCGCGCCCCCGGTCGACACGTCGTCGAGCGCGCGGCCGCAGTGGTCGGCGAGCGCGTCGATGGTCTGCATCCGTGCGGTCAGGTCGAGCGGCTCGCCCAGGCCCAGCCGCAGGTTCACGCGCTGCACGAAGGTGATCCCGAAGACCGAATCCAGGCCCAGGTCTTCGAAATTCGCGTCCCCGGCCAGGTCGGCCGGTTCACACCCCAGGACCGCGGCGAGTTCCTCACGAATCTGCTCGGTGATCGATTCGGGCATGCTGTCAGCTCCTCGGTGTGTGCGGGGATGATGCGCCGCGGGCGACGACGGCCACGCGCGGCAGGTGATAGATGCGACGGCCGTCGACCCACAGCCAGGCCTCGGCGACGGCGGTCCGGGTGTCGGACGTCGATCCCGTCTCCAGGATCTCGGCCTCGATGGTGATCAGCGCATCGGTGGGGACGACCTGGCCGCGGTATTTCCAGACCAGGCGGTTATCGAGTGAGACGGGATCGAAGCGTGGGTCGATGAGTCCGGCCGTCAGACCCTGCTCGAGCATCAGCCATTGCACGGTCTGCACGATCGCTTCGACGCCGAGCGATCCCGGCATGACCGGGTCCTGGAAGAAGTGCGCCTTGAAGAACCACTCGCCCGCATCGACGGACTTCTCCGTGGTGACTCGGCCCAGACCCGCCCGGCCGCCGTCCGGCCAGTGGCCCGCGATCCGGTCGATCATGAGCAGCATGTCGCCGGGCAGGCCCGGGCGGGCTGCGGCCCGGGGCGTCCCGAGCCGCGCGGGTGCGGCGGATTGCTGGTCGCCGGGCGGCATCCCGATCTGGGTGGCCAACGCGGATTCGGAGAAGTAGCCGAACACCGTCGATCCGTCGAGCAGCGGACGACCGTCGAGTTCGCAATGGACGGAGAAGGTTTCGATGATCATGCCGTTGAGCTCGGACACCGACAGCAGACGGGCGGTGGTCCGGATCGAGCCGGCGCCGGCGGTCACCGTGTCGTGCACGGCGACGTCGCCGTCGAGGTTGCGAATGAACAGTTCGCCTTCACCGTGGACCGGGCTGCCCGCGTAGGCGCCGAGCCACCCGCAGGGTTGCAGTGCCACCTCCATGAGCACCGCGGCCGGCATGACCGGGGTCGCGTTCTCGGCGAGGAACCACGCCCGGTCGGGGACGTCGTACTCGGCCACGACCTCGCTGCCGATGTGCAGCTGCCCGTACGGGCCGGTGGTCTCCACGATCCTCGTCATGAAGTGGTACGGCGGACCGGGTACCCGAGGTGGCCGTCCCCCGCGGGCGAATCCCGCGTAGAGCGGCCCGAACCCCACGGCCGGATCGCCCCATGAACAGGCCAGCAGCGCCGCGTAGTCCAAACGCTGCCCGCCCAATTCGGCGGTCGGCGTGGAGTCGGCACAGCCCGCCGAGCCGCCGAGCCGTTGCGGCGGCACGGCCGCGCCCGTCTCCTGCGTGACGGCGGGCCCGAGTGCACGCCAATGGTTCAGCGGGAAGTCCGGAACCAGCCGGACCGCAAGCCCTTCGACGTGCAGGGCCTTGACACCGTCGACGGAGACGAGCACTTCCGCGCGCAGCGTCGGATACGGCCCGGCCGACAGCGCCGACACGAAGACCTCGTACACGAGCCCGCGACTCTCGGGCGTGACCTGGCTGCGGCATCGCAACCGGCACGGTTCGCCGGGAACAGGTTCGAACCGCCAGCCGTCCCGGTCCAGGGTGAAGCCGGTGGCCGCCAGGTAGAACGACATCGCCTGCACGCAGCCGTCGAACATGAGCGAACCCGGCATGCACGGATCGTTCTGGAAGTGTCCGTCGAAGAACCAGTCCTCCGGTGACACCGGCGTCTCGGCGCGCAGATATCCGCGCCCCCAGGGACCGCCCTCCGAATCGAATTCGGTGACCTCACGCAGTAATTGGGACGGCGTCGACCCGATGGCGGGGCTGCGCACGTGGGTTCGCGCGAGGTCCCAGCCGGGCCCGAAGGCGTCGGCCGGGCGGCCCTGCGCGAACGCGGTGACCTGGTCGGCGCTGAAGCTACGCGCGTCGGTGCGCACCGCGACGGCATCGACGACGCCATCGGGGGCCGGATGGTGTACCGGATCCCACAACACCCCGGCGCTCGCGGCGAGTTCGTCGTCGGAGAAGTACCCGGCCTGGCCGTCGCGAATGGTCAGGAACCGGCGGCCGTCGGCGGTGCCGTCGTACTCGAAGAAGAACAGTCGCTGGCCCGCGTGTTCGGCGTGACCGTTGATCCGGATCTCGTAGCTCAGCTCGGTGCCGGCAGTCGGCGGGGAGCCGTGGAACACGGCCTCGCAGCCGAGCAGGCGGTAGACGCGCAGTCCTCGATTGCCCAGATCCGCGCCGAGCCAGCTGATCAGCAGCAGGTCGGCCTGACCGGCCTCGAGGAGCAGACCCGGTGGCATCCGGCCGGTCTGGTCGAGGTACCAGCTGTCGGGGCGGACACTGGTTTCGGTCCAGATCTTGCCGATGCCCATGGTCGCCGGTTCGGCGTCGATGCCGGTGACCCGGTCGGCGAGCAGGAGCGGCGGTCTCGGCATACGGGTCTGCCGGAAGTCGTCGTCCTGGCTCACGAATTGCGGCCCGAACAGATCCGAGATCCGGCCCGTCGCCAGGTATTCCAGTTGGGCGCGATCGAATTCAGGGCCCGGCCGAGGCGGCGATGCCGGTGTCATCGGAGTCGGTGGTGCGACCGCCGCGCCGTGCCGGGCGGAGATGCTCCCGGCTCCGAGGGATTCGACCATGGCGGCACGACGCTCCATGTAGGACTGCTGGGCCTGGGCGGCGACGCGCAGGTATTCCGTCTGCGTCCAGGTGGTTTCGCGGAATTGGGCGACCGCCGCGAGCGCTGCGACCCGCTGTCGGCGGTGTCTGTCCGCGGCCGCGGGAACCATCTCCGCCGCGACCGGCCGGGGTGCTCGGGGCTGCGGTGTGGCCGGTCCGACGGCCGGGGCGGGCGTCATGGTGAGCGGCTCGACGTCGGCCAGGCGCATCGCGGGCGCGTGCGCCGGGACCACCAGATAGTTATCGGGCACATCGTCCGGTGCTGGGCTCACCACCGATTCGGCCAGGGCCGCCACATCGACATCGATTCCGGCGGCACACAATTCCGCCACCGCGGCGAACAGACTCCGCAATCCGTCCGCGGGGTTCGCGTCGAGCGCGACCGCCACGTGGTCGCGCTCGCCGAGGATGCGCTTGATCCAACCGGTGGACAGCGATGACGGCCCGTGCTCGACGAAGACCCGGACGCCGTCGGCGTAGGCCCGTTCGACCAGCGCCACATAGTCGATGTGACCGATGATCTGATCCGCCATCGCCTCGGCCACGCTTTCCGCGTCCAACCGGTGCGGCCGCGCGGTCACGCAGTTGTAGAAGGTGATGCCCGGGACATCGGTGGTCGGGCGGCAGTACAAGCGGCACAAGCGATCCCGCAGACCTTCGAGCTCGGGGGCGTGCGCGGCCAGGTCGTAGTCCAGACGCATGGTCGCGGTCTCACCCAGGGCCCGCAGCACTGCCGCGACAGCCCGCTCCTCGCCGCCGATCACACAGGTCTCGGGAGTGTTGACGGCCATCATGTGCACCGCGGGCTCGGCCGCGATCACCGATCGCACGGTCTCGGGCGGGGCGAGGACCAGGTAACTGCACCAGCGCTCCCCTGCCACACCGGCGGTCGCCCACGCCGCGCGAATCGCCCGCAGCGCACCGGCCAGTTCCTCGGTGTAGACGCCACTGGCCCGCACATCGGCACTCAGTCCGGCGATATCGGACCACACGCCGAGCGCCACGAGCGCCGCGCCCGCACCGGAGGAATAGCCCAGCGATGCCGACGGGACGATCCCGAGCACGTCCCGGGTCAGGACGGTATGCAGCACAGCCAGATACAGCGCGCCGCCGACCTGGTCGATCGCCAGCGCGGGGCTGCCGTCACCCTCGTGCGCCCAGCGCAGGGCGTTCGAGCCGCCGGGGTGCCGCGCCTCGACTCGATCCAGCAGCGCGGGCATGCCCAGCAGCAGGGCGCGGCCCATTCCCGGATAGGTCGCGGAGCCGTTGGTGTAGACGAAGGAGACTTGTCCCCCAATGGGTTCGGCGCGGAAGGACACGCCGGGCGGGCGGGGGCCGCGGTCCACGAGCCAGCGTCGCACGGCCGGGGTCAGCGCCCGAGCCTGAGCCAGGTCGGCCGCCACGACGGCGATCCGGGCCGGACCGGCATTGTCCTGTTGCCCGGCTTCGAGGGCAGTCAGCGCCGCCGTGGTGTCGTGTCCGGAGAAGACGAACACCCGGAGCGGGCCTTCGGCGGTCGCGGGTTCGCGGTCACTTGCGGCCAGGTGGATCGAGGCGGGCTCTCCGCCAAGGGGATTCACCCGGACCTGCGCGGTCCGCGCCCACGGTGCTGGATCGGCCTGTCGTCCGATCTGGAACCTCACCCCCAGCCGCAAGGCGAGAACAGCGGTGGCTACGGCGATCAGGCCGCGGGCGGCGTGTACCGGACCGACGATCTCGGCCGGGTCGAATGCAGTCTCGGGGCCGATCGACAGGCCCACGGATTCGGTCGGAGCTCCGGCGTCCAGCAACGCCAGGACCGTGTCCCCGGCCCGCTCGGCGTCGGCCAGCCGTTTCACGACGAGGACCACAGCACAGTCACCCGCCCGGTCGTCCAGCCCGAGGGCGCGTGCCGCCGTCTGATGAATCACGGCGTCCGGCAGGTCGACCGCACCCACCACCGCGGCATCCACCTCCCCGACGCGCAGTGCGCGGGCCGCGAGGTCCAGTGCGGTGGTGCCCGACGCCTCCTCGGCCATGACCGCGAAGCTGGGACCGGTCAGATCGAACTGCGAGCTGATCCGATTCGCCACGACATTCGCCATGTGCCCGATTCCGGAGCTTCCCGTGAGCGGGCGGACCGCACCGTCGGCCAGCGGGCTGCGATGCCCGTGCGCGGCCGCCCACGACTCGTGGCGGTAGCGGGCGTGCCTGCGGGCGGCATCCGCGTCGGAGCCCATCCCCACCACAACCATGGTCTCGGCTGGAAGCGTCCGCTCCGCCACCGCGTCACGGACCGCCTGCAACAGCAGAATCTGTTGGGGCAGAGCTTCGGCGACATCGTTGGGCGGAAACCGCAAGCCGCTCAATCGGGTTTCCACGGAGACGGCGGGAGCCGGGATCGGTCGTCCCGCGAGGAGCGCCTCGCGGAAGTCGCGCAGCGTACGACCGTCGCCGGTGCGCACCCCGAGCGCGACGATCGCGATCCGATCCGTCCTCCGGTCGAGAGCCGGGGCGGCGGAGGGGATCGATTCCTGCGCGCCGTCCACGATCAGGTGGGCGTTGTTGCCCCCGAATCCGAACGCGCTGACCGCACCCCGGAGCGGTCCGGTCCACGGCTCGTTTCCGGTGAGCAGCCGCAATGGCCGATCGTGCAATTCCGGGGTCGGCTCCTCCGCACCCGCCGAAGCAGGCCGGATCCCGTTGTTCAACGCGCCGAGGATCTTCAAGAGCCCGGCGGCCCCGGCGGCGGTGAGCAGATGACCCACATTCGACTTCGCCGAGCCGACCGGCAATCCCTCGTGATCGGCGAAAACGGCACTCGCGCTGGCGATCTCGACGGCATCGCCCACCGTGGTCCCGGTCGCGTGGCACTCCAGCAGTGACACCGTCTTCGGATCGACCGCCGCCATCCGGTAGGCCGCGCGCATGGCCCGCTCCTGCCCGGACCGGTCGGGAGCGAAGAAGCCGCCGGAGCGACCGTCATTGGACAGGCCGATCCCCCGGATCACTCCGAGGATCGGGCGGCCCTCCGACACCGCGTCCCGATGGCGCATCAACGTGACCACCGCCGCGCCCTCGGCGGGCACCAAGCCGTCGGCGTCGCGATGGAACGGCCGTGTGCGCCCCGACTTGCTGAGCGCCTGCATCGCCGCGAATCCCTGCTGGATGTAGAGGCCGTCCGAACCCGAGACTCCGCCCGCCACCATCACATCCGCGGTCCGGTCGTGCAATCGGTCGCAGGCGATCTTGATCGCGTACAGGCTGGACGCACAGGCGGCATCGAGCGCGAAGCCGCCCTGTCCGAGTCCGAGCGCGCGGGCGGCGAGCTGGGCGGGCAGGCCGGCGCTGAATCGTGCGCGCGGATCCACCGCCGCACGCCCGGGAATCATCCGGGCGGAGTCGGGCAGTTCGGCGAACCAGCGCTGTTCGGCGAACTCCGCCTCCTGTCGCCACGGATATCCCAGGTTTCCCAGTACCAGGCCTGATCCGGCCGGCGGCGCGAGATCGCCGAGCGCCGTGCGGCCCGCGTGGACCACCCACCGCAGCGCGGGATCCCAGCCCGCGATCTCCTCGGCGTCGACCGCGAACCCGGTCGCGTCGAAGATCTCGTCGAAGCCCCGGACCAGGCCCGCGACGGCGGGCCGGTCGGGATCCGCCCATTCGACGGTGCCCAGACCGGTCCATGCCGCGGGCATCCGCCATTCCTCCGGTGACACCCGGTCGATGCTCACCCGGCCCGCGGAGATGTTGTCCCACAGGCTGGTTGGATCGAGGGCGCCCGGCAGGACGCAGCCCTGTCCGACGATGGCGATCGGTTCGAAGTGCATCGGGACCTCGTTTTCGCTGAGCTCGGTTCAGGCCAGATCGGGGCGTTTGACGAGGGTCACGCCGAACAGTTCGGCGCGCACCGCGCCGTCGGGTTCCAGCAGCGCGACATCGCAGACGGCGATGTCATCGGTGCCGTGGCGGCCCTGGACGACACAGTGCAGCGGTTCGGACGCGGGACCCAGCCGGTGCCAGCGGAATTCGTCCATGCGCATGGGCAGGGTCGCCCCGCCCAGCACGGTCTCCGCCCACAGCGCGGTGAGTTGCAGCGCCCCGTCCACGGCGACCGGGTCGGTGTTCCACGACGGCGGCCATCCGAGCGAGATCGCTCCCCGCACCCGGGCCGCCGCCCCCGCCCGGGCGACCTCGACCAGGCCGTCGAGGGCTTGGAACGCGGGCCCGTGGAACAGCAGCTTGCCGTCGTAGACCTCGGGCTTCCCCAACGGTTTCAAGCCCGAGGGCGTCTCCCACCGACCGGGTGCGCCGACCGCGGCGGCACTGGCCCGGTAATGCGGTGCGGGACCGTCGGTCATGAGCCGCAGCCGGGCGCCGTCGGGATCGCTCTCCACCACGAGCATGCGATCCCGGCCGGGGAGCTCGACCTTGCGCAGCACTTCGAGATCGGTCAGCGCGACCGCCCCCTCGCCGGGCCGCCGGCTGAGGGCGAGTCCGGACATCCACTCCACGGCCATGGCCACCGGAAGGACCGGCGTGCCGGCGATGCTGTGGTCGGTGAGACCCGCGAAACGTTCACCGGCGACCGATATCTCGGCGCGCATCGCCCCGCCGATCCCCGGGCCCGATCCGATCACCACCTGGGTGCCCGGATCGGTGGTGACCAGCTCGGCCACGAAGGCACGGGCTCCGGCGCGCAGCGGGATCAGGCCGACCCCGCGTCCGGTGAACTGGGCCGCGATCAGCGGAGTGACCATGCCGCCGTCCCACGGGCCCCAGCAGATCGAGCGGACCCGGCAGTCGGGCCGCCGGGCTTGTTCGGCGGCGGCAACGTGATTGAGCACCTCATTGGCCATCGCGTAGTCGCTCTGCCCCGGATTGCCGAAACGCGCGGCGACCGAGGAGAACAGGCAGATCGTGTCGAGGGGATCCGACGCGGTCGCCTCGAGCAGCACGCGCAGACCCTCCACCTTGGTGGTGAAGACCCGGTCGAACTGCTCCTCGGTCTTGTCGGCGATGCGCTTGTCCGCGAGCCCGCCCGCGCCGTGCACGAGTCCGGTGATCGGGCCCCAGACCGTGCGAATCTCGTTGAGCGCGGCCGCGACCGCCGCGGGGTCCGCCACGTCCAGCGGGAAGTACCGGACCTCGGCGCCGGCCTGCTCGAGTTCGCGCAGGTTCGCGCGGACCTCGCGGGCCGCGATCACCGCCCTGGCGCGCGCGGTGATCGCGGCCGGCGACGCCGCGACGCCCTCCGCGGCCAGCACGCCGATCAGAGCGGTCTCGGTGCGCGCCGCCGCCCACGTCTCCGGTTCGTCGGCCAACTCGGTCCGGGCGAGGATTGCCAGCCTGAGGGCGCGCCCGGCGGCGAGTTCCCGGATCGCCGCGGCGGTGACCCCGCGAGCTCCGCCGGAGACGACCAGGACCGCCGGGCCACTCGGAACCGCCCGCGTCGTTTCGGCTATCGCCGGCACGACCTCGACGCCGTGCCGGGTGCCGTCGGCGCGCAACCCGACATCCAGGGTCGGTCCGCCGCTCAATAACTCGGCCACGATCGCGTCGGCGACCTCGGCGTCGGACCGTCCGCCCCGCTCACAGTCGATCGCCTTCACCGACGCCGCGGGCCACTCGTGGGCGGCCGTCCTGGCCAAGGCGGCCAGACCTCCCGCCCACGCCCGCATGCCGGGATCGCCGGTGAGGGCGAAACCTCCACCGGTGTCCTGCACGGTGACGAAGACACCGCCCTGATTCTCCAGGCCGGGGGCGGCCGCCCGCGCCCAACCCAGGGCTTCGCGCTGGAGGCGGACGCCGGTCCGGGGTGAATCCACCGCGGCCAGGCCGCCCAGCAGGATCAGACCGCCGGACGCCGCGGGCGCCGTCGTCTCCACCGCGTCGATTCCATTGCGTATCAGCCGATCGACGATCGGGCGGGCCAGGCCGCTCCCGCCGTCGACCACCTGCACCGGCCGGGCGCGGAGCCCGGCCATCGCCAGACCGCTCGCGGCCACCGGCACCGTCCCTACCCGATAGCGGACCGGTTCAGGCTCCTCGGGCTGAGCGCTCGGCTCCCGGCCCGACATGCCGACCGCCACGGGAGCGGGACGACCGCCGCCGACTCGCATCACCACCTCGTTCAGCGTTCGCGCCCGGAACAACTCGCTCATCTCGGGGGAATCGGCGGGCGGCAACCCCGGCACCCGTTGACGGACCGTGGACAGGATCTCCACCTTCTTGATCGAGTCGACGCCCAGATCCGATTCGAGGTCCATGTCACCGCCGATCAGGGACTCCGGGTAGCCGGTCTTCTCCGACACCACCGCCACCAGCGCGTCCAAGCTCAGTCCGCCCGGCTGCGCCGCGTCGGCGGCGGCGGGTTCGGCGACCGCGACGGGTGCGGCGGCCGGGATCGGCTCCGGTGCGGCAGGTTTCGGAGCAGGCGGTGCCGGAACTGGAACCGGGGCCGGGGCCACCGGAGCGGGAGCCGGAGCCGCCGCGACGGGAGTGGGGACCCGCGGAGGTGGCGGGGCAACCACCGGCTGCGGCGCGGGCGCGGGTCTTTCCGGCCGGACCACCGGTGCTGGAGCCGGGGTGATGGTCGGCGCCGCCGCGATGACCGGCGAGGTCGGCCGGGACAGTGCGGCGGGAGCGACCGGAGCCGGTGCGAGCGTACGGGTTTCGGGCCGGGCGGGCGGGGTGTCATCGAGGTAACCGGTGAGGCGGTTGATCGAATTCTCGGCCATCACCAGGAAGTTCTGCTGGCTGGCCGCGAGCGTCTGCTGGAACAGCACATGGGTTTCCGCGGTCTGGCGCTGGACTTCGACGAAGGCCTGCAGCCAGGGATCTCCGACGTCGTGCGACATGCTCTCGACGGTGGGCACGACCGGGGTCGGCCGGACCGCGGCAGGCTCGATCGGCGGTTCGGGGGCGGGGCTCTGCATGGTGTAGCTCTCCTTCACAACGGGGTCGGCGGGAAGAACGGGGTCGTCGGGTTCGGGTTCGATACGGGGCCGGGCGAATTGGGAACCGTTGATCTTGATGGACATCGCGGGACGCTCGGCCGTGTCCTGTGTGGGCAGACCGTCCTGCCAGAGCGCGGCGGTGTCGACCGGGATGCCGTGGACCACGAGCGCGCCCAAGGCCGACAGCAGCGCGGTGACACCGTTGCTGCCGCGCCGATCCAGGGCGACCGTCAGGTGCGGGCGGTCACCGAGCACCGCGGCGGCCATACCGCTCAGTGCCGTGCCCGCACCGACCTCCACGAATACCCGTGCGCCCGCGGCATACATGGCTTCGATCTGGTCGACGAACAGCACCGGGGACGCGACCTGCGCCGCGAGACGATCGCGGATGGTCGTCGCCGCGTCCGGATAGGTCAGCGCGTCGGCATTGCCGTACACCCGGAATCCGGGCGCCCGCAGGTCGAGGGTGTTCAGGTGGTCGAGTAGCGGCGCGGCGGCCGTCGCGACCAGCGGACTGTGGAACGCGGTCGCGACATTCAGCCTCCGGCAGGAGATCTCGGCGTCCGCGCAGGCGGCCCGCACGGTCTCGACGGCCTCCACCGTGCCGGACACGACGACCTGGTCGGGCCGGTTGTGGTTGGCCACCCACACATCCGCCGCGACCACCCGTGCCAGCACCTCGCGGACCCGATCGATCGGCGCCATCACCGCGAGCATGGCCCCGGGGCGGTCCGCGGCCGCGTGCACGAGTTCGCCTCGGCGGCGGGCCAATCGGAGCAGACCCGGCAGGTCCAGCACCCCGGCGGCGGACAGGGCCACGAGCTCGCCGAGACTGTGCCCGGCCGCCAGATCGGGACGGATGCCCGCGGACTCGAGCACGGCGAGCAGCGACATGCTGTGAGCGGCCAGTGCCGGCTGGGTCCACCGGGTGTCGGTGAGCAGCTCGCGCTGCGCCTCCTCGGCGTCGTCACCGAAGACCGGCGGTGGGAACACCACCTCATGGAGTGGCCGATCCCCCAGCTCCAAACCGGCTGCCCGGTCCCAGACGTCGCGAGCCACATCGAAGGCCATCGCGACATCGGCGCCCATCCCGGGGTACTGCGCCCCCTGCCCAGGGAACAGGTAGGCCACCGCACCGGGTTCGGCGGGGCCCTGCTGGAACGAGATCCCCGCGGGCAGCGGCATACCCGCGCGGTCGCCGTCGGAGATCGCGGCCAGCGCGAGCTCCAATCGTTCGGCGAAGTCCTGCCCCGCCGCGACCACCACCGCCAGCCGCGCGGGCGCGGCGGGATCGAAGCTGCGCTGGCTCTCCGCGGCGATCAGCTCGATGCCGTCGAGCCCGGCCAGCTCCGCGCCGCGGGCAGCCAGCCCATCGATGGCCGGGGCGCTGAGCAGTACCAGCTCGGCGGGCATGGTGCGGATCGCCTGCGCCCCGCGCCCGGTGCCGTGCGGCACGTACTCCTCGAGCGCCATGTGGAAGTTGCTGCCGCCGAAGCCCGAACTGGACATCGACGCCCGGCGCGGATGCTGTTCCGACCGGATCCACGGACGGGTCCGCGTGCTCAGATAGAAGGGGCTCGACTCGAGTTCCATGGCGGGATTGGGCCGGTCGATCTTGATCGTCGGCGGTAATCGCTTGTGCTGCAGGGCCAGCACCGTTTTGATCATCGCCGCCGCGCCCGCGGCCGCCTTGGTGTGCCCGATCTGCGACTTCACCGACCCCAGCGCACACCAGCCGGTGTCCTCGCGCGCGGGAGCGAAAACCTCCCGCAGCGCCGCGAATTCGGCGGCGTCACCCGCGCGGGTGCCCGTGCCGTGGGCCTCGACCAGCTCGACCGTCGACGGTCCGTACCCGGCGCGCTCGTAGGTTCGCGTCAGCGCCCGCGCCTGTCCGGGGGCCGCCGGTGCGTAGATGGCGGTTCCGCGGCCGTCCGAGGATGTTCCGATCCCCTTGATCACCGCGTGGATCCGGTCGCCGTCGCGTTCGGCGTCCGCGAGCCGCTTGAGCGCGACCATGCCCACGCCCTCACCCAGGATGGTGCCGTCGGCGTCCTCCGAGAACGGCCGGATATCACCGGTTTTCGACAGCGCCGGCGTCTTGCTGAAGCCGAGGAAGGTCATCGGGTTGTTGCAGGTGTCCACGCCGCCACTGATCATCAGATCGGCTTGGCCGAGCACGAGTTCGTTGACCGCGGCGTGGACCGCCGCCAGCGAGCCCGCGCACGCCGCGTCGATGGTGCAGTTGGTGCCGTGCAGATCCAGCCGGTTCGCGATGCGCCCGGCGATCACATTGGCCAGCAGGCCCGGCAGGCTCGCCTCCTGCCACTGCACGAACCGCGCGCTGATGCGGTCGCACACGCGTCGCGCCTCCGCCTCGGACAGGCTGGACTCCCGCAGCGCCGCCATCCACGCGGGCTGCTGGCTGCGCGCGTCCATGGTGCCGACCATGGACAGCACCGCGCTGCCCAGGATCACGCCGACCCGCTCGGTGTCCAAGGGCCCGGCCAGGTTTCGGCGCACGTCGGACAGCAGCCGGTCGGCGACGACCAGTCCCAGCAACTGGGCCGGGTCGGTGGCGGCCATGGCGGCGGGCGGCATGCCGTGCGCGATCGGATCGAAGTCGATGTCGGGCAGGAAGCCGCCGCGTTTGCAGTAGGTCTTGTCGGGCGCGGCCGGGTCGGGGTCGTAGTAGTCCTCGATCGGCCAGTGCGTGTCGGGAACATCGGTGATCAGGTCGCGGCCCTCGACGATATTGCGCCAGAACTGGGTCAGGTCGGCGGCGCCGGGCATGACGGCCGCCATCCCCACGATGGCGATCGGAACCGATCGGATATCAGGCATGCGGGACTCCGGAGGTCAGCTGATGTGACAGGGCAGATGCAGGCCGGTGCGCGGGACCGGAATGCCGTAGGAGCGCAACTGCTGGGCGCGCGTCGCCACCGCGGCCCCTTCGAGCAGGTTCAGCGCGATGTGCGCGACCGTGCGGTTGCCGGGATCGGCGAGCGGACTGCCCGCGATCCAGCGGTTGAACGCCCCGATGGCCGGGCCGCACCAGATTTGGTAATCGGCCTCGCGGCCCGGTTCACCGTCGATCGCCCAGCGGACGGAACGACCGAGATAGGACCGGAAGACCAGTGCCATGCGGTGGCGGGCGTCGGTGTCGGCTCGGGTCGCCTGGCCGGGATCACGTTCCTGCCAGAACGCGCGGGTCTGCGCCCACGCCTCCTGCAGCGAGCACCGCAGCAGCTCGCGCTCGATCCGTGAACGCAGGTCGGCGGGCAGCGCCTCGAGGTTCTCGTGGGCGCGGTAGGCGTCGTAGAGCAGCGCCGCCCGCGCCGGATACAGGGTGCCGCGGCGCAGGACCTGCACCTTGACCCCGTACTCGAACATGTCCCCGGCGGGCGCCATGGCCACGTCCGCGAGGTCGGCTCCGGCGAGCAGTTCCTTTGCCGCCGGGGACAATTCGGCCTCAGCGGACAACTGATTGATGGTGCCGGTGACTACATAGTCCGCGCCGCACGCGAACGCGGCGGCCACACCCGCCGGATCCCCGAGACCACCGGCGGCTCCGACGCGTATCCGTTCCTGGTGCCCGTACCGCCGAGCCAGACTCTCCCGCAGCGCCAGCGCCGCCGGCAGCACGACGGTCAGGGGCCGATTGTCGGTGTGTCCCCCGCTGTCGCCCTCGACGGTGATATCGGAGGCCAGCGGCACCCGCTGGGCCAGCCGCGCCTCGTCCACGGTGATCGACCCCTGCTCGACCAGCAGCCGCAGCAGGTCCTCGGGCGCCGGGGACATGAACTTCTCGGCGACCTCCGGGCGGGACACCTTCGCGAACAGGTGGATTCGCCGGCGGACCGCGCCCGAGTCGTCGACGGTCAGGCCCGCGACCGCGCAACGCACCACGGCCGGGGTCAGATCCATGAACGCCGACGCGGATACCTTCGGGACCCGGTACTGCTGGAGCAGGTCCACCACCCGATCCTCGTGGCCCGGCTGCGACGGCGCGTGCAGCAGGTTCACGCCCCAGTTCGCGCGCCCGGCCAGCTCGCGCGACAACTGGGCCACCGCGCGTTCGAGCACCGCCATGGACAGTCCGCCCGCGCCGAGGAAGCCGAGCATGTCGGCGCGGGCCATGGCGATCACCAGCCGGGTGCCGGCGATGCCGTTGGCCATCTCGCCCGCGATGTACGGGAAACGGACACCGTGGGCCGCCGCGAATCCAGGATCGCCGAGCCACTCGGGGAACAGGGGCGGCAAGGTGCCCAGCACCTCATGGCCCTCGCTGGTGCCCGCGGCCACATGGCCACCGGTCCCGAGCCCGCGCGCACCATCGGCGCTGCGGCGCAGCACATGCGCGGTCACCCGCGGCGCACGGGCCGCGGCGACGATCTCCTTCGGCAGATATGCGGGCGACGCATCACCTTGATGCCAGCGGAGCCCCGTCACAGCGCAGTCCATTCCGAAATCGATATTGCGGGAAAGTCATTCATGCGGTAGCCCTCGCGCCCGCCCGGAGAACCTCATCGCCGGGGCGGGGATCGGAATCCACCTCGAATACCGTGGCCACCCTGCCCAGTAGGAAGTAGAAACCGGTGAGCATTACCGCTTCCACCACCTGGCGTTCGGTGAAATATGCGCGCACCGCATCGAATTGATAATCCGAGATAATTGGCGATGCGGCGACCACCACGGTGAATCGCAATAATTCCTGCTGGGCGGGGGAAAAGCAGTCCGCATCCAAATCGCCTCGGAGCAGCGCCGCGCGTTGCTCGTCGGTGACGCCCGCGAGCTCGGAGATCGGCACGTGCTGATCCCACTCGTAGGAAGCCTGAAACCGCAGGCCAGTAGCTAGAATCAGCAGTTCGCGGTCAACCGGGGTGAGGGTCGACTCCAGCAGGCCGACCACTCCGAGGACCGCGGCCGAGCCCATCATTTTCGGTGAGTGCAGCATCATTCGGAAGACGTTGAGCAAATCCTTGCCATCGAGAGCCGCGCGCACATCGTCGGGAATATTCTCATCGAGGCCGTATTCGATTCTTGCCATTGACTTCTTTCTCCATCTCTGTTCTCCGCCACACGCTTCGATGCGGTCTCGGAAAGAAACTTTGAACGTCGAAGCAAAGGTAACTCACACGGATGCAAGGGAACTCAATTAGGGGGCAGCGTGTTCAATGGCACGCGTGTAATTACGACACGGTCGAGTGGCATAGAAGACGGGCGTGGGTCAGAGTTCCACTGGCGCAAGGGCATCGGTGGCCGCACGCCCGCCGCGGAGGCGGGACCTGCCGCCGGACTTCCGAAACGCGCGGCGCTGCTTGGCATTTCCGCAAGCAGCTTCGGCAGGGGTGACGACGGGGAAGCGTCGACCTGGTTTCGCCGGAGGCTCCGAACCTATGTATATTAGGTTTTAACCTAATGGACTTAGGAAGGAGTGCTGATGTCGCCGCGGGTGGGACTGAACGCCGAACGCATCACACAGGCGGCGGCCGAGATGGCCGATGCCATCGGGTTCGACAATGTCACGCTGGCCGCGGTCGCCAAGCACTTCGGGGTGAAGGATCCGAGCCTCTACTCGCACGTCCGGAATCTGCAGGATCTGCGTACACGCATCGCTCTGCAGGCGGCGGTCGAGATGACCGACCGGATCGGGGTGGCGGTCCAGGGACGGGCGGGTCGCGACGCGCTGATCGCCTTCGCGAACGCCTACCGCGACTACGCCCGCGAACACCCCGGCCGCTACGACGCGACCCAGCGCAAGCTCGACATCGAGGCCATCGCCGACGCCCCCGGAGCGGTCCGCAGCGTGCAGCTCACCGAAGCCCTGCTGCGCGGCTACGACCTCGACGGCCCCGAGCTCATCGACGCGGGCCGCCTGCTGCGCAGCACCTTCCACGGTTTCGCGACGCTCGAGACCGTCGGCGGCTTCAACCACTCCCGCGAGACCGACGGGTCCTGGGCGCGCATCCTCGACGCCCTGCATCTGCTGCTGACCCAGTGGCCGACAACGAAACAGGAGACCCCGCAATGAGATCCGAGACGCTACCGGTACCGGGCGCGACCATCTACTACGAGGTGCGCGGCAGCGGCCCGCTCGTGCTGTTCCTGCCCGGCGGTGGGGGCGACGCGGCCTCGGTGGACCCGATCGCCGAGGTTCTCGAGGACCGGTTCACGGTGGTGTCGCTGGATCAGCGCGGCTATTCGCGCAGCGTCCTCGACGGTCCGCAGCGGACGCAGCGGGTCGAGGTGCAGAGCGACGACGTCCACCGGCTGCTGAGCCACCTCACCGGTGAGCCCGCACTCGTCGTCGGCGGCAGCAATGGCGCGATCGTCGGACTCGATCTGCTGGCCCGGCATCCGGAACAGGTGTCGCTGCTGATCGCGCACGAACCACCGTGTTTCGCCGTCCTTCCCGACGCCGCCGAACAGCGCGCCATGATCGACGAGGTCTACACCCTGTTCCGCACCGAAGGCCCCGGCCCGGCGTCGGTGCGCTTCCTGGCGGGCATCGGCAATGCCATGAAACCGTCTCCGATGCCCGACGAACTGCCGCCGCGCGCCGCCGAGATGTGGGCACGACTGGCGGCCAACGGCCCGCTGATGCTCGAACACGAGCTCCGCGAATTCACCTCGTACCTGCCCGATTTCGCGGCGCTCGCCCCGCTGGCCGATCGACTGGTCCTGGCCGCCGGGCGTGAGACGAAAGGGTGCCTGCCGTACCGTCCCGCCGTCGAGATCGCCCGCCGGCTGGGGATCGAGGTCACCGAGTTCCCCGGCGCCCACAATGGGATGCGAACCGAAGCCCCCGAATTCGCGGCGCGACTGGGCGACATACTGACCGCGCACCTGCGCACCGGAGCGGCCCGACGCTGTTAGCGTCGGCACATGATCACCGGTGCGCACACCATCCTCTACGCCGAGGACGCCGACGCGGCACGGGCCTTCTTCCGTGACGTCCTCGGTCTGGCCCATGTCGACGCGAACAACGGGTGGCTCATCTTCAAGTCGCCGCCCGCCGAACTCGCCGTGCATCCCGCGCAAGTCCCCGACAGTGGCAAGGCCGAGCTGTATCTCATGTGCGACGACCTGACCGCCACCGTGGCCGACCTGCGGTCCCAGGGCGTCGAATTCACCTCGGACGTCACCGATGCCGGGTGGGGCCTGCTCACCATGCTGAAGGTGCCGGGCGCGGGCCAGATCGGCCTCTACCAGCCGCGACACGCCACGGCGTACGACCTGCCCTGAACGGCGCACCTACGCTGTCGGTTTCCGCCACGCGGGGATCGACAGGTAGGTCGCCGCGCGCAACAGCCACTCGACCGGGCCGTACGGGTGAGTCCGCAACCACCGAGCGCTGAGCCGGATCTGCACCAGATAGGTGGCGACCGCGAGCAGTACGACCCCGACCGGGGGCACGCGATCGGCCAGTGCCAGACCGTATCCGGTGTAGACGAGCATCAGAACCACCGACTGCCCGATGTAGTTGGTCGCCGCCATCCGCCCGGCGGGTGCGAGCCAGCCGACCGCGCCCGCCCATCGGTAGCGGGCCAGCCACACGATGCCCGCCGCGTACCCGAGCGTCAGCAACGGGTTCGCGAGTTCCTGCACCCCGTACCAGAACGACGGCAGCTCCCCATGCAGCGTCATCAATGTCACTGTGACGGCGGAAACAGGCAGTCCCACACCGAATCCCACCGCCAGCGCCCGCGGCAGCCACCGGGTTGTCCAGTCCGTGTCCTCGAACACGCGGCGCTTGCCGGCCGCCAAGCCGACCAGGAACATCCCCAGCGCCGGAATGCCCTGACCGATCCAGGTGAAGATCATGAACTTCGGGCCGAACTCCAGCTGGGCGCGCAGCGTGTCACCGGCACTGCCGGAGTAGCCATCATGCATCCGCTGCAAATCGAACACCTCGCCCAGCCCGGCCAGTCCCCCGTTGCCCGGCAGGAACGCCAGTGACGCGAAGGCGAAATACAGCACCAGGCCGGTGATCAGGGCCGGGCGCGGCCGAATCCGGCGCAGCGCCACCAGGATCAGGCACAGCGCGGCGTACAGGGTGAGGATGTCGCCGATCCACAGCAACAGCAGATGCGCCAGACCGATCAGGAACAGGGCGAGGCAGCGGCGCACCAGCCGGGGCGTGGCCGCGACGCCCGCCCGCCCGGCGGCCGCGATCTGCAAGGTGAACGAGTACCCGAACAGGAACGCGAACAGCAGATAGAACTTGCCGAGGAAGAATCCGTCGATCAGCCCGTAGACGAACCGGTCCAGGGTGCCGTCGAACATCGGCTGCGGATCGGCGCCCGCGCCCGGCGACGACCAGAGCATGGTCGCCACCACGGTGTTGGTGACCAGAATCCCGAACAGCGCGAATCCGCGCAGACTGTCGACCACCCCGATGCGCTGCCCCCGCGTCACACCGGCTGCCTGGGTTTCGAGCTGTTCGGACATGCCTTCACGCTATTTCCGGCAGCGTCCCCGCCACATCCACCACGGTCCCGGATTCCCTATCCGACCTCCGAGGTATTGACAGGCCCGGAAGTCATCCCATGGCAGGACCTCTCAACAGGTCGATGAGCTTCGTTTCGGATAGGTCGCCATGTCCCGCCGCGATCAGACGCTCGAAGATCCGCTCGGCGGTATGGCCCAGAGCCGCGGGAGTGCCGACCGCGTCGGCCAGTTCGACCCCGATCCGGGTGTCCTTCAGCCGCAGCGCCGCGGTGAAGGCGATATCGCGGTCGTGCGCGCCGGCGATCATCTCCGCGCACATGCGGATCACCGTCGGGCTGGCCGCGCCGCCACGCGAGAGGGTATCGGCGACGACCGACAGGTCCAAACCCGCGAGTTCCGCGGTGCGCAGGGCCTCGGCGGTGGCGGCGATCTGAATGGAACCGAGCAGGTTCTGGATCAGCTTGTAGCTCGTGCCCGAACCGGCCTCACCGAAGTGCACGATGTCGGTGCACAGGGGTCGCAACAGTGGGCGCGCCGCATCGAGGTGAGCGGCGGCCGCACCGACGAACAGGGTCAGTCGCCCCGCAGCCGCGACGTCGGGCAGCCCCGTCACCGGGGAGTCGAGATACCGAAGACCCTGGGCGGCGGCATGTTTCGCCAGCTCCAGCACCCACGGCCGGGAGAGGGTCGAGAACTCCACGGCGAATGCGCCCGGAACGTAGTCCCCCGCCAGCGCGCCGTCCGCCCCCAGCCAGGCCGCCCGCGACGCCTCGTCATCGGCCACCATGGCGAGGATCGCCTCGGCGTTCCGGGTGGCCTCGCGAGGCGTGGCCGCGAATACGGCTCCCTGAGCGACGAGTTCGGCGCCCTTGGCGGCGGTCCTGTTGTAGACCACCACCTCGTGCCCGGCGGCGACCATGCGCCCCGCCATCCCCGCACCCATCCGGCCCAACCCCAGAAACGCGATCCTCGCCACGAGCCGAACCCTACCTACCGCTGCCTACCGGCCGCATCGCTCGACCGTTCAGCGACAGGATTTCACTCAACGCATCGATCAGGGCGATCCGCGGGTCGAGGGGCCGGTCGATCATGCGCCAGGCGACCACATGGTCGGGGCGCACCAGGACCACGCCGTCCGGGCGCAGACCGATGCCACCGGTCCAATCGCTGTCCGTCACCGGGATTCGATGCACGGTCAAGGGAATCGCCAGTGCGTCGGCGGCGGCGTGCGCGGCATCAGCCCAGTCCTCGTCGGCGGTCAGGACGGTGAGATCCCTGCCGACCAGATCCAGCGTCGATGCCCTGTCCCCGTCGTGCGGCACCCAGCGATGCGGCAGGCGCGAGCCGGGCGTGCCGTCCAGGACCAGCGAAATGTCCTCGGTGGATGGCAATGCCGGATTCGAGCCGATGACAGCGGTGGATTCGTAGCGGTAACCCACGTGCACGACGGGCGCATTGAACACTCCGGCCCGTTGGCGAGCAGCGACGATCTCCGGGGAGTTCTCCCAGTGCAGCCGGGGGTCCGACAGCCGCAGCACGGCTTGCGCGAGCGTGGTCGCGGCGACCGGCCGCCGTTCCGCCTCGTAGCTGTCCAGAAGTCCAGGGTCGGCCCACCCGAGGTGGACGGCGGCGATCTTCCACGCGAGGTTGTGAGCATCGGCCACACCGGTATTCAGTCCGAAAGCGCCCAACGGAGGCACGGTGTGGGCGGCATCGCCCACGAGGAAGACCCGACCGGATCGGAACCGCTCGGCCAGCTGTCCACGCGGCCGCCAGGGCAGCACGCTGATCACCTCGACGTCGATGCCAGGGTCACCGACCGCCGCCCGGATCAGCTCCACGCACCGGGCATCGGGGAGTCCCCCGTCCGAATCATCGGCGGGCACATGGAGAATCCACTCGCCGGTTCCGTCCACGGTGACCAGCAGGCCCGAGATGTCCGGGTTTTCGATCGTGCAGGTCGCGAAAGAGCGGCCGCCGGTATACGGGGTGAGGTCAGCGCGAAACAGCATGCTGATCATGGGCGTTCCCAAGGGCCCGGGCCCCTCGACCTCGATATCGAGCAGGCCGCGGACATCACTACGCGCCCCGTCCGCCCCGATCAGATAGTCGGCTCGCACCACGGAGCCATCGGACAACACCGCGCGCACGCCGTCGTCGTCCTGCGTGAACGATTCCAGCCGCGTCGAATACCGCACCACCGCACCGCGTTCCCGCGCCGCGGGCAGCAGCACCGAGTCCAGCCGATGCTGCGGGCACGTACCCCGCACCAGCGCCGGACTGGAATCGTCCGTGCGCGAGGCGGCAGCCACCGCGGCCGCGGGATCGGTTGCGGCGAAGTCTGCCTCGGCCAGTGTGCGCGTGTAGACCTTGCCGAGCCCGGCGCGCATATCGATGCTCACCGCATTGACCGCGTCTTCGAGCCCTTCGGCGCGCAGCATCTCCATGGTTCGCCGCGACAGCCCGGTGGCGCGCGGATGCGGTGACGGGCCGGGCTGCGCCTCGACCACGATCGTCGGAACGCCGTACCCGGACAGGAAGACGGCGGCGGCCAGGCCGACCGTGCCTCCCCCGGCGATCAGGACGGTAACTCGGTGTTCGGTCATTGCGAAACTCCTTATGGATACACCGTAGCCGTAATGGATACACCGTAACCACAGTGTTAGGCTGAGCGCAATGGCGCGGCGACGCGCGAGAATCCGGACAGGAGCGTGATGACGAACGACAACCCCGTGCTGGTCTGGAGCAAGGAACGCCCGGAACCCGCCCGGCGCGCGCCCAGCGTCGACCGCATCGTCGCCACCGCCCTGACCCTGGCCGACACCGAGGGGCTCGACGCGGTATCCATGCGCCGCATCGCCACCGAACTCGGCTCCGGCACCGCCTCGCTCTACCGCTACATCACCGACCGCGGCGAACTACTGGACCTCATGATCGACGCCGCCCAGGCCGAAATCCCGCCACCGGCCCTCACCGGTGATGCCCGCGCCGACCTCGCCGCGGTCGCCCACCACTTCCGGGATCTCCTGCTCCGCCATCACTGGCTGGGCCGCGTCCTGTCCGGCCGTCCAGCCCTGGGCCCGAATGCCCTGCGCCGCTTCGATATCGCCATGGCCGCGGCCTTGGAGCTCACCGACGACATCACGCTGGCCGCCAATATCGTCGACACGGTGCTGTCCTACGTCGCCGGCGCCGCCATCCAGGAACTGTCCGAGATTCGCGCCCAACGACGCACCGGACTCACCGAGAACCAGTGGCGCGAGGCGGTCGGCCCCTACCTCCGAACCGCCATCGCCACCGGCGACTATCCCCACTTCGCCCGCCGCATCCGCGACGCCGAAGACCCCACTCCCGAGCAGACATTCGCCTTCGGCCTGTCCTGCGTCCTCGAAGGCGTGCTGGCAACCGCGCGAGCCGCCTCGGACTAGGCCGTGTCGCCTAGCGCCCCACCGGCTCCCATCCGCGCTTGGGCTTCGACTCACCCGGGGTCCGGACATCGCGGCTGCGGTAGACGACGTAGGGGCGGGTCAGGTAGCCGACGGGGGCGGAGAACACGTGCACGAGGCGGCTGAAGGGCCAGAACGCGAACAGGGCGCAGGCCGACAGCGCGTGCAGCTGGAAACCGACGGGCGCGTCGACCATCAGTTCCGGCTCGGGCTGGAAGTAGAAGATGGACCGGAACCACGGGGCGATGTCCTCGCGGTAGTTGTGCGGGTGGCCGGTCAGATTGCCGTACAGCGTCGCGCCGAGGCCCAGCGCCAGGGTCAGGCCCAGCAGCACGTACATGACCTTGTCGTTGCGGGTGGTGGCCGAGAAGACCGGGCCCACCGTGCGGCGTCGGTAGATCAGGATGATCAGGCCGGCGACCGTCGCGACGCCCGCGATCGCGCCCAGGCTGAACGACGCCGCGTGGTAGACGCTTTCACTGATGCCCACCGCCTCGGTCCACGATTCCGGGATCACCAGGCCGATCACGTGCCCGAGGAACACGAACACGATGCCGTAGTGGAACAGCGGCGACCCCAGTCGCAGCAGCCGGTTCTCGTAGAGCTGCGAGGAGCGGGTGGTCCAGCCGAACTTGTCGTAGCGATACCGCCAGATCAGCCCGACGACGCACATCCCCAGCGCCGCGTACGGGACGGCGACCCACAACAGATAATCCTTGGCGGTGAGCGTCAACGTCGGCCTCCGATGAAATCCGGCATGTACGTGGGCGGTGCGAACGGTTCCAGGCCGACGTCCTCGCCCGGCGGCCCGGCGGCGATGAGCTTGGCGACGGCCTCACGCTCGGAACCCTGCAAGGCCGGCAGGGTCGCCGAGACCGAGTCCAGGACACCGGCCCACGGTGACGCGGACTCCCGCAACGCCATCCGCATGACCTCGATGCCGGCGCGGTGCTCGACCAGCAACTGCTCCCCGGGAACCGGATGCGCCGAGGCGAATTCGAGCACCACCGCCAGGTGATCGGACAGCTCGTCGTCACCGAGAACCATCCCGGCCGCCTGATAGACCTGTTTGAACCGCAGCAGCGCCATCCCGCGTTTGCGGGTGTCGCCGTAGAGGAACCAGGTCAGGTAGGGGCTGAAACGTTTGCGGTGGTCGAAGGTGTCGACGTAGGCGGTCGCCGCGGCGAGTGGTTGCGCGGTCTCCAGATAGGACAGCACCCGCTGCAACGGCGCACCGACTGCTTCAGGGAGGGCCGAGACCGCGCGCGCCAGCAGGGGCAGCGAATCCAGCAGCGGCTCATCGGGATAGCCGAGCAGCAGCGACTGCACCTGCCAGGCGGCGGCCCGCTCGGTGTCCCCGGACGCGGGCCGCGCGGGCTTGTTACGCCTCATTTGCGGTGCCTCCCCTGCTGCTGGGGCATGAGCCCGTCGGGATGGCCGCGCCCGTCCCAGTTGAGCAGATTGACCCGGCCCGACCCGGCGACTTCGGCGGAGCGGTCGGCGGTCTGGCGCTCCTGGAGCATGCGGAAGTTCTCCACCGCCACCGGCGTCAGCGCCCCCGAGCTCTCGCCGAAGGGACCGGTCATGCCCGGCCCGCCGTCGTAGTCGAGACTGCATTCGGTGGCGAGTTCCTCCAGCCCGTGCGCCTGTTCGGCGTGGGCGGCCGGAATCACGTACCGGTCCTCGTATTTGGCGATGGCCAGCAGTCGGTACATCTCGTAGATCTCCTTCTCGGTCATGCCGACCTTGGTGGCGATCTCGGGACGGGTCTCCCGGCCCAGGTTCACGTCGCGCATGTAGCTGCGCATGGCAGCCAGCTTGCGCAGCACGCCGTTGACGACCTCGGTGTCGCCGGCGGCGAACAGTTCGGCCAGGTACTCCACCGGAATGCGCAGGGCCTCGATGGCGGCGAAGAGATTGCCGTGATCCTCGGCGTCGTTCCCGGTGTCGCGCAGGGCGTCCACCACCGGAGACAGCGGCGGGATGTACCAGACCATCGGCACGGTCCGGTATTCCGGATGCAGCGGCAATGCCACCCGATAGGTGCGGATCAGCGCGTACACCGGCGAATTCTGCGCGGCCTGCACCCAGTCCCGCGGAATCCCCGCACGCTCGCAGGCCGTGATCACCTCCGGATCGAAGGGGTCCAGGAAGGCATCCCGTTGCGCCGCATACAGATCCTGCTCGTCCGGAGTGGCCGCCACCCGCGTCACGGTGTCGGCGTCGTAGAGCATCACCCCGATGTAGCGCAGCCGCCCGACGCAGGTCTCCGCGCACACCGTCGGCAGCCCGACCTCCACCCGCGGGAAGCAGAACGTACATTTCTCGGCCTTGCCGGTGCGGTGGTTGAAGAACACCTTCTTGTAGGGGCACCCCGACACGCACATGCGCCAGCCGCGGCAGCGATCCTGGTCGACCAGCACGATGCCGTCCTCGGCCCGCTTGTAGATCGCGCCCGACGGGCACGAGGCGGCGCACGCCGGGTTCAGGCAGTGCTCGCAGATACGCGGCAGATAGAACATGAAGGTGCGCTCGAACTCGAACTTCACCTTGTCGCCGAGCTGCCGGGCGATGGGGTCCTGGGTGGCCAGTTCCGGTGCGCCGCCGAGATTGTCATCCCAGTTGGCCGACCAGGTGATCGCGGTGTTCTTTCCCGAGATCAGCGACTTGGGCCGGGCGACCGGCGTGCGCTGCTGCACGGGCGCGGTGGTCAGCGTCTCGTAGTCGTAGGTCCAGGGCTCGTAGTAGTCCTTCAGCTCCGGCAGGATCGGGTTGTCGAAGATGGTGAACAGCTTCCGCATCCGCCCGCCGCCGCGCAGCTGCAACCGGCCCTTGCGGTCCAGCTTCCACCCGCCCCGCCACCTGTCCTGATCCTCGTACGTGCGCGGATACCCCTGTCCGGGACGGGTTTCCACATTGTTGAACCACACGTACTCCACCCCGGCCCGGTTGGTCCAGGTCTGCTTGCAGGTCACCGAGCAGGTGTGGCAGCCGATGCACTTGTCGAGGTTCATCACCATCGCCAGCTGCGCCATGGGCTTCATCGGTAGCGAACCTCCTGGTCGGTGCGGCGGCGGATGACCGTGACCTCGTCACGCTGATTGCCGGTGGGGCCGAGATAATTGAAGGCGAACGACAATTGGGCGTAGCCGCCGATCAGGTGGGTGGGCTTGATCAGCAATCGGGTCAGCGAGTTGTGGATACCGCCGCGCTTGCCGGAGGTCTCCGCCAGCGGGACGTCGATCAGGCGGTCCTGGGCGTGGTTCATATAGACCGTGCCCTCGGGCATGCGGTGGGTGACGATGGCGCGGGCGGCGACCACACCGTTGCGGTTGACCGCCTCGATCCAATCGTTGTCGTGGATACCGAGTTTCGCGGCGTCGATGTTCGACATCCAGATGCCGGGCCCGCCGCGGGAGAGGCTGAGCATGAACAGGTTGTCCTGGTACTCGGAGTGGATCGACCACTTCGAGTGCGGGGTCAGGTAGCGCAGGGTCAGGCCCGCCTCGCCCTGGTCGCCCAGCGGGGGTTCGGAGAACAGGGCGGTCATGTTCAGCGGCGGCCGATAGACGGGCAGCTGCTCGCCGACCTCCTCCATCCAGTCGTGGTCGAGGAAGAAGTGCTGGCGTCCGGTGAGGGTGTGCCAGGGCTTGTTCCGTTCCACATTGACCGTGAACGGCGAGTAGCGGCGGCCGCCGGTCTCCGAGCCCGACCACTCCGGGGAGGTGATCACCGGCACCGGCGCGACCTGGGTGTCGGCGAAGGTGATCTGTTTGCCCTCGTGCTCGGCGGCCAGATCGGCCAGCCGGGTGCCGGTGCGCTTCTCCAACGTCGTGAAACCCTGCGTCGCCAGGTGGCCGTTGGTGGTTCCCGACAGCGCGAGGATCGCCTCGCACGCATCGATATCGCGCTTCAGCGAGGGCCGCCCGGCCGCCGGACCGTCCTGCACCACGCCGTTCTTGCGGGCCAGATACCCGACCTCGCGCTCGACATCGAAGGTGATGCCCTTGGTGGTCGCGCCCAGCGTGTCCAGCAGCGGACCCACGGCCTGCATCTTGGCGAACACCGCGCCGTAATCGCGCTCCACGACGGTCAGGCGCGGCATCGTCACGCCCGGAATCGGTTCGCATTCACCGGCTTTCCAGTCCCGCACGATGCCGTGGGCATTGGCCATCTCGTCGGGGGTGTCGTGCAGCAGCGGGGTGGCGACCAGATCCTTGCGCACCCCCAGGTGCTGCGCGGCCAGCCTGCTGAACTCCTCGCCGATGGTCATGAACGCGTCCCAGTCGGTGCGCGTCTGCCACGGCGGCGCGATGGCCGGGCTGAACGAGTGCACGAACGGGTGCATGTCCGTCGAGGACAGGTCGTGCTTCTCGTACCAGGTGGCCGCCGGCAGCACCACATCGGAGAACAAGGTGGTGCTGGTCATGCGGAAGTCCAGGGTGAGGAGCAGATCCAGCTTCCCGACCGGGGCCTCCGCGCGCCACACCACGTCGGTGGGCCGGCTCTCCGGCGAGGCCTCCTCGGCGCGCAACGAATTGTCCGCGCCGAGCAGATGTTTCAGGAAGTACTCGTTGCCCTTGGCCGAGGAGCCCAGCAGGTTGGAGCGCCAGATGGTGAGCAGCCGCGGGAAGTTGGCGGGGTTGTCGGGATCCTCGCCCGCGAAGCCGAGCCGACCCGATTTCAGTTGCGCCACCACATGATCCGCGGGCGCGACGCCGGCCGCCTCCGCCTCGTCGACCAGGTCGAGGGGGTTGCGGTCGAAGGTCGGGAACGACGGCATCCAGCCCATCCGCGCGGTCTTGGCCAGCAGATCGGCGGTGGTCTTACCGGCCAGATGACCGGCCCCGTCGGTGGTGGTCAGCTGATCCGCGGTGAACGGGTCGTAGCGGAACTGGTCGGTGTGCAGATACCAGTAGGCGGTCTGGATCATCTGCCGCGGCGGGCGCG
Organism: Nocardia sp. NPDC005825; assembly: GCF_040630175.1. Taxonomy (NCBI): domain Bacteria; kingdom Bacillati; phylum Actinomycetota; class Actinomycetes; order Mycobacteriales; family Nocardiaceae; genus Nocardia; species Nocardia sp. NPDC005825. The sequence goes on from NZ_JBEXXC010000001.1 coordinate 164,458, forward strand.
TCCAGTCCAGCGCATTGGCCACCTGCGCCCACCCCGTCACCGGGCGGCACTTCTCCTGACCGACGTAATGCGCCCAGCCACCGCCGTTCACGCCCTGACACCCGGTCAGCGTGGTGAGGGCGAGGAAGGCGCGGTACATGGTGTCGGAGTGGAACCAGTGGTTGGTGCCCGCGCCCAGCAGGATCATGGACCGGCCGCGCGATTCCTCGGCATTGGCGGCGAATTCGCGTCCGATACGGGCAGCCTGCTCGGCCGGGACGCCGGTGATGGTCTCCTGCCAGGCCGGGGTGCCCGGCTGCGAGGCATCGTCGTAGCCGGTGGGCCACTCTCCCGGCAGGCCCGGACGTTCCACGCCGTAGCGGGCCAGCATCAGATCCATGACGGTGGTGACAAGGTGGCCGCCGATGGTGCGGGCGGGCACGCCGCGCCGCAGTTCGGCGGCGCTGCCGTCACCGGTGTCGAAGCGCGGCAAGGTGACCGCGACCGCGCTCCGGCTGTCCATCGACAACAGCGGTTCGATGTCACCCAGCTCCAGGTTCCACTTCCCGGCGCCCTCCTCGCCGTAGCGGAAGCCGAGAGAACCGTTGGGCACCACCGGTTTTCCGCTCTGATCCAGTAGCACCGTCTTGAACGCGGCATTGGCGTCGCCGGAGTACTCGGGCAGGTCCGAGGCGGTGAGGAACTTGCTCGGCCGGTAGCCGTCGCCCGACTTCTCCAGGCGCACCAGGAAGGGCAGATCGGTGTATTTGCGCGCGTACTCCTCGAAGTACGGCACCTGGCGGTCGACGAAGAACTCGCGCAGGATCACGTGCCCCATCGCCATGGCCAGCGCGCCATCGGTGCCCGGATGCGGGGCGAGCCACTCGTCGGCGAATTTGACGTTGTCGGCGTAGTCGGGGGCGATGGAGACGACCTTCTGGCCCCGGTAGCGCGCCTCCGCCATCCAGTGCGCGTCCGGGGTACGCGTGACAGGGACATTGGAGCCCCACATGACGAGATAGCCCGCGTCCCACCAGTCTCCGGACTCGGGGACGTCGGTCTGGTCGCCGAACACCTGCGGGGAGGCCACCGGCAGGTCGGCGTAGAAGTCGTAGAACGAGAGCATGCAGCCGCCGACCAGGGATATGAAGCGCGACCCGGCGGCGAACGACGTCATGGACATGGCCGGGATCGGCGAGAATCCGGCGATGCGGTCGGGGCCGTACGCTTTCACCGTGTGCACGTGCGCCGCCGCGACGAGTTCGACAGCCTCCGCCCACGTCGCCCGGACCAGTCCGCCGCGCCCGCGCACGCTCTTGTAGCGCTCGGCCAGCTCGGGATCGGAGACGATCGACTCCCACGCCAGCACCGGATCTCCGGTGCGCGCCTTGGCTTCCCGGTACAGCTCGAGCAGCACGCCGCGCACGTAGGGGTAGCGCACCCGGGTCGGCGAGTAGGTGTACCAGCTGAAGGCCGCGCCGCGCGGACAGCCTCGGGGTTCGTACTCGGGTCGGTCCGGACCGGCGCTGGGGTAGTCGGTGGCCTGGGTCTCCCAGGTGATGATGCCGTCCTTGACGTACACCTTCCACGAGCAGGAGCCGGTGCAGTTGACGCCGTGGGTGGAGCGCACCACCTTGTCGTGGGACCAGCGGTCGCGGTAGAAGTCGTCGGCCTGCCGTCCGCCGCGCAGGTATTCGGTCCGTCCGTCGGGTGAGATCTCGGCGCGGGTGAAGAACCGGCGCGATCGGATCAGCGCCTCGGTGAGCTCGCTGTCGACCACGCCGCTGCCGTTGTTTCGCGCCATCTACCCTGCCTCTCAGCGTGACGCGGCGGCGCCCGTCGCGCGTTCTGGTTCCCGAGCACACGAACACCCCGAACCTACTGGCAAATCTCGGGCAATTGAAGAATTTCGCGAGGGTCAATTATTCGAGAGAAATACGAAGGTCGCGCGGCGGATTCGTCAGACAGTTCCGACGGTCGCCGGCTGCACCCGCAGGCCGATCGCGATCTCCGAGACGCCGAGCGCGACCGTCAGCAGCCCCACGGTGATCGAGAGCGGCGGCAGCGTCGTGAACGGCGCGACCGCGACGCCCACCCCCGCGGCCACGGTCGCCAGCCCGATCAGCTCCAGTCCGCCCGCGCCCGCGTACTCCTCCGACCACACCCCGACGATCGCCTGCACGATTCCCCGCAGCACCCAGCCGATCCCAATCCACAAGGACAGCAAGGAAACCCACTCGCCACCGTCGAGGGTCCACAGCGCCAGCACGAGGGAGACGACCGCGCTCGAGACCTCGAGCCATTTCAGGGCGGTGTGGATCCGGGCGCCGAACGCCATCACCAGTTGGAAGGCCGCCGTCGCCAGCAGCACCAGCCCGAAGAGGATCCCCGCCACCTGCCACGACTTGTCCGGCCAGACCGCCAGGACCACCCCCAGCACCACAGAGCAGCCGCCGGTGACGACCAGCGACTGCCAAGCCCAATCGGCGAAGACCTCGCTTCGCCCCTCTATCCGGTTGGCGGGCACCTATTCATGATATGACCGATTAGTCCAGGTAACTGAACGTTTGCGTGTGCGCCCGGCGCGTCGGGGCCGTCCCGGATCAGGGAGCGCTGAGGAAAACCCCGCGCGGCGTGGTGCCGTCGGGGGCCGACCACGGCGCGTCCAGATGGCTGCGGTCACGACCCAGCGACCGGCCCGTGGCGAGGCGCCGGTGCACGCGGATCAGCTCCGCGCCCGCATTGGTGGAACGGTCGGAGTCGAAGGCGATATCGGTCTGGGCGTCGGTGTCGATCACCGTGGGCCGGAATCCCGGTGCGGGCGTGAGGATATCGCCCGGTACCACGTGCACCGTCAGGTCGGGGGTGTCACTGGTGTTCTGGTCCTGCGGGGTGGCCTTGCCGGTCAGCAGCAGGGCGGCCTGCTCGATGAACACCGGGTCGTGGGCGGCGTCGTAGAGCCAGCGCATCCCTAGCACACCGTGTTCGGAGGTGCCGATCAGCGCGTGGTCCAGACCCTCCACGCGGGCGCCGCGGTAGGTCATCGGAACCAGATACGCGACCGGCGCCGGACCCGCGAGGTCGGTGACGACCAGGAGTTCGATGCCGACCTCGCCGTCGGGGTCGTCGAGCCGGAATCCGCCCGACTTGACCAGGGCGGGCGTCCCGGCGCCGACATGCCAGTGCCGGGTGGGTAGCCACGCCGTCAGCAATTCCAGTTTGGAGGGCTGCATGGTCGTCTCGTGGATCTCGGCCATAGCGCCATCCTGCCAGAGTCCGGCCGGATCGCGGCCGAACCCTTTGCGGCGGACCGATATTCGCCGACGTCAGCGCAACTTTCGGAAGAAGTCACGCAGATCGCGGGTCAGCAGATCGGGGGTCTCCATCGAGGCGAAGTGGCCGCCGCGATCGAACTCCGACCAGTGCACGACGGTGTTCTGCCGTTCGGCCAAGCCGCGAATCGTGCCGTTACCAGGGAAGACCGCGACCCCGGTCGGCACGCCGGAGTCGGGCAGCTCGGCGCCCCAGTGCTGAGACTCCTTGTACAGGCGCATGGACGAACCCGCGGTGCCGGTGAACCACAGCACCGCGAGGTTGGTCAGCAGCAGGTCGCGGTCGATCGCCGCGTCCGGGGTCTCGCGGGCCGGATCGGTGAAGGTGTTCACCACGTCGAGCACCCAGGCCAGCAGACCCGCCGGGGAGTCCGCGACGGCCGGAGCGAGGGTCTGCGGACGGGTCGAGTGCATGCCCGCGTACCCGGAGGTCTCGCTACTGCTCCAATCCTTCAGCCGCGCCAGCTTCTGCTGATCGGCCTCGCTGTAACCGGAACCGTCGTCGTTCCACGACGGGATCGTGATGGGGTCGTTGAGGTGCACACCCGCCACCCGATCGGGCACCAGGCGGCCGATGCCGGGAGCGATGAACGATCCGGCATCCCCGCCGTGCGTGCCGTAGCGGGTGTAGCCCAGGGCCGTTATGAGCTTCACGATCAGCTCGGCCGACCGCTCGGTCGAGGCCTCCCCCGCGTGCCGCGTCGGGCCGGAGAAGCCGAACCCCGGCAGCGTCGGGATGACGACGTGGAAGGCGTCGGCCGGATCGCCGCCGTGCGCGCCCGGATCGGTGAGCGGGCCGATCATGTCGGTGAAATCCTCGAACGGCCAGCCGTGCACCAGCACCAGGGGCAGGGCGCCCGGTTCGGGCGAGCGGACGTGCGTGAAATGCAGTCGCTGACCGTCGATTTCGGTGACGAACTGGGGATGGCGGTTGCGTTCGGCCTCGTGGACGCGCCAGTCGTAGCCGCTGCCCCAGTACTCGCACAGCTCGCGTACGTAGGCGGTCGGAATGCCGTAGGACCAGCCCACCTCGGGCAGGTCGGCGGGCCAGCGGGTGCGAGCCAGGCGGGTCCGCAGATCGTCGATGTCGGAGGCCGGAATGTCGATTCGGAAGGGCTCGAATACCGTCATGTCTCCACGGTAGGAATCAACTAGGTCAGGGGCGGTCCTAATCCGTTCGCCGATTCCGCTGCGGCGGCCCGCGTTCTAGGCTGGTACGCAAGCGTTTCAGCCGCGGCGAGGCGGCGCGACTGGAGGGAACCGGCTACGTGACCACCACCTTTCCACCCGGACCGGCCCTGCCGCCCCTCGTGCAGACCGCCATCTACACCAAATGGCGCGGACCGCTGGTCCGGTCGGCCGCCCGCCGGCACGGGGACACCTTCACCCTGCATCTGGCCGCGCCGTACGCCGAGAACCTGGTCGTGTTCACCCGGCCCGAGCACATCCGCGAGATCTTCGCCGGAGACCCCGCGGATCTGCATGCCGGAGAGGGCAATCGGCTGCTGGCCGAGATCCTGGGCGAGCACTCGCTGCTGATCACCGACGAGGACGAGCACGCCCGCGCGCGGCGACTGCTCATGCCCGCCTTCGTGGGCTCCTCACTGCGCGGATACCGGTCGCTGGTCGACGACATCGCGAAAACCCATGTCGACCGGTGGGTTCCGGGCACGACCGTGCACACGCTGGACCGCATGAACGATCTGACACTCGATGTCATCATGCAGGTGGTGTTCGGCATGGCCGACGAAGCCCGCCGCGCCGCGCTGGTGCCGCGATTGCGCGAGGTCGTGAACGTCAGCCCGATCATCATGTTCGGCTGGAAGTACCCGTTCCTCGCGCGGCGCGGCATGTGGAAACGGTTCCGCGCCACCCAGTCCGCCATCGACGAGCTGCTCTACCGCGAGATCGCCGAACGCCGGGCGCAGCCGAACCTGGACGCGCGCGACGACGTGCTGTCGCGGCTGCTGGCCGCCGGATCCGGCGAGCACCCCGACGACGCGCCGCTGACCGACGCCGAACTGCGCGACCAGCTGATCACCCTGCTGCTGGCCGGGCACGAGACGACCGCGTCCGCGCTGTCCTGGACCTGCCACGAGCTGGCCGCCAATCCCGAGATCCAGACCCAGGCCCGCCGCGCTGCCCACGACGGGGACGAGAAGTACCTCGAAGCGGTGCTGAAGGAGTCGATGCGCCTGCACACGGTCATCGCGGGCACGGGCCGCAAGCTCACCCGCGACCTGACCATCGGCGGATACGACCTGCCGCGGGGCACGGTCATCGCGACCTCGATCATCCTGGCGCACGAACGCGCCGAAGCCTTCCCGGACGCCGTCACGTTCCGGCCGGAACGATTCCTCGACGGATCGGTCGCGCCCAACACCTGGTTGCCATTCGGCGGCGGAGTGCGGCGGTGCATCGGAGCCGGGTTCTCACTGATGGAGGGAACGGCGGTGCTGCGGGAGATCCTCACCCGCTACCGGCTTTCATTGCCGCAGGGCAAGACCGGCGAGCCCGTGCGGATCCGGAACATCACGCACGTTCCGGCCCACGGCGCTCCGGTCGTGGTCTCCCCGCTCCCTTAATCGCGGTCCGGGAAGTCGGGTGCTCGTCGCACGTGGGCCTGTGCCACATACGCCGAGCACTCGTCACATTCGCTGATGATGGCGTGGCGGCAGGCGAGCAGATGCTCGAGGAACTGGTCGGTGGCCTCGAGCAACGCGATGCGCTCACGCACCTCGGCGCGACGGTCGTCGATGATGGCCCGGCGATCGGTGTGCTCGCTGAGTCCCAGCTGCCGGATCTGGCTCAGCGAGAGACCGGTTCGCTGCAGCGTCAGGATCGCGCGGGCGTAGTCGAGGATGTCCTCGTTGTAGCTGCGGTGACCCGACGGGCTGCGCGGCGGGGCGAGCAGGCCCACCGATTCCCAATGCCGCAGTACGTGCGTCTCCACACCGAGTGCCGCGGCGGCGTCACCGATTCTCATGTCCTGCGCTGTGGTCACGATTCTCCCCTTTACTTCATGTCGACCTTAAGTATTAGCGTTCGTTCATGTCCGATCCAGTACGCCAGCCCACGCTCCTGCAATGCTGCACCGCCGCAATCGGTTCCCTCCACGGTGCGGTCCGGCCCAGGCCCGCCGACCAACGTTTCCTGCGGTCGATCACCGATGCGGGACTCCCCCGCGCGCAGCGCACCGTCACCGTGACCGCACTGACCAACTTCCCCCGACCGGTGCCGACCCAGGTGGTCGTGGAAGGCGTCTCCAACCCACGCCGCATCACCAGCGCGCTGAGCTCCTTCGTCATCCAGCACCCCGAAGCGACCTTCATCGTGGACCCGGGGTTCTGCATCGATGCCGAGCATCGCGCCATCGCGCAACTGCCCGCCGTGATTCGACCCGTCGCGCGTCCGCCGGCCGAGACCATTGCGACCGCCACGGCCCTGCAAGCCCAACCGGGCCTGCCCGCACTGGACTTCGCGCTGCCCACCCATGCCCACTGGGACCATGTGTGCGGTCTGCTCGACCTCCCGGGCTTGCCCGTCCACCTGCACAGCGTCGAGCGGGACTGGGTCATGGCGGGTCCCGTCGCCCCGGTGGGCGGCGTCCGCGACTCCCTCGTCGACCGTCCCCATCAGGAGTACGACCTCGACGGTCCCCCGATCCTCACCTTCACCCGCAGCCACGACCTCTTCGGAGACGGCAGCGTCGTCCTGGTGGACCTCGCCGGACACACCCCCGGCAGCATCGGCGTTCTCGCCCATACGACGCACGGCTGGAAACTCCTCGCCGGCGACGCCGCCTGGCACACCCTGCAAATCGATCGAATCCGCCAGAAGGCCACCTATCCGGGCGTCTTCATGGACCACGACCGCGACGCCACCTTCAAAACCCTGCACCGGCTCCACCTGGCACAACGCCTCGTTCCGGTGATCCCCACCCATGATCACGACGCCGCCCTGCTGCTGGCAGCGCCCGATACGGAGGTCGCCGAGACGCTACCGTGAACCCATGGGGATCACCGTACGTCCGGCCCATCTGTCCGACATTCCGGAATTGGCGCGAGTGCTCGGCATCGCCTTCTCCGACGATCCGATCACCGCATGGCTCATCCGCGACGACGCCACCCGCGCTCGCCGCGCCGCCGCACTGTTCACCGCGATGGCCCGCCACCACCTCATCCCCCTGGGCGGGGTGGAGGTGGCCTGCAACGACGCCAATTCCATCGTGGGCGCGGCACTCTGGGCGCCGCCCGGACACTGGCACGCCCCGGACAACGCGACCCGAAGTCAGCTGCCCGGACTGCTCTTCGCCTTCCGGCACCGGCTGCTGACCGCCGGCCGGGTCTCGGAGACGATGGCGCGGGCGCACCCCCGCGAACCGCACTGGTATCTGGCCGTCCTCGGAACCCTGCCCGGCGTTCGCGGGCAGGGATTCGGGCGGGCCCTGCTCAATTCGCGGCTGGATCGGTGCGACGCGGACGGGCTGCCCGCCTACCTGGAATCCAGCAAACCCGACAACGTGCCGTACTACGAGCGGTTCGGTTTCGAGGTCACCGGCACCCTGGACGCCGCCCGGGGCGGCCCGCCGCTGTGGCCGATGTGGCGTACGCCCCGCTGACGGCCCTTCATCGAATCTCCGCGCCCCACGCGGACGTCAGCCATACCTGGCGGGTGGCCGCCATCCTGCGATCGGCGGCCGCAGGGTCACCGCCCGCGGTCTCCTCGCGCACCACCGCGATCGTCATGGCGACCAGCACGCTGACCAGGGCGGGCACGTCGGCGGTGGCCGGGCGCATGCGGTCCGCGTCGATCTGGGACTGGATGAAGGTCGCGAGCTTGTTCTCCAGGTTCCCGACGAACGCGTCCCACATCGTGCGCAATTGGTCGTCGGTGGCCCTGGACTGGGCGCAGGCATCGAGCAGGTGGGCGTGGCGGCGCCAGACCGCGACCGCGTTGTCGATCATGCGGATGGAGAACTCCGCCGGGGGTTCCGCATTGTCGTAGGAAGCCAATTCGCTGGTCTCCTGGTCGATTTCGGTCCACACCTCTTCGAGGGCCGCGGCGACCACCGAGTACTTGGACTCGAAATAGAAGTAGAACGCGGGGCGGGAGACGCCGGCGTGCTTGGCGATCCGCAGTACCGACATGTCCGTGATCGAGACCGTGCGCAACAGGTCGGTGACCGCGTCGATGATCAGGGCGCGCTGCTGATCGCCCCGGCTGGGCGGGCGACGGTCCCCGGCGACGTTGCGCGCGGCTGCCTGTGTCATCGACTTGCACCTCCGAATCCTGGGTTTCCTCGCACAGTCTACCCACTATTGACACAGTGTCAGACACGCTGACAGTGTGTCAGGCATGGGTTGCTGTATTGCCGTGGCTTATCTGATCGCACTCGCCGGATTCGGATGGCGGTTGCTGACCCGCGGCGGCGGGACACCGTCGACCTCGGCGCCACCGCCCGCCCGGCGCAACGCACCGTCCCGCACTCCGGGCGGTCCCGCATGACGAGCGGCGCGCTGTACCCGCCGAGCGCCCGGACCCGGCAGGTCCGGGCGCCCCTACCTGACGGGCTCGGCCGAATCGGGGCGACGACTCGGCGAAAGATGCTGCGCGCCATGGCCTGCTGGGCCGTGGTGTGGCTGGCCGCCGCCGCGGCAGTGGTCGCCGATCTCTCGCACGCGGTCACAGCCCTCGCCCTCGGGCTGGTGGTGCCGGGCGGTGGCTTGCTCTACAGCGGCCATCCGCTGCTCATGGTGTTCACCTGGCTCGGCCTGCTGGCGGCGATGGTGGCATGGTGGGCCTTCGGGCCGGTGGTGCTGCCGCCGCTGCTCTGGTTCACGACCGCGCTGCTCGGCGCGGCGACGAGTGGTCACGCGGTGTGGTCGTGGGCGGCAGCGCTGATCCTGGTGGCGCCCTTCGTGGTGGTATCGGCCGCGTTCTCCATATTCCTGGTGCGGCGTTCATCCCAGCGGCGACGTGGCCGAGAGGTGAACGCGCGCTTGGCCTCCCACACGTTCACTATCACCGGCGCACCCGCCGCGCCGCCGGTGGCCGAGCATTCGGCGGAAGACCTCGCCGCGCTGCGCTACGCCCTCGACCTCGCGCTGCAACCGCTCGACCGTTTCGACGGCTTCACCAGAATCGACCAGTTCCGCGAGGCGGCCCTGCGCTACCAGCTCAACGAGCTGAGCTACGCGCTGGCGACGGCCCAGTACACGCGAACGCCCGCCTTCACCGGCTACCTCGCCGAGGCACAGCGCAATGCCATCGAGAAGATGCTGGACCGGCGGGTCTGGGGCTACTGGGCGGTGGAGAACCTCTGGGGGAATCTGTGCTGGAATCCGGACCCGGCCGACCGGGAGAACATCATGCTCACCGGCTACCTCGGCCAGATGGTCGGTATGTACGAGAACCTGAACGACGACCGGTTCTCCTCCCCCGGCGCACTCACCTTCCGCTGGAACGATCGCCGCGTCTACCCGAACAGCTTCGGCACCATCGCGGAATCGGTGCACCGCAACATGATCGCCGGGGACTACACCCTGTATCCGTGCGAACCGAACTGGATCTACACGGTGTGCAACACCTTCGGGCTCAACACCCTGCTCACCCATGACCGTCTGTACGGCACCGCCTTGACCGCCGATGTCATCGACCGCCTGCACCGCGGCTACGAATCGGAGTTCCTGCGACCCGACGGCCGGATCATCGGAGTCCGCAGCTCCCGGCTGGGTGGATCCTGGAACTTCTGGGCGGGGCCGGCGATCCAGCTCACCACCGCTCTGTGGCTCCACGCCGGGCTGCCGGAATACGCGCAGCGGGCCTGGTGGCTGGTGCGGGACCAGGAGATCCGGACCGACGGCGACCGGGTCGGGTTTCCGCTGCGGGCGAGCTCGCGCGTCGATCCGGGCAACTATCGGCTCGGCGGCGCCTACGGGCAGGTCATGATCGCGTCGGCCGCCCGGGAGATGGGCGACGAGGAGGTCGCGCGGACAGCACTGACGGGGATCGAGGAGCTCGGTGATCCGGTGCACGCCAATGGCGTTCGCTACTACGCGGGACTGTCCGGACTGGGCAATCTGTACGCCCTCCAGTTCCGGTTCAACCGAGCCGCCGGGCTCCGCGACCAGATCGCCTTCGGTGCTCCGCCGCAGTGGCGAACCGGGCCGGTGCTGGCCGATGCCGCCTATCCGGAGGTGCAGGTGGCCCGCGCGGTCACCGACGGTCACGCCCTCGACCTGGTCTTGCGGCCGGGCAACGGCCTGTGCCGCACCACGGTACGGGTCGCCCGTCTGGAACCTGGCCGTACCTACCGCGTGGCCGGGGCGCGGGAGGCGGAGTTCACCGCGTCGCTCACCGGCGAAGCCCTCATCGATATCGATCTCGGAGGTCGTCATGAACTACACATCGCCCCGCGGTAAGGGAGAGCTGATCTCCGGGCGCGCGCTCACCCGTCGGTTGGCGGGTCTCGACCCGGTGCGCGAGAACGAGGAAGCGACCCGGCTCAGCATCGAGGTCCGGTACGGCGACGCCCTTTTCGTGCACGCCGCCTACACCGTCGCCTTCGCCCGGCAGGTCGCGATCCCGTCCATCTCCCGGGTCGTGTACCGGCGCGGAACCGGCGACATGATGCACGACGTACGCCGCCGCAATGACGACACCCTGGTGTTCTTCGGCGAAATGCTCAGGCACGGCCACAGCAGTGTGAGCGGACGCGCGGCCATCGATCGGATGGAGGCGATCCACAGCCGGTTCGGGATCAGCGATCAGGACAAGCTGTACACCCTGGCCTCGCTCGCGTTCGAAGCGGATCGGATCCTGGAGCATCTCGGTCTGTCGGTCTTCAACGACGCAGACCGGTTGGCACGGTTCCATTTCTGGCGCGGCGTCGGCGAGCGCATGGGGCTCGAGGTGCCCGCCACGCGCACCGAACTGCTGGCCTGGACCCTCGATTACGAGAACGCCCACTACGCCTACACCGAGGGTGGCCGCGCGCTCGTCGATCAGCTCTTCGACGACTGGCGGCAACGCTGGTTCCCGGGTCCGCTGCGCCGGCTGGCCGACAGCGCGTTGCTGCTGGTCCTCGACGATCAGCTCCGCGCGACCCACCGGCTGCCGGACCCGCCCGCCGCCGCGCAGCGCATCGCGCCGCCGATCATCAACTCGTACATGAAGGTCCAGTCCGCGCGACCGCACCGGCTCGATCGATCCTGGGTCGATCACTTCCGCCGGGACGACGCCGGACCCGTCGACCTCGAACAGATCGGATACCGACCGGGCCGCTACGGAGTCGGGCGGACCGACTGATCGGTGGCCTCGAGCAGAAACGACGAGGCACCGGCAGCTGGTCGCTACCGGTGCCTCGTCGGGTGCGGCGATCAGGGCTTGCAGGCCATGCCGCCGACCACCAGCTGTTCCCAGACCGTCAGTTCGGGCTGGTGCCCGTCGGTATCCTCCCCACGCCATTGGACGCACGGGCGCAGACCGTCCTCGTCCAGCGCGAGCGTGCCGAAGCAGGCCCGGATCTCGTCGTCGGTGCGGAAGCGTCCGCGGCCGAAGGCTTCCAGGATCTTGCTCGCGGTCGCCATCGCCTCGCGCGAGGTTCCGGTCCGGAAGTGCGAGAGGTAGATCCGGCTGCTGGAAGCGATCCGATCCGCCCAGTACTGGACCACCGAGGTCGGATTCTCTTCGTCATTGACGAAACTCAGCGTCATGGCGAAGAGCAGGCCGACCGGCTCGTCGAAGTCGATGAGCCGCTGCACCTCGGCATTGTTCTCGATGCCCGCGGGATCGCGAATATCGGCTTCCAGCACCGTGATTCCCTCGTCGACGGCGAGGAGGGCCCGGCCGTGGGCCACCACGAACGGGTCGTCGTCGACGTACACGACGTGGGCCTCCGGGTAGACCTGCCGCACCACCTCGTGCACGTTCACGGCCGCCGGGAGCCCGCAGCCCATATCGATGATCTGCCGGATTCCCGCGTCCGCCATGGCCTTCGCGGCGCGCAGCACAGCGTCGCGATTGGTGATGGCCAACTTTTCCGACCCGGGTAGGTCTTCGATGAAGTAGTCACCGAGATCTTTGTCGACACCGTAATTGTCGCGCCCGCCGAGGACGTAGCTGTATACGCGTGCCACGCTCGGCCGGGACTGCCGTGCTCGCATGGCGTTGATGTTCAAGTGTCACACCCCTCTTTCCCCACCGACGATACCGCTATCCACCAGGAAATCTTGCGTCATATTCGCAAACGGCACCAGGTGTCACAAGGGGGTGGGCCCGAGCTATTTCTGGACGGTCGCGGCGGCCGGCGTGGTGGCCGGATCGGCAGCGGGAGTCGCTGCGGCCGTAGTGGTTTGCGGAGACGCCGTCTCCGCTGCCGTAGTGGTCGGAGCAACCGTGGTGGAGGTGACGGTCGGTGCTGGATCGGTCGTGGTCGTGGCCGGTGGGGTTGTCGTCGCGGTTGCGGTGGCCGTCATCGGAACCGGGCAGTCGCCACCATGTTGCTCACCGAGCAGATTGATTTCGGCGTTGCTGCGCGGGTCACCGGCGTAATTGATCTTGTCGGTGCACTTCACGTAGTGGTCGACACCGGCGGGCGCCGGAGCGGGCTCGGGCGGCGGCGCGTCACCGGGTGCCACGTTCTGCGGCTGCTGCGGTGAGTTCGCTACCGGGTTACCACCGCCGGGATTGCCACCGCCCGGGCTCCCGCCACCCGGACTTGCCACCGGCGCACCGGAACTCGTCGGTACCACACTGGTGGCGGTCGCACTGGTGGACTGTTTGGTCGTCGTCGACGACGACGAAGTCTTCGAATCGTCCGAGGAACACCCCGACGCCAGCGCCATCACGGCCGCCAACACCAACACCGCCGCCGCTCCGGCACCCTTCCCCGCACGCACCCGGCCACACCGATCCGCAATCGCGGACATGCTTCCTCCCGAATTCACCACAGCCCCAGCCCCGACACATCCGCTGCGCGACAAGACAACTCGGGGGCGAAGGCCCCCGCTCCGACCTTAGGAGGCGATTCTCCGGATTACCATCGGAGCGGGTGCCCTCAATTTCTCTGTCCCCCGCAACGGGGCTGCATGGTGTAAGGGGTTACTTGGAGGGCTCGGGCTGTTCGGTTCGGGTTGCGAGGAGAGCGTCGAGTTGCTGCTCGGCGCGGGCGGCGCGCGCCAGGGTCTGAGCGCGCGCGTCGTCGAGCGCCGCGATGCGGGCCGCGGACTCCTGATGCGCCTGGTCCAGTGCGGCTTTGGCTTCCGCGCGGACGGTGCCGATGTCGGCGGCGGCTTGCCGGCGAACATCGGTGAGTTCGGTCCTGGTGCGGTCCAGGTCGGTGCGCGTCTGTTCCAGTACCGCCCGCGTCTCGGCGACCACCTGACTGCGTTCCGCCACTGCGGCTTCCGCGCGTTCGATGGTGCGCTCGGCGTCGGCGGCGCGCTGCACGGCCAGATCCCGCTCCGCGCCCGCCGCGGTGATCCGCTGCGCCGAATCCCGCCGCACCTGCTCGATCTCGGCCGCCGCCTTGGTCCGCGCCAACTCGATGTCCTCGCTCGCCTGCTGCCGGGCCCGCTCGACATCCTCGCTGGATTCCCGCCGGATGGTACGGATCTCGGCCTCCGCCTCGGCCCGCGCCGCGAACACATCATCGGCAGCCTGCTTGGTCACCCGCGCGACCTCTTGCAGCGCGTCATCGCGCGCCGCCAGGGCCTCCGCGATCCGCCCCTCGGCTTCCTCGGCGGCGAGCGCCGCATCCTCGGCCGCCGATTCCGCCGCAGCCCTGGCCTCTTCGCTCTCCCGCCGCGCCTGCTCGGCCGCCACGGTCGCCATCTCCGCCTCGGCGATCCGCCGCGCCGCATCCGCCTGCACGGCCTGGACCTGCGCCTCCGCCACCGCCGGATCAGCCAGGGTGGACAGCTCCGCCACCGCCGTATTCAACGTCGTACCCAGCTGTTCGGCGATCGCCCGAAACTGTCCGAGCAGCTCGTCCGCGCGTAGCCGCGCCACGGTCACCGGCCCCTGTTGCGTCACAGTGACATTGACGACCGACCCTTCCCCCTCCCCGGCCTGCTGCCGTTGCCGCTCCCGCCAAGCCCGCCACCGCGTGTGCTCGGGGTGCTCACAGTATTCCGACGGCCGCCCCGGCCCTCCGCCGCGCGTGATCGGTTTTGTACACCCCGGGTAGTTGCAAGTACTCGCCACGTCGCAAATCGTAGCGTTGGTTTCGTCATTTCCAACGGAACAACACGAAACGAAACCCGAACTGCCCCAAACCAATCGATCCGCGTCTGACCTCCGATAAGTGAACCTTATCGGAGGTCAGTCTCCCCGATTCCCCTGAAAACCCTTAAATCTATTTCGTTTACGTTTGGTTGCAGCCAACGCTACTAAACATCAACGAAACTGCTCGAAAACTGTGCTCGCATGTACGCGCGTACCAGTTCTGCCGTAGCTGTGATTTCTCAGCCGATCTGGCGGATCTCTCACGTATGTGGCGGGACGCTGGCGGGTTTCTCAGTAATCTGGCGGGGACCACGCGGCGGCGGAGATGATGGCGCGGTGCAGCGTGAGCTTGGCCATCTGGCTTGGAGCGTTGGGGGTTTCGAGGCTGGCTACGCGTCGGGTGCTGGCGAGGAGAAGCGGTGCCGTGGCGGTGGACATGGACGCCCACGCAACTTATCGAGGCACTTGTCGGCCCGCAGTCTCAGAACTTCACGAAGCGGCCACCGAACTCGTGGGAGAAGCTTGCGCGGTACATCGAGCCGAGCCCGTTTGCCTGACGCCGAAGCAGAGGATCTCGGGTTGGCCGGCATCATCGAACGGTTCACCTGCGGTGATTCATGGCCTTTCGGTGCGCAGCGGCGACGGCCTCGGACGCGCCCCCGTTCTGGTAGTACCAGGGGTACTGGAACATGTGGTGACTGGTGCGATCGAAGACCGCGGCGAGCTCCGACCATCGACCGGCGTGGGCGAGCGCGTATCCCAGCACGCTCATGTCGTGGAGCATGAGGGAGTGCATCGGCGGCTGTGGCCCCATCAGGACGGCCATCGCCCGATCGATGTCCGCTTGTGCGCGCGGCGTCGTCCAGAGTGGGTGAGGCGGATCGACGGCCACCCGATGATCCCCGTGGTCACGCAGCATGTATTCGCAGTGTGCTTGGAGCGGCACGACCACCAACGGAGAACCCTTCGGTGCTTCCGATGCGGCGGTCTCAGCGAACTCGTACATCTGCTCGTGCGAGCCGTACCATTTCTCGGACGAGAACTGCAGGGCGGCAATATATCCGGCCCGGTTGTAGGGATCGCGTGCGCAGGTTTCCTTCCAATACGACCGGAACGAGTCCGGGGATTCCTGCCCACCGATCACCAACCACAGCCTCGCGACCCATGGAGTCGGATCATCGGGGTTCAACTCGATCGCCCGCAAACACCACTGCTGCGCACGGCGCAAGATCGTGGCGAAGGCGGCCATCGCCTCGTCCGAGGTCTGACTCGCGTAGGCGCTCCCCCGAGCGTTCCAGGCGCACAATACTTCCGCTTTCGCCCGCAGCACATGTGCATCGGGATCGTCCGGTCGTTCGGCACACCATCCGGCCAGCCACGTCATATCCGGTGCCGCCGACTCCGCCAGTGCCTCCACCCGGTAGGAACGCCGATCCCAGTCACGCCCGGTCGCCGCGAGCAGCTTCGCCGCGGGCATCCAGCTCCCGGTCGTCTCGATCTCGTCGAGCGCCGTCTTCAACGCCGAATCGTCTGCGGCCCATTCGGTAACTACCACCGGCGTGGGCCTGTGTCCGAACCGGCGGAGGAACCCCATCTCGAACTTCCAATCTCGCATCCAGCCCGAACGGTATGTTCGCGGCGTGCTCATGATCAACACTAGCGGGCGGTGCGATACATACATGGCTATGGTCGTGAGTTCTGGTGTCGTTTGGTCGTGGATTTCGGCATCGCTGTGGCGGTTTGGGCGCGGATTCTGGTCGTGAAATGAGCACCGCTCGGCCGATGTGCCGGCCGAGCGGTTGGGTGTCGTGCCGGGTGGGGTCAGCCCTTGGTGGCGCGGGTGTGGGCGAGTCGGTAGGAGTCGCTGCCGGTTTCGATGATGTGCCCGCCGAAGGTGAGTCGGGCGACAACCGGTGGTCGGCCTCCGCTCCGGAATTCGCCAGGTTGAATGAGACGCCCCGGCCGCATGAGGCTTCGTGTTCGGTGCTTAAGGTGGCGGTGTGGGAGGCGATGAGCAGGTGAGTCTCGATGCCGCGGACTACCCCAGCATCGTTGTCGCTTTGGATGCTCGGACGAGTTTGGCGTCGCATGTCCATCCCCAGCATCAACTGTCGTGGGTGCCCGACGGCGTATTGACCGTGGATACCGAGGACAGCCGGTGGATCGTGCAGCGAACGCGCGGGCTGTGGGTGCCCGGTGGTGTGGCGCATGCGGTGACGCCGAGTCCGGCCGGTCGGATGCTCTCGCTGTATTTCGATCCCGACTCCTGTCCGATCGGCTGGTCCACGCCGACCGTCGTCGATGCCACCGGCCTGGTCGGGCCGCTGCTCGGCTATCTGTCGGAACTCGATGCGTCGGAAGAACTTCCGCGTGCCCACGCATTGACAGTGCTGTGGGATGTGCTGCGGCCGATGACGGTCACCAAGATCCCGACCACGCTGCCGAGAGACCCTTCGGCGCTGCGCGTGGCGTTGGAGATCCGGCGTGATCCCGCCCAGGACAAGGCGCTCGAGCATTGGGGGCGCTGGGCGGGTGTCTCGGCGCGCACCCTGTCGCGGCGATTTCGCGCCGAGACCGGTGTGAGTTTCGAGAGCTGGCGCACCTTCGAACGACTCAATGCCGCGCTGCCCCTGCTGGCGGCCGGTGCGACAGTGGCGAGCGCGGGGCGGGCGGTCGGCTACGGCACGGCCAGCGCGTTCATCGCTGCGTTCAAACGCGAGGTCGGCGTCACCCCGGCCGGGTACTTCGGCCGCAGTGACGCCGACCCAGGGCTCACACCCTGAGCACCCGCCGGGTATCGAGCACGAAGGCGGCCGCGGCCAGCAGAGTGGCCGCACCCCCGATCACGGTGCCCAGGGTCAAGGCGGCGTCGAGCCCATCGACCGCGGACCGGCTCGCGATGTCGGCGAGAGTCGGTGCCAGCGGCGCGAACTCGTGGGGCACCGCCTCGGACAGCTGCTGCCCGGCCCCGGCCGCGGCGGCATCGAGGAACCCCTGGGACGCGCCGATGGATTGCGAGCCCGGCAGGGTGTCCAAACCTGCCTGCGCCGTATCGCGCGCGGTGCTGCTGAACAGCGCGCCCAGCCCGGCCACCCCCATCGCCATGCCGACCTGACGCAGGGTGGCAAAAGTGGCACTGGTCATTCCGGCTTCCTCAGCGGGGGCGAAGGTCAGCGATGCCGCCTGTGCGACCGCGGTGATCGCACCGAGCCCGAGCCCGCCGAGGATCATGCCCGGTATGAAATGTGTCCAGCTGCTGGTGATTTCGACTCCGCGCAGCAACCACATGCCCAGTGTCACCACGCCCATCGTGACCGGCAGCGAGACACCGATCGGAACGCGTTTGGCGAGTGCGGCCGTCGTCGGGGCGGCAACGAGCGCTGCCAGGCTGATCGGCAGCAGCCGTAAACCCATCTGCAACGGGCTGAGCCCGAATACCCCGATCATGAACACCGCCAGGTAGTTCGACGCCGCCATCAGCGTTCCCATGTAGGCGACCGAGACGATCGCGGTCCCGGCGAAGCCGGGCATGCGCACCATGGACAGATTCAGCAGTGGATGCGGCGCCCGAATCTCCCACCAGGCGAACATGACCAGCCCGGCGATCGAGATTCCGGCGAGAGCCACCACGGTGACCGAGCTCCAGCCCAGGGCATCGCCCCGGGTCAGCGCAAACACCCCGGCGGTCAGCGCGCCGATCAGCAGCATCGAACCGATCCAGTCGATCTGTCGTCCTGCGGCCCGGGCCGCTTCGGGCATGCGGGACACCGCGATTGCCGCGACCGCCACCCCGATCGGCACATTGACCGTGAAGATGGACCGCCAGCCGAACTCCGTCACCAGCGCACCGCCGAGCACCGGCCCCGCGACGCCGGCCGCCGCCATGACCGCGCCGTACACGCCGATCGCCTTGGCGCGCGGACCGGCCTCGGGAAAGGCGACAGCCAGTAGCGGCAAGGCGGTCGCGAACAGCATGGCCGCCCCGACTCCCTGCACCGCGCGCAGGAGATTCAATTCGAGGACACTGCCGGACAACGACAGTGCCAGCGAGCTGGTCGTGAAGATCGCCATCCCTATGACGAATACCCGCTTGCGCCCGAACCGATCACCCAGGGTGGCGAAGGTCAGCAGCGTGCCCGCCAGCGGGATCGCGTACGCGTCGATGGCCCACTGCAGCCCGTCGAGCGAGGAGCCGAAGTCGGCGCGGATATCGGCCAGCGCCGCCGTTACCACCGTGGAGTCGAGCATCAGCATGAACACCGCGATACAGACCAGGGACAGCACCAGCCCCGGCCGCCTTGCGGAGACCTGTTCCCGGTGGGGAACGTCGATTGCCGCGGACATGAAAACCCTTTCGCCGGACGTGAAATATTCGGCACCACAACACTTTTCGCGACCTTCGCGCGTCGGTACGGTGCCGTACCGTCAACGTTAAGGGCCTCCGCTTCTGGTTGAAACCACGTATCAGGACAGGTAGTCGCGCGTATCGGACACCGGGGTATAGAGGTGTGTGGGAACGCCAGACCTGCGCTGATCCTGCAAGCTGTCGGCGACACCCGTTCGCCCTACCGGGGAGGCGTCGGGCTGCATCGGGCAATGCCGGAGTCTGGCTTGGTCACGATGCCGGATCTGGTGGCGCACGGACATGCGGGGCTGGTGCACCCTAGGCTCACTGAGTGCATCTGGAGTTGATCGCGATCATTGTCGAGGAATACGACTCGGCCATCGAGTTCTTCGTCGAGACACTCGGTTTCGATCTGGTCGAGGATTCGCCATCCCTCACCAACGACGGACGGCCCAAACGGTGGGTCGTTGTTCGTCCACCCGCCGCGACCACCGGCATCCTTCTCGCACAAGCGGACGGGGACAGGCAACGCCGCGCAATCGGAGAGCAGGTCGCCGGGCGGGTCGGATTCTTTCTCCGGGTCGAAGATTTCTCCTGGGAGTACCGCCGATTGATCGATGCCGGCGTGGAGTTCGTAACCGCGCCACGCACAGAACCGTACGGGCAGGTCGCGGTCTTCCTCGACGTCGCGGGAAACCGGTGGGACCTGCTCGGGCCGCCCGAACCGGCAGCGGGCTGATCCGTTCGGATGATCTCGTCCGTTTCCCGCCAGTATCGCGGGTGTGGATATTTGTATCGTCGAGCCATGACCACCGACAGCAGGGCCATCGTCCAGGAAGCATGGCGGGCGTTCGCCAGTCACGACGCGGAGCGGATCGCGGCGTTCTTCACCGCCGACGCCGAATGGCTCGCTCCAGCTGGCAACGCGACCGCGGTCGCGCTCGACGGTCCGAGCCACATGATCGGCAGGCAGGCCATCACGCACTTTCTCGCACACGAGTTCTCGCGGTTGTTCGTTGGTGACGTTGCTGTGGAATTCCGCGGCTTCTACGTCGACGGAGATCGGGTGATCGTGGAGGAAACGATGAGCGCCACGTTGGCGAACGGGAACGCGTACCGCAATGACTATTGCTTCATCTTCGAGTTGCGGGACGGCCTCATCCACAGAGTTCGTGAATACATGGACACCGCGCGTGGACATCGTGACGTCTTCGGTGTGGAGGCCGGCGACGGCGTCATGGGGGCTACGGACTTGTCGATCAGGTGAGTCGGTGACTGCGACATGCTTGTTCGCAACGCCTGTCGTGGCGGCCCGGAGGTTGTGGCACCGACCGCGCCGCTGTTCTCCATAACGCCGTGCACGACGAGATCATCGACATCGCACGGGTCGACCAGGCGGTGGCGCAGTGGTGCGCATCCGGGGCGCAGATCACCTATGCGCGAGATCAATTGGGCGAGCACGTCAGTCTCGCGGTCAGGCGAGTCCTGCCGTTCGGCGTTGGATCGGCGACCGTCTGGCGGGGCAGGCCGCGCCAGACGGTCGCTCGGTGCACACGGTGGCGTCCATGTCGCTCGGCGGTGCGTGAGATGCGCTCTAGCTGAGCGTCCTCAGTGCCGCCGCGTCGTACGGCTTCAGTTCGTCGATCCGGCCTGCGAGGACCTTGGACGCCCACTCCGGGTCCTGGAGGAGGGCCCGGCCGACGGCGACCAGATCGAATTCGTCCCGTTCCAGCCGGTCGAGGAGGTTGTCGAGGCTGCCGAGTTCGGCGCCCGCGCCGGTGAAGGCACGCAGGAAGTCGCCGTCGAGGCCGACCGATCCGACGGTGATGGTGGGTTTGCCGGTGAGCTTCTTCGTCCAGCCGGCCAGGTTCAGGTCGGAGCCCTCGAACTCCGGTAGCCAGTAGCGGCGGGTGGAGGCGTGGAAGGCGTCGACGCCGGCCGCGGCGAGGGGCGCGAGGATCGCTTCCAGGTCCTGCGGGGTCTCGACGAGCCGCGCGTCGTAGGCCTCCTGCTTCCACTGCGAGTAGCGGAAGATCACCGGGAAACCGGGTGAGACGACCGCCCGGATCGCCGCCACGATCTCGGCCGCGAACTTCGTGCGGGCCACGGAATCGCCACCGTAGGTGTCGGTTCGGCGGTTCGTCCGCTCCCACAGGAACTGGTCGAGGAGATAGCCGTGGGCGCCGTGCACCTCGACGCCGTCGAAGCCGATGCGCTCGGCGGCCGCGGCGGCATCGGCGAAGGCGCCGATGACATCGTCGAGGTCGCGCTGCGTCATCGCCTTGCCGGCGCCTTCGGTGCCGTCGACGCGAATGCCCGACGGGCCGACGGCGGGGGCATCGGCGTACGGCTCGTCGCCGTGGTTGCGAACCATGCCGATGTGCCACAGCTGCGGCACGATCGTGCCGCCGGCCGCGTGCACGTCCGCGGCCACCTTCGCCCACCCTGCCAACTGCTCCTCACCGTGGAAGCGCGGCACCCGATCACTCTGTCCGGCCGAATCGTGGCCGACATAGGTGCCCTCGGTGACGATCAACCCGACGCCGGCGGCAGCGCGGCGGGCGTAGTAGCCGCGCACGTCCTCGCCGGGTACGCCGCCCGGGGAGAACATGCGCGTCATCGGCGCCATCACGATGCGGTTCGGGACGGTAAGCCCGTTCAGCGTGACGGGCCGGGACAGAAGGTGGGCCGTGCGGGCGGCATCGGAGGTGGTGACGGTCACTGGGCGCTCCCCTACTTGTGAACCTTGATAGTTGAGAACTTCAAACAATTTCGGACAAACGCTAGTGGTGAATATTTGAGATAGTCAAGTTTCTGCGGATAAACTTGTTCCCATGCCCGAAACGACCCGCGTCGACACCGCTCAGCTCATGGAGTTGCTCTCGGTGTCACTCGGCGTCTACTACGGGGACTTCACCGTCGCGGCGGCGAGTGAGAACCTCACCGCGAGTCAGGGCAAGGCCCTGATGGTGCTGCGCCGCGGACCCAGCGCCATGCGCGCACTGGCCGAAACGATGGCCTGCGACGCCTCCAACGTGACCGGGATTATCGACCGACTGGAGAAGCGGGGCCTCGTGCGCCGAGAGGCCAGCGGCTCCGACCGGCGCGTCACGAACCTGGTGATCACGGCCGAGGGCGAACAGGTCGCCGACGCCATTCGGGCAAAGATGGGCACCACCCGAGAATGCTTGAACAGACTCAGCAGTGAAGACCAGGGTCGTCTCTACGACTTGCTGGAACGGGCCTTCGTCTGCCGGCTCGACACCCACTCGGAGTGACGGAATCGCGCGCCACCACGGCGTAGCCAGGAGTCACCGAAGCTCGGTCCGCGGCGATACGAGGGACGACCGGTCCGCGGGGCAGACGCCCGCGCTCGGCCCGAGCTCCTGAGAACTGACCGCTCGTACCCTTCGGCGGCGTTCAGGCTGCCCCTGCCCGCTGGACCCTTGGCGGCCAAAAGGCGTGGTCCACACACCCTCGGGGCCGCCGCTGCCCCAGGGGTGTCATCCGTCCGACACCTTGGGTGGCTATTTGCGCGGAGATTGCCGGGCGACGATATCTATCGAGGCAGATTCCAGGCCTACCCCCCGACACCACCCCTGATGGCGACCTCGCCAGGAGTTCACTCGTATGCAATCCACCTTCGTCGCACACGTTCGCCATCAGGTCGGCGCCTATGGCAGCACCCGGTCGTATACGTACCTGCGGGAGGCGGGTCGTGAATTGATCGAGGATATTTCCACCTTCTCGGACCTGGACCGCGACGCTCGGGCGCTGGCCGACTGGCTCTCGCGGCGCGAGGAGGCCGACCGGCCGGTGATGTTGCTGTACCCGCCCGGCCCCGAGTTTCTGCGTGCCTTCCTCGGCTGCTTGTACGCCGGAGTGATCGCGGTGCCGGCGCCCGCGCCGCACGATGCGCGCAGTGTGCGACGCGTCCTCGGAATCTTCGACGATGCGGGAGTTCGGCTGGTGCTGACCACTTCTGAGCTCCGCGAGTCATTGACCGCGTCGATTCGCGAGTACGAGGGACCCGCGAGTTCGATCTCGGTCGCGGCGACCGACGGCGAGCCGCTCGGCGATCCGGCCGCCTGGGTCATGCCCGACATCAGTGGCGACACAGTCGCTTTCCTGCAGTACACCTCGGGCTCCACCGGAGACCCCAAGGGGGTGGTCGTCTCTCACGGCAACCTCATGCACAACGAGGCGGCGATCGCCGCGGCGACCGCGGCCGACGACGCCAGTATCGGCGTCGGCTGGCTGCCGCACTTCCACGACATGGGGCTGATCGGCATGTTGCTGCAGCCGCTGTTCGTCGGCGGAAGCTTGGTCTACATGTCGCCGATGACCTTCCTGAAGCGGCCGGTCCGGCTGCTCGAAGCCATCGATCGCTATGGCGCGCACATCACGGCGGCCCCGAACTTCGCCTACGAGTTGATGGTTCGCCGGGTGACCGATGCGCAGCTCGCGCAACTCGATCTGTCTTCACTGCGAGTCGCGTTGAGCGGCGCCGAACCGATCCGCGCACGCACCCTCGACGCGGTGATCGAGCGGCTCGGTCCCGCCGGGTTCCGCGCCGACGCGTTCGTCGCCGGGTACGGCATGGCGGAGACGACGCTGATCGCCACCGCGAGCCCGGTCGGCCGGCCGACGGTTCACCTCGACGCGGACCCCGCTGCCTTGGAACGCGGCCGGGTGATCCCTGCCGGGAGCGGTACTCGTCTGGTCGGCTGTGGTGCGACGGTAGCGGGACTCGACATCCGCATTGTCGACCCGGTCACCTTGCGGACGCTCCCGGATGGTCACGTAGGAGAGATCTGGATAGCGGGAACCAGTGTGGCACAGGGCTACTGGGGACGAGGCGAGGAGACGCGCGGCAGTTTCGCCGCCCACACCGAAGGCGTCGGACCGTATCTGCGCAGCGGTGACCTCGGAGCACACCACGCCGGTGACCTCTACGTCACCGGACGGCTCAAGGACCTGATCATCCTGAACGGCCGCAACCTGTATCCGCAGGACATCGAGGAGGCCGTGCGCGGCATCCACCCGGCGCTCGCCGATGCCGAGGGCGTGGTGCTGTCGATCGAGGCCGATGGTCAGGAGCGGTTGCTGGTGATCCAGGGCGTCCGGACCAACGCGTGGGGTGGGCTGAACCCCGCCGAGCTGGCGGCCCGAATCCGGACCACGGTGGCCCGCGGCTTCGAGGTACCCGCACCGAGCGTGGTGCTGGTCGAACGTCGCGCGGTACACCGCACCACCAGCGGCAAGGTGCAACGCGCTTCGATGCGGGCCGCGTTCCTGGACCGCACGATCCGAGCCGTGCTGCACGAGGAGATCGAACCGGCCGTCGAGCGCATGCGCACCCCCGTCCCGGTTCTCGTCTGACCCCGCCATCCGAACGACCAGGAGATCACCGCAGATGAAGACACCTATGAGCGCCCCGGAAAGCGTCCTCATCGCCGACTGGTTGGCCCGTCGGGTCGCGGACTACCTCGTCCGGCCCGCCGACGACATCGACCACACCGTCCCGCTCGCCGAACTGGGCCTCGATTCGGTTGCCGCGGTGGGCATCTGCGGCGAGATCGAGGACGAGTGGGGCCTGGACGTGGATCCGACGATCGTGTTCGACTACCCGGCGATCGTCGACCTGGCCGCCTACATCACCGATGAGGTCGGCAGGCAACCTGAGTGGGTCGCATGACCGACATCGCGATCGTCGGCCTGGACTGCCGCTTTCCGCAGGCGCCGGATGCCGCCGCACTGTGGCGGCTGCTGATGGCGGGGGCGGACGCCATCGCCGAGGTTCCGGCCCAGCGGTGGCGGGCGGCCGATCTCTATCACCCCGACGGCGGTCCGGGCGCGGTCAACAATCGCAGCGGCGGATTCCTCAGCGACGCGGACGCATTCGACCACGAGTTCTTCGGTATCGCGCCGCGTGAGGCCGAGGCCATGGACCCGCAGCAGCGGCTGCTGTTGCAGTCCGCGTGGCGTGCGTTCGAGGACGCCACACTCGATCCGCGCGGGCAGGCGGGCTCGAATACCGGCGTATTCGTCGGCGTCATGGCCAACGAGTGGGCCACCGTCCACCTGCGCGACTACGCGCGCATCACACCGCAACTCGGTTCCGGCAACGGGTATTTCATGACCGCCAACCGCCTGTCCTACCAGCTCGACCTGAAGGGTCCGAGCATCGCCGTCGACACCGCCTGCTCGTCGTCGCTGGTCGCCGTGCACCAGGCCTGCGTCGCGCTGCGCGCCGGGGAATGCGATCAGGCTCTGGCCGCGGGCGTCAACGTCAAGGTCACGCCCACGCTCAATATCTTCTACACGCAGGCCGGTCTGTCGGCGCCGGACGGGCGCTGCAAACCGTTCAGCGGCAAGGCCGATGGCATCGGCCGCGGCGAAGGCGTCGCGGTGCTGGTGCTGCGCCGGCTCGCGGACGCACAGGCCGAAGGCCTGCCGATCTATGCGGTGATCACGGGCAGCGCGGTCAACAATGACGGGCGCAGCAACGGGATCACCGCCCCGAACCGGTGGGCCCAGCAGCAGGTGGTCACCGAGACCTACCGGCGTGCGGGTGTGAGCGCGGATCAGGTGGCGTTCCTGGAGGCGCACGGCACCGGAACCGTGCTCGGCGACATGATCGAGGTCAGGGCGCTGGGTGCGGTGCACGCGGTGTCGCGGCCGCAGCCCTGCGCGATCGGCTCGATCAAGGGCAATCTCGGGCACACCGAGGGGGCCGCCGGTATCGCGGGGCTGATCAAGGTGGCGTTGAGCCTGCACCACGGCGTCGTGCCGCCCACCCGGTACGCGACCGACGAGAATCCGAAACTGCGCCTGGCCGGTCAGGGGCTGCGACTGCTCACCGAACCGATGGCCTTGCCGGACGGGCCGAGCTACGGCGCGGTCAGCAGTTTCGGCATGGGTGGCACCAATGCGCACATGCTGCTCGCGACCGCTCCCCCGGTGCGGCCGATGCCCGAGGCACTCGGCGGTGGCGTGCTGACCCTGTCGTCGAACGACCGAGAGGGGTTGCGGCGCAACGCCGCTCGATTCGCGGAGCGGCTGGCCCAGGATTCCGCCGCACTGGGCCCGCTGTGCTGGTCGACGAATCAGGTCAAGTCCTCGGGCCGCCACCGCCTGGCACTCGTGGTGCGGGACCGGGACGAGGCGGTCGCGGCGCTGCGCGCCTGCGCCGCGGACGACACCGTGCTCGAGGCGAATTCCGGTGTCGCCCGGCGGCCTTCGATCGGATGGCTGTGCACGGGCCAGGGCGCGCAATACCCCGGAATGTCGCGCGCCCTGTACGCGGAGTCCGCGGCGTACCGTCGGGCACTTGCCGAGGTGGACGAATCCATGACGGCGCACCTGCACCGTTCCGTGGCCGAATTGCTGTTGGGCGACGACGAGATCCTGCATCGCACCGAATTCGCGCAGCCGGCGATCTTCGCGGTCGAGTACGCACTCGCCCAGGCGCTCACCGATATGGGCGTCCGGCCCGCATGGCTGCTCGGCCACAGCGTCGGCGAGTTCGCGGCCGCCGCCATCGCCGGGGTGTTCGACCTCGACGACGCCTGCCGTCTCGTCGCGGCCCGCGGGCGGCTCATGCAGCGGTTGCCCGACGGCGGGGCGATGCTCGCGGTCCGCGCCACGCCGGAGTCGGTCGGCGAGCTGCTCGCGGACGAGCGTGAGGTGGCGCTGGCGGCGATCAACGGACCCCGGGAGGTGGTGCTGTCCGGTGCGGCGGCCGCGGTCGGCCGCCTGGGCACGGCGCTCACCGACCGCGGCGTCACCGTCCGGCCGCTCACCGTCTCGCATGCCTTCCACTCGCCGCTGATGACACCCATGCGGGAGGCGTTCGCGGAGGTGGCGCGGGAATGCGTCTACCGGCCGCCGAACATCCCGATCTACTCGACGCTGCGCGGCCGCCTGCTCGCGGCCGACGAGCCGATGGACGCCGGCTACTGGGTCGAACACATCGAGGCGACAGTGCGTTTCGCCGATGCCGCGGCCGCGGCCCTCGACAAGGAACCGACGCATCTGATCGAGGTGGGCCCGCAGCGCACGCTCGCACCGATGCTCACCCGAGCCGGATCAGCGGCGCTCACGCTGACCCCGTGCCCGGGACCCCAGGCGACGGGCCGCGAATTGGCCGCCACCATCGCCGCGCTGTACCGCGACGGATTCGATCCGGACTGGGATGCGCTGTACGAGCCCGCCGCTCGGCGCCGGCAGCGTGTCGGCGGATACGAGTTCGACACCACCCATCGCTTCTGGACCCGGACCGATGAGGCCCCGGCCACCGAATCACCCGCCCCCGCACCGCGACACACCGAGGAAACCACCATGGAGCAGCTCATCGCACTTTTCCGGGAGCAGGCCGCGGTGCTGGCGGCGGCGGCCAACGCGCAGCCCGGGACGGGCGGGTATCCGGCGCACCCCGGTCTCGGCGGCGTGAACTCCGATGCCGCGGCTGCGGTGCGGGCCGAGGCCGCGCGAGTCAGCGGCTTTCCGGCCGGGAAGCTGAGCGACAGCCAAACCCTCAGCGGCGATATGGGATTCGACTCGATCATGATCGCGGACCTGTTCCAGGGTATCGCCCGCACAACGCCCGGACTTGTCATCGCACCGGACTGGTTCACGCCCGCGACGACGCTCGGTGATGTGATCGCGCTCGTGGCGGGACGTTCGGGACCGGAAGATGCTCCCGCGGCGCCCGAGCTCCCCGTGCCAGCGCGGGTCGCCGTGGAACCCCAGGGCCGCATCGCGGATTTCCCTGAGGTCAAAGCGATCTCCGACCGGATCGGACTGGCCGAGTCGGTCGGCGTGTCCAATCCCTACTTTCTGATCAACGACGGGGTTACCCGGGACACCTCGATCATCGAGGGCGAGCCGGTGCTGAACTTCTCCAGCTACAACTATCTGGGCATGTCCGGGCATCCGGCGGTCGTCGCCGCGGTGCAGGACGCGGTGGCGCGATACGGCAGCTCCGTGTCGGCCAGCCGGGTGCTCTCCGGGGAGAAGCCGATCCATACCGAGCTGGAGCACGAGCTCGCCGCGCTGCTGGGCACCGAGGACGCGATCGCTCTGGTCAGCGGCCACGCCACCAATGTCACGGTGATCGGGCACATCGTCGGACCGGAGGATCTGATCATCCACGACAGCCTGGCGCACGACAGTATCCTGCAGGGCTGCAAGCTTTCCGGCGCTACCCGGCGTCCGTTCCCGCACAACGACCATGCCGCGCTCGACCGCATCCTCACCGACATCCGGCACCAGTATCGGCGGGTGCTCATCGTGATCGAGGGCGTGTACAGCCAGGACGGCGATATCCCGGATCTGCCGGCGATCATCGGGGTGAAGAAGAAGCACCAGGCGCTGCTGATGATCGACGAGGCGCACAGCATCGGCGTACTCGGCGCGACCGGTGGCGGCATCGGCGAATACTTCGACGTGGACCGTGACGATGTGGAGCTGTGGTCCGGAACGATGTCGAAATCGCTGGGGGGCTGCGGCGGATACGTCGCCGGCAGCCGGGAACTCATCCGATTCCTGAAATACACCACTCCCGGCTTCGTCTACAGCGTCGGCATCACCCCGCCCAATGCCGCGGCCTCACTCGCGGCGCTGCGCCAGATGCGGGTGCAGCCCGAGCTGATGCAGCGGTTGCGCGACCTGTCCGGGCTGTTCCTGAGCCTGGCCCGGGAAGCCGGAATCAACACCGGCGGCAGCCATGACACTCCCGTCATCCCGTGCATCGTCGGCGACTCGATGAAGACGCTGACGCTGTCGAATGCCTTGCTGCGGCGGGGAATCAATGTGAATCCGATCCTGCATCCGGCGGTGCCCGAGGACAAGGCACGGCTGCGGTTCTTCGTCACCGCATGCCACAGCGAGGAGCAGATCCGCTACGCGGTCAAGGTGCTGGCGGAAGAACTCGCGATCGTGGCCTCATGCTGAGACGACTCGCCCGGGTGACCGTCGCGCACCCCAAACCCGTTCTCGCCGTGACGATCGCCGTGCTCGTGCTGGCCGGACTGCTCGGGGCCGGTGCGTCCGGGCAGCTGAAGGTCGGCGGGTTCGACGATCCGCGGTCGGAGTCCTCCCACGTGCAGCGGGTCCTCGACGAGAAGTTCGGCGGATCGCCCGATCTCGTCCTGGAGGTGACCGCCCGCGACGGCGATGCCGACAGTCCCGCGGTGGCGGCCGCCGCGCGACGCCTGACGCTCGACCTCGCGGCGGAACCGGATGTCGTGGTCATGGGGTCCTACTGGTCCCTGGGACTGCCCGAGCTGCGCAGCAAGGACGGCCGGTCCGGGCTGGTGCTGCTGCACACCCGGGGCACTCCGGAGCAGCAGGCCCGGGTCGGCGAGACGATCGTCGGCGAACTGCCCACCGACGATCCGGCCATCCGGGTCCGGGCCGGCGGGATTCTCGGGCTGACCAACGAGATCGAGCATCATGTGAAAAGTGATCTCGTGAAATCCGAATCGATCGCGCTGCCCGCGACACTGTTGTTGCTGATCGTCGTATTCGGTGGCGTGGCGGCGGCATTGCTTCCGCTGTCGGTCGGCATCTTCTCGATCCTGTCCACCACGCTGGTGCTGTACTGGCTGTCCAAGGTCACCGATGTGTCGGTGTACGCGCTCACCGTGGCGACCGCCTTCGGCCTGGGGCTGGCCATCGACTTCGGCCTGCTCATGGTGTCCCGGTTCCGTGAGGAGCGCGACCGGGGCCATGAGCCGGGACCGGCGGTGGTGGAGGCGGTGGCCACGGCCGGGCGCACCATCCTGTTCAGTGCCGCCACCGTGACCGTCGCCATGGCCGGAATGCTTGTCTTCCCCACCTATTTCCTGCGTTCGGTCGGTATGGCCGCGATCGTGGTGGTGCTGTTGGCGGCGCTGGCCGCGGTCGTCGTGCTGCCGGCACTGCTGAGCCTGCTCGGCGCACGGGTGGACGCGCTGGCGATCCGACGCCGCACTCGTCCCGCCCTGTCGTCGCGGTTCTGGCGGCGCACCGCGGCGGCGGTGACCCGGCGCCCGATTCGCCTGGCGCTGCCCGTGATCGTGCTGTTGCTGGCGATGGGAATCCCGTTCCTGCACATGCAGTTCGCGACGCCGGACGAGCGGGCGTTGCCGGCCGATTCCGCCGCCCGGCAGGTCACCCAGGCCATCCGGACGGACTATCCGGTCGACATGTCGGACGCGGTGACCGTGCTGACCGAGCGAGACCCGCAGGCGCTCGAGGCCGTCGCGCGAGACATCTCCACGATGGACGGCGTCGCGGCGGTCGAGGGCGGGTTCGGGCAGTACGTACACGGGGTGCACACTGCTGGACCGCGGCTCGGGAGCGCCGAATTCACCTCCGGCAGTGCCGGATTCGTGCTGGTGCGGCCCGACGGTGGCGCGCAGTCCGCGGCCGCGCAGGATCTGGTGCGGGCGATCCGCGAACTACCCGCGGTCACCGCGCAGCACATGTCGGTGGGCGGCACCACCGCGACCCTGATCGACAGCCGCGCGGCGATCACCGGGCGGCTCGGCCCGGCCCTGGCGATCATCGCGGCGGCGACCCTGGTGCTGTTGTTCCTGTTCACCGGCAGCATCGTGGTGCCGATCAAGGCGTTGCTGCTCAATGTGTTCATGCTGGCCGCCGTGCTCGGGGCCATGGTCTGGATCTTCCAGGACGGTCATCTGGCCGGGCTGCTCGGCGTGACCCCGGCGCCGCTGAATATCGCCATGGTGGTGCTGCTGTGCTGCATCTCGTTCAGCCTGTCGGTGGACTACGAGGTGTTCCTGCTCGGCCGGATCAAGGAGGCCCGCGACGCCGGCGCCGACACCACGACGGCCACCATCGAGGGTCTGGGCCGGGTCGGGCGGATCGTGAGCAGCGCGGCCGGGCTGCTCACGGTGACGCTGCTCTCGTTCTCCAACGGCCTGTCGTTCATGCAGATGTTCGGCATCGGAACGGCATTGGCCGTCATGATCGACGCGACACTGATCCGCGGCGTCCTGGTTCCGGCATTCATGCGGATCGCCGGAGACCTGAACTGGTGGGCGCCGCGCCCGCTGCGCCGGCTGCACGCCCGCATCGGATTGAGTGAAGCAGCCCCGGCGCCGAGTCCGACGCCGGAGCCCATCTACTCCTGATCCCGAAATCGCTTGCGGCGACTCCCGACTCACCACCGGTCAGGAAGTCCACCAGGATATGACGAACGCCGCGAACGAGGCGGCGACGAAGGCGATGGCCACGGCTGCGGCCACCCGGGAATTCCACCGTTGGAGGCGGTCCACACCGAGGAAGAGGGCGCTGACAAGCAGGATCGGGATCACCGCGGGGATGATCAAGGCCACCAGCGGCCCGAGTATCCACCCGGCCTTCCGGAATTTGCCCCAGGTCGAACCGAGTAGCAGCGGGATCACGATAGCTCCGGAGAAGCCGCCGATCAGCTCGTGCCACACGTCGTCACCGAGCCAGGGCACGCCGGGGATGCCGGGGATGTCGATGAGGTCCAGGGTGCACCAGAGGCCGATGAGCAGGATCAGCAGTCCCGTGCCCCACAACGCGATTCGATAGTGCCACTTGCGCAGCGGGGACCAGTCGACCTGGTGTCCGAGGTGCATGGTCGCGGCGGTCACCGCGGCCCAGATCATCCAGCGGCGGATCAGCCCGGTGCCGGTCTTGGCCATGGCGTCGCGGAAGATGCGGTCGGCGTCGTCACGGTGGATGACCCGTTCGGCGATGTAGCTGGCCGGTTCGTCACCGTTGAGCACCAGGCCGTCGTGCAGGATGGCCGCCGGCAGGTGTGCGCCCGTTTTCGGCACCAGCCAGGTCAGGAACGCCGGCACCGAGGTGAGGTCGGTGGTCCAATGCTCGAGGTCCGCCGGGACCAGGATGGTGCCGAAACCATCGGGTGCGTCGTCTTCATACCCGATGCGCCGCAATAGCCGGAACGATTCACGACGCGTCGCCGCGTTGTAGGTCCGATCCAGCATGATCGTGAGGTCGGGTTGCGGTTCGGGTGCGGGGGCGGTGGGCGGCGCGGGCTCGGCCGGTTTGTTGACCACCACGGCGGTGGGGCCGACCTCGGCGGCGGCTTCCGCTACCGGAGCTCGACCCGCGTCGTAGAAGGATCCGGTGCCCTGCTCATCGTCGAGCTTCATCGCCCCAGAGTGACACCGGAAGGCAACGGTTCAGGTCGATATTCGGCGAAGCGATAATCAAGAAGACCGCTGGTCGGCGCGTCGTTCGTCCGCCGTTCGGGCGCGTCGGTGTGCCGCCCGCAGCAGATCGCGAGCGGTCGCTTGGGTGGCGGTCGCGGGGTTCACCACCGACAGCCAAGCGGCGGTGCCGTACACGGGGTGCGGGATCCAGGTGTCGAACTCGCTCGCGTCGACAGGATGATCGTCGATGTCGCGCGGACCGTATCCGAGTGTGGCGGTGAAGGCTTCACGTCCCGCGTTGATGTTCAGACGGACGACGCCGCGGCGGTCCAGGTTCGACGTCGTGTCGTCGGGATAGTCCTTGGTCACGACGGTCGCGAAGGGCTGGGTTCGGGTGGGTACCTGGCCGTCGGGGGCGTAATAGAAGAACCGGTCGCCCCAGGACACCTCGGGATAGCCGCTGTCCGGGCCCGGCGCGAGGGTGAGGACGCCGTCCAGGTTCTCGATGAACTCGGTGATCATGTCGATATCCATGAGTTCTATCTTGAACTTGAAGTGCTTATGGAGACTTAGGCATCAAAACTAGGGGTGATGTGGCGAAAAGTCGCAACTCGGGTGTGTTGAGGACGGCTGATGTCGCCCGGCTCACCGGGTACTCGGTCCAGCAGATCCGCAACCTCGAGCGCGACGGTGTACTGCCGCCCGCGGAGCGGACGGCGTCCGGCTACCGCACCTACCGCGACCTCCACGTGGCCTCGGCGCGGGCCTATCGCGCGCTCGCCGCGGGTGTCGGCCCGGTCGATGCCAAAGCCATCGTGCGCGCGGCACACGACGACTCACCGACCAGGATGCTGGCCCTGCTGGACGCGGCACACGCCGCGATCGACACCGAGCGTCGCGATCTCGAACACACCCGTGACGCGGTCCGCCACATCGACGCGGAACCCATTGACCGCGTGCGACCTTCGGATTCGATGACAATCTCCGAATTGGCCGATGCGCTCGGCTTGCGCGCTTCGACATTGCGATTCTGGGACGCCATGGGGTTGGTCACGCCCGGTCGCGCCGCGACCCGCGACGCGCGGTCCTACACGCCCGCCGACGTCCGCGATGTCCGCATCATTGATCAGCTCCGGCGCGCCGGTTACGGGATACCCGCACTCCGTTCGCTGCTCCCCGAACTCCGTGACACCGACCGCCACACCGATGTACTCACTCGCCTGGCCGCCCGCGACGCGGCGATCGAATCCCGATCACTCGCCCTGTTCACGGCCGGAACCGAACTGCACGCTCTCCGTCTCCTGCGCTAGGCGAGGATGCCGCGCAGCAGTACTTCGGTCAGTCCGGACGTGAGAGATTCCAGGTCCTCGACGTCGCGTACGGACAAGGCGAAGATGGCGGCTCCGGCGATGATGTCGATGAGGATGTTCGCGTCGAGGCCGGGCCGGGCCTCGCCTCGTTCCACCGCGGCCGAGATCCGTTGTCCGAGTTCCCCTGCGAAGGTGGCGAGCTGCCCGCTGATCAACGCGTCGCGCAGGGACGATTCGGACCGCACGTCGTTCATCAGGCCCGGGGCGGCTTCGCGTGTCGCCGCGTCGGCGAAGACCGAGATCGCGCCGGCCACAACCCGGGTGATCTCCTCGGCGAAGTCCTCGGCCGGGTCCAGTCGAGGCAGGACGGCCGGGTGGATCGTGTCGTTGACGATGTGCGCTTTGGAGGGCCAGCGTCGGTAGATACTCGGGCGGCCGACCTCGGCGAGTTTGGCGATGCCGTCGATTGTGGTTGCGCTGTAGCCCTTTTCGACGAGGAGCTGCCGGGTCGCCTCGAACACTGCGGCGTCGACCTCCGAGTCCCGTTTGGAACCCAGTCGGTGTCCGCCTTCGCGTTTTCTCGGCACTGATACCCCTTGCGTCGGAGAGTGGTCGCCGTTACATTGTGTCACGACCCCGCCGTTACACACTGTAACGGCGATTGTGGGTCGTCGGCCCGCCGTCTCCGCTGTCCTCGCGGGTACACCAGGCGTGCCGCCAAGCCGATTGCGGCGAAAGGATTCTCGTGCCAATTCATCTCCCCACCCTCACGCGTTCGGTGAGCGTCGCCGCCGTGGCGGGGGCCTTGCTCATCGGCGGACCCACCGTCGCCGGAGCAGATTCCGCACCGGCTGTTCCCGGGCTGAACACCGGATCCTCGGGCGGGTCCAGCGGACCGGTCGTCACCGACGCTCCGCGGCTGGCGTCGGTGGACAACTTCCGTGATGTCGGCGGCACCGGCGCCGGATACGCGACCTCGGATGGGAAGCGTGTGACGCGTGGAGTCTTCTACCGCTCGAACGCGTTGACCCCCAGCGACGATGACCTGCGCAGGCTGGAATCGTTGCACCTGACGGCCGTCTATGACCTGCGCGGCCCGAAAGAGATCGCAGACAAGCCCGATCGGGTTCCGGCCGGGGCGAAGTATCTCAATATCGCGATTCTGAGCGGGGACATCGAGGCTGTCGCGACCCAGGTGCGCACCCCTGAGGAAGCCCGCGAGCTGGCACGCACGGTGTACCGCACCTTCGTCACGGGCACCGCCGAACGCGCGGCGATCGGCCAGGTTCTGACCGACCTCGCGAATACCGCCGGCCCCCAGGTCTTCCACTGCAACGCGGGCAAGGATCGGACCGGCTGGATCGCGGCCACCCTGCTCGGCTTGGCGGGAGTTCCGCGCGACACGATCACCTCGGACTTCTTGCTGTCGAACGAGTACTCGAAGAACTCGATCAAGGCGCGCCACGATCAGATCGTCGCCAAGTACGGAGAGCAGGCTGCAGCGATCTTCGATCCGATCCTCGGCGTCGAAGCCAGCTTCCTGGCTGCCGCGCTGACGCAGATGGACCAGTCCTACGGCTCGATCGAGAACTATCTCACCGACGGCCTCGGGCTCACCGACGCCACCGTGATGGCGCTGCGCGCAAAACTGCTGCGCTGACTCTCATTCGACGGGCACTCCGCCGCCACCAATCACCACAGCCTACTGAATCGGGCGACTACCACGCCCTATTTTCAATACGCACGATTGCGTATTCGATTGCTGCGGCGGTTTGCCCGTCGAAAGAGCCGTCGATGACATAATCGGCCGATGACCGACGCAGAGCGGATCAACTGGGACCACCTCAAATCCCGCCAGCCCACCGACGCCGACCGCAAAGCCCTCCAGACCGCCCTGGTCGACCGCGCCCTCGCGGTCAAACAGCACGGCTGGGACGATTATCGCGACACGTGGACCAGCACCGAACTCGCCGATGTCGCCTACCTCCTCCAGGACACGGCCATGCTCGAGGAACTCGAAGAGCCCGAGGGCTCGGTCCTCACCCGCTACGCCGGCAACCTCTACGGATTCAACGGCGCCCGCAAGGACATCGCCGCCGGCCTCGTCGGCACCCAGGAATGGTTCGCCGCCGCCCGCAAGGCCCTGGCACGCCGCGAGCGGTAGTAGCAAGCGCGGCCCTAGGGCTGAAGCAGGGCATCCAGCTCGGAGAGGAGCTTCTTCTTCGAGCGTGCGCCGACGAGTGTGCGCACTAGCTCGCCATCACGGAAGAGCAGGAGTGTCGGCTGGGACATGATGGCGTATTCACGTACGGCCGACGGGTTTTCGTCGGTGTTGAGCTTGTAGATGGTCAGCGCGTCGGCGCGTTCGGTGGCGATCTCGGCGAGTACGGGCTTGATCATGTGGCAGGGCGGGCACCATTCGGCCCAGAAGTCCACCAGGACGGTCCCTTGGTGCGCGAGAACCTTCTGTTCGAAGGTGTCGTCGGTGATGGCGGCGATGTCGGTCATGGTCTCGATTCCTTGTCGTGGAGCCACCGCAGGACTTCGGCGGCGTGGCGGTCGGGCGGGAAGATCGGGTAGAAGACGTGTTCGATCACGCCGTTGTGGATCACGAGAGTCAGTCGCTTGTAGAGGCGGACTCCCTCGAAGTGGAAAGTTGGTAGCGAGAGTGCCTGGGCCAGGCTGAAGTTGGGGTCCGACAGCATGGCGAAGGGGAGGCGTAGTCGGGTGACGACCTCGTGCTGATACTCCGAGCGCTGGCTCGAGAGGCCGAACAGTCTGTCGACTCCTGCGGCCCGTAAGTCGGCGTGATGGTCGCGGAAGCCGCAGGCCTGCGGTGTGCAGCCGCGGGCGCCGGGGATGTCGTTCCAGCCGGTGGGGGTGTCGGTGTCCGGGCGACCGGTCAGTGGGTAGAGGTAGATGACGGTTCGGCCGGGACCGAGTGCGGCGAGATCGATTCGCGCGCCGCTGGAATCGTCGAGGGGCAGGGCGGGCATCGGCAGACCGGGCAGGTGGTCGGTCGCGCCATCGTCGATCGGCACGGGCAAACCGGTCTGCAGGTGCATGAGATCGTCCACCTCCAGCGCCGGGGTGGCGAACCCGCGTCGGTAGGAAGCCTCGTGGAGGCGCTGGACGAGGCCGTCTCTGCGGGCGGTGAGGATGTCGATCTGGGTGGTGAGATCGTCGATGGCTCGGTGGTATTCGGCGAGGGATTCGGGGCAGTCGTCGCCGTGCTCGCTGCCCGCGACCAGGCAGTCGAGGAAGGGGCGGGTTTCCTCGACGGGGATGCCGAGGCGGTTGAGGGAGCGGATTTCGCGGACGAGGCGGATGGTGTCGTCGTCGTATTCGCGGTAGCCGTTGGCGTGGCGGGTGGGGGCTACGAGGCCCAGGGACTCGTAGCGCCGGATCGCTTTCGGGCTGACTTCGGCCAGTCGGGCGAGTTCACCAATCCGCATGGTGGTGAATCTAAACGCTGCCCCTAGGGGCAAGGTCAAGAGCGGCCCGGGTCAGCCCTCGGGACGAATCGCTGTCGAGATCTGCGCGACCAACCGCGATGGCCGGTCCATGTCGGCCTGGGCCTTGCCGCTGGTGAGGATCGCGCCCGAGAGGCTGCGCGCCGGATCGGCCCAGCCGTACTGGGTGGTCAGTCCGCTGCGGCCGAAGTGGGAGCCGGTGTCGGAACCGAATTTGGAACGGCGGGCGCCCAATTCGTAGCCGCCCACCGAGACTCGGCCCGCCACGCCCGGGAGCCACCGGGCCGGGCGGGTCGCGGCGGCCAGGGTGTCGGGGCGCATGATCCGCACGCCGTCGAGTTCGCCGCCGCGGGCGAGGATTTCGTAGAACCGGGACAGTTCGGCGGCGGTGGTGACGAGGTTGCCGGAGGGCAGTTCGGCGGTCAGGAAGGCGCGGGCGGCGGATTCGTCGGTGGGGCCGGACAGGCCGCCACCGAGGGCGCGCCCGGCGAGGTGACGCCAGACCTTGGACGGTCCGGGGCCGACTCGCACGCTGGGGACCACGCTGTCGACGTCCTCGGGCCGGACGCCGAAGTTGTTCCAGCGGAAGCCGAGCGGTTCGAGGACCTGCTCGCGCAGGTGGTCGCGCATGGCCCGCCCGGTGGCGCGCTGGACCAACACCCGCTGGATCAGGCCGGCGGTCATGGCGTGGTAGACGCGGAATCGGTTGGGCCGCCAGCTCGGAACGAGATCGGCGAGGCCGCGTACGGCGAGTTCCTCGTCGAGGACGAGTTCGGAGCCGCGGTAGGGCGGGGTGATGAACGGGACGCCCGCGGAGTGCGACATGACGTCGCCGATGGTGATGCGGTCCTTGCCGTGGCTGCTGAACTCGGGCACGTAGTCGCACACCCGGTCGTCCACGGCGAACGCGCCCTGTTCGATGAGCATGAACATCACGGCGGCGGCGACGCCTTTGGCCGTGGAGAAGCCGCAGAAAGGCGAGTCGGGCGTCACCAGTCGCTTGTCGGCATCGGGTGCGTCCTTCGGCGCGTTGCCCCAGCCGTACCCGATGGCCCGGTTCAGCGCGATGTGCCCGCGGTGGCGCAGGCACACCTGGATGGCGGGCGTGGTGCCCATCCGATACCAGTCCTGCACGGACTGCCAGATCGCCTCGATGTCGCCGCCCGTGAGGCCGGCGTCGGCGGGGTCGGATTCGGGACCGATCGTGGTCACGGCGTCGAGGTCGGGGTCGATCCGCACCAGTGCCGTCATCGGAGGGGTCATGCGACCAGCATAGGGAGATCTTGGTTCCCAGGAAGCTCCCAGCTCGGAGCCAGGGTGTTCACCGGCTGGCCGGACACACTCCCGCGGTGAGCGTGACCACTGCCGAGCTGGCCCCGTCCGAACCGACCACCCCGCCGACCACGAAACCGGACGGCCTCGCCCCCGCCCGACGCTGGGAACGGATCGCGCTGGCGGTGCTGCTCCTCGGCACCGCGGCCGCCTACCTGTGGAACATCAGCGTCAACGCGATGGGCAACAGCTTCTACGCGGCGGCGGCATGGTCCGGGTCGCGAGACCTCGAGGCGTTGCTGTTCGGCTCGCTGGATCCGGAAAATTTCATCACCGTCGACAAGCCGCCCGTCTCGCAGTGGGTGATGGGCCTGTCCGGGCAGCTGTTCGGATTCAGCAGTGCGAGCATGCTTGCGCCGCAGGCAATCATGGCGGTCGGCGCGGTGGCGCTGATGTACGCGGCCGTGGTTCGCGCGACCGGCAACCGCGGCGCGGGACTGCTGGCGGGCATCGTGCTCGCGGTGACGCCGGTGGTGGCGTTGATGTTCCGGTTCAACAACCCCGACGCGGTCATGGTCCTGCTCATGACCGCCGCCGCGTATTGCACGGTGCGCGCGCTGCCGCGGGCGAGTCTGCGCTGGATCGTGCTGGCCGGTGTCGCCTTGGGATTCGCGTTCCTGGCCAAGATGCTCGAAGGCTTGATGGTGCTGCCCGCGCTGGGGCTGGCCTACGTGATCGTCGCCCCGACGAGCATCCGCACCCGTCTGCTGCACTCGCTGGCCGCCCTGGGCGCGCTGATCGTGTCGTCGGGGTGGTTCGTGCTGCTCACCATCCTGTGGCCCGCGGATTCTCGCCCCTACCTCGCCGGGTCCAAGGACAACACATTCATGGATCTGGTGCTGGGCTACAACGGTTTCGCCCGCTACCTGGGCAAGAACCACATGGGCGGCAACAACAAGAATCCCTTCGAACTGCCCGAGGGCTATCAGATTCCGGAGGCGCTGAAGCAGGGTGGCTTCGGCGGCGGATTCGGGTCGGGCCCGGACCGCATGTTCACCGGCGAGATCGGCTTCGAGATCTCCTGGCTGCTGCCCGCGGCGCTGGTCGCGTTCGCGCTGGTGCTGCTGTCGCGCGGACGGCGTCCGCGCACCGACCTGATCCGTGGTTCCGCGCTGGTGTTCGGCCTGTGGCTGGTGATCGACAGCGCGCTGTTCTCCGGGATGAAGGCGGGCATGCACGCCTACTACACGCTCGCCGTCGCACCCGCCATCGCGGGCTGCGTCGCGATCGGCGGGTACGAGGTGTGGCGTCGCCGCAGCGAAGCGTTCGGTCGGGTCGGGGCCGCGGCGTTGATTCTCAGCGCGGGCATCTGGGGTTTCGTCCTGCTGCAACGCAATTCCGACTGGCAGTCGTGGCTGCGCTGGACCATCCTCGCCGCCTCGGTGATCGTCGCCCTGGCCCTGCTGGTCCTGTCACTGCCACTCATGGCCCGCTGGGACCGGCACCGTACTCGCGCGACGACCGCCCTGCTGATCGCCGGAGTCCTCGCTGCTCTGGCGGGTTCCACCGCCTACGCCGCCGCGACGCTGCCGCAGTCCCACACCGGTGGCGGCCCCACCGTGGGCCCGGCCCGTCCGAAGCAGTCCGGTCCGGCCGACCAGTTCCGCCGCCGGCTCTCGACCCTGATGGGCGGGGACGCGGATCCCCAGCTCGTGACCTTGCTGCAGCAGACCAATACCAAGTGGTCGGCCGCCATCGACCGTTCCGCCCCGGCCGCGGGCCTCGAATTGGCCAGCCGCACACCCGTCCTCGCGATCGGCGGCTTCACCTCGGAGGATCCGGTTCCCACCCTCCCGCGGTTCCAGCAGATGGTCCGTGACCACGAGATCACCTACTACCTGATCCCCGAGGTCAAGCTCCCCGACTCCTGGCGCGTCGATCCCAAGCCCGAAGACACCTCCAGCCCCGCGCAACCGAATACACCGCCAGGAGTCTGGCGCCCGGCAGGCAACAAGGAAATCCTCGCCTGGGTGACCGCCCATTACACCGCCACCCACCACGTCGGCGACATGGCCGTTTACGACCTGACCGAACAGCCTCACTGAGGCCGCCCGCGCAGGCAAGTATCCCGCGACCAGGCAATTCGGACGGAGCTTGGATTCCAGCAACCACCAGACCGCGCGGTATGCGAACATATGTTCGTGTCCGAGATCGACCCCAGAAGCGCTGACCGCCGCGAACGGGCGGCGATTCTGCACGCCGACTTGGATTCGTTCTACGCGTCGGTCGAACAGCGGGACAATCCGCGACTTCGCGGCCGACCGGTGCTGGTGGGCGGCGGCGTCGTGCTGGCCGCCAGCTACGAGGCGAAGGCGTTCGGGGTGCGGACGCCGATGAATCTGCGTCAGGCGATGAGCCTGTGCCCGAACGCGATCGTGGTGCCGCCGCGCATGTCGGCCTATTCCCAGGCCAGCAAGGCGGTGTTCGAGATCTTCCGGGACACCACGCCCGAGGTCGAGGGCATCTCCATCGACGAGGCGTTCCTCGATGTGGCGGGCCTGTGGCGGATCGCGGGAAGCCCGGTCGACATCGCGCGCGGACTGCGGGAGCGAGTGCGGACCGAGGTCGGGCTGCCGATCTCGGTGGGGGTGGCTCGGACCAAGTTCCTCGCCAAGGTGGCCAGCGCGGTGTCCAAACCGGATGGGCTGCTGGAGGTTCCGCCGGACAAGGAGCTGGAGTTCCTGCATCCGCTGCCGGTGGAACGCTTGTGGGGTGTGGGCGCGGTGACCGCGAGGGAGCTGCACGAGCGCGGAATCACCAAGGTCGGTCAGCTCGCCGATATGGGTGAGGGACCGCTGGCCGCGGTGCTGGGCCCGGGTGTCGGCCGGCACCTGCACGCGCTGTCGTGGGCGCGTGATCCGCGACGCGTGGACACCGGTCGGAGGCGTCGATCTATCGGCGCGCAACGAGCCATGGGGCGGCGGTATCGCAGCGACGAGGAGCTCGAAGCGTATCTGCACGGACTGGCCGATCGGCTCGGGCACCGGCTGCGGAAAGCGGGACGGGTGTGCCGAACGGTGGTGTTGCGCATGCGCTTCGACGACTTCACCCGCGCGACCCGCTCGCACACCCTTCCCGAGGCCACCGACAGCGGCACGGCGATCCTGCGCGCGGCGCGCACGCTGCTGGAGACCGCGTTGCCCCTGATCAAGGAGCGCGGCGGGCTCACGCTCATCGGTCTGACCCTGACCAATCTCGATCGGGCCGACAGCATGCAGTTGTCGCTGCCGTTCGAGGCGCGCGCGGAATCGACCCTGGATTCGACGCTGGACGCGCTACGAGATCGATTCGGCGCCGGCACGGTCACCCGCGCGGCGCTGCTGCGGAAGGGCGAAGGGCTGTCGGTGCCGATCCTTCCGGACTGATCAGTCGTGTTTGGCGGCGCGGGTAGCCTGTGACGCATGGCTCTCGACCACGGTGACCCCGGCGACGCTCCCTCGACTCCGCCGCCGCTGACCCCGATCGTGAACACCACGCGGCCGTCCGC
The DNA here is from genome assembly GCF_040630175.1 of Nocardia sp. NPDC005825. Classification (NCBI taxonomy): domain Bacteria; kingdom Bacillati; phylum Actinomycetota; class Actinomycetes; order Mycobacteriales; family Nocardiaceae; genus Nocardia; species Nocardia sp. NPDC005825. Next base: position 206,102 of record NZ_JBEXXC010000001.1, read on the forward strand.
GGCCGACGAGGCCAGAACGGTTGCCGCGGCGACGAATACGGCGACCTTGGCGACGCTGTCCGCCGACGGCGGACCCTGGGCAAGTTTCGTCACGTACGGGTTGCTCGAGGGGCAGCCGGTGCTGTGCGTGTCCCGGATGGCCGAGCACGGCCGCAATCTGGCGGGCGACCCGCGCGCCAGCGTTTCGATCGTCACCCCGGATCTGCCCGAGGATCCGCTGGCCGGAACGCGATTGACGCTGGCCGGCGTCGCCGAGCGACCCGAGGGCGCGGAGGCCGTCGCGGCGCGCGAGGCGCATCTGGCAGCGGTCCCGGCGGCCAAGACCTACATCGATTTCAGCGATTTCACGGTGTGGGTCCTGCGCGTGCAGCGGGCCCGGTGGGTCGGCGGCTACGGTCGGATGGATTCGGCGACGGCCGAGGAATACGCGGCGGCTCAGGCCGACCCGATCATTCCCGCCGCGGCGCGGGCGATCGCACATCTCAACGATGATCATGCTGATGCCCTGCTCGACATGGCGCACGCGCGCGGCGGGTACCCGGATGCGACGGCCGCGATCTGCGAGCGTGCCGACCGGTTCGGACTGGATCTGCGCGTGACCACGCCCCGCGGCATCGCCGTGACGCGGATCGGCTACCTCCAGCCCATCGACGCGATCGCCGAATTGCGAGCGGCGACAGTCGAATTGGCGCGAGCCTCGCAGGACGCGCTATGACCCCCATCGCCGAAGACGCGCAGACCGCACGACAGCCCGCCACCTTTGGGGGATGATTAGGCCATGTCGGACACGCCGTCTGTGCTGAAGCATCATCGGATGCCGGAGCATGACGCCATGCGCTTGTCCGGCACGGTCGAGGCCATGCTCTGGACACACCGCAACTGCGTCGAAGGCGATGGCGACACCGAGCAATCCTGTGGACGACGTGCGCAACTGCTCGAATTGCGCGCCCAGCACGGCTGGAGCTGGCCGCTCCCAAAACCTGACGCGGCCTGGCGACTACAGCCCTGACCCGGCGCCGGACACGCGAAACGGGGTCTGCCGCAACGGGAACGCCCGCTCGATCTAGGGTCGAGGGCATGCCGGAACCGACCGAGATCAGCGAACGCCCGCCCGGGGATCAGTCCGCGGTGATCGCGGTGCCCGACGAGGTGCGCGGCGAACTGCGGCGCGGAGTACGCAGCGTGCTGGTCGACGCGGCGGCCCTGCGGCTGGTGCGGGACCGGTTCGACGAGGTGCAGGCGGAGTCCCTGCGCCGGTATCTCGAGGCATCGCAGTCGGCGAACACCTTGCGCGCCTATCGGACCGATTGGATCGCCTGGGCGGCGTGGTGCTCGGCCGAATCGCGGCAGGCGCTGCCCGCGGACGCCCTGGATGTCGCGGTCTATCTGGCCGCGGCGGCCGATGCGCGGCGGGAGAACGGTGAATGGGCGTTCAGCGCCGCCACTTTGGAACGGAAGGCCGCCGCGATCGCGGCGGTCCACGCCGCCAACGGGCTGCCGTCGCCGACGCGCGCGGACGTGGTGCGCCTGACCCTGCGCGGTATGCGGCGCACGCGCCGCACCCGTCCGAAACGCAAGCGTCCGGTGCTGTTGCACACGCTCGACCAACTGCTGCGCGAACTGCCGCCCGCCGAATGGCCCACCGAACCGGCGCGCCGCCGCGACACCCTGTTGTTGCTGGTCGGCTTCGCCGGAGCGCTGCGGCGCAGCGAGATCGCCGCCCTGCGGGTCACCGATGTCAGCGTGGCCACCGACCACACCACCGGCGAACCTCTGCTGCTGATTCAATTGCCCGCCACCAAGACCGACGCGACCGGCGTCCATGAGCAGCGCGTGGCACTCCCCCGCGGGCAACGCCCGCACACCTGCCCGGTGTGCGCCTACGCCGACTGGACCCGGCTGCGGGAGGCGCACGCCGCCGGCGATCTCCGTACGTGGCTGCGCACCACGCCTGCCGCCGATCCGAACTTGCACCGCTGCCACGGCTTCACCGGCACCACCCTCACCGACCCGGATCTGCCACTGTTCCCATCCATTTCGCGCCACGGCGGGCTCGCCTCGACCGCCATGTCGGGCCGTGCGGTCGCCGAGCTCGTCAAACGCTACGCCGCCCGCGCGGGCCTCGATCCGGCTCTGTTCTCGGGCCACTCGCTGCGCGCGGGCTTCGCCACCCAGGCCGCCCTCGGCGGTGCGAGCGACCGCGAGATCATGCGTCAGGGCCGCTGGTCCAATCCCCGTACGGTGCACGGCTACATCCGTACCGCGAATCCGCTCGAGGACAACGCCGTGACCAAGTTGGGCCTCTAGCGGGGCGTCGATCCGAGCCGTCGGCGCGGGGCCTGTTCGCGGGCGTCGTACTCCTGCCGGGCCCGATCGACCTCGTCGAGGTGGACGGACCATTCGGCGAGGGTCGCGAAAAGCGGTGCCAGACTGCGTCCCAACGCGCTGATCTCGTACTCCACCCGGGGCGGCACCTCGGCGTGATACGTGCGCAGTACGAGGCCGTCGCGTTCCAGCTGCCGCAGCCGCTGGGTCAGGACTTTCGGCGTGATCGTGGTGATGCGGCGTTCCAGCTCACTGAACCGCTGCCTGCCGAACTCGTTGAGCGTCCACAGGATCGGCGTGGTCCAGCGGCTGAAGACGAGATCGACCACCGGGGTGATCGGGCAAGCCAGTTCCGGAGGGAGCTGTGACGTGGTCTCGGTCACGTGCGAGTCACTTTCCTCTAGGTACCTACTAGCTCACGGATAGTAGCGTCGCCGACTACGTCGAACAATCGCCGAACAGGAGATAGTGATGATCGTGGTCACGGGAGCGACCGGCAATGTCGGAGTGCCGCTCGTGCAGACACTCGCCCACGCCGGGGAATCGGTAATCGCCGTGTCCCGGAAAGGGATCGGGGTGCCCGACGGAGTCCGGCACCACCGGGCCGACCTGGCCGAGCCACGGACTCTCGGGCCGGTGCTCCGCGGTGCGGCGGGGCTGTTTCTGCTGACCTCACCGGAATTCATGGCGAACGGCGATATCGACGCTGTTCTCGATGAAGTACGCGCGGCCGAGGTTCCGCGCGTGGTCTTGTTGTCGTCGCACGGCGTCGGCACCGGCTGGCACCCCTCCGTCCTCGAGGAGGCGGTCCAGCGGTCGGGTCTGGAATGGACGATGCTGCGGCCGGGCAACTTCGACTCCAACGCGCTGCAATGGGCCGACACGGTCCGGACACAGCGGATGGTCGCCGCGCCGTTCGGCGATGTCGCCGTTCCCGCTGTCGACCCGGCCGATATCGCCGAGGTGGCCGCGATCGCGCTCCGTGAGCCCGGCCATCAGGGCCACGTCTATACCTTGACGGGTCCGGAACCGATCTCCCCACGGCGACAGGCCGAGGCGATCGGTGCGGCGCTGGGTGAGCCGGTGCGTTTCGTCGAGCAGAGCCGTGCGGAAGCGCGGACCCAGATGCTGCGGTATATGCCCGAACCGGTCGTGGAGGCGACGCTGGGCGCACTGGGCACGCCGTCCGCCGCCGAACGGGCCGTCAGCCCGGATGTCGACGCCTGCTCGGACGACCGCCTCGCGCATTCGGCGAATGGGTGTCGCGCACCATCATTGCCTTCCGTTGACGAATCGAGAATTCCGCGCGCTGGACAGCCGGTTATAACCATTACCGAATACACGGCGCGAATTCTGTGACGCGCAACTCGTTGAACGAGAAAACACCGGTTTCGGCCAGTGAGCCAGCTCACCGCGGGTGGACGTCACCGGCCGTGAGCTGGTCTTATGTATGACGTAGATTCGTTTCAGATTGTCTGGGCCCGGATCGATCGCCGGGCCGATGCCTTCCGCCGCCGCGGCATCTCCATTCCGCCGACGGCCCAAAGCAACAGGAATCCATAGTCATGCGACTGATGACCGCACCGTCGGAGGAAACAATTCGTGCCGCGCTGGAAATGGCGCGGGAAGCACCACTGATGAACGGCGCCCTGCCGTGGATCTGGTGGATGAAAGGCGCGTCCCTGCATATTCGTATCGAGGACGCGCCGGTTTCCGAGATCATCGATCCGGCCTCGCATCGCGTGAGCATGCTCGGTCACGGTGCGGCGCTGCATCATTTACGGACAGCCTTGACAGCTTTCGGCTGGTCCTCGGCCGCCGTGCGGATGCCGGACCCCCTGGACGCGAACTACCTCGCGATTCTTCATCTCGCACCGGCCACCGCCAACCGTGATCAGATCACCCTGGCGGGCGCGATCTTCCAGCGGCAGTTCCAGCACAATCGCTTCCGGCCGTGGGCCATGCCGCCCAACCTGATTCGCTCCATCAGCGGCAGCACCGCGGGCACCCGCGCGGCCGCCCGGCACGTCCCCGACGGCCTGCGCCGCAACCTGTCCACCGTGTATCGCACCGCGGCCGACCGCAACACCGAGTACGGGGAGTTCCTGACCACCGTCGCGTCCCGCATCGATCAGCGCGATCTCGCCGCCAGGCCGGAGACTCAGACCTGGGCCTCCGCCCGGCCGCTGCTCGCGCCCGCCCCGGACTCCGGCGGCCCATTCGGTGATCGCGACCCGGACTCGGCGGAACTCCTGATCCTCTGCACGCCTTCCGACGACGCGGTCTCCCACCTGAACGCCGGCGAGGCGGCCAGCGCGATCCTGCTGACCGCCGCCCGCAACGGCCTGGCGAGCTCGCTGCTGTCCCAAACCATGAAGGTCCCCGAGGTCCGCTCCGGCCTGCGCGACACCCTCCTCCACGAGTGCGCCTACCCGCACGCCCTCATCCGCCTGGGCCGCCCCGACCAATCCGACACCGGCGGCCGCTACGTCCAGGCCCTCCCGGGCATGAAGTCGGTGGCCTGACGGCTCGGGCAAGCGGGTTCAACCGACAACTCAGTTTGTCTTGACAAAAATATTTGTCGGTGCGAAGGTTGAGCCATGCTCGACGTCGCAGTGATCGAAGAACCCGCGGCGGCAGAGGCGTCCCTGGACCCGATCCGGTCTCGGATCCTCGCCGCCCTCGCCGAACCAGGGTCGGCGGCCATGCTGGCCGGACGGCTGGGGTTGCCGCGGCAGAAGATCAACTACCACCTCAAGGAGTTGGCCCGGCACGGGCTGGTGGAGTTGGTGGAGGAACGTCGCAAGGGCAACGTCACCGAGCGTGTATATGGCGCTACCGCAGCGTCTTACGTGATCTCGCCCAGTGCGATGGGGGCGATCAGTCCCGATCCGGCGCGCTCGCCCGACCAGCTGTCGGCGCGGTGGCTGCTGGCGCTGGGGTCGCGGCTGGTCCAGGAGGTCGGGGCGCTGCTGAGCGGTGCCGCGCGGGCGCAGCGGCGGGTCGCCACGTTCGGGATCGACGCGCAGGTGCGGTTCGCGTCCGCCGCCGACCGGGCCGCGTTCGCCGAGGAGCTGGCCGATGCGGTCACCTCGCTGGTGAGCCGCTATCACGACGAGTCCGCACCGGCGGGCCGCAATCATCGGGTGGTGGTCGGGATGCACCAGATCCCCGACGCCGCCACCGAAACCGCAGCAGGACAGGGGAACTGACCATGGGACATCCGTTCGAGCTCGAACTGGAAGAGCACCTGCCGGCCACCCCGGAGCAGGTGTGGGAGGCGATCGCGACCGGGCCGGGGATCGACTCCTGGTTCATGGGGCGCAACGAGATCGAGGCGCGCGAGGGCGGGATCTCGGCCATGGAGACCGGTGGGCAGCGGGAAGAAGCCGTGATCACCGCCTACGAGCCGGGCAAGCGGCTCGCGACCCGCACCGGGACCGACGAGGACGGGCGGTTCATGGCCTTCGAGTATCTGATCGAGGGGCGCGAGGGCGGCAGCACCGTGCTGCGGGTCGTGCACAGCGGCGTGCTGGGCGACGACTGGCAGGACGAGTACGACGCGCTGCGGCGGGGCTGGCCGTTCCACCTCAATACGTTGCGCGAATACCTCCGCTACTTCCCGGGGCGGATCGCGGTGCCCGTATTCGGTGTCGCGACAGGCTCTTCCGGCCGCGCGGTGCGGGACGCGCTCATCGAGGCCCTGACCCTGCCGACGCCGCTCGTGGCTGGCGCGCGGGTGCACGCCTCCCCCACCGGCCTGTCGCCGATCGACGGTGAGGTGGTGTGGGCCGACGACGAACGGTTCGAGATCCGCACCGCCGACGGCCTCTACACCTTCCACCAGGCCCCCACCGGTCTGGCCCTGATGTTCCATCACCTGTTCGGACCCGACACCGACGGCGCCGAAACCGCTTGGCAGCACTGGCTCACCGCCCTGGTGAGCTGACCCCGACCGACGATCACCCCGCACACCAGATATCAAGGAGAACAGCATGCGCACCCTGATCAGCACCGCCTTCGTATCCCTCGACGGTGTCGTGGAGGGCCCCGGCGGCGAACCCGGCTACCGGAACTCCGGATGGACCTTCAAGGACATCGACTTCGTTCCCGAGGCCTACGAGATCAAGGGCCGCGAGCAGGAGGAGTCGGCGGCGATCCTGTTGGGCCGCACCAGCTATGAGGCGTTCAGCCCCGTGTGGCCGGACATGGAGGATTTCGCCGGCTACAAGGTGATGCCGAAGTACGTCGTCTCGACCACCCTGAAAGAGGACGACCTGGTGTCCAACTGGGGCGAGACCACCATCCTGCGTTCCATCGACGAGGTCGCCAAGCTCAAGGACACCGAGGGCGGCCCGATCATCGTCCACGGCAGCGCCACCCTCAACCGCGCCCTGTCCGACGCGGGTCTCATCGACCGCTATCACCTGCTCGTCTTCCCGTTGCTGCTGGGCGCGGGCAAGCGACTGTTCTCCGACACCGACAAGGATGTCCAGAAGCTGAAGCTCGTCGAGTCCGAGACCTACGCCAACGGCATCCAGAAGAACGTCTTCGACGTCGTGCGCTGACCATTCCGGCAGCTCCGAATTCGGGCCCGGCGGATCGAAACCGCCGGGCCCGAATGTTCTTCCCGCACCAGTTGATCATCCGCGATTACGCTGACCCCCGTGGGAACTACCGAATACGGACCAGGTGATGTCGTCTATTTCCCGTCCGGGCCGTTCTCCGGAATCTGCGCCGTAGTCCGCACCGTCGACCCGCACCGCGAAGAACTCCGCATCGACTTCGCCGAAGGCCTCACCCACCGCGAAGGCGGTGTCCTCCACGAGCGCCGCCACACCTTCACCGTCCGCTTCGACGAAGTGGAACTCGTCTGAGAACCACGGCGTGAGAGCACGCTAGGGGGCGACGCGCCGCTACCTGCGGTCTCATCCGCAGGGCTGCGGTTCCCGGAGATTGAGACTCCGCGGTGAGGAAGCCGGGATGGCGGGTGATGGTGGTGGCACCTGTCACAGTGCCATCCAGGAGGTCCGACCGTCGTGCGATTCCACTTCGCTGAGGCTGCGGGCGACCCCGCCCATTGGCTCCCGCTGGCGCGATCGCTCGAGGAGGTCGGATTCACCGGCATCTGTTTGGCGGACAGTCTTGCCTATCCGACGGAGTCGGACGCGCGGTATCCGTATACGGAGGATGGGACGCGGGAGTTTCTGCGGGGGAAGCCGTTCATCGAGCCGTTGGTGCTGGCTGCCGCGGTTACCGCCGCTACCAGCACGCTGGAAGTGACTCCATTCGTGTTGAAGTTGCCGGTGCGGCCGCCTGTTCTGGTTGCCAAGCAGGCGGCGTCGGTCGCGGCCTTGAGTGGAGGCCGGTTGTCGTTGGGCGTCGGGATCAGTCCGTGGCCGCAGGACTTCACGATGATGGGCGTGGACTTCGAGAAGCGGGGCAAGCGGCTCGACGAGTGCATCGATATCGTTCGCGGGCTGTGCGGGGGCGGGGCGTTCCAGTTCCACGGGGAGTTCTATGACATTCCCGAGATCGAGATGAACCCGGTTCCCGCGCAGCCGTTGCCGATTCTGATCGGTGGGCACAGCGAGGCGGCGTTGCGGCGGTCGGTGGTGCGGGGCGACGGATGGATGAGCGCGGGCGGGAGCAGCGAAGAGCTGACCAGGATACTCGGGCGTCTGGGTGAATTGCGGCGAGAATTGGCTCCGGAGAAGGAGTTCCGGACCTTCGCCGCGTCTCGGGAGGCATTCACGGTCGACGGGGTGCGTCGACTGGCGGATTCGGGGGTCACCGATGTGGTGGTGGGGTTCCGCGGTGTTCACGAGAGCGGTTCTGACGAGCGCACTCTCGATCAGCGGATCGAACAGATCGACAAGTACGCGGCCGCGGTCATCGCGGCGCTCTGAAATTCCGAGGAGAAGATCATGGACACGATCGAGTCGATTCGCCGGCTGAAGTACCGCTATCTCCGGGCACTGGACCTGAAGAACTGGGACGAATTCGCCGACACCCTCACACCCGATGTCACCGCCGAATACGGTCACCGCCTCTCATTCTCCGACCGTGACGCCCTGGTCGGCCACATGCGCAACAGCCTGACCGCCGCGATCATCACCGTCCACAACTGCCACCACCCCGAGATCGACATCGACGGCGACACCGCCACGGGCACCTGGTATCTCACCGACCAGGTCATTTTCACCGAACAGCGCCAAATCCTCTCCGGTGCCGCCTTCTACTCCGACGAATACCGCCGCTGCGACGACGGAGTCTGGCGGATCAGCAAAACCGGCTACACCCGCAGCTACGAAGCCATGGAATCGGTCAGCGACACCTGGCAGCTGCTGGAGAACCGCTGGCGCTGAGCGAATGCTGCGTGGGCACGCGGTATTCGCCGATGGCATCCGCTACAGGCGTGTCGCCGTACGGACGAGGTCGGCGACGGCCTTGGATCTGCTGTGCGGTGGCCAGGCGATGACGGTCGTGACGGTCGGTGCGTCCGGCACCGGCACAATGGCGTGATCGTCGCGGAGTTGGGCTCGGTGTGACTCGGGCATGAGCGCGCAGGCCCGTCCGAGCGTGATCAGTTGGGTCAACTGGGTGTGGTCGCGAACCTGCGGGCCGGGGCCGTCCGGGTAACTCCCATCCCGTCGAGGCCAACGCGGCAGGGGCAGGCCCGTCATGTCCTTGACCTCGGCCATCGACATGTGCGGTCGGTTCGAGAGGGGATGCCCCGCGGGGAGAACCAGGACCTGTTTTTCGGTGTGCAGGTCTTCGGTGTCGAATCCGGCTGTCGTGTCGTAGGGGCGTTGGAGCAGGGCAATGTCGACACTCCCGTTGCGCAGCAGACCTTCCGATTCGCCGGGCCCGCACAGCATTACCTCGACGTCGACAGCGCCGGGGTCGGCGGCGTAGGCGTCCAGCAGCTTCGACAACAGTTCTCTGGACGCGCCCGCCTTGGTGGCCAGCACCAGACCGGGCCGCTCGGCAGCGGCGCGGCGGGTGCGGCGCTCGGCGGCTTCGACCGCTTCGAGCGCGAGCCGGGCCTCCCGCAGCAGCACCGACCCGGCCTCGGTCAACGTGATCGCGCGCGAAGCGCGGTGCAGCAGAACGACTCCGAGCCGTCGTTCGAGCTGCTGGATCGCCCGCGACAGCGGCGGTTGCGCCATCGCGAGCCGTAGCGCCGCCCGCCCGAAGTGCAACTCCTCGGCGACGGCGACGAAGTATCGCAACTCCCGGGTCTCCACCACGTCATCGTATCGGGCGCTGAACAGGACGAATACCCGTGCGGTATCGTCGCCCGCCCGATCGGTCTTGGACGCCCCACCCCGATCGGCGGTGTGAGTGAACGAACGATTGCGCTGGTGACCTGCGCGAACAAAGGAATCAGCCACGAGATCGCCGCATCGGTGTGGCGGCGCTGTGCCCCGCGGATCGCGATCGGCGGGGCACAGCGCGGAAGGGGCGGTCGGCGTCGGGTTCGAGACCAGTGGGTCAGTGCAGGATCGGGAAATTGGAGCGGAACATGCCGTGCGGGTCGCGCGCGTGCTTGAGCTTTCGCAGCCGGTCCAAGGTGCCGGTGTCGAAAACCTCTGTGGCGCTGTCGCCGGCGGACAGAACGGTGAACGGTTTGCGGCCGCTGACTCGCGCGCCCAGCTCGGCGATGATGCGCTTCTGCGTGGCCTGTACCGCGGCGACGGTGTCCGGGGCGGAGCCGATGGCCTGCAGTGACAGCGTGTAGGGCTCCGTGAACGACGGGACCGCGCCTGCGGTGGGCTCGGCGAGCGCACCACCCAGCTGCCGGAGCTGGATGCCCATCAGCGGATCGATCGGTGTGTGGAGCAGGATCTCGGCGGCGGTCTCGTCGAGGGTGGCCAGCAATTCGGTGCGCAGCAGTCCGGGGCCGGGGGCGGTGGGCTCGTTGACGATAGCGCCCAGCTCGGCCGGGGACAGTTCCCGGCGCGTGTCCGCGAGGGCGCCGTCGATCGTGTCCAGGGGTCGCAGCAGTTCCCGTCCGCGGGCAGGTTCCCCCAGATAGGTGGTGGCGATGGCGATGACCGGCGGAGCTTGCGGCAGTTCCAGGCGGTTGAGCCAGACCGTCAGCTCGGGCGGGGCGTTGTCGGTGATCTCCCGGAAGGCGGCGCGGACGGCATCGGTCCGCGCGGTCGGCCAGGCGATCAGACCGCCGTACAGGGCGGGAGCCGGGAACAGGTCGAACTCCATGGCCGTCACCAGCGCGAAATCGCCTCCGCCGCCGCGCAATCCCCAGAACAGCTCCGGACCGGATTCCGCGGTGACCCGGGTCGGACGGCCTTCGGCGTCGACGATCTCGAACGCCCGGACGCTGTCGGCCGCCCACCCGTGTTTGCGGCCGAACCACGACAATCCGCCGCCGAGGGTGTAGCCGACCACGCTGACCACCGGGGAGCTTCCGGCGAGCCCGGTCAAGCCGTGCGGCGCGGCCGCCGACTGCACCTGGCCCCAGTTGGCTCCCGCGCCGACACGGGCCCGCCGCCGCACCGGATCCACCTCGACCCGATCGAGCCGGCCGGTGCGAATCAGGATGCTGCCCGCGGTATTACCGGAGGCGCCGTGGCCGTTGGGCTGCGCGGTCACCGACAGGCCCGCGCCGCTGGCGTACCCGACCACGGCGGCCAAATCGTCGGCGTCCTCGGCCTCCACGACCGCCGCGACCGGCTGGTCGATATTCAGATTCCACGGCGTGCGCGCGTTGTCGAACTCCGCGTCGCCCGGCAGCAGGACTCGTCCGCGCACAGCGGACCGCAATGTGTTGTGTGACATGAGGATTCCTTCGTGACGAAATGTTCAGCGGACCGTGCCCGAGCCACCGGCCGGAGCCCGGCCGAAGGCGGGACACTGCATGGTCGGGTCGGTCGCCGGGGAGATGGGTGTGGGCATCGGGAGGGCCGCCTCGATCGGGGCGGCGGCACTGAGCGCGCGGCGCTCGGCGAACGGGGCGGTGATCAACTGGACCCCGATGGGAAGACCTTCGACCGAGACGCCCGCCGGGACCGTGACCGCGGGCAGGGCCAGGTAGTTCGCGGCGATCGTGAGGCGGTGCGCCGCATACATGGTCGCGACCTGTGCGGTGCCGCCGAGGTCGTAGTCGACCGGCCAGGGCAGTTCGGTCGAGACCGGGCCGAGCACGATCGGGTGCTCCGCGAGGAACCGGGACCAGGCCGCGCGGCGGGTGAGGCGCTCACCCAGCGCGGTCATATAGCCTGCCAGGTCCAGCGGCGGGAACAGGTTGATCGCCGCGTCCACGAAGGTGTTGAGTCCGGCGCTGCCGAAGCGTCGCATGGCCTCGCGGCGCTGCACCACCACCTCGGTGGACACCAGTCGGCCATAGTCGGCCGCCACGTCTCCCAGGTGCGGCGGATCCAGTTCGGCCACTGGATATCCCGCGCGTTCGAGGGCATCGGCGCAGCGGAGCACCGCGGACCGAACCTGCGGATCGATATCGTCGCCGAGGGTGACCGCGACCGCCGACGGGGTGGCGTCCGTCGCGTCCGGCACCGGAATCCAGCCCGGGTCGCGCACGTCCGCGCTGTCCCGCAGCACCTCGAACACCGTTGTCAGATCACGCACGGTCCGCGCCAAGGGTCCGGGCGAAGCGAACAATTGGTTCGTCGGCGCGGGTGCGGGCCCGGGCAGGCTCGACGCCACCGCCACCCGGCCGGGCGTGGCGCGCAGGGAGGCCACCCCGCAGAACGCGGCGGGCACCCGCAACGAACCACCGAAGTCGGTGCCCAGGCCCAGCGGCGTCATGCCCGTCGCCACCGCGGCCGCGTCGCCGCCACTGGAACCGCCCGGGCTGCGCGTCGGGTACCACGGATTCACCGTCGGGCCCGCCGCGTCGTTGTCGGTGTGCCAGCGAGTGGCGAAGTCCGGCATGTTGGTTCGCCCGATGACTATCGCCCCGGCTCGCCGCAGCGCGGCCACCGCGGGTGCGTCCGCGGTCGCGATGGACTGCCCGAAGCCTGCCACACCCCAGGTGGTCGGGCTGCCCGCGACATCGAGGTTGTTCTTGACGGTGAACGGAACCCCGTGCAGTGGCCCGGTTGGGGCCCTGCGGTCGGCCGCGGCGGCCTCCGAGCGCGCGGTGTCTGCGAATATCGTCGTGAGCGCGCCGATGTCGGAATCGACCTGCGCGATGCGCTCGAGGTGCGCCTCGACGACCTGCGACGCGGAGACCGCGCCCGCGGCGATCAGTGCTGCGAGGGAGACCGCGTCGTGCGTCCACAGCGCGTTATGACCGCTGGTGTTCACGATGCCTCCCGCTCGGCGAATACCGCTGCGGTGCGCACGGTTCGGCTGCCTTCGACGGCTTTGCCGAGAACGATGAAGAAGACGATCAGCCCGGCGGTCAGCAAGATGTGGCCCAGACCGGCGACCAGCGCGATGGCTTCGTTGCTGTTCTTGCCGAGCACGGTGAGGGTTCCGTGCAGCGTCATGACCGCAACGGTGAGGGCCAGGCCGGAGTTGTACAACCAGAAGAACCAGGCGAACAGGCTTTTCCAGGCGCTGAGCGTGAAGTGCTTCTCCACGGCCAGCACAATGAGGAAGAACAGCATCCCGAGCGCCAGCAGATGGGTGTGCACGACTCCGAGCTGCGTCTGCCCGGTGAAATGTTCGATCTTGGTGATCTCGCGGTAGTACAGCCCCGAGATCACGCCGATGATCATGTAGATGTGGGCCGTGGTGACCAGCGTCTTCATCGGGCGCTCACCGGTTTTCACGGCGCAGCACCAGCAGGCCACTGGCGGCCACCATCGCGGCGGTGAGACCGTGCACCGACAGCGCGGTCGCGGTCGAGCCGCGGCGCGCCAGAATGGTGAGCATGTCGCCGGTCGGGATGAGGGCGAGGGTGAGCACGGTGACGCCGAGGGCGCGGCGCTGCCCGGCCGCGAGCAGGGCGAGCGGAATCAAGCCGGTGACCACGTCGCGGACGCCTTTGACGTTCAGGAAGCCGTCGGCTTCGACGTGCGGCCACTCGGTGAAGCCGAAACCCGCGGCCATGCGTTGCGGGGCGAGCAGATAGCCGCCGCCGACGGACATGATGAACCCGGCGCCGAGCACGGCTCCGGCCGTGCCGAGACGTCCGCCTGATCGGCGGGAACCACGCACGGAAACAATGGATTCCGTGTTCGAGGGAACGGACATGTGCACTCCTGGATCGGTGGGATACGCGTCCCGAGCATCCAGTGCGGCCCGTACCGTCCGCTGACAGTCGTTGTCAGCGAACGGTACGCAGCAGTTCGAGCACCGCCTCGTCCGGAAGCCGTGCGCCCGCGAGGAACTCCGCGCCCAGGCGCGCCGCTCCCAGCGCCGCCTCCGCTCGGTCGAGCGCGCGCCGCCGGAACGGGCCGATGCGGATCACCCCGGCCCGCCGGTTGATCCGGTCGGTGGCGCCGAGAATCCGCGCCGCGCTGCCCGGAGCGTCCTTCGCCAGCGCGACCAGGGCATAACCGATTCCGATCTCGGCCAGCAGCGCCGCCGAGGACTGGGCTGCCAGATCGCGGGGCACGGCCAGCTCCCGCAGCGCGTCGTCCGGCCGACCGGCCGCGACCAAGGCCGCCGCGTGGGCGGTGGTCACGAAGACCAGGTTCACGAAGCGGACGGTGTCGTGGCGGCCCGCGGGCGGCGGGCCGATGGGGAGCGGATACTCGGCCATGCGCCGATACAGCTCTATGGCGCCGTCGTCGTCGCCGCGCAGATGCGCCAGGTGCGCCTGCAGCGCGGTCAGGAATCGCCCGGGCGCGGGAATGATGTGCGGCGTGATCACGGCTTCGGCCCGATCGATGTAGGCCGCCGCGGCATCCGCGTCGCCGCCGACCAGGTACATGTCGGCGGTGAACAGCAGCACGCCCATACGCTCGCCGGCGCCCAGATCGGGGCTGAGCAGTTCCAGGGCGCTCGCGATCAGCGGGCGAGCGCTGTCCAAGCCGAGCATCCGGGTTCGGTAGCTGGCCAGGGAGATCAGGGCGCGGCTGTGCGACCGGGCGTCGCCGTGCGCGCTCAGGCAGGCCAGCGCCGCCTCCAGGGTCGGTAGCGCGCGGGCCGGGTGGTCGCCGCCGAGTTCGTCGAAACCCTTGGCGATCAACGCATTTCCGCGCAACCATGGATCGTCGGAGGTGGTGCACGCGGTCAGCAGGCGGTCGTCCTCCCCGAGCAGGTCACGCAACGCCAGGATCAACACGAACATCGGGTGCGGGGGCCGGTCCTCGGTGAGGGCGGCGCGGGTCAGCCGCTCGAATTCCCCGGTGTTCTCCCGGATTTGACCCCACCAGATGTTGGTGAAGTATGCCGGCACGTCCTCCGCGTACCGGCAGGCCAGGTAGGCCCCGGTGCAGCCCGGCGGCGGAGTGTCGCCGAGCAGGGCCAGGACCTCGCGGCGGCGTTCGGAGATGTCGCCGTGCAATCCGCGCAGCAGCCAGTACCAGACGAGATTCGCGAACAGGCGAACCGCGCGCTCGCCGTCGCCGACCTCGAGTGCCCAGCGCAGAGCGGCCTCACCATTGCCGTGTTCGGCGATCAGGCGCGCGAGCCACTCCGGTTGTGCGGCCGTGCGCAATCCGTGCGCGGCGGCGTCCGTGAATTCCAGGAAGTAGTCGGCATGGGTGCGGGCGACCGCGTCCGACTCACCGGCAGCGGTCAGTTCCGCGGTCGCATAGGCTCGGATGGTCTCGGCCATGCGATAACGCTGTCCGTCGAAGTCCACCAGCGACTTCGCGACCAGCGAGGAGACCGTGTCGATAGCGTCCGGACCACACACGCCGATGACGGCGTCCAGGGTCGCGCCGCCCGCGAAGAGGGAGAAGCGCCGGGCCGCGGTGGCTTCCGCATCGGTGAGCAGTTCCCAGCTCCAGGCGACAGCCGCGTGCAGGGTGCGGTGGCGTGCGACCGCGTGCCGAGTGCTGTTGGTGAGCAGCCGGAATCGATCGGTGAGCCGCGCCTCGAGCTCCGGCAGTGGCAGGCTTCGAAGGCGGGCGGCGGCCAGTTCGATGGCCAGCGGCATGCCGTCGAGCTCGCGCACGATGGCCCGGATCCCCGCCGAATTGCCTTCGGACAGTTCGAAATCCGGAAGTGCCGCAGTGGCGCGGTCGATGAACAAGCGGACCGCGGGCGAGGCGAGGGCCGCGGGTAGATCGGCGGCGGCGTCAGGCAGATCCAAGGTCCGGACCGGATACAGTCGCTCGCCGTCCACCCCGATCGGTTCCCGGCTGGTGGCGAGCACCCGCAGCAGGGGCAGGCGCTGCAGAAGATCGTCGATCAGGCGGGCGGCCGCCTCCACGACATGCTCGCAGTTGTCGAGCACCAGCAGGATTCGACGGCCGGACAGCGTCCGTTCCAGGACGTCGGCCCACTCCGTGGACAGTTCGTCAGGTCGCTCGAACCGGGTGAGGGCATTCGCTATCGCCACCCCGACGGCGGTCACGGCCGACCGGTCGGCTCGCTCACGCTCGAGCGCGGCCAGTTCGACGAAGGCGTAACCATCCGCCCAGTCCACGGCGTGCGCCCCGACCGTCTCGGCCGCGAGTCGGGTCTTCCCCACGCCCCCGGAACCCGACAACGTCACCAGCCGGGCCTCGCGCAGCGCCAGCCGCACCCCCTCCACATCGCGACCGCGTCCGACGAAGCTGGTGTGGCGCCTGGGAAGCGGCGGCGCGGGGATCTTCGGTGCAGCACTGATCCGGGATGCTTCCATGCCTCCCGTCGGACCCGACCCGGACGTCGTCTCGATGGCAGGGTCTGCGACCGAGCGATCCGCGGGTGCGGTCGTGTGAATCTCGGCCAACGCCGAGCGCAGCACCTCGGCAGGCGCCGTACCGAGTTCTTCCAGCAGCAAGGCCTCAATACGCTGAAACTGCTGGATCGCCTCCGAGGTTCGTCCCGTCGACGCCAGGGCCCGCACCAGCCGCGCGGCCAGAGTCTCGCGGAAGGGATGTGCCACGACTTCCGCGCGAAGCTCACGCAGCGCCTCACCGCCGCGGCCCGAGTCCCGCAGAGCATCCGCCCACAGCTCTAGTGCGTCCAGCCGCTGTTCGGTCAATCGCAGTGCCGCAGCACGCAATACCTCCGACTCCCCCACATCGGTGAACGGTTCCCCGCGCCACAACGCCAACGCGGCATCGAAGCGCGCGACGGCTGCTTCGGTCTCCCCGGCCGCAAGCAATGCCCGCCCCGCCTCAACCTCACCAGCGAACCGATGCGCGTCGACATCCTCGGGCGCAAGCTCGAGCACATACCCGCCCCCATCACTCCGCACCACCCCCGGCATCGCCGCCCGCAACCGACTCGCCAAGGTCTGCAACGCATTCCCGGTCCCCGCGGGCGGATCCTCCCCCCACACCCCATCCACCAGTCGCGCCGCCGGCACCACCCGCCCCGCCTCCAACGCCAGCAACCCCAGCAAGGCCCGCACCCGAGGCCCCCCGACCGACGCCCGCGCCCCGTCCGCAGCCTCCACCATCACCGGACCCAACAGCCCTACCAGCATGAATCACCCATCGCACGATCGATCCTGCGTGGCATCGAGCCTCACGTCAAACCGCTCGGCACGTTCAGGTAGTCCGGCGCGGAATCATCGTTCGGTGCCGGGCGCGATGGTCAGGCAGAAGGGATGGCCCGAAGGATCGATAAGCACCCTCCAGCGTTCGGGGGCCGGTTGGAAGTCCGGTTTGGTTGCGCCGCAGTCGATGGCTGCCTGCTCTGCGGCATCGAGGTCGGTGACGAACAGATCGAGGTGCATTTGCTTGGGCACCGCATTGTTCGGCCAGTCCGGTGGCGTGTGGTCGGCCACATGCTCGATCGTCAACGTCACCTTCGAACCCTGCAGTACGACCAACTCGTCTGATTCGTAACGCAGTTCGAAATCCAGCAGTGCGCGGTAGAACACCGCGAGTCCGCGTGGATCGCGGCTGTCGAGTGCGATCGCACCGAACCTGGCAATTGCAGTCATAGCTCCCCCGAGGCTTCCGGCCCCGCCTTTCGCAAGGACCGCTCCACCTCTATCGGTATCACAGACGAGCACCGGACTGACTGTCACAGAGGAAGGGTTGGCCGTTCACTCTTCGGGTCGGGATAGTGTTCGGCTGTGCGAACGGTTACCAGCCGTTGACGTGTAGCACCGTCTCGAGTGGAGCACGCTTGGCGGGTTTGAACTGCGTGCCTTTCGTGTACGCCACCGGCAGCAACACACCCTGCCGAATGTTCGCCGGGATGCCCAATGCGTCCGCGACCTCACGCTCGTACTCCAGATGCAATGTCGTCCACGCCGACCCCAGGCCGCGCTCCCGCAATGCCAGCGCCAGACTCCACGCCGCCGGCAACAACGAACCCCACAACTGTGCCTGATTGCCCTGCGGGAACTCACCGCCCGGCACGTGGATGGCACCGATCACCAGGGCCGGCACCTGCTCCATGATCTCGGCCAGGTATGTGGCGCTGGATGCCACCTTCTCCGCCGTCTCGAGGTCTTTCGGCGGCTTCGCTGACCGCGCCGCCGCGCCCGCCTCGGCGTATGCGAAGTAGGACTTCCGGTAGTACTCCGCCACGATCTTCTTCGGCTCCGGATCGGTCAACACGATCCAATGCCAGGACTGCATATTGCTGCCCGACGGCGCCTGCAGCGCCACCTCGAGCGCGTCCGTCACCACCTCCAGCGGCACCGGCCGCTCCAAGTCGAGACGCTTGCGCACCGACCGAGTGGTGGTCAGGACCTCATCGGCGGACAGATCCAGATGCGGGAATTCTTCGGCCATACTGTTTCCTTCATGTGCTCGGTATCAGAACCCTCGCGGGCCTATTTCCAGGGCTAATGCGTTGTGTATCTTGCGAATTGGAGTCGGGAGATGAAGGGCCGCCATCCCCGAGCGCAGCTCGCATGGCGCCCCGAGGTGACAGCGGCGGCCGCTATCGTTGGCGTTCGCGGGCCGATGCCCCGGCGCTGACCACAACCTGATCGTGCGCGACCGCGTGGTGGTCATGACTGCATTCGACGACCACCCGGACCGGGGCGCCGCAGTCGGCGTGGCGGACGTTGAGAAATGGCCCTTCCGGGTCGGCTGCGTGCTTGTCGCCCCACTGCATCAAAGAAACGATGATGGGCCACATATCCCACCCTTTGTCCGTGAGCACGTATTCGTGGCGGACACGCCCGCCTGCCGGTCGATAGGGCCGAGTTTCGAGGATCTGCGCCGCTACGAGCTTGCGGAGCCGGTCCGCCAACACCGCCTCGGACACGCCCAGATGATCACGGAAGTCATCGAACCTGCGGACGCCGTTGATCACCTCTCGAATGAGCAGCAGACTCCACTTTTCTCCGACGACCTCGAGCGTTCGCTTCACGGGGCAGTTCTCGGTGTCCAGGCTGAGCCAGTCCACGATGCACCTCACTTCGGTATTGACAGTCAGCTATCACTATAGCTAGCTTTCAATACAGAAGCCAACCCTCGCGGCGAACCATCTCAAGATGGCGGGTTACTGACTCAAACCCCCTGGGCAAGAACGGTTTCCGCGAGATTCGTGGCCATCAACAATTACGAGGCGACCAGGAGTCACCATGTTCGATCCCATCGCACATCGCATCGACGCCGCCGAGGTCGAAGACGTGTGGACGCGGAACAGCTCCCCGAGTGCGGGTGACCTACTCGTCCAAGCCACCGACTTCGAAGACACTGGTGGCTGGATACTCGACTCCCAGTTCCAAGCCCAGATGGGTGCTTCCTATCTGCTGGCCCACGGACTCGGAATTCCTGTCGCTGACGCCAGCGCGACCGCCCAGATCCAGCAGCCCGGGAACTACCACATCTGGGTACGCACCAAAGACTGGGTACCGTCGCACCATCCGGGGCGTTTCACCGTGACGATCGGTGGCCACACACTGGCGAAGGAGTTCGGAGCCAGCGGCCGGGATTGGGCATGGGAGCCCGCGGGAACCATCCATCTGCCCGCCGGTGCCACTCGTATCGAGCTTCACGATCTGACCGGCTTCGACGGACGATGCGACGCGATCTACCTCAGTCTCAGCGATGCACCCCCGCCCGACGGCAACCATGCCGCGGCACGGGCATGGCGTCGGCGGCTGCGCGGGCTGCCCGACATCCCAACACCCGCAGGAGATTTCGATGTCATCGTCGTCGGCGGCGGCGTCACAGGCGCCGCCGGAGCCTTGGCGGCTGCACGGTTGGGGCTGCGAACCGCGCTCATCCACAACCGGCCGGTTCTCGGCGGCAATGCGAGCGTCGAGATCGGTCTCACGCCTCGCGGGGAGACCGGTCCACTCGTGCACGAACTGTCGAAACGCCACGCCGACGGAGACCTGATGGCGCGCGATGTCCTCGAGGCGGAAGCGAACGCCACTGTGTTCACCGAGCACGAGGTCTTCGACGTGGTGGTCGAGGGGCGGCGAGTGACCGCGATCGATGCTCGCGACACCCGCACGGGACTGGAGTACCGGTTCTCGTCGCCGATCGTCATCGATTGCAGCGGAACAGCCATCGTGGGTTTGCTGGCCGGCGCCCGTACCCTGTTCGGCCACGAATCGGCGGCGGAGTACGGCGAGCCTTCCGCGCCGGCGGAGCACCTCGATCAGCACCACGGTCACACCGTCTTCTTCAGGACGCGGGAATCCGACGCCCCGACCTCGTTTCCGGACGTCCCCTGGGCAAAGGAGATCGCCAAGGATTACGCGAACCTCAACGGTCAGCTGGTCAAGCCCGGTCAAGACAATGCCCCCGGTCCCGTCGCCGGTCGATTCCGTACGCCGGATCCGGCCATCCGCAGGCGAATGCTGGTCCCCGCCACCCACTTCTGGGAGTACGGCCAATGGCTGGACCCCTACACCCAGGGCGAACACATCCGAGACCACCTACTCCGCGCCATCTACGGAACCTTCGCCAACGTCAAGACGATCGAACCGGACACCTACGCGAACCTCGCCCTCGATTGGGTGGCCTTCGTCGCAGGACAAGGTGAGTTCCGGCGATACCGCGGCGACTACGTCCTCACCGAGAACGACATTCGCGAACACCGACACTTCCCGGACGCCGCAGCGATGAACTCAGGCGCGTTCTGCCTGCACTACCCGATCGACGAGAACTACGACTTCCGGCTCAAGGACTGGAAGTGGGACACCCGCGACGGACTTCCGTTCGAAGTACCGTTCCGCTGCCTGTACTCCGCAGACCTCGACAACCTCATGATGGCCGGCAAACACATCAGCGTCACCCACATCGCCGGCTCGGTCACCAAGTTCATGGGCAACGGCGCCCAACACGCGATCGCCACCGCCGCAGCGGCAGCACTCTGCCTCGAATACGACCTCACACCACGACAGATCTCCAACGACCACATGGACGAACTCCGCAGGATCGTGGCCAGCCTCGCCGAGACAGACCCACCCCGCACCGGCGCACACCACGCGTAGCGGCCCGATTCGAGAACAGAGACAGAACCGTATCGCGATCCGATGTCGCGAACCTGGTCGAGGGATGTGCCGGGAGGGGTCGGACCTCCCGACACATCAGTGCTCGGGTGACCGGAGTCATCCCCAGTTCTTGATTCCCTCTGGCATGTCCTGCGGCTCAGGGCCTTCCGTAGATGGCCGTGACGAAGTCACCGAGGGTTTCGTCGTCGAGATGCCTGGCCAGGTCGGCCTCGCTGATCATCCCGACCATCCGTTTGTTGCCGTCGATCACCGGCAGACGCTTGATGCGATGGACTTCCATCGCATCAAGTACATCCTCGACGTCGGCGTCGGCCGCGATCCAGCGCGGCGTGGCCTCGCACAGGTCGCGGGCTTGGGTGGTCTCGGGTGAGTGCCCCTGGGCGATGCACTTCACCACGATGTCGCGGTCGGTGATGATGCCGACCATCCGTTCGTTCTCGTCGGCGATGACGATCGATCCGACGCCGAGTGCGGCCATCACTTGCGCCGCCTTGGCGACGGTCTCGTCCTGCGATATCCACTGGGCGCCGGGCTTCATGATGTCGCGTGCCGTGGCCATAGAGCTACCTCCTCATATCCAGCAGAGCTGATCAATGGGATGAAGCGGCTCCATTCTCCAGCAGATCGTGGCGCGCCGTGGGGGGTTTGCGGACCATCACGGTTGCGAAACCGTTCGGTCCCGCATCGGCCGTCCCCTGGAGCTGCCGCACTGCCCGATCCTTAGGCCGCCGTCCACCGGCCGGTTGATAAGCCCGAGGACCGTCGGCGCCCAACTCCAAGCCGGTGCCGTTCGTCAGTCGGTGACCAGCGAAGAGCGGATGGCGGGCCACTCGGTGGCGAGGATCGAGTAATAGGCGGAGTCTCGGACCGTGGCATCGGGGTCGGAGAAGTCGGCTCGGAGGATGCCGTCGAGGGTGGCGCCGAGGGATTCGATTGCTCGGCGGGAGCGGGCGTTGCGGACGTCGGTGCGGAACCGGACTCGGTGGACTTGCCAGTCGGTGAAGGCGTAGTCCAGCAGGAGGAGCTTGGTTTCGCGGTTGGCGCCGGTGCGTTGGGCGGAGTGGGCCAGCCAGGTGGAGCCGATTTCTACCGCGTCGGGGGTGGGTGGGGTGGCGATGCGGCCGGGCCAAGGCCAGTGCTCGAGGTGGAAGCTGGTGGTGCCGATTACTTCCCGGGTGTGGGCGCGGCGGATTACCCACGGGAGCTGGCGGGAAGCCGCTCGGGCAGTGAGAGCCTGATCGGCCCAGCGGCGCATTGCCTCGGTGTCGACCGGGACATGAGCATGGGTGTAAGAGGTGCGGTTCTCGGCGGCCGCGACCACCAAAGGGGCCACATCATCGAGGGATAGCTCTGTCAGTTCAACAATCTTCCCCGACAGACTCAACACCATGACTTACCCCCGAATAATCTCTTCCCCGAAAGCTTTTCGCCAATCGCGGTGAGACTACATCGCCAGGGCGCTTTCGCCGTCGTCCAGGCCCTCAGCCGAGGTAGGGCGAAGACCGTTCTGCCAGGTAGTGGGCCAGCCTGAGTCGCTGCGTGTGATGCATGTCCAGGGCATCCAGTTCGGTGGGGTCGACGAACCGCAGTTCGGTGGATTCATCGGAGATGGCCAGATCGCCACCCGTCACGCGGGCGCGGAAGCACACGTTGAACTGACGTCGGACCTCGCCGTCGCTATAGGCGATCACGTGGCGGGGATCGGTGTAAGTGCCGACGAGGCCGATGATTTCAATATCGAGACCGGTCTCCTCTTTGACCTCTCGCACTGCGCAGCCGGGCAGGCTGTCGGTCATCTCCATGCCGCCGCCGGGCAGCGCCCAGAGACCACTGTCAGCTCGGCGCTGCAGCAGGATTCGGCCCTGGTCGTCACACACCACGGCCGACGCGGCAACAACCAGACTGTTCGGCTCCGGCGCGTTGGGGTCGTCGTAGAACTCGGTGCGAGCCATTCGGATTACCCTTCCACGGGTCGCGCTGTACGCCAGACGGCGTTGAAACTGTCGGTGTAGGTGTCGAACAGGCCGCCGTCGAGCGTACGGCGCAAATGCCAGACAGGCGCACCGTAGGCGTTCACACCCCAGAGGTGGGAATTGACGAGCATTTGATCGTCGGCGCGGTAAATGCTGTTGTAAAGCGTCGAGTCGTGTGTCCGAAGCTCAACGCCTGGGGTTGCTTGCAGGTCTCGGTAGTGGAGCAGGGCCAGGCGGCAACGGGATTCGATCGCGGGTAGGCCTCGTGCAGGAACACCGCCGCGTAGACCAGAACATCGATGTCCTGGCGCGCCGTAGCGAACAGGTTGACGAACGTCGACGCCGGAACGTCGGCTCGCTGATCGTAGAGAGCAACGAGTTCGGGGCTGACGGCGCGAGCGGTCCGCGCCTGCCGGAGTGCCGGCCACAGGGCATGAACATCCTCGCGGAGCGCCTCGGCGGCTTGGATAGCCGTACGTCTCCGAGGGACGCGGCCCAGGTTCACCCAACGCTCAACCGACTTCGGATCCATGCCGGTCGCCTCGGCCAAGCTCGCGTGAGTCCATCCGCCCGCGGCCATAGCGGCCCGGAGCCGCTCGTTCGACGTAGGGACGTTGTACACCTGTCGGGACGTCCCCAAGTGGGAAACGTGGGAGGTTCCGCTGTCCCGCCGATCGACGAGACCCTGTGTTCGACGGACTTGCGGCGAACAGACAGGGGCGAACGATGCGACACCGACCGGCGGCACTCGGATATCTGCGCACCGATGTTTCCGGGGTGAGCCAGCTATGGGACGAGCACCAAATCAGGTCGCTCGCAACGAAACTCGGATACGACTTCTGCGGGATGATTGTCCATGACCCCAGAACCGATCGGCCCCCACTGGCACGACTGAAGGCTCAAGCTACGCGACTTTGCGCCGAGGCCGTCATTACGCCCGGCGCGAACCACTTCACAGGGGGCAGCGTTCCTCGGGATCTCGTGCAGCAGGTGGATGTGATCACCGTTAGCCCAGAGGCTACCTACGCTCGATGGTCCACGGGGCTCGTGGACACTCTCTGACTGGACTACTCACGGCTTTGTTCCGAGGTCATGGCGCAAGGGTGGTCAGGCGGGTGGTTAGGAAGGAGAGGATTTCGTCTCGGGCCTCGAGGGTGGGGTGGCCGGGTTCGTCTACGAGGTGGGCGGTTACGACGCTGTGGGGGGTTTGGACTATGTGGGCGAAGAAGGGGGGTGGGGTTGGGTTTGCTTGGGTGGCGGGGAGGACTCGGGCGTCGAAGCGGTCGCCCAGGAGGGATTGGTAGGCGGCGAATCGGGCTGCTGTGCACCATTTGTCGCCCTCGAAGCGGTAGCCGAGGGCTCGGAGGTCTTCGTGTTCGAAGCGGGCGGCGATCGCGGCGGCGTCGGCTGGGGAGAGTTCGAGGGCGGCGGGGTCGTCGAAGGGGAGGGAGGGGTGGTTGATTACGGGGGCTATGACGGTGGGGTCGAGGGTCATTGTGAGGGCGAAGTTTCCGGTTAGGCAGAGGCCGATGGCGCCTACTCCGGGGCCGCCGCATTGTTGGTGGGCCTGGCGGGCCAGGCCGCGGAGCCAGCTGACGATGGGGCTGGAGCCGGTTCCGGCGAGGACTCGGAATTCGGCGCTGACGCAGATGTGGTTGTAGACGCGCTTGCCCAGTTCGACGGTGGGGTAGGCGCCGTCTATGCCGAACAGGGAGGGCATGTGGACGGTGAAGCCGGCGTCTCGGATCCAGCGGGCGAAGCGGGCCACGTCGGGGCTGATGCCGGGCATTTCGGGCATGAGGATGACGGCGGGGCCGGTACCGGAGACGTGGACGATCTTGGTGATGTCGTCGACGGTTACGGCTCGTGGGGTGAAGTCGTCGAGGGGGTCGTCGCGGTCCATGAGGAGGACGGTAGGGCGTGGGGGCGGGCTGTCACATAGGCTGGATCGCCAGGTATGAGGGTGATCTGGCCATCGGATTGGGAGGCGTGGCGTGACGCGGTTGCGGGTGGGGGTGCTGGCGTATGACGGGTGCTTCGCGTCGCAGGTGTACTCGGTGCCGGATCTGCTGACGATCGCGGCGCAGGTCGCGCCGGCGGGGCAGGCGCCGGAGATCGTGGTGATGTCGCCGCGGCGGCAGGTGGTGGCGGCGGGTGGGCTGCGGGTCGCGGTGTCGGCGCTGCGCGAGGTGGATGTGTTGATCGTGCCGGGCTTCGAAACCGGGTCTGGCGCAGCGTTCGCCGGTGTACGGGCGCGGTTGGGGCCGGAGATCGCCGCGATTCAGCGGTTTCGTGCGCAGGGGACGAAGGTGGTTTCGATCTGTGTCGGGGCGTTCCTGTTGGCCGAGGCCGGGCTGCTCGGTGGTCGCGAGGCGACCACTTCCTGGCTGTACGCGCATGATCTGGCGGAGGCGTACCCGGAGGTCAGCGTCCTGGCCGAGCGCACGGTGGTGGTCGCCGAGGCGGAGGTGATCACCACCGCCGCATTCAGTGCGATGTACGACCTGGCGTTGACGCTGGTGCGGGAACACCACGGCGACAGGGTGGCACGGACGACCGCGAGACTGACGTTGCTGGATGACACTCGGACTCGGCAGACTCCGTATGCCGATCCAGCACTCGTTCCCGCCCGCCGCGGTGGTCAGCTGTCGCGAGAGGTGACGCGGTACCTGGATCGACATCTCGACCAGCGCTACGACTTGGATGCCCTGGCCGCGGTCGTCGGGGTCAGCCCGAGGACGCTGCTGCGCCGCTTCACCAGCGAAACGCAGCAGACGCCTTTGGAATACCTGCAGCGGGCCAGGGTTCGGCGGGCCGGCCTGCTCCTGGAGGAAACCGACCATTCGGTGGCGCGGATTAGTCATCTCGTCGGATATCGAGATCCCGCGACCTTCGCCAAACTCTTCCGACGGCACACCGGGTGCGCGCCCGGCGAGTACAGAACCGCTTTCAAGCGTTCGGCTACCAGCGCACCGGCAACGCCGTGAGCCCACCGGTGAAGATGTCGTCACGCTCGGTCAGGGTGGCCGGGTCCACCGCGAAGGTGAGGGTCGGGAAACGAGTTACCAACTGCGAGAACGCTATTTGGAGTTCGAGCCGGGCCAGCGGTGCGCCGAGGCAGTAGCGGGGACCGTAGCCGAACATGAAGTGGGCCGATTCCTGGCGGGTGATGTCGACCCGGTCGGGGTGGGTGAAGGTGGTGCGGTCGTGGTTGGCGGAGGCCACGCCGAGCAGGACGAGGTCGCCGGGCGCGATGTCGGTGTCGCCGACGGTGAGGGCGTGGCGGGCGTAGCGGGGCAGGCTGCTGGCGTTGCAGGCGCGCAGGAGCTCCTCGGCGGCGGAGGCGACCAGGTCGGGGCGCTCGTGCAGGAGCCGGAACTGGGCGGGGTTCTCGAGCAGCATGCGGATGCCGACGCCGATCTGGACGGCGGAGGTTTCGTGGCCGGCGAACAGGAGAACCATGGCGTGCGTGGCGATTTCGTCGTCGGTGACGCCGTCGACGGCGCACAGGCGCGACACCACGTCGTCGCCGGGGTCGCGGCGTTTGCGGCCGACCAGGTGCAGGCAGTAGGCGAACAGTTCGGCGACGCCCTGTTCGACCTTGGCGCGGTCGGCGACATTGCCGACGGCGTCGACCCAGTCACGGAAGCGGTTGCGGTCCTCGTAGGGGACGCCGAGCAGTTCGCAGATCACCAGCAGCGGCAGCGGGAGCGCCAGGGCGGCTTGCAGGTCGGCGGGCGGGCCCTGCTCCTTCATGGCGTCGAGGAGTTCGGTGGTGAGTTGTTCCACGCGCGGGCGCAGTTCCCGCATGCGTTTGGGTGAGAAGTGCGGTTGCAGCAGGGTGCGCATGCGGGCGTGGTCTTCGAGTTCGGTGTCGAAGTTGCCGATCGGGCCGCCGGAGAACGCCGACTCCCCCAGGCGCGCCGCGGTGTCCGGGGTGCGGTGCGAACGGCCCAGGCGCGGGTCGGTGAACAGGTCGCGGACCAGGTCGTAGCCGGTGGCCAGCCAGGCGGAGTCGCCGGTGGGGGTGGTGGTGCGGGTGATGCCGGAGCCGACTACGCCGGTGACCGGGCAAACCGACGGGGTCGTGTCGCGCGCGGGCACGGGTTCGGCGGGGGTGGTTGTCATCGGTGGCGTCCTCGGGTGCGTTCAGAAAGGGGTGGTGTTGAAGGGTTTCCGCGTGGTGGCGAAGGCGCGGTCGAGCGCGTCGGCGGCGCCGGCGGTGAGTGAGCGCACGCGCCCCGCGCGCTCGAACTCGCTGATCGAGTGGGTGCCGAAGTAGGCGGTGGTGAGTTCGAGCGGCCCGATGCGGACGTCGGCGGCCGCGCCTTCGACGGGCGTCCAGGCGCCGTTGCCGCCGGTGACGTCGAGCCGGTAGGTCCCGGCGCTCAACCCCCACGGGTCGGCCACCTCGATGACGCCGTGGAAGTCGGATCGGAACTCTCGTGCGCCGATCGCCTTGGGCAGGTTGAGGATCCAGGTCGACAACCCGGCGTCGACGCCGGTCACCGCCGCGGCGCGGGCATCCTCGAGCAACAGCGGGGTGGGGTCGTCGATGGCGGTGTCGAGCAGGATCCGGGCGTACTCGCCCTGTCCGAGCAGGCAGCGCAGCAGCTCGCGGTGGGCCGGCACGGTGAGCGCGCAGAAGTCGCGCACGTGCACGGTGTCTCCCGCGAGTTCGTAGACGACATAGCCGTCGGCGTGCGTCAGGACGAACGCGCGCGGGTTCAACGCGCTGGGCCACCAGGACTCCGCGCGATCCAGCGCACCGGGCGTGACCTGCTGCCAGCGGGCGTAGAGGCGACGCAACTCCCCCATCGATTCGGCGTACAAGGACTCCCGCACCCGGCCCGAATCCGGTTCGGCCGCCCGGAGTTTCGCCCGGCCACGGTCGATCCGCAGATGCCTGGTGTGGGTGGTGACGCCGACATAGGAATAGCTGCCGCCGGGCCCGGGCATGGCGGCGAACACGTCGGCTGCGGTCTCCATGGCGATGGCCATCAGCTCGGCCTGCACCTTGGCGTAGATCCCGCGCTTCTGATGAGTGGTGGCGACCATCCCCTGCGCGCAGGCCGCGACGCTCAGCTGGGCCCCGCCCGGCGCGGTCACCGTGGTGCGAATGATGGCCGCGGTCCCCACGATGCGCGGTTCCCCGGCCTCGGTGACATCCTCCACCACGGCGATGTCCTCGAGCTGGAACTGCCGTTTCCACGCCTCGAAATCGTGGGTCTTCACGCCCCCGAACGCGCGGTCGTAGCGTCCGCGCAGCGCCTCCCAGTCGGATTCGACGGCGCGGCGGGTGCGGATCCCGTCGATGGTGCGGCTCTGCCAGTCGGCCATGAGTTCGGAGGTCATGCCAGGCCTTTCGGGTCGAGGGCGGCGGCGTGGGTGCGCACCTTGTCCAGCGCGGTGAGGATGTCGTCGATATCGGCGCGCTCGCCCAGCAGCACGCTGTGGTGCATGAGCAGGGTGTGGTCGCGGTAGTGGTCGGCGCCGGTGAAGTCGCGCCCGGTGGCGCGGTCGACGGCCTCGGCCCACCGCCGCGCGAAGCGGGGTTTGGTCTGCGGGCGCAGCAGGGCGCTGCGGTGCAGTGGATCGCGGGGCGGGTAGACCTTGGTTCCGAGTTCGGCCGTGAGCGCTGCCGCCACCTGATCGACGGTTGCGAGACCGAAAGCACCGGGCTGCAGACGGATTCCGTATTCATAGACGGCGCGCCGGTCCACCGCGGCGGGGACGGGGATACGTTCCAGGCCGGGAATGTCCGGCAGTCCGGCTTCCAGATCCTTGGCCCTGGCCTCGCGCAGCGCGTGCTGGTCGTCCAGGCGTGGCAACTGGTCGAGTAGAAGTCCCGCGGTGAGTTCGGACATGCAGTAGTTCGCGCCCATGACGGTGGCCTGTTCGACGAGCTCGAACTCCCCGGCAGCCGGCGCATCGTGGGTGTAGGCGCGAGAGTCCGCGCGCAGCATGAGCATTCGCTCGTACAGGTCGTGGCGGTCGGTGATCGCGGCCCCGGCCTCCCCCGCCGCCAGTGACTTGGCCGCGCCGAGGCTGAACACCCCGATCGCGCCGAAGGTCCCGACCGCGCGCCCGGCCCACCGGGTGCCGTGGGCCTGCGAGCAGTCCTCGATCAGCGCGAGCCCCTCGTCACCGGTGACCGCGACGATGTCGTCGAGTTCGGCCGCGGTGCAGGCCAGATGGACCACGATGACCGCCCGTGTGCGCGGCGAGACCACCGCGCGCAGTTCATCACCGGTCAGGCAGCCGGTATCGGGATCGACGTCGGCGAGCACCGGGACCGCGCCCACCCGCAGCACCGCCGTCGCGGGAGCGACCCAGGTCATGGCGGGCACCACCACCTCGTCCCCGGGCCCGATCCCCAGCGCCTCCAACGCGATCACCAGCGCACTGGACCCGTGGTCCACGCTGACCCCGTAGGCGGCGTCGTTGTAGCGGGCGAACGCCTCGCCGAACAGCCGCTCGCGGGATTTGCCGCCGCGCGGGCTGTACCAGGTCACCGACCAGCGTGAGGAGTGCAGCGCGGCAAGCAGTTCCGCGGCGGTCCGATTGTCGTATTGCGGCCAGCGCGGCCAGGCCCGTCCCCCGCGGACCGGCGCACCCCCGTGCAGTGCGAGCATGGCGGGCCTACCCGACCACGACCGGCGCGGACGCCCGCGCGACGACATCGAGCGCGGCCCGGATCTCCGACAGCTCCACCGGCACCAGCGGCAGGTCCCCGGTGAGCGCCGGGCGCCCCAACGACCGCAGCAGCACGAACGGCACCGTGTCCGGCCGCGGCGGCAGGTACCCCTTCTTGTTGTCGTCGGCGATCACCGCGAGCACATCGTCGACGCTCACCGACGCGGGCAGCGCCGGCTCCACGCCCAGCCCGGTGACGATCTCGTAATGGACGCTCACCTCGTCATCGGACAGCCATCCGCGTGCGTGCGAGATATGCGCGGCCACCAGCATTCCCAGCGCAATCGCCGCGCCGTGCGGAAGTCCCGCGACCCCGCGCGCCCGGTGATCGCAGATCTCGATGGCGTGCCCCGTGGTGTGCCCGTATTCCAGGACCAGCCCGGCGCGACGCTCGAAGGTGTCTTCCCGCGTGACAGCGGATTTCGCGGCGATGCTCGCGTCCAGCAACCACAGCAGCGAATGCGGGCTGCTCAATTCGCCCGCCGCGATGACCCGACGCAATCCGTCCAGTGCCGCCGGCTGGATCGCGAGGCAATTCTTCGCCATTTCGCACAGCCCCGAACGCAATTCCCGCTCGGGCAGGGTGGTGAACAGTTCCACGTCGGTGAATACCGCTTCGGGCGCGTAATAGGTGCCCAGGTGATTCTTCCCGACCCCGGAGTTGATCGCCTGCTTGAGCGACAGCACCGAATCCATGGCCGCGATGGTGGTGGTCGGCACGTGGACCAGCCGCACACCCCGGAACAGCAGGTTCGCCATCAACCCGGCCAGGTTGCCGGGCACCCCGCCGCCGAAGGACACCACCACCGACCGCCGCGTGATGCCCGCCCGAAACGCGGTCTCCAGATGACCCGACAGGCAGGTCAGCGTTTTCATGGATTCGCCGGAGGGATGCGAGAGGATCAGCGCGGGAATGGATCCGGCCAGGGTGTCGAGGTGGTGCCGGTAGCGGGCGCGGACATCGTCGTCGGTGACGATCACGAGTTTGTCGGGTCCCAGCGCGGTGATCGCCGCACCGATCTCGGCGACGCAGTCGCGGCCGAAATAGTAGGGAAACGATTGTTCGCCGATCACTATCGTGCGCGACCGCAGACCCGATTCGTCGCGCGACGATGAAGTATTGGCCATTTCCGGTGCCGCTCCTCGCTATTGGCCGATCCCCCATCGACTCCCTTGCCGGCGCCATTGCCGACCCTCGCACGGCAAATATCGAATGCGCGCTCCCCACTTGGCAACCGCTGGGATTCCCCAGTCAGGTGCACGGGAATTCGCGAGTACCACTGTGCGAAACACGGTGTTGCGCCGCCACCACCGCCGGTGGTACCGCCGCTTCCGGCCACCCCGGGTCGTCGTTCCATGCGGCCCGGGCCGGGGCCGCCCCCTAGGCTGGGGGCAGATGACCGTGTGCGAAGGGATGCCGTTGGCCGACAACGAATTCGGGCTGCCGACCGTCGAGGTGCTGCGCGCGCCCACGCTGGCGGAGTTCGTACGCGAACGCCGGGCGCGGGCCAGCACGCGCTATCCGGCGGGGCTGACCCGTAAGCAGCTGGCCGAGGCCACCCATGCCAGTCTGGGCTACATCGCCAAGATCGAGCAGGGTGAGGCGCTCAATCCCGGTCCGGCCATTCTGGATTCGCTGGCCGTGGTGCTCGAGCTCGACACGGCCGAACGTGTGCATCTGTATCACCTGGCCCAGCAGCGTCCGGCGGCGTCGTCGGCGCGGGCGTTGCGTCACGGTGACGCGGCGGCCGCCGCGGTGCGCACCACGCTCGACGCCCTGCTGCCGCATCTGGCCGCCGCGATCGACGACGCCTGGAATGTGGTGGCCTGCAACAGCGCCTTCGACGAGGCGCTGCCGGGCCTGTCGTGCCGGGGGCACGTGCTGCGCTGGATGTTCACTGATCCGCGGGCGCGCATCGTGCTCGAGGAGTGGGAGCGCGAGGCGCGGTTGATGGTCGGGCGCTTCCGCGCCTACGCGGGCGGGGCTCCGGTCAGCGGCAACCTCGACGGGCTGCTGCGGGAACTGGGCGAGCAGCCCGACTTCCGGCGGCTGTGGAACGAGGGGCACGTGCACATCGGCCGCCAGGATCCCACCTTCACGCTGCGAAACCCCCGCACCGCCACCGTGTTCGACGTGCGGGTGCAGCGCTATCGCGCGACCGCCCCCGGGCCGGCGCACCAGTTGTTCATCGGACTGCTCGAGCGGTGATCAGCGGGGTACGCCCGCGAGGAACCCGCGCAGCAGCGCGTTGACTTCGCCGGGATGGGTGAGCGACGGGGTCATGGCGGCCCCGGCGATGGTGTGCACCGGCACCGGATTGCCCAGGGCCGCGGCCAGTTCCTCGACCTGCTCGGCGCTGATCGCCTGATCGGCCAGCCCGCGCAGCACCAGCGCCGGGCACCGGATCTCGCCGAGCAGCTCGATCACGGTGTCCCGGTTGACCAGACATTCCCCGGACAGCCGGATCCGGTCGCGGGGTGCGGCCGCCCACTTGTCCCGCCACGGCTGCTGCTCCTCGACGGTGCCGCCGACCATGAGCGAGCCCACCATCTTGATGGTGGGGCCCGGGGTGGCGCTGCTCGTCCACTGTTCGAGCACCTCCCGGTACCCGGCGCGACGTTGCGCGGTCATCGCGGTACCGCTGCAGCCGACCACGATCAGTCCCGCGACCCGCGGCTGCGCCAGCAGCGCCATCCGCAGGGCCGTGAACCCGCCGTGGCCGACGCCGCCCACCACGACCCGGTCCAGGCCCAGTTCGTCCACCACGGCCCAGGCGTCGCGGGCGAGATCCCAATAGCTGAACGGGGTGTCGTCGTCCTCGGTCTCGCCGTGCCCGCGTGAATCGATGGCGATGATCCGGTAGTCGGGCGCGAGCGCCTCGATCTGGGGTGCGAACATCGCCTGATCCATGAACAGCCCGTGCCCGAGCACCACCGCCGGACCCGGCCCGCCGGTATCGGTGTAGTGGATCTTCACCGATCCTCTGCTCGCAAACGGCATTCCGAAACTCCTTCAGTTCACCCTGCAGGAATCGCTCACCGTACAGCAGATTCCACACCGGGTGACCCTCCTTGCGAGATCCGTCACGCAGCCCGCTCCGCCGGGCCTCTCACCACGAATGATGTTCTGCCCGTAGAAAATACGGCTAGACGCGGGGCTCCAGCAGATACTCGACCAGAGTGATCAGCGCCTGCAGGCACGGGTTGCGGTCACGGGCGTCCAGACGCAGCAGCGGGGTGTCCGGATCCAGGTCGAGGGCATCCCGGATCTCCTCGAGCGGGTGGTGGGGCGCTCCGTCGAAGTCGTTGACGGCCACCGCGTACGGCACGCCGCGCTCCTCCAGGATCGACAGCGCCTCGTCGGCCTTGTCCAGGCGGCGGGTGTCCACCAGCACCAGCGCGCCCAGTGCGCCGACGGCCAGGTCCTCCCAGATGGGCACGAACCGGCGCTGGCCGGGCGTGCCGAACAGATACAGGGCCAGGCGGGGATTGAGGGTGATACGGCCGAAGTCCATGGCCACCGTGGTGGTGGTCTTGCCCGGCAACCCGGCCATATCGTCGACGCCGACGCTGGCCTCGGTGATCGTCTCCTCGGTGCGCAGCGGCCGGATCTCGGACACACTGCCTACGAACGTGGTCTTCCCGACGCCGAAGTTCCCCGCCACCAGCAACTTCACGGTGCGGGTGACGGTCTCCGGCACATAGTCGACGACGCGCTCATGCGGAGAGAGCGCGGAGTCCATGGAGTACCTCCTCCAAGAGGGCTTGTCCCGGCAGCGCTTCCACCGGGGCAGGGTGGGCCAGATGGCCACTGTCGAGCAGATCGGCTACCAGGATCTTGACCACCGACGGCGGCAGATCCAGGTAGGCCGCCAGCTCGGCGGGGGTCAGCACGCCGCGCCGAGCGATCTGCAGGATGCGGCGAGCGTCCGGGGACGCACCGGGTGGCGGATCGGATACCGCGACAACCAGACTGACCAGATCCAGCGCCCGACTCGGACGCGATCGGCCACCGGTGCGCACGTACGCCCGGACCAGGTCGGGATCGCGCCGGGGCCGGCTCATGACCGCGGCAGATCCACTCTGGTCCGCGACGTACTGCCGAGCTCACGCCCGACCCGCCCGGCCAGTTCGTTCATCCGGTGCGCGATCAGGCTGACGTCCACGTCCTGGGTGGTCGAGACGCCCAGCAGCGCACCGGCTCCGGCGGCGGTGATGAAGATCATCCCGTCGGCGTATTCGGTCATGTTCTGGCGCACCGAGTTCCCGGGCGAGCCGCCGCAGAATTCGGCGAGCGCCTTGCCCAGGGCCCGCAGACCCGACGCCGCGGCGGCGAACCGCTCGGCATCGTCGATGCTGACGCCGCTGGTGTGAGCGATGCGTAGGCCGTCCTCGGACAACAGCACGGCGAACCGGACACCGGGGGCCTCGAGATCCTCGAGCAGCCAGGCCAGCCGGTTGGTATCACTCACTGCCGTCGCGGGCGTACCGGTCACGATGTCATCCCTTCGGAGTGCTCGTACGCGGCCGCACGGCCGCGCTGGGAGCCGCTGTGCCAGGCAGCGGCGATATCGGGACGCGCGGGGGCGGTGGCGTCCGCGGCGTCCGGGCCGGCGGTGGCAGCCAAGGCCACCGTCGCGGAGCGGCGGCGCCGTCGAGGCAGGCCGCCGGAGGTCAGTTCCTGGGGTGCGACCGAATCCATGGCCACCACGGTAGGTTCGGGATCGGGCGCGGGCAGCCGGGTGGGTGCGGGCACCGGGGCGGGGGGCGCCACGGTCATCGGCACCGGGGCGGGCGCCGGCACCACGGCCGGGGCGGTCAGCTGCGCGGCGGCCGGTGCGGCCAGCAGGGATTCGGGGATGAACACCATGGCACGCATACCGCCGTACATGTTCGGGCCGTCGATGTAGACCGAGAACCCGTAGCGGCGCGCGAGGGCGGCCACACCGGGGAAGCCGACGCGCGGGGTCGGGCCCAGCGCGTGGATGTCGACGACCTGGTCGCCGGCCAGCACGCGGCGGGTCTCCTCGAGCTGTTCGGGGTTCATCCGGACACCGGCGTCATCGACGATGACGGTGACGCCGTGGTGGCCCTCCTGGAACCCGATGTCCACGAACGAGGTCGGCGGCGAGTAGCGCAGCGCGTTGTCCAGCAGCGTCGCGATGGTGTGCACCAGCGGCTCGACCACGCGGCTCACCACCGGGCGGTCCAGTTCGCCCGAACGCACCCGGGTGTAGTCGCGCACGCGGCCGGTGGCCCCGCCCACGACGTCGGTGAGGGACTGCTGCGGCCAGCGGCGGCCGGGCAGACCGCCACAGACGATCACGTAGGACTGCGCCTGACGGATCATCTGCTGCACGGAATGGTCGATGCGGGTGAGCGTCTCGAAGGTCTCGTCATTGCGGTGGCGGCGCAGCGCGGCGCTCACCACCTGGCTGACGTCGGCGCCCAGGCTCACCACGGACGCGCCGAACGCGCGCACGGCCGCGGAGGTGGCGTCGCGGGCCGCGCCTTCCACCTGCGCGCGAGCGCTGTCGGCGGCGTCGGCGACCGCGACCCGGGCGTTCTCGCTCGATTGCGCGACCGAGACCCGGGCGGCCTCCTCGGCCTGGGCGATGGCCAGCTGGGCCATCTCCTCGAGCTGGGCGATCGCGGTCTCACGGGAGGATTCGGCCTCGGCGAGGGCCAGCTGGGTCTCGTCGGCGCGTTCGCGCGCGACCCGCTCGGCGGTCTCGGTGGCGACCTTCTGCAGCTCCTCGCCGCAGCGGGCGGTCCACTGCCAGACCAGTTCCGCGATGCGCGACTGTTCGAGCACGACCGGCAGGTTCACGGTCGGGTTGTCGGGGTCCGAGCGGCGCACCGCCGCACCGATGGCGGGCACGACATTCTCGGTCAGATTCGCGATCATGGCCTCGACCGCGGCCTCGCGGTCCACTTGCTCCTCGCGCACGGCCGCGACACGCCCACGTTCGGCGCGCACGGCGCGCCACAGGAATACCACCCCTACCACCGCGAGCACGAGAGCGGCGGCGAGGACCCAGGAAAGCAGCACGGCGTTGTCTTGATTCATCAATTCTCTTGTCGTCCGGCCGATCCTGAAATCGGCGGAGCCACCATAGCAGAATCGTCTGTGTCCCCGAACCTTTCGGTATCTCCGAGCAAACCGCCGACCGGAGTCCATGCAGCTCATCGCATTTCAGCGCACTCTTGCAGGGCGAGGGCTCGCTGCGTTGGACCTGCCCGCCGAGCGGGTCCGAACCCGAGGTCCGAGCGCCACAATATGGACGTTCGACCATCATTGCCGAGGTTGTGGCCCGAGCTGCTGTCACCGGGCCTCGATCACCGGTTGAGCGCTCCCGAGAGGGGGTTCAGCGGCCCAGCTACTCCCCCGCGCCCGCAGCGGGGATTCCGGGGTGGCTTCGAGCCGGAACCGATTCCAGCGCCTCCGCTCGAAGCCACCCCGCCATCACCTACGCACGGGCCGGAGCCCCGGCCACGTCGCCGAACCACTCCACGAGCGCGTCACCGACCTCGATCCGGCGTGGCAGCAGGCCGTTGGCGGCGAGCAGATCCGCGGCGCGCTGCTGTTCGGCGAGGAACTCCGGACTCACCGGGCCGATGCCGAACGGCCGACCGCGCAGGGCGGCTTCCCACGCGTCCAGGTCGGCGTCCCCGCCGCGCGCGCGGATGTCGTCCACGAAATACCGCGCGGCCTCGCGCGGGTGCTCGACGATCCAGGCATCGGATTCCCGCAGGGCGGCGATGATCGCTTCCAGTTCCGGGCGGTGTTGTTCGGCGAAGTCGCGACGGGTGAACCACAGCGACGGGTGGCTGAAGACCGATTCGGTGTCGACGATCGTGTGCAGGTCGACGGCGGCCTCGACGGCGGCCAGACCCGGATAGGCCCCGACCCAGGCGTCGAGTTCGCCATCGCGCAGCAGGTTTCCGCCGTCGTGCACGTCGGTGTCGACGGGCTCGATGTCGGCCCAGCCGAGCCCGGCGCGGTCCAGGGCGAACAACAGCAGCGTGGTCTGCCAGGATCCGTGCGCGATCCCGACGCGCTTGTCCCGCAGGTCGGCAGCGGTCTCGATGCCGCTGCCCGCCAGGGTCACCAGGCGTCCGTTCTCGATGCGCGGGCCGGAGATGCCGACGTAGACGATGTCGCGGCCATGGGCCAAGGCTGTGATCGGCGGGGTGAAGCCGGTGCCGATGAAGTCGTAACCGCGCTCGTCGAACAACCAGTCCGAATGCTGGGACGGCAGGGCGGATTTCACGTCGACGGGTGCGGGCCGGGGCAGTTCGCGCAGGTCGACCCATTCCACCTCGGGCAGGGCGCGTTCGAGGATGCCGCGGTGCCGCAGCACGAACAGCGAGTTGTTGTGCGGGAAGTAGCCCACGCGGATGCTCATGAGATCTCCTGGTGAATTCGGATTTCCGGGGATGCGGTCGGGACGGCCGGGTTCGAGGGCGCTACGCCCGCCGGGCGGGTGAGACGGGAGCGGCCCAGCAGCGGGAGCACTTCCTCGCCGACGCGGTAGGCCTCCTCCAGATGCGGGTTCCCGGCCAGGATGAAGGCGTCGACGCCCAGGTCGACGAGTTCGTCGAGGCGCTGGGCGACCTGCTCGTAGCTGCCGACCAGCCCGAAGGCGGGCCCGCCGCGGATCAGGCTGAAGCCGCACCACACATTGGGTTGCACCTCCAGATCCCGATAGCCGGTGATGGTTTCGGGCACCCAGCCCTGGATGCGGGCCGCGCCCACCGAATCGCCCTGGGCGGCCCGATTGGCGGCGGCGCGGTCGACGAACGCCCAGCCCTGCTCGATCTCGGCCCAGGCGGCCTCCTCGGTGTCGCGGGCGACGATGTCGATGCGGACGGCGAACTTGGGTGCGCGGCCGGTCCGTTCGGCGTGGGCGCGGACGCCGTCGAATTTGGCGCGCAGGTCGGCGAAGGGCTCGAGCCAGGACAGGTAGTAGTCGGCGTGGCGTCCGGCGGCCTGCACGGCGGCGGGCGAGGAGCCGGAGAAGTACACCTCGGGAAAGGGCTGCCCGGCCAGGGCGGGCGGCAGGGCCGCGCCCTCGGTGTGGAAGAAGCGACCCGCGTGGTCGAACGGTTCGCCGTCCCACACCCCGCGTAGGACGTCGAGGAATTCGCTGGTGCGCGCGTAGCGGTCGTCGTGGGACACCTTGTCGCCCCACCACAATTGGGCCGGGCCCCCGCCGCCGCTGATGATGTTGTAGACCAGCCGTCCGCCGGTGGCGCGCTGCAGGCTCGCCGACATGCGCGCGGCCTGCACGGGGTGCAGGAACCCGGGCTGGAAGGCGACCATGAAGCGGTAGGTCGTGGTTTCGCGGGCAAGGGCCGCGGCCACCGCCCACGGGTCCTCGGTGATCGGGAACGAGGGCAGCAGCCCGCCGAGGAATCCGGCCGACTCCGAGGCGCGGGCCACGGCCGCGGCGTGATCGAGATAGCTGTAGCCGTCGAGCTCGCCGCCGCGGACAGCCGGGGCGATATTGCCGGGACCGTAGCCGCCGGCATGGCCGCGGTTGTAGCGGCGCGGGGTGCGCAGGGAGGCGTGATCGCCTTCCATGCCGATGCGCCAATAGATGTCGATGGTCATGCGGTGGCCTCCTTCAGGGTGCGGCCGGCCGGGTCGGCTCGGAACAGCAGGTGTTCACCGGCCCGGTAGACCTCCTCGAGGTGCGGGTGACCCGAGAGCACCACGGTGTCGACCCCGGCGGCCGCGTAAGCGCGCAGCCGCCGCGCCACCTGGTCGTAGCTGCCGACCAGGCCGATGTCCTGCGGGTAGCCCAGGTGGGCGAAGCCCGCCCAGCGCTCCTCGCCCAGGCGCAGGGCAGCGGCGTCGGTGGCGCCGGGATACAGTTCGCGCCATTGCCTCTCGACCCGGGCCCACGCCTCGGCCTCGGTGGCCCGGGCGATGATCGGCACCTCGATGCCGGCGCGCACGGTGCGTCCGGCCGCCGCGGCCAGCGCGCGCAGTTCGGTGAGCGCCGGTTCGATTCCGTCGGGCGTCTCGATGAGGGTGTGCACGTCGGCGTGCCGCGCCGAGAGGTTCAGGGCCGCGGTCGAATTCCCGCTCAGATGGACGACCGGGAACGGCAGGCCGGACAGGATGCCGCGGAATCCGCCATTGACGACGTCGTAATGCTCGCCCGCGAAGTCGAATCCGGTGCCGGCGAAACCCGCCGGGGCCACCGCGGACTCGTTCCACACGCCGCGTGCGACGGTGAGGAATTCCGCCGCCCGCGCATACCGATCGTCGCCGTCGACCCGGTCGCCGCGCCGCCGTGCGTCCACCGGGTCGGTGTCGATCGCGAGCCGCCAGGCCAACCGTCCACCCGAGAACCGTTGCAGGGAGGCCGAGATCTTGGCCGCGTACACCGGTGTCCCGAAGGCGGGGTGGAACTCGACGATCACCCGGGCGTGCCGGGTGGCGCGCAGCGCCCCGGCAGCGACGATCCACGACTCCTCCCCCGCCGGGTCGTAGGGAGCGAGAATCCCGTCCAGTCCGGACAGTTCCGCGGCGTGCACGATCTGGTGCAGGTCGTCGAACGGGCCGAACCGTCCCGGCCGGACATCGGTGATGTCGCGGTAGCCAGGACCGGCCTCGGTCGGGTGGTCTCGCGGTGCTCGCCCCAGGTCGGCGGCGAGGATCGGAGCCCTGCCGCGACCGCGATGCCGCTGCTCGGGGTGGGCGCGGCGGCCGTCTCCGCGGCTGGGCAGCCGCCACAGAAACTCGGTCATGCCGCCACCTGTCCGGCGGCCACCAGAGCACGCGCCTGTTCGAGGGGTTCTCGCGCCAGCCACGCGTCGAGGTCGAAGTCGGCGGCCAGGAAGCCGTGGGCGTAGAGGAACTGCTTCTGCACCGCCAGCAGTTCGACACGGTCGGGCGACAGGCTCGGATGCAGTCCGACGGTGAAGTCCGTGCCATAGGCGGCGATGACACCGGCCGGGCCGGACAGGGTTTCGCGTTGCAGCACTGCGGCGGCCGCGTCGCGGTCGGTGGTCGCCCAGTCGGCGGCGCGCAGGGTTTGCGCGAGGAAGCCGATCACCGCCTCCGGGCGGGTGTCGAGCAGTTCCTGGTGCACGGTCAGGGGCCGGGGTGTGCCGTTGTTGACGCGCAGGGCCCGGGTGGCGGAGGCGTCCAGATCGACCGCGACGCGCAGGCCGTGTTCCTTCGCGACCTCCTGCGCGAGCGCGCCCTTGATGTAAACGGCGTCCACCGTGCCGTCGAGCAGTTCGGCCACGCCCCAGGTCAGGGCGCGCTCGCGGTGCTGGATCTCGGTGCGCACCTGCGGGTTCGGCTCCACCCCGAGCTCGACGATCCGGACGTCGGCAAGGGTGAGTCCGGCCGGGCCCAGGGCGTTGGCGAACCCGTGCAGCGCCATGGCGCGCGGGAAGCTGCGGGCCTGATCGCGGGCCCACGCCGGGATGCCGATGCGCCGCCCAGCCAGCTCGGCGGCGGAGGTGACCGGCGAATTCGGGCCGACCACAATGGCTTGCGCCTCGTCGATCCAGGTCAGGCCGATCAGACGGGTCGGCGAACCCTGGGCGCGGGCGGCCAGGGCGGGGACGTTGCCGCCCTCTCGGATCAGCCCCGGCAGGGTGTGGTCGAAGTGGCGGACGGCGAGTTCGGGGCCCGCGTCCTGCAGCACTCCGAAGGCCAGGCCGTTGCGCGCGGCGGTGTCGCCGAGCCAGCCGAGGCTGTGGGCGAGGCCGCTGGCGGTGGGCACGGGGCAGCGGGTGTACCAGAGGGTGTCGGTCATGGTGTGCTCCTGGGGTTTTCGGGGCCGGCGCTGCCGACGCCGAGCTGGGCGAGGAACGCGGACCGGTAGCGCAGCGCCGCCGGGTCGGTGTGGTCGCGTGGGTGGGGCAACTCGATGGCCTGGTCGACGGCGAAGCGGCCGCGGTCGAGGATGAGCACGCGGTCGGCCAGGCGTACGGCCTCGTCGACGTCGTGGGTGACCATGAGCACGGCCGGGCGGTGACGGGCCACCAGATCGCCCACCAGGTCCTGCATCCGCAGCCGGGTGAGGGCATCGAGGGCGGCGAAGGGTTCGTCGAGCAACAGCAGGTCGGGTTCACGGACCAGGGCGCGGGCCAGGGCCGCGCGCTGGGCCTCGCCGCCGGACAGGGTGGCGGGCCATTGGCGGGCCTTGCCGTCGAGCTGCACCTCGGCCAGGGCGCGCAGCCCGGCGTCGCGGGTGGCGCGGGAACGACGTTGTCCGATGGTCACATTGGCGAGCACCCGTTTGGAGGGAACCAGCCGGGGCTCCTGGTAGACGGTGGTGCGGGCGGGCGGGACCAGCACCTGTCCGGCGTCGGGCTGTTCGAGTCCGGAGAGCAGCCGCAGCAGGGTGGTCTTGCCGGTGCCGCTGGGGCCCAGCAGCGCCACGAACTCGCCGCGCCGGATGGTGAGGTCGACGCCGTCGAGAATCACCTTGTCGCCGAACGACTTCCGCAGCCCGGTGATCGAGACCGCGAGCGGGGCGGCCGCCTCGGGCGCGGAGGCGCCGACCCGAGCCGGATTGTGGTCCAGGGCGGTCATCGCAGCGCCGCCTGACCGCGCCACGGCATGGCCACGCGCTCGACCAGTCGCACCGCGGCGTCGAAGACGAGGCCCAGCACCGCGTAGAGCACCACGCACAGCACCATGTAGTCGGTGCGGTTGTACTCCTGGGCGAGGGTGACCAGGTAGCCGACGCCCTCGGTGGTGCCGACCTGTTCGGCGGCGATGAGACCGGTGATGCTGATGGACAGGCACACTCGCAGCGCCATCAGCACCCCCGGCAGCGCGGCGGGCAGGATCACTTCGAGCACCAGCCGCACGCCGCTCAGCCCGAACCCGCGCGCGGCCTCGATCAGCTTGCGGTCGACATTGCGGACACCCAGATAGGTGTAGGCGTACATCGGCGCGACCGTGGCCACCGCGATGAGCGCCACCTTGTACAGCTCGTCGATCCCGAACCAGGCGATGAACAGTGGAACCAGCGCCAGGAACGGCACCGCGCGCACGATCTGCAGGGTCGAGTCCACCAGTTCCTCACCGAGACTCGACAATCCGGCAACCATGCCCAGCAGCAGTCCCGCGCTCACCCCCAGCGCGACGCCGATCGCGGCGCGGGTGAAGGAGGCCAGCGCGAAGTCCACCAGCTGGCCGCTGCGGGCCAGCTCGAGCAGGGCCGACCACACCTTGGGTGGCCCGGCCAGCACCTGCGGCGACAAGGCCCCGGTCCCGGAAGCGATCCACCACGCCGCGATGATCAGCGCGGGCAGCACGAACCTGAGCGGCACGGAAACCCATGCGGGCCTGGCATGTTCGACCCGCGCCCGAGGCGGGGCCAATCCAGCCCGGCCCGCGACGCTCGCGTCCATGTCAGCGCCCCTGCTGCAGCCCGGCCGACTGCTCCGGGGTGAGTTTGGACTTCAGGTCGTAGAAGATGTCGGCGGCGGTGATGTCGCGGGTGATGACACCGTTGTCGCGGAACAGCTTCACGATGGCGGCCAGATCTGCGCCGTCGGAGGCGGTGGGCAGATGCGGCGCGGTGGCCTCGCCGCCCACCCGGATCGCGTCGGCCAGGCGGGGACCGCTCAGGGCGCGCGGACCCGACTGGTCGAACACGTTCTGGAACTCCGCGGGATTGGCGCGCTGCCGAATCGCGAGCTGCTGCACCGTCTGCAGGAAGGCGGCCGCGATCTCGGGGTGCTGGTCGGCGACCTCGGTGCGGAAGACGAAGACGGTGTTGTCCTTGGAGCCGATGGACTGTTCGGTGGCGATCTCGACGCCGCCGTTGGCCTTGGCCTCCTGATAGGGCACCAGGAACGAGGCCCAGGCGTCGACCTTGCCGGTGGCGAAGGCGGAGGCGGCGTCCTTCTGCTGCAAGGGAACCCGGGTCACCTTGTCGGCGGGGACGCCCGCCTGGGCGAGGGCCTGCAACAGGATGTACTCGCCCTTGCCGGCCGGATTCACCGCGACTCGCTTGCCGACCAGGTCCGCGACCGACTTGATACCCGACCCCGGCGCGGCCAGGATGCCGCTCTGGTCCTTGCCCGCCGGATCCGACACCGAGACGATGCGCACGGCCACGTCCTTGGACAGCGCCCCGATCACCGGGCTGAAAGCGGCGTCGGAGACGTCGAGTTCCTTGGTGTTGAACAGCTTGAGCATGGAGCTGAAACCCGGTGTCGTGGTGACCCACTCGACGCGGGCGTGCAAGGGGGCGAGCGCCTTGTCGAACAGGCCCTCGCGTTTGCCGACCGCGAGCGGTCCGGCATTTCCCGGATCGACGACCTTGAGCACGATCTCGCCCGGCGTGGCCTCGGTGGAGCCGGAGCCGCACGCGGCGACCAGGGCGACGACGGGAGCCAGGATCAGGGCGTGACGCCAACGGCGTGGCCGGCGCGTGCGGTACATGGAGGGCACCTCTTCCGTTCGGAACTGTCCAACGATGTCTGGGGACAGTAGGGATTCCGGCGGGGTGAGGCGAGGTAATGCTTTCCGAGGATCGGAAGGGTTGACAGAGATCTTCCGAACCCCTTATGGGAGTTTCCCTTCCGCTATTCCAAATAGTGGAAAGAGTGACCCCGGTGGCGCACCGGTCCTGTGCTACGGTCCCCACCGTGGAAGGTTCCGGAGTGCAGACCGTCGCCCGTGCCCTGTCGGTGCTCGACTGTTTCCGCGACGGGCAGGAAC
Source organism: Nocardia sp. NPDC005825 (assembly GCF_040630175.1). Lineage (NCBI taxonomy): Bacteria > Bacillati > Actinomycetota > Actinomycetes > Mycobacteriales > Nocardiaceae > Nocardia > Nocardia sp. NPDC005825. Next base: position 249,282 of record NZ_JBEXXC010000001.1, read on the forward strand.
GCGGCGTCTCGGAGGTCGCGCGGCAGCAGGGGCTGGCGGTCAGCACCGCCCATCGGCTGCTCGCCGCGCTGGTGCAGGCCGGATTCCTCGACAAGACAGCGGATTCGGGCCGCTATCGCATGGGCGGCGCGCTGGCCGAGTACGGCCAGATCGCCTATCGCCAGCACCGCACCTACCTGGCCGAGCCCGCTCTCGAACAGCTCGCCGCCACCACCGGTGCGAGCGCCTCACTCGCCATCCGGCACAGCATTCACGCGGTGCTGCTGGCCACCAGCCGCTGGCGCGACAGCGACGGCCACCGCCTCCAGGGCGTCCGGTTGCCCTTGCACGCCAGCGCTCTCGGCAAGACGCTGCTGGCCTGGAACGAGGCCACCGACGCCGAACTCGCGGCGCTCCCCTACGACGAGGGCACCGATCGGTCGGTCTCGACTCCGGCCGAACTCCGTACCGAGCTCACCCGCACCCGAGAACGCGGCTACGCCTACAACGACGAGGAACTCGACCCCGGCTTCCGCACCCTGTCCGTCCCGATCCTCACACCCGCCACCCCGTATCGCTTCGCACTGGGCCTGCGCGGACCCACCACGCTGATGATTCCCGAGCGGCTGCCGTTCCTGGTCGACCTGGCCAAGATCACCGCGACCGACATCGCGACCCGCTTCACCACCACCTGACAACGGGCCGGTGCCGCCCGAACCATCCGGCCGCCAAGGGATTTCATCGATCCCCGATTGGCGGCGGCCACGCCGGACTGACAGCATGAACGGCATGCGAATGCAGCGGCTCGGGGACGGCGTGACGGTGTCGGCGATCGGTCTGGGATGCATGGGCTTCTCCCAGGGGTACGGCGCGGCCGACGACGCCGAGTCGACCGCGGCCATCCGGGCGGCGTACGAGGCGGGCATCACGGTGTTCGACACGGCGATGAGTTACGGGCTCGGGCACAACGAGCGGCTGGTCGGGCACGCGCTGGCCGGGACCGACGCGCTGGTGGCGACCAAGTTCGGGATCGTGCGCACCGACGCGGGGGTCGGACTCGACGGCAAGCCGGAGCACGTGCGGGGATATTGCGAGGCGTCGCTGGAGCGGCTCGGGCGCGAGGTCATCGACGTGTACTACCTGCACCGGGTCGATCCGCAGGTGCCGGTCGCCGAAACCGTGGGGGCGATGGCCGAATTGGTGAGTGCCGGGAAGGTCCGGCATCTGGGCATCTCGGAGGCGACGCCCGAGCAGCTGCGGGCGGCGGTCGCCGTCGCGCCGATCGTGGCGGTGCAGTTCGAATGGTCGATGCTGTGGCGCGAGCCCGAGCGCGACATCGTCCCGGTCGCGCGGGAACTCGGGGTGGGCCTGGTGCCCTACAGCCCGCTGGGGCGCGGCCTGCTCACCGCCACACTCGATGCCGGCACGGCCGCCGACGCCGATTTCCGCCGTCACGACCCCCGCTTCCAGGGCGAACACCTCGACGAGAATCTCGCGCAGGTGGCAGCGTTGCGCGAGATGGCATCGCGGCTGGGCATTTCGGCGGGTCAGCTGGCGCTGGCGTGGCTGCTGGCCCAGGGACCCGATGTGATGCCGATCCCGGGCAGCCGCCGGGCGGCGCGGATCCTGGAGAACGCCGCCGCGGCCGCGGTCGAACTCGGGGCCGAGGACCTCGCCGCGCTCGAGCAGCTGGTGCCGGCCGACGGATGGTCCGGCGACCGCACCTCGTTCGCGGTCCCCTCGACCACGCGCGGGGCCTAGACGCCGCGCACGGCCGGGCGGTACAGCAGGGTGATCAGGCTGGAACCGGCCAGGCCGCCGAGGATCTGGGCCGCGGTGAACGCGGGCACCGAGGACGGGTCGATGCCGGTGAACGAATCCGACAACATGCGACCCAGGGTGAGCGCGGGATTCGCGAACGACCCCGAACTGGTGAACCAGATGGCCGAGCCGAGGTAGGCGGCCACGGCCGCGGCGCTGCCCCCGCGTCCGAGCCGGGCGGCGGCGAAGCCGATCGCGACCAGTCCGGCGGCAGCGAGGATTTCGCCGAGCAGGTGGCCGCCGGTGACGCGCTGCTGGGTCGCCAGTTGCAGCGGAGGACGGTCGAACATGGCGTTGGCCAGCAGCGCACCGACGATCGCGCCGCAGAATTGGGCGGCGACGTAGACGCCGAACGCCCGCGTGGACAGTCCCCGGCGGTCGCGCCGCCCGCCCAGCCAATCCGCCAGCGACACCACCGGATTGAGGTGCGCGCCCGAGATCGGGCCGAAGATCAGGATGAGCACGGCCAGCCCCAGCGCGCTGGCGGTCGAGTTCTCGAGCAGCCGCAATCCGAGGTCGCCGGGCGAGAGCTGGTCGGCCGCGATGCCCGAACCGATCACGACGGCGGCGAGGGCGGCGGTGCCGGAGAACTCGGCCACCGCTCGACGCCCGAGCGGCAGCGGGCCCGCGGCGGGGACGGCGCGGTAGGCGGCGAGGACGGGCGGTTCGGGGTTCGGCACCCGGTCACAGTGCCAGACCAGGGCTTTCCGAAGCCGGGCTCAGCACAAGATATTTCGTATATACCGCCGCCGGCCTATTCGAGGCCGCCCGCGCCGACCTCCGGCAGCCTTTCGGTGAGGCGCAGCCGTTCGGCCATCGTGATGAGCAGGTGCTGGGACTCCTCGCTCAGATCGACGGCCGCGATGGCGAGTGCACGCAGGCCGGGGAATTGCAGGCGGGCCAGCAGGTCCAGGTCGTGGCCGCGCGGGACGGGGTGGGCGGAGGTCGCGAAATGGTCGGGGCGGACGCGGAAGTAGCGGGCCAGGGCGGCGATGGTCTCGCGGGAGGGGTTGGTGCGCGCGCCCGAGCGCAGCTGGCTCAGGTACGGCTTGGAGATGGGGTGGCCCCAGGCGGTGAGCTGGGCGGCGACCGCGGAGTTGGTGTGCGGGCGTCCGCCGGGGGCAGGCATGGCGTCGAAGAGCTCGTTGAGCCGGGCCGCGAATCCGGTGACGGCCGACGGGATCGGGGCGGGCATGCTGCGCCGGGCCAGGGTGCGATGCGGGATGCGGGCGTAGAGGCGGTGCAGGGCGGGGTCATTGAGGGAGGAGCGTTCGAGCAGGTCTGCGATGCGCAGTACGGGGTCGGGGGCGTGATCGGGGCTCATTCGGCCACCTCCTGGCCGTCGAGGCCGGTCATCCAATCATGGTCGCTGCGTAGTCCGGCCCAGCGCACTTCGACGGCCGGGACCGACGGGAACGCGAAGAGCTGCGCGATCTCGCGGGCGCTCAGGCCCATCGCCTTGCCCCACGCGAGCGCGCGGTCGCGGTCGCTCAGGCCCTCCAGGCGGCTGCGGAACGCCAGGCGGGAGACGACGGATCCGGCGACGTCCTCGGCGGCGGCCAGGACCTCGGACGGCTCGGGGCCGTCCGCGCTCACCACCGCCACCGTCGACGCGGGCTGGTACTGGTAGAGATCGCCGCCGCGGCGGCTGCGGCGGAAGTGCTCGACGAAGGCGCGCACGCACGCGCCGAGGAAGTAGCCGCCCAGACTCTGTCCGCTGTCGGCGTCCCAGCCGTCGCCGTCACGGGCGGCGCGGCGGAAGCGTTCGAGGGCGCGGGTGATGGTCTCGCGCACGAAGTCCTCGGCGAAGCGGGTTTCCACCAGCAGCCGTTCCTGCGCGGTCGGGCGCAAGGGCATCCCCTCGCGTTCGGCGACCGCGAAAATCCAGCCACTGCGTACCCACGGCCCCAGGACGGCCAATGCGTGGCGAACCAGACTGTCCGCCAACGGCTTCCAGGCGGGTCCCTCGAATCCGGCCTTCCGAACCAGCTCGAACAGCTCGTGTTCGGCCGCGGTTCTCTCTGGATCGGTCATGTTTCAGGTGTCCTCCGCCCTGCACCTCCAGATCGCTGACGAACACGTTATAGGGACGGCAAACAAAGCGCATTTCTTTCAGCTAATGCTCAGTAAGCGGGGTGTGTAAATCGTTCCTTGACAGCAAGATTCGCGTCAAGGCAGCATTTACATATGAGTGATTCTCCGCACCGGGATCCCGCCGACGAGCGCGCGATCCTGGCAAAGCTGTTGTCCACCAATGCCGATGTCGTGGTCGAGGTATTGCGCCCTGGCCAGGGTGTTCCGCCGCCCTCGGTGATGGCCGCGCTGCGGGCCGCGCGCAGTCTCGACGGGGTCGTCGACGATGTGCTGCGGTCGCTGGTGCGCCAGGCCCGCGACGAAGGGCGGACCTGGGCCGAGATCGGCGAGATCTTCGGCACCTCACGTCAAGCCGCGTTTCAGCGCTTCGGCGGGGCCGGCGCCGGGATCCCGATTCCGCCGCTGCACTCCACGCCGCCGATTCCGCCCGTTCCGACCATTCCGGGCATTCCGCCCCTGCCTTCCATGCCCCACATGCCTCCTATGCCACGCATGCCCGAATGGCCCCAGGGTCCCGGCATGCCGCCCGGACGTCCGGGCGCCGGACCCGGACACCATGGACCGCACGGTCATCGCGGCCCCGGCCCGCACGGTCCGGGCAATGCTCCGGGGCCCGAGCCGCGCGACGACGAGCCGGGCGCATGAGAGCCGCCGCCGCGGGCCGGAAGGTCCTGCACCCATTCGATGGTCGGAACCGCCGACTGCTCGCGGCGGCCCGGCAGCGCTATGCCGAGGACCGGCTCGCCGACGCGATATCGGCGGGGACCCGTCAGGTCCTCGTTTTCGGCACTGCCCTGGACAGTTTCATCGCGCACAATCCGTACCGTGACGTGCGAGTCATCCGGGTCACCGAACATGACGGCGGAATCGTGCCGCCACCAGGGGGTTCCGAGTCCCGCGGCCGAGCCACACCGCGGCAACTCGCGGAATTTGTCCGATTCGCACCCGGATTCGAGCCCGAGGACCCGGTGTTCGCCATTCGGCTCGACAACCCGGGCTGCCACGGTTCGGGCGGTACCGCCACCGGCCTCGGGGGCGGCCCCACTTGCCCCGGGATGACCACGACGGTACTTCGATTGCTAGCCAATTGCCGAGGCGGCGCGGAGATTGTGCTCGAGGTGCCGCGCGCGGGCGTCACCGGCGTTGCCCGTGCGGTACGCGACACGGGGTGGGTGGTGCAGGAGGACCTGAGCGCTGACGCGCTAGCCTCTCGCTATCTCGATGTCGCGGCCGGACAGGACTATTCGGCCGAACCCCGCATTGTTCGAGCGCGGGTCGCGCAATAATTCTGGTCGCCTGACCGATCCACTGTTCGCCGGATGAGGAGTGCCATGCCCGTGCACACCCGACGTCACGCCCTCGCGGTCCTGGCGGCCGCCACCGCCTTACTCGCCGCGGCGGCCCCGGCCACCGCGACCCCCGCTCCGGCGGAGCTGCCCAGTCTGGGCGCGGACTTCCACTGGGGCGTGGCCGCGTCCGGATTCCAGAGCGAAGGGCATGCGCCCGACAGCAATTGGCGGCGCTACGTGGCCACCCACCCCGACTACGACCCCTACGGCGACAGCGTCGACTTCTACGACCGCTACGCCTCCGATATCGCGCTGGCCAAGGACCTGGGTGTGGACACCTACCGGCTCGGCGTCGAGTGGGCGCGGGTGCAGCCGCGGCCGGGCGAGTGGGACGCCGACGGATTCGCCTTCTACGACAAGGTCATCGCGGCGGTCCGGGCGGCGGGGATGCGGCCGATGATCACCCTGGACCACTGGGTGTATCCGGGTTGGGAGGCCGATCGGGGCGGCTGGGGCAATCCGGGCATGGTCGAGGACTGGCTGACGAACATGCGGGTGGTGGTCGACCGATACGCGAGCGCGGATCCGATCTGGGTGACGATCAACGAGCCGTTCGCCTACATCATGAACGAGGTCCGCAATGGCGGGCTGCCCGCCACCGAGGCGCTGACCATGCAGGCGCGACTGGCCCAGGCGCACAACAGCATCTACGACCACATCCACGCCCGGCAGCCCGGTGCGATGGTGACCAGCAATGTGGCCTACGTGCCCGCCGCGGATCCGCTGGTCAACGGCGGCATGCTCGACGCCATCGCGGCCAAGCTGGATTTCGTGGGCATCGACTACTACTACGGCCTGTCCCCCGACACCGCCGGCCAGTTCAGCGCGTTCGCGTCCTCGGAGCTGTGGAAGCTGCCGTTGCAGGCCGACGGCATCTACTACACCCTGCGGCACTTCGCGCAGCGGTTCCCCGGTAAGCCGCTCTACATCGTCGAGAACGGCATGCCCACCGACAACGGTCAGCCTCGCGCGGACGGCTACACCCGCGCCGACGACCTGCGCGACACCGTCTACTGGCTGCAGCGCGCCCGGGCCGACGGTATGAACGTGATCGGCTACAACTACTGGAGCCTCACCGACAACTACGAGTGGGGCTCCTACACACCGCGTTTCGGCCTCTACACCGTGGACGTGCGCACCGATCCGGCCCTGACCCGCAGGCCCACCGACGCCGTGGACGCCTATCGCGCCATCACCCACGACGCCGGTGTGCCGAGCGACTACCTGCCGACCCGGCCGCCTGCCGGCTGCTCGCTGGTCGATGCCCTCGCCAGCTGCGCCGACCCGGTGACGCTGCCGCGCTAGTGCGTCGCCGGGTGGTTGCACCGGACTGTGACTCCCCCTCCTGGAACCGCTTGGGCCACAGGCCGGTACATCACGAACGGTAGGCGGCGTGGGTCCGGCTCGACACCGAGATCATCCGCGGGACCGCTATCGCAGCAGGTGAGGTCCGCGCGATGGTTTTCCGGTCCGGAAATCCGGCCCTGATCGGCGGGTCGGCCGCGCGGGCCGGTCCCGCGACACGCCCCTCACTGCCCCGGAATTCAGCTAACAGACAGCTACGCTCCGAATGGGACATTCCGACCAGGCGTCCCGGAGAAGGAGCCCCGATGCGCCGTCGCCTGCACCGACTAGTCCTCGCCGGGCTCGCCGCCGCCGCGACGCTGCTGCCGGTGGCCACCGCCGCGCACGCGACTCCCGCACTGCCGCCCGCGACCCCGGGCACCCACGGCGGAATGGGCCCGGACTTCCTGTGGGGCGTGGCCGCGTCCGGCTTCCAGTCCGAGGGGCACGCCCCCGACAGCAACTGGATGCACTACATCGACGCCAATCCCGACTGGGACCGCTACCGCAACTCCATCGACTTCCGCTCCCGCTACCAGACCGACATCGCGCTGGCGGCGGGCCTGGGCTCGAAGGTGTTCCGCATCGGCATCGAATGGGCGCGCCTGCAGCCCGAACCCGGGGTCTGGGACGAGGAGGGCTTCGCCTTCTACGACCGCGTCATCGACGACATCGTGGCCAACGGCATGGAACCCATGCTGACGCTGGACCATTGGGTGTATCCGGGCTGGGCCGCCGAGCGCGGCGGCTGGAACGACGACGCCATGGTCGGCGACTGGCTGGCCAATGCCCGCAAGGTGGTCGACCGCTACACCTCCCGCAATCCGGTGTGGGTGACGGTGAACGAGCCGGTCGCCTACATCATGCACGAGGTGCGCCAGAACGACACCGACGCCGACCAGATGCTCGACCGGGTCGCCCGGGTGCACAACGAGATCTACGACTACATCCACACCGTGCAGCCCAAGGCGCTGGTCACCAGCAATGTCGGGTACGTGGCCGGGGCCGAGGCGCAGGTCAACGGGCCGCTCATGGAACGCATCGGCGACAAGCTCGACTTCATCGGCGTGGACTACTACTTCGGCTACGAGCCGCCCAAGGCCAACACGGTCAATATGCCCGACGGGTCGGTCGCACCGCCCGCCGGGATGTGGGACCTGCCCATCCGCCCCGAGGGCATCTACTATGCGCTGCAGCACTATTCGAAGATGTTCCCCGGCAAGCCGCTGTGGGTGGTGGAGAACGGCATGCCGACCGACAACGGCAAGCCCCGCGCCGACGGCTACACCCGCTCCGACCATCTGCGCGACACCGTGTACTGGCTGCAGCGCGCCAAGGCCGACGGCATGAACCTGATCGGCTACAACTACTGGAGCCTCACCGACAACTACGAGTGGGGCTCGTTCGCACCGCGTTTCGGCCTCTACAGCGTGGACGTGCAGACCGATCCGAGCCTGACCCGCAAGCCCACCGACGCGGTCGACACCTACCGGCAGATCATCACCGCCGGCGGGGTGCCCTCGGGCTACGAGCCCGTGCGCTTCCCCTCCGACTGCAAGCTGGTCGATCCCCCGGCCAGCTGCGAGAACCCCGTCACCGTCCCCACCGCGGTCCCCACGTCCTGATGCGGGCGCGGGACAGTTCAGTCCCGGCGGACCGCGCGTTCGACCTCTTCGGCCAGAGTGGCGCCGCCGACCTCGCGGGCCGCGGCGAGGAACCGGTCCCGGAAGCGATCCAGGTCCAGATCGATGCCCTCGCCGGTGTACTCCCGGCCCGACGCCTCGCGGACCACCCGGATCATCTCGTCGGCCAGGGTGGCGATGTGGGTACGGATCAGCTTGCGCAGCACGCCCGACAACGCGATGTCGGTGCCCACGTCGTAGAGGATCAGCGCGCCGGTGAGCATGGCCGGTTCGGGCACCCGCCAGCGGGCGCCGAGCGGTTCGAGGTAGCCCTCGGACAGCAGGTCGTCGAGGATCTCGGGGCGGCGATCACCGAGCAACTCGGTCAGGGCGTCGTCGTCGAGGACCGTGCCGGTGTCGATGTCGCCGCTGTAGCGCGGATCGAAGACCTCCCGCCAGTCGCCGTCGCCGGGGACCTCGGCCTCGAAGACCTCGCGGATCGCGTCCAGGCGCAACCCGCGCGCCTGCATGGCGGTGATGGCCCGCAGTCGTTCCAGGTGGTCGGGACCGTAGACCGCTTCCTTGCCCGCGCGACCGGGCTTGGGCAGCACGCCGACCGAGTGGTAGTAGCGGATGGTGCGGGCGGCGACACCGCTGAGTTCGGCGAGTTGCAGGCGGCTGTATCGGTCCACGCGAACAGCATAGATACCGCAACCCGGTCCAACGTTGACAGCCACAACTGTCCGCATTAGCGTAACCGCCGCCACACTGTCGACGACGACAAGGGAGTCCTCATGACCCAACGCGACACCGATTTCGACGTGCTCATCGTCGGGTCCGGCTTCGGCGGCAGCGTCAGCGCCCTGCGCCTCACCGAGAAGGGTTACTCGGTCGGCGTGCTCGAGGCCGGTCAGCGCTTCGCCGACGACCAGCTCCCCGACACCAGCTGGGACCTGCGCAAGTTCCTGTGGGCCCCGAAGCTGGGCTGCTTCGGCATCCAGCGCATCCACCCGCTGCGCGATGTGCTGATCCTGGCCGGCGCGGGCGTGGGCGGCGGCTCCCTCAACTACGCCAACACCCTCTACGTGCCCCCGGCCCCGTTCTTCGCCGACCCGCAGTGGCGCGAGATCACCGACTGGCACGACGAGCTGATGCCCTACTACGAGCAGGCCCGCAAGATGCTCGGCGTCGTCACCAACCCGCACATGACTCCCGCGGACGAGGTGTTCAAGCAGGTCGCCGAGGACATGGGCGTGGGCGACACCTTCGTGCAGACCCCCGTCGGGGTGTTCTTCGGCGAGGCGGGCAAGACGGTGCCCGACCCGTACTTCGGCGGCGCGGGCCCCGAGCGCACCGGCTGCATCGAATGCGGCGAGTGCATGACCGGCTGCCGCCACAACGCCAAGAACACGCTGGTCAAGAACTACCTGTACCTGGCGGAAAAGGGTGGCGCGCAGGTGTTCCCGATGACCACGGTCACCACCGTGCGCCCGCTGCCCGACGGCACCTGGGACGTGGAGACCGAACGCACCGGCGCCTGGTTCCGCAAGCAGCCCAAGACCTACACCGCCAAGCACGTGGTGCTGGCCGCCGGCACCCGCGGCACCCAGCAGCTGCTGTTCGCCATGCGCGACAAGGGCGTCCTGCCGCAGCTGTCGTCGCGGCTGGGCGTGCTGACCCGCACCAACTCCGAGTCCATCCTCGGTGCGGCCACCCGCAAGGTGAACCCGGACGTCGACTTCACCCGCGGCGTGGCCATCACCTCCTCCATCCATCCGACCCCCGACACCCACATCGAGCCGGTCCGCTACGGCAAGGGCTCCAACTCGATGGGCCTGCTGCAGACGCTCATGGTCGACGGCGGCGGCAGCATCCCGCGCTGGCTGCGCTTCCTGGGCATCGTGCTGCGGCACCCGCTGATGCTGCTGCAGTTCATCTCGGTGAAGAACTGGAGTGAGCGCACCATCATCTCGCTGGTCATGCAGCATCTGGACAACTCCATCACCACCTACACCAAGCGTGGGCTGTTCGGGCGCAAGCTCACCTCCAAACAGGGCCACGGCGAACCGAATCCGACCTGGATCCCGGCCGGCAACGAGGTCACCCGCAAGGTCGCCGACACCATCGGCGGCGTCGCGGGCGGCACCTGGGGCGAGGTCTTCAACATTCCGCTGACCGCCCACTTCCTGGGTGGCGCGGCCATCGGCGCGGACGCCGACCACGGTGTCATCGACGCTTACCACCGCGTCTACGGCTACCCCACGCTCTCGGTGGTCGACGGCGCCGCGGTCTCGGCCAACCTGGGCGTGAACCCGTCGCTGACCATCACCGCCCAGGCCGAGCGCGCCGCGGCCATGTGGCCCAACAAGGGCCAGGTCGACACCCGCCCGGAGCAGTCCGCGGGCTACGCCCGTATCGCACCCGTCGCACCGTCGCAGCCGATGGTCCCAGCCTCGGCCCCCGCGGCCCTGGTGCTGCCGATCGTCGAAATCCGTGGCGGCCGCTCCGAATCCACGCCCGCCTGACGACCCGCACACGAGGAGGGCCCCGGCCGATCGACGGCCGGGGCCCTCCTCATGTCGTCCTCAGATCAGGTCCCGCTCGTGGCTGTAGACGAAAGTGACACCGCCGGTGGCGAAGTTGGGCACATCGGCGACCGCTGCCTGCCCCTGCGGGCTGGCGAGGACCGCCTCGAGTTCGGCGCGCGAATCGGCGTAGAGGCCCACGACGAGGTAGTAGGGCGCGGGCTGGGTGGGGTCGGCGCTCTCGCCGTGCCCGATGGTCCACTTCTTCAGACCGGTCATCTCCCGGGCGATCGGGATATGGGTGTTCCAGTAGTACTCGTCGAAGGCGGCCGGATCCTGCGGGTGTCCGTAGAGGATCGAGAGTCGGTACATCGCACCGACGGTACGGGTCGCACGAGCGCCGGGCGGGGAGATCGCGTCAGTGGGCGTGGATGTGGGAGATGCCCATCGGGGAGGTCGGGGGCGGGACGTCGCCGATCGGGGCGCGGAACTCCTGGAGAGCGGCGAGGACGTCGACGTGGCGCGCGGCGTAGCAGCGGACCTGAGGCAGGGCGTGGGCGACCTCGCTGCGTTCGAGGGGTTCGGCGTCGATGTAGCCGACCTGGCCCAGGCCCACGCCGAGGGTCTCGGCGATGCGGGCGATGGCCGCGGACTTGCGGCCCCAGCCGACCTCGACGGCGGCGAAGCGGTCGGCGACGCCGTGGCGGCGCAGCTGCTCGACCGTCCAGGCCCATTCACCGCGGGAGGCGACCGCGTGCATGACGCCGCGCTCGTTGAGGATGCGCAGTGAGCGCGCGGCCTCGGCGCGCAGCGCTCCCGCGGTGGAGTCGCACACCACCCCATCCCAGAGGGTGTTGTCGCACTCCCACACAAGCAGTTTCACGTTCGCGGCATTCATCGTTCCCCTACCAGTCAGCAACCATCCGGTACCAAGGGTGCCGGACGGTCCCCTCTTTCACGAACCGCCCCGCGCGTGACATCGTAGGGGCTGTCTGGGCCAATACACCAGCGCGGGCAAAACCGGAGCACCGAAGTCCCGGTCCGCCCTGCGTGTTCCGAGTGTGCGCGATTATCGCTGGTAGTTTCGGATCCGGGCCGGACGAATCGAACGAAAGGGGCGTATGCCCATGCGGCGGCGCTGGAAACTCGCGGGTGGCCCGCCCGTGCTCGCGCTGGCACTGGTACTGACCGGTTGTGGCGCGGCCGAGGACTCGCCACCGGTGGTGGTCAGTTCGCTGGGGCCGGTCGCGGCGACCGCCGCACCCGTGCAACCGGCGCCCACGGCGGCGACGAGCGCCGCGGCCATCTCGAGCCCGGTCACGCCGACGGTGGACGCGATGGCCGATCAGGCGCTCATCGATCACACCGAGTGGACCGACGAGATCGACGGCCGCCGGTTGAAGATCTTCCCCACTCGCGCCGGGCGCATCGACCTGTTCCCGACGGCCGGGGATCGCGCCTGGGGCGAGGTGCTGGCGCTGGCCCCCGACGCGGACTCCCCCGGCATGTACGACCAGTTCCGCTGCCACTGGGAGTGGGCGCGCGCGGTCGCGCCGGACAAGACCAGCTGGAACATCGAGCCGTGGCGGCCCGCGGTCGGGTACGACGCGACGGTGTCGGCGCTGTGCAACCCGGGCGGTCCCGAACGCTGATCGGTTGCTCGATGCGGTCACGAAACCGGTTGCCCGCCAGAACCTTCGAGCCGATCGCCAAATGTGCGTATCGTTGGTGACGTCCAGCGCTCACTCCTGGGAGGGAGGGCAATGGTGCGCGCCTCGGCACCCGAGACCTCTATGCCCACGCCGCCCGCTGCCGCCCGGGGACCGGCGTCCCCCGGCGTGCGCGCGCTGTTCCCGGCGCTGACCGAGGCCGCCGAGGTCTACCTCGACTCCGCCTCCACCACCCAGAAACCGCGGCCGGTGATCGAGGCGGTGCACCGCTATCACCGCGAACGCACCGCCAATGCCGGGCGGGGCACCTATCCGTGGGCGGGCGCGCTGACCGCCGAGGTCGCCGCCGTGCGCGCGGCCATGGCCGAATTCATCGGGGCCGCACCGGATGAGGTGGTGTTCACCGGCGGCGCCACGGCCGGGCTGAACGCGGTGGCGCTGTCGTGGGGACTGGCGAACCTGCGCGACGGCGACGAGATCCTCTACAGCCCACGCGATCACGCCTCCAATGTGTATCCGTGGCAGCATCTGCGCGGTCTGCTGGCCCGTTTCGGGCGGCGCGTCGAGCTGGTGCCCTACCGGGTGAACGCGCTGGGCGAGGCCGATGTCGAGGATGTGGCGGCGCGGATCACCCCGCGTACGCGATTGATCACCGTGGCGCATCTGCACCACGTGTTCGGCGGGCTGACCACCCTGGAAGAGTTGTGCGGGCGCATCGATCCGCGGATCGCGCTCTGTTTCGACTGCAGCCAGTCCGGCGGACATCTGCCGGTGAACATGGCGGAGCTGGACGCCGATTTCGCGGTGTTCGCCGCGCACAAGATGTTCGGGGCCCCGGGCACGGGCGTGCTCTATTGCCACCGCCGCCGACACAGTGAACTGCTGCCGTTTCTGCCGGGTGGCAATTCGGGAGTGTCACTGGACGATTCGGGCTTGGTGGGCGGGGCGATGCCGCAGCGGCTGGAGGGCGGCACCCACAATCTGCCCGGGATCCTCGCCCTCGGCGCGGCTCTCGAGGTGCTGGGCGAGCTCGGCCTCGACGCGATCGCCGCGCACAATCGGGCGCTCACGCAGCGATTGATCGCGGGTCTGCGCCCAGTCACCGGAGTCGAGTTCACGCCGGGCCCGGCGTACGCGCCGTGCGAAACCGGGTACGGGATCGTGTCTTTCACCGTCGCCGGGATCAGCGCTACCGACCTGGGGTTCGTGCTCAGCGAGCTGGGCTTCCTGGTCCGCACCGGCGCCCATTGCGTCCCCACCGGCGGCGCCGCGGCCGACGCGGATTCGGTGCGGGTGAGCACGCACGTCTACACCACCGTCGACGAGATCGACCGGTTCACCGAGTGTGTCGCCACGATTGCCGAGGAGGTCTCGTGACCAAGTCAGGCTCCGAACCCCGCTACGACCGCCGCGCCGCGTCCCGGGTGCTGGCCGGGCTGGCCCGGCCCGGACTGGGTGCGGCCCCGGTGCCGCCGCCCCCGCGCCGCGTCGAATACACCTGCACGCCGCTGGCTTCGGAGTCCGGCTCGCATCTGACGTTGTCGCAGCGGCTGTATCTGGAACGGTTCATGCGTCCGTGCCGCGCCGACCAGGTGACCAGCGCGACCCACCGCATCACCTGGACCGACAGCGACGGCATCCCCAATACCGGGCATGTCCGCACCGGCGGGCTGGGCCCGGTCGTGCCGATCGCCATGCGCGAGACGGTGCTGGCGCTGTGGCACGCCCTCGACGCCGATCCCGCGCTGGCCCAGCGCATGGCCAAGCTCGGCCCGCGCGAACAGGCGGTGCTCGACGGCACCACCACCGATCATGAGCCGCACGAGATCTTCCGGGTGGGCATCGAGGCGGCGGGGCGGGCGCTGGCCCAGCACGCGCTGCTGGCACGGGAGACGCCGTATCGCACCCCGGCCGAATTCGCGGTCGGCATGCGCGATTCGGGCATCTACGCGGCGGTGGCGACACGCTGGTTCTGGGAGTTACAGGCCTCGAGCTACCGGCGCGGCATGATCGCGGTCACCCTGACCACCCAACCCGATGGGACCGTGCGGTATTCGGCGGAAACGGTGGCGACACTGCGCGCCATGAAGGACATGACCATCGAGGACGCGCACCGGGTCATGCGCCGCGCCACCCAAGCCGAGAGGCTGACCGTCGCCGAGGCGATCGCCAAGTATCACGACGAGCTGGATCTGATCTCGCGCCAGTACGCGCTGCTGCCGCCGGGCACCCGCCCGGCGTGTCTGGCCGCCATGCCGCATCAGCTCGACGGCGCGCACTACAGCATTCTGCCGCTGGTCGTCGACCGGTTCACCGAGGTGTTCACCCATATCGTGGACGGGATCACGGTGGCCGAGGTGGCGGCCGAAACCGGGTCGGAGACCGGTGAACTGGCCGCCGAGGACCAGGTGTTCTATGTCCCGGACATGACGTGCAAGCACTGCGTGCGCACCATCGGCGGGGTGCTGGACGCGATGGGCATCGGGGTCGGCGATATCGATCTGGTCAGCAAGCGGGTGGTCGCGGAGTTCCGCAGCCCCCGCAACCGGCACCGCGCCTTCGAGGCGCTGCGCGACAGCGGCTACAACCCGACCCTGGTCACGCCCGCGACCAGCGAAACCGCCGTATGACGGTCGCGGCGCCGCCGGGGTTGCCGGCGAAGATGCACGCGCTGGTGTCGGAATTCCTGGCCACGCCGGGCGCGGTCCAGGACGCGGTCGCCGAGTTCGGGTCACCGGTGCACCTGGTGTTTCCGCAGGTCTTCGCGCAGAACCTGGACAGGCTGCGGGCGGCGCTCGCGGCGCGCGCGGCGGGGTTCCGGATCTGCTACGCGCACAAGGTGAATCAGTCGCGCGCGTTTGTGGCAGCCGCGCACGCGGCGGGGATCGGCATCGATGTGGCCTCGGAGGTGGAGCTGCGGGGGGCGTTGAAGGCGGGGTTCGAACCCGAACGCATCGAAGTCACCGGACCCAAGGGTGAGGGGCTGTTGCGCGCGCTGGCGGGCACCGGGGTGACCATCAATGTCGACAATCTGTGGGAACTGGAACAAATTGCGGCACTGGCGGATATCCCCGTGCCGGTTTTGGTGCGAATGTGCGGATTCCCGGGGACGCCGGTGAGCCGGTTCGGGGTGCCGCTGACCGAGAGCGACCAGCTCCTGGAGATGCTGTCGACCCACCGGGACCGGATCGAGTTCCGCGGGTTCGCCTTTCACCTGGATTCGGGCGAACCGGCCGAACGGGTACGCGCGGTGGAGAGCTGCCTGGAGTTGACCGAGCGGGCCTACGGGTACGGATTGACGCCGACGGTGCTGAATATCGGGGGCGGCTTCCGGCAGGTGTTCACCGCCGACGCGGGCGCATTCGATGCATACGTGCACGCGCTGCGCGAATCACTGGTGGGCCGGGGCGAGCAGATGGCCTGGGGCGCCAATACTTTCGGCTTCCACGTCGAGGACGGCGCGGTGCACGGGACACCAGTTTTTCACAAATACGCCAACACTGTGGATGCCGACCGCATGCTCGCCGACCTCCTGGATACGGGCCTGGAATCGCACGGCGGCCGCAGTTTTGCACAGGTGGCTGGGGAGAACCTCCTCGACATCTGGCTGGAGCCGGGCAAGGCACTGGTCGACCACGCCGGAATCACCGTGGCGCGGGTGGAATTCGTGAAGCGGACCGCCGACGGGTCGACCCTGGTCAATCTGGATCTGAGCCGCGACACCGTCACCCCGGCCGATCAGGAGGTGATGGTCGACCCGATCCTGCTCCCCGCCCGAACCGGCGCCGACGGGCCCGATTCCGTCCCGGGCGACCCGAATCCCGCTGCGGCGGGGGTGTTCCTGGCGGGGCGGCTGTGCCTGGAACGGGACCTGATCACCAACCACAAGGTGTGGCTACCGCGGTATCCACAATCGGGGGATTTCGTGGTGTTCCCCAATACCGCCGCCTACCACATGGATCTGTCGGCCGCGCGGGCCTCGATGCATCCGGTGCCGCCGAAAATTGCGGTGTCGCGCGAATCCGGGATGTTCCGGGTGTGCCGCGACGTTGACTGGCACGAGGTGCACTGATGCGCTACGACCACATCACCGAACTGATCGGCAATACCCCACTGCTGCGGCTGGATCCGGCCGTGCACGGGCTCGCACGCGTCGAGCTCTACGCGAAACTCGAGTTCTACAACCCGTTCGGGTCGGTGAAGGACCGGGTGGCGTGGGGCATGATCCGCGACGACCTCGACGAGATCATCGCCGGGAAGCAGACTTTGATCGAGGCCTCGAGCGGTAATACCGCCAAGGCGTTGCGGGTGCTGGCGGCCTTGCACGGGATCGGGTTACGCGCGGTCACCAATCGGATCAAGGTCGCCGAGGTGCGAGACCTGTTGCAGCTGTTGGGGACCGATATCGAAGAATTGCCGGGTTTGTCGGAATGCCCGGATCCGACGGCCCCCAACGACGTGTACTCGGTCATCGAATCGACCATGGCCCGCGCACCCGGGGCCTGGTACCACCCCTCGCAGTACACCAGCGAGAAGAACATCGAGGCCCACCATCACGGGACCGGACGCGAGATCCACGAGGACCTCGCGCGCGACGGCATCACCCGCGTCGACTATCTGATCGGCGGGCTCGGCACCACCGGGTCCACCCGCGGCACGGCGACCTTTCTGCGCAAACACAATCCGGAGTTGAAGACCGTCGCGGTGGTCTCCGAGCGCGGCGACTTCATCCCCGGTATCCGCTCGGAGACCGAGATGTGGGATGTGGGCCTGTTCCAGCCCGAGTTCTACGACCGCGTCATGGCGGTGGAGGCCGGGCGCGCGGTCGATGCCACGCTGACCCTGGCCACCGGCCACGGGGTGCTCGCCGGGCCGACGAGCGGGGCGACCTATGCCGCGGCGCTGGAGTTCCTGGGTTCGGTGGAACCGCCCTCGGCGCAGGGGGATCCGCTGGTCGCGGTGATCATCGTGTGCGATCGGCTCGAGCCGTACCTGTCCTACATCCGCAAGCGCCGCCCGGAGCTGTTCGGCAAGCCCGGGCGCGCCCCGGCGCCGGACGCGGTCGAACTCGCCGCCACCCCGGTCCTGTCCCCCGACGAACTCGAGCAACTCGATCGCACCGCCCGCCCGACCATCGTCGACACCCGTGGCGCGATGGCCTATCGGATCGCCCATGTGCCGGGCGCGTTGAACATCCGCGACGATCAGCTCGACGACATGCTCGTCCAGGGTGTCCCGTTCTCGCGGTCGCGGCCGGTGGTCTTCGTCTGCCCGGTCGGTGAGGTGTCGTTGCGGTTCGCGGCGCTGGCCCGCCGGGCCGGGTACGACGCGCACAGTCTGGCGGGCGGCATCACGGCCTGGCGCGATGCGGGCAAACCGATGGAATCCGCGCCCCGGCACGGTTGACGCCAATGTGGCGGCGCCCCAGTAATTTCGGCTGTGGCGACACTACCCGGGCGATAGGATTGCTGTGCTGCCGTATTTGCACGGAACGAGGGGCGCTCGTGCTCGAACAGTTCTCGCAGTTCTTCTCCCCAGTGTGGACCCCGTTCTCCCAACGGGTGCTCGCACCGTTGCTGAGGCGCGTACCGGCGTGGGTACTGGCCGTGATCGTGGTGGCGGTGGCCGCCGCGGTGATCATCACCCCGTTGATCGTCAATGTCGTCGGTGACCGCACCCAGTCCTCGGCCGCGCCGAGCGTGCCCGCGTCCACCTCGATCGGCGGGCTGGATCTCGCGCAGTACTGCGTCTCCTACGGGTACGGCCAGGTCGACGGCCAGTCGTGTGAGGCGGTCATCGATTTGGGCAAGGCGTGCGACTGGCAGTACAAGCAGACCGGTCTGCACATGTCCTTCTCGATGAACGACCCCTACAGCGGCATGTGCTTCACCGCCGAACAGGTGGCCAAGGGCGGCATCCGGGATATGCCGGGCTACTGCAAGGCGACGTACCCGACCAGCAACGAGGTGCGACCGGCGGTGATCGACAAGACCACCTGGGTGTGCCAGGCCCCGATCGACATGCAGATCGCGTGCATTTGGCAATACCAATCGCCGAAGGTGGAGGCCCGCAAGGACGGCGAGACCTGGATCTGCGTCAAACAGACGCCCTGATCCGACGCGCGAATTCCGTTGAGCAACACGGGTACCGGGCCGAGCCCGCGAACCCGGCGGGAACGGTGAGCTGCTGGACTCTGCACTTCCGGCTTCGGGGCGCTATGGTGCCTGGGGCCGAATTCAACAGTGTTGCCAGGAGTTTCACCATCAGTATCGAGCGCGCCGCGGGTCCGGACACCGACCTGCGCATCACCCTCACCGTCTGTCATGCCGCCACCGTGCTGTGTTTCTCGGCGGGTGTCGTCTCCATCCTGGTCGGCTCCTACACCGGCGCCGGTCCGATGCTCAATATGGTCGGCGTGGTGCTGTGGGTGGTGGCGCTGGCCGCGCGCATCGGGGTCTTCGCGATCACCCGGTCACGCTCGGGCCACGCCGACTGACCCTTCCGCGGTGCCGCTGCCGGAATCGGACACCACGACTGGCACGATGATCACGTGGAGTGGGCGTTCGGACTCGTGGTGCTGGTGTCGGTCGCGGTCGCACTGGCGGCCGGTGCGCGCCGGATGGGGTTGGGTGAGCCGTTCGTGCTCACCGTGGCCGGGGTAATCGCGTCGTATCTGCCGTTCGTGCCCGAGTTCGACATCGAGCCCGAACTGGTGTTGCTGGGGTTGCTGCCGCCGCTGCTGTACACGACGGCGATCCGCACCTCGCTGGTGGATTTCCGGCCGAAGAAGACCTCGATCACGCTGCTGTCGGTGGGGTTGGTGTTGTTCACCGCGTTCGCGGTGGGCGCGGTGGTGTATTGGCTGCTGCCGGTGCCGTTCTCCGCGGCGGTGGCGATCGGCGCGATCGTGGCCCCGCCGGACGCGGTCGCGGCGACCGCGGTGGCGCGGCGGGTGGGGATGCCGCGCCGGATCGTGACCCTGCTCGAGGGCGAGTCGCTGTTCAACGACGCGACTGCGCTGGTGACCCTGCGCACCGCGGTCGCGGCCATGGCCGGCAGCGTGACGCTGTGGCAGGCGGGCGCGAGTTTCATCGGCGCGGCCGGCGGCGGCGCGCTGATCGGGGTGGCCGCGGCGATGATGCTGGCGTTCCTGCGCCGCCGGATCACCGATCCGGTGCTGGACACGAGCGTGTCGCTGCTGGCGCCGTGGATCGCGTATCTGCCCGCGGAGTCGGTGCACGCCTCGGGCGTGATCGCGGTGGTGACGTGCGGTCTGATCCTGGGTCACGGTGCGCCGCACTGGCAGAGCGCGGCTTCCCGCATCGCCGAGCACACCAATTGGCGCACCATCGCGTTCATCCTCGAGTCGGCGGTGTTCCTGCTGATCGGATTGCAGGTGCGCCACATCGTGGAGGCCGCCTGGCACAGTGACCTGCCGCATTCGACGCTGCTGTGGACGTGCGCTGCGGTGCTGGTGACGGTGATCGTGGTGCGGCCGGTGTGGGTGTTCCCGGCGACCTACGCGGCCTGGCAGATCGAGGGTCGGCGGCAGGGAAAACCCAAGCCGGAGTGGACCGGACCGGCGGTGGTGGCGTGGGCCGGGATGCGCGGCGTGGTGACGTTGGCGGCGGCGCTGCTGCTGCCCGCCGATACCCCGGAACTGGACACGCTGCGGCTGCTGGCGGTCGTGGTGGTGGGTGGAACGCTGCTGCTGCAAGGACTCTCGCTGCCGTGGCTGGTGCGGATGCTGCGCCTGCGCGGGCCCAGCCGGGCCGAGGACCTGTTGCAGGAGGCGAATCTGCTGCAACAGGCGACGACGGCGGGGTTGAAGGCGCTCGAGGAGAACATCGCTCCCGAGACACCGCCGGATGTGGTGGACTCGCTGCGCAACCGGGTGGTGGTGCGGGCGCAGTCGGCGTGGGAGCTGTTGGGGCGCTCCGAATCCCAGCGGGTGACCCCCAGCGGCGAGTACCGGCGGCTGCGGCTGGCGATGCTGGCGGCCGAGCGGGAGACGGTGCTGCGGATCCGCGATGCGGGGCAGGTCGATCAGGAGGTGCTGCAGGCGGTGATGGCCGCCCTCGACATCGAGGAGTCCACCATCGACCGGGTCGCCGAGGCCGAGGACGACGACGGGCTGGTCTTGCGGGCGCCGATGCCGCCGGGTGCGTGTGAGCACCTGCGGGAGGCGCCGTGCGTGCGGGTGCCCGACACCCCGGACGCCTGCGGGGAATGCCTCGACGAGGGTCTGGTGTGGGTGCATCTGCGGATGTGCCTGGAGTGCGGGCATGTGGCGTGCTGCGACTCCTCGCCGGGCAATCACGCGACCAAGCATTTCGACAGCACCGGGCATCCGGTGATCCGCAGTGTGGAGCCGGGCGAGTCGTGGCGCTGGTGCTATCTGGACGAGTTGCTGGGCTGACCCGCCCTTGACTTTCCCGCCAGGAAAGTGGAGTCTTACTTTCCAAGTAGGAAAGTGAGGAGTCATCATGGACGGCATCACTCCGGAACAGGCGCGTTCGGCACTCGACGCGGCCGGGCAGGCACGCCAGAAGATCGCCGCGGAAGTCGGATTGCCCCGCGGTTATTGGTGGGGAATGGCCTGCGGCTGGCTGGCTTTGGGAGTCCTGGGCGATCTGGTCCCGGACTGGTTGGTCGCGGTCGCGACGTTGGTGTTCGGGGCCGGGCATGCGACGGTGGCGTCGCGACTGCTCGACGGCCGCCGCCGCACCGGCGGGGTCCAGGTCAGCGCGGAAGTCGCCGGGCGGCGCACGCCGCTGGTCGTGATCGGCATGCTGGTGGGCCTGGTCGCGCTGACCGTGGCCGCGGCGATCGCTCTCGACGCCGACGGGGCGGGGCATCCGCGTATCTGGTCGGCGCTGCTGGTGGCCGCGGTCATCGGTTTCGGCGGTCCGGAGCTGCTGGCGGCGGGGCGGCGGTGGGTGCGCGCGTGAGCGAGGCCCGTTTCGACGAACTGATCCACCCGAGCACGCGTCTGACATTGGTGGCCACGCTGGCCGCGGCCGACTGGGCGGAGTTCGCGTTCCTCAAAGAACGCCTGGGACTGTCGGATTCGGCGCTGTCCAAGCAGTTGGCGACCCTCGAGGAGGCCGGGTACGTCAGTACCGAGCGTCGCCTCGAGGGCAGTCGCCGCAAGGTGCGGGCCCGCTTGACCGCCGCCGGGCGCACCGCCTTCGACGGGCACATCGCGGCATTGCGCGAGATCGTCGCGGGCGCAACCGCGCCCGGCGAGCCGCCGGGGTAGTTGGCCCGGTCGGTCAGGTGCGGGCGGGGCGGCGAGCGGGCTGTTCACCGCGCGCGGGGCGGCGCTGCTGAGGCGGCTCGGGGCGCGCCTGGCGGCGCTGGGGTTCCTCGGCGCGGGCCTGCCGGCGCGGCGGTTCCTCGGTCTGCTGCCGGCGGTGTGTCGGCTGCTCGGCCGCGCGCCACCGGTGCTGCTCGGCGAGCTCGTAGTGCTCGGGATCGGGATGTTCGGGCCCGCCGTTGCGGTCGGCCATGGCGCGCGCCGACCACCGGATGGCGTAGGCGACCCAGAAGCACGGCAATGAGGCGGCCAGGAATATCGTTCCCGCGGCGAGCAATCCGGAGCCGACGCCGAGTACCAGCAACTCCCAGCGCGGGTAGCAGGTGGTGGTGCCGGTGCAGTCGCCGTAGGTCCGCTGACCGTACTCCCAGGCGAACAGGCCCACGCCCGAGCCGAGGGTCGAGGCGAGCAGGAAGTTGGCGATGTACCAGCAGCGCACCAGTTTCCGGGCGAAGATGAGCGCACCGAGCTGTCCGGAACCGAGGCTGTCCGCGATGTCGTCCCCGACGCCCAGATGTCGGCCCCAGCCCGACGGCTCGATGGGCTCGGCTACGTCGGAGTTACTGACATACCGGCTTGCGGTCATCCTGCGCGATCCTTCTGCTCTCCGAACAGTCCACCGGCACAGGTTGATTCGCAATGCCTACCCGAACTGAATCCGAACTGGGTCGATCATTGCAGCGTCTCGGCATTCGCGCCGTCCTTGTGGCGGAATCGGCGCTTATGAGACGGCGTCGCCGGGCCGGGATCGGGGTCGGCCCGGCGACGCCGGGGTTCGCGGCGCCCGCTGCGCGGCGGGGACGCGGGAGGCGAGTCTCGGGGAAGAGGACTCGCGCGGTGTCCGATCGCCGGTGGGTGTCTGCGCTTCGTCACCCGGGCGATTCGGACAATCGGAACGTTAGCGATGTGGTAGCTGAATTGCACTGCGAGCGTAGGAATTAGGGGATCATTAGGGGAGTCCCCGGTTTTCGGCGTCAATCCTGGACAACCGACTGATTGCCGGTGATCGCGAAAGGCGTTGGCGGGGTGTCCGGTTCGCACCGAGTAGTCCGATACGCGCGTGTCGGGGGTGCTGAACGCCGACACTTGCCTATATGCGCCAATGGCGTCGCAGAGTTCTCATGCATCCCGTTCATCTGGGGAGATGATCGACAATGATCCGCTCACGCACCTCGGCCGTGTCCGTGTTCGCCACCTGTAGCGCCGCGGCCGCGGCGCTCGTGCTCGCCGCGCCCGACGCGTCGGCCTACGTCAGCAGCGTGACCATCGCGACCGGCACCAGCATCGGCGGCGGCTACGGCACCAACTGCGCCTACACGGTCACCGTCAACGGCAGCCCCAACGAATACGTGTGGCTCTACGACAGCGCCTCGGCGACGTTCAGTCCGCAGCAGTTCGGTCTGGGCAGCGGCGGCACCGCCACCTCGAGCTGGACGCCGACCTCCACGGGCACCCATTACGTGCAGGCCTGGACCTACAACGGCTCGCAGTGGGCGGTGGTCACGGTCGGCACCGGCATCAACCTCGGCAGCGCGTGCGTGGTCACCAAGTGAGCCGGTCCGGGGCCGGGTGTGCGCTCGCACCCGGGCCCGGGCATTACTCTTGACCCGGTGCAGACCGAGCAGCCTCCCGCCGAGGAGCCCCGCATCTGGGGCGGAACGACCCTCACCGAACGCCGTGAGGCGCGCCGCACCGCGCTGCTCGAGGCCGCACTGGATCTGATCGGCGAATCCGGGGCGGGCGCGGTCACCATGCGCGCGGTGTGCCGGCGCGCCACGCTGACCGACCGCTATTTCTACGAATCCTTCGCCAGCCGCGACGAACTGCTCGACGTGCTGTATCGCCAGATCGCCGAGGAGTTCCTGGATCCGATGACGGCGTTCGCGGTCGCCGATGATCGCGATCGGGATCGCGCGCTGTCGGAAGCGCTGGTGGACAAGGTGCTGCAGGATCCGCGCAAGTCGCGGCTGTTCCTGGTGGAGCCGTATTCGTCGACGGGGCTGGGCCAGACCACGATCGCGGTGATGCCCGCGTTCACGCGCCTGATCCAGGATCACCTGTTCGCCCACATCGACGATCCGGTGCGGCGGCGGCTGGCCGCGGTCACCATGGCCAGCGGTAATGCGGGCATGTTCTCGGCGTGGCTCAATGGCACGCTGCGCGCCACGCGCGATCAGATCGTGGACCATCTGGTGGCGACCATCGACGCCTACCGCGGCATGTATCGCTGACTCTCCCACCGGCGCGGTTGCGGCGTGGATGCGGGCGACCGCGGTCACATCGGGTTGCGAGGCGCGGCGCGGGGGTGTTTACTCGCTGACGCAAGGTGCCGTCGTTAGCTGAGGCTCCTTCACGGATACAGGCCGGCGATCCCGAACGTCGAGAGACGCCCCGGATCAGGACAGGCTTCCCCGAGCTAAGGGGATGCCCCGACCGGCTCCCGCCCTGGTGGCGGGTTACGCCGTGGAGTGCTGAAGGTCTTACGAGGGGTGGTACCCGTGCCGGCGATTCCCCGCCGGTCCCACTCCCCCGGCATGTCCGCGACCCCGGTGGTCGCGCTGTGCGTGTGTGTCGAGGAGGTGGTGGTCGTGCCCGATGGACCGGACCGAGGTCCGTTAGCCAATCGTTCACCAGGCGACACTCCATTAATCCTCCGGCCGCTGCCGCACACCCGGTAGCGTCCGAATTCGGAGTGCGCCGTCATCCGCTGGGAGATCGAGATGACCACCTGGGAAATGCTGCTCCGCCTGGCCACCGGTGTCGGGTTGGGCGCGATCATCGGATTCGAGCGCCAGTTCCGGGCCCGCATGGCCGGGCTGCGCACCAACGCACTGGTCGCCGCCGGTGCGACCCTGTTCGTGCTGCTGTCCGCGCACGGCTTCAACGGCGCCACCGCCGACCCGACCCGCGTCGCGGCGCAGATCGTTTCGGGCATCGGCTTCCTGGGCGCGGGTGTGATCCTGCGCGACGGGTTCAACATTCGCGGCCTCAATACCGCTGCCACGCTGTGGTGTTCGGCCGCGGTGGGCGCGCTGGCGGGTGCGGGCATGTACTCGACGGCGGCGGCGGGCACGGTCGCGGTGGTGGTGGTCAATACCGCGCTGCGCACGGTCGCCCGGTCGGTGGATCGTCCGATCGACGACGGCACCGACGCGCAGGACGCGTTGTACGCCTTCCACGCCGACACCGACGACGCGCACGAGGCGCAGGTGCGGGCTTTGCTGGTGCAGTCGTTGACGCGCACCGACTTCCGGCTGGTGTCCATCTCGAGTCATGACACATCCCCGGGGCGGGTGCAGGTGCGGGCCGAGCTCACCGGCGATCGCCGCGACGATCGCCAGATGGAGTCCGCGGTGAGCCGCCTGAGCCTGGAGCCGTCGGTGACCAGCGTCGGCTGGCGCACGGTGCCGCGGCCGGTGGAAACCGAGCAGTGAACAGCACTGTCCCAACCGTTCGCGGCGACGGCGCGTATCCCGCTCAAACCATGGCGGAGGGGATGACGGTAGTGAGGCCGCCGTCGACGAGCAGGTCCTGTCCGGTGACGTAGGAGCCGTCGGCGGAAGCCAGGAAGGCGACCGCCGCGGCCACGTCATCGGAGGTGCCGATGCGCCCGAGCGCCACCCGCGAGGCCGCCTCGTCCTGGGTCTCGGGAGTGGTCTCGGCGCGGAAGGCGGGGGTGTCGGTGTACCCCGGGCTGATCGAGTTGACGCGAATCCCCTTGGGGGCCAACTCCGCCGCGAGGGTGCGGGCCAGCGAGTGGACCGCGGCCTTCGTGGCGGTGTAGAGGGCGGTGCCGGGCGCACCACGGTAGGTGGCGAAGGAGGCGTTGATGACGATCGCGCCACCCGCCGACACCAGCGGCAGCATGTGCTGGACGGTGAAGAACGCCGACTTGAAGTTGAGCGCGACGATCCGGTCGAATTCGTCCGGGGTGACAGTGGTGAACGGCTGAAACGCACCGACACCCGCATTGACGAACACGACGTCGAGGCGGCCGAACCGTTCGGCGACCGTACGCGCCAGCGCGGCAAGATCCTCGGAGTCGGTGGCGTCACCGGCCACCGCGGTTGCGCGTTCCCCCAGTTCGCCGACCGCAGTGTCGAGGCGGGCCTTGTCGCGGCCGGTGATGATCACCTGCGCGCCTTCGCCGATGAGCCGATGCGCGGTAGCCAACCCCATCCCACTGCTACCCCCGGTGATGAGCGCGATCTTGTTCTCGAACCGATTTCCGTTGTGCGTCATGACTTCAGCGTGCCGGGCCACGACGAGACCAAACAGTGCGTGCTTATCGTGGGTGTGACACCACCACCTTCGGCGGCCGGTGCCGCGTCACGCGGGTGGTGCCAGGCGGAGGCGGTGGAGGTGGTCGAGGGCTTCGGTGGTGCCGGTGTCGGGGCGGGGGTTGTAGAGGACTATGTGGTGGTCGGGGCGGTCGGCGAGGGTCACTGTGGTGGTGTCGAAGTGGAGTTCGCCGACTTCGGGGTGGCGTAGGGCGTTGACTGCTTGGGTGGGGGCGCCGACGTCGTGGCGCGACCACAGTGCCGCGAATTCGGGGCTGCGGTGGGCCAGGTCGGTGATGATCGCGTCGAAGCCGGGGTCGTGGGGGCAGGGGGCGGTGTCGGCGCGGTAGGCGGCGACGACGGCGGGGGCGGCCTGTCGCCAGTGGTCGGTCATGGCCAGGTAGCGGGGGTTGGTGAAGTAGGTGATGAGGCAGTTGTGGCCGGGGCCGTCGTAGCCGAAGACGGCTCGGGCGGCGTCGTTGTAGGCCAGGACTGTCCAGTAGCGGTTGCGCAGGACGGCGGGGCGAGTTCCCCACGCGTCGAGCAGGTTGCGGGTTTCGGGGGTGATGTCGGCACCGGTGTCGCCGCCGCGGCAGGGCGGGTTGAGGCCGGAAAGGACATAGAGGTGGGAGCGTTCGGTGTCATCGAGGAGCAGGGCGGTGGCGATGGCGTCGAGGACATCGGTGGAGACGGTGATGTCGCGGCCCTGTTCGAGCCAGGTGTACCACGAGACGCCGACACCGGCGAGCAGGGCGAGTTCTTCGCGGCGCAGGCCGGGGGTGCGGCGGCGGCCGGCGGTGGGGAGTCCGACCTGGTCGGGGGTGATGCGGGCGCGTCTGTCGCGCAGGAACTCTCGCAGTTGGTCGCGGCGCGCACCCGGGGTTGTCATATCTCACGCTAACAATCACGGGGGCCCCTTTCGTTCCGGCGGCGGTTAGCATGTGACCGGATTTCGGGTTTCGAGGGGGTGCGATGCGGCAGATTCTGGTGGCGGCGCTGGTGGCACTGGTGGTGTCGATCACGGTGACGCCGTTGCTGATTCGGCTGTTCACGCGGCAGCGGTGGGGGCAGGCGATCCGCTCGGACGGTCCGGCGAGTCATCTGCCCAAGCGCGGCACACCGACGATGGGCGGGTTGGCGATCCTGGTCGCGATCTGGTGCGGGTACGGGGCGGCGACGCTGGTGGGGCGGCATTTCGATGGGCGGGGCGCGTCGGCGTCGGGGCTGCTGGTGCTGGGGTTGGCGACGGCATTGGGGGCGGTCGGGTTCGCCGATGACGCGATCAAGTTGTCGCAGCGGCGCTCGCTGGGGTTGACGGCATCGGGCAAGCTGGTCGGGCAGTTGTGCGCGGCGGTGGTGTTCGGGGTGCTGGCGTTGCGGTTTCGCGGCGGGTCGGGGCTGACGCCGGGCAGCAAGCAGATCTCGATCGTGCGCGACATCTCGACGGTGTCGCTGGCGGTGGCGGGGTTCCTGCTGGTGGCGTGCATCATCGTGGTGGCGTGGTCGAACGCGGTCAATATCACCGATGGCCTGGATGGTTTGGCGGCCGGTTCGGTGGGGTTGGCGCTGGGTTCGTATGTGCTGATCACGTTCTGGCAGTACGCGCACGCGTGCGCGACCAGGGCGGTGCCGGGCTGTTACACGGTGCGTGATCCGCTGGATCTGTCGGTGGTGTGCGCGGCGGGCGCGGCGGCGTGCGTGGGATTCCTGTGGTGGAACGCGGCTCCGGCGAAGATCTTCATGGGCGACACCGGGTCGCTGGCGTTGGGCGGGCTGCTGGCCGGGTTGTCGATCACCACACGCACCGAACTGCTGATGGTCGCGGTCGGCGCGTTGTTCGTGGCCGAGATCGCGTCGGTGGCCTTGCAGATCGTCATGTTCCGCACCACGCGCACCCGGGTGTTCAAGATGGCCCCGTTCCATCATCATTTCGAGCTGACCGGCTGGCCGGAGACCACGGTGATCATCCGGTTCTGGCTGCTGGCCGCGATTTCGGCGGCGACGGGGCTGCTGTTCTTCTACGCCGAGCACCTGGCCTCGTCGGGGCCGCGGCGCTGAGAAACGCGACAGCCCACCCGGGACACTGGTTTCCGGGTGGGCTGTCGACGGTGTTATCTCAGTGCACGACCGCGGGTGCGTCGGCCGCGGCCGGGGTCGCCGGCTTGGTGCGCGGCAGGAAGAACGCCGGGATCAGCGTCGCCAGCAGCAGCACGGTGGCCACGACGAAGGTGTGGGCGAACGCCTGGGCGGCCTGATCGAAGCCGTCCGCGAGGACCTGCGGCGGAACCTGCTGGGAGATGCGCGGATCGTAGTGCGATCCGATGGCCATCTTGGCTTCGGGCCGGTGGTTGAGCAGGGTGGTGAGCACCACGGAAATGGTTGCGGTGCCGATGGATCCGGCCGTCTGGTTGACGATGTTCATCAGGGTGGAACCACGCGCGACCTCACCGTGGGTGAGGGTCTGGATGGCGGCGGTCATGGTCGGCATCATGGTGCATCCCATGCCCAGACCCATGATGAACAGCACCCCGCACAGCATCGGATAAGGGGTGTCGGCCTTGACCTGGGTCAGCGCGGCCATCGACAGCGTCATGATCGAGATACCGGTGAGCACGATCTTGCCGGGCCCGATCTTGTCGACCAGGCGACCGGCGATCGGCATGGTCAGCATCGCGCCCAAGCCCTGCGGTGCGATGAGCAGACCGGCGGCGAGGGTGGATTCACCGCGCACCTGCTGCAGATACGAGGGCAGCAGCAGACCGGAGCCGAAGAACGCCATGGCGAACAGGGTCATGGTCATGACCGCGTAGCGCAGCGACTTGTTCTTGAACAGCCGCAGGTCGATGAGCGGGTGTTCGGTGCGCAGGGCATGGAAGACGAATGCGATCAGCAAACCCGCGCCGACGATGGCGGGGATGAGCACCTTGGCCGATTTGATGGTGCCCTCACCGGGGATAGAGGACACACCGAACAGGAAGGCCGCCAGACCGGGCGAGGCGAGCAGCATGCCCAGGAAGTCGAAACTCTGCGACGGTTCGGGATTGTCGCGCGGGAAGATCGTGTAGGCCAGGACCAGCGCGATGATGCCGATGGGCAGGTTGATCAGGAAGATCCAGTGCCAGCTGAAGGAGTCGATGAGCCAGCCGCCCAGGATGGGTCCGCCGATGGGGCCCAGCAGCATGGGCACGCCGAGCACGGCCATGACGCGGCCGATGCGGGTGGGGCCCGCGGCGTGGGTCATGATCGTCATACCCAGCGGCATGAGCATGCCGCCGCCGAGACCCTGGATGACGCGGAAGGCGATGAGGGACTCGATGTTCCAGGCCGTCGAGCACAGCACCGAGCCGATCACGAAGAACACCAGCGCCATCATGTAGAGGCGTTTGGTGCCGAATCGGTCGGCGGCCCAGCCGGTGAGGGGGATGACGGTGGCCAGCGCGAGAGTGTAGCCGGTCATGGACCAGGCGGCGATGGCGTAGGTCGTGTTGAAGTCGTGCTGGAAGGTGGGGATGGCGACGGTCACGACCGTGACGTCGAGGATCGACATGATGGCGCCGAGCACCACGACACCGGCGATTTTGAAGACGCCGATGTCCAGCTTGTCGTCGGCGGAGTCGGCCGCCTTGGTATCCGGAGGGGTGGTCACCGCTTCAGCCTGCCAGCCGGTCGGCCGTGAAACCAGCACATTTTTCTCTCGGTGCCCATGCGCAGGTCCTCTCTACCGCGGACAGGTCGCTTCGGAGTCGGATTCCCAAAGCATACCGAGCGGTAGCAACTTTGGAGCAAGTTCGCCGCGGGCCACCGAACCCCACGCGCACCACGCGTACCCTGGCGTTCTCAGCGAAGTACGGCGAGGAGAACGTTCTCGATGACCGACCCGGTAGTGGGCCTGACCGGTACGCTGACCTCGCCGATCCGGGGCGAGGGAGCTCTGGGTGAGGTGCAGGTCGCCATCCGAGGGGGAACCGAGCTCTACATCGCGCGTGCCCGCGAGCCGCTGTCCGCCGGCGCGTCGGTGCTGGTGGTCGCCGTTCATCCCGGTCGTGTCGTCGATGTTGTTGCGTGGGTCCCGCTTCCGGGCGATTGATTGTTCGGAAATGGTTCGAACCACGTTCGAGGGGAGTCACACACGATGCTGGGTTATCACGTACCCGATCCCGATGAGGCGATGCTGGTCAGCGGTGGCCGTCACGGCAAGGACGGCGGCGCGCCGTTCCGGGTGATCATCGGTCACGGCGCCTGGGTGGTGCCGTTGTTCCGCAAGGTGCGGTATCTGTCGCTGGCGATGTTCGAGGCCGAGATCGGTGAACGCTGCGTCACCAAGCAGGCCATCCAGCTCGATGTGCGTGCGGTGATCGCGTTCAAGGTCGCCAATGACGAGCGCTCGATCGTCAATGCGGCGCAACGGTTCCTGTCCGAGCAGGAGAAGGAGATGAGTGTGCTGACCGGGCGCATCTTCTCCGGTCATCTGCGCTCGATCGTGGGGTCGATGACGGTCGAGGAGATCATTCGCGAGCGTCAGAAGCTGGCCGACGAGGTGCTGGTGGCCTCGAAGGTGGAGATGAGCAATATCGGGTTGTGGGTGGACTCGTTCCAGATCCAGCACATCGACGACGGCAATCTGGGCTACATCTCCGCCCTGGCCGCCCCGCACAATGCCGCGGTGCAGCGTGACGCGCAGATCGCGCAGGCCGCCGCCGCCCAGCTGGCCGCCCAGGCCGAGCAGGAGTCCCAGCGCAAGCAGGCCGAGTATCAGCGCGAGACCGCGATCCTGCGCGCGCAGTATCAGCGCGATATCGACAAGGCCAATGCCGAAGCCGCGCAGGCGGGTCCGCTCGCGCAGGCCACCGCCATGCAGGAGGTGCTCGCCGCTCAGGCCGAGCAGGCGCGCAAGCAGGCGGAGTTGCGGGAGCAGCAGTTGCAGGCCGAGGTCGTCAAACCGGCTCTGGCAGAGGCGGATCGGGTGCGTATTCTCGCCGAGGCCGAGGCCGATCGCACCCGGATCCAGGCCGAGGCGGCGGCGTCGAACAATCGGATCGCGCTCGATCAGCTGCTGATCGAGCAGTTGCCCGAGATCGTGAAGCAGGCCGCGGGCGGACTGTCGAAGGCGAACCTGACGGTGCTCAATGGTCCCGACGGGGTGTCGGAGATCGTCAACGGGATGGTGGGCCAGGGGTTGACGGTCTTCAATTCGTTGCAAAAGGCACTTTCCTCCAACAATGATCAGCCCGCGGACTAGAGTGACCGCCAGAGGGACGCGGCGACGAGGAGCGGGTGTTTAGGTGTCCATCGGGAAATTGGTGTCGTTCGACAGCTCTCGGGGTTTCGGGTTCATCCGTCCGGAAGACGGCGGCCCGGATGTGTTCGTGCATGTCAACGACATCGGGTTGGATGAGGACGAGCTGCGCCAGGGGCGGGTTTTCGAATTCGATGTGACCGAGGGTGATCGGGGTCCGAAGGCGATCAATCTGGCGGTGGTGCCGGGTCAGGCCGCGGCGCCGGTGCGGCACAAGGCCAAGGAGCATCGCGCGGCGGGGCAGATGACCGCGGCCGAGCATCGCCGGTTGATCACCGAACTGCTGTTGGATGCCTCGCCGCAGTTGACGGCGGCGGAGATCATCACGATTCGGGATCGGCTCACCTCGTTCGCCGATGCGCACGGGTGGCTCGAAAACTGACCGGTTCGCATTACGATCGGTCTCGGATCCGCCGCGAACCGAGGAGGCCGTGTGCTGTTGCCCGTCATGCCGCCGGTGAAACCGATGCTGGCCAAATCGGTGTCGGAGCTGCCCCGGGATCCAGGGTTGCGGTTCGAACCGAAATGGGACGGCTTCCGCTGCATCGTGTTCCGCGACGGACCCGAGATCGAGCTGGGTTCCCGCAATGATCGGCCCCTGACCCGGTATTTCCCCGAACTGGTGGAACTACTGGGTCAGGCGCTGCCGCCGCGGTGCGTGGTGGACGGGGAGATCGTCGTCGTCACCGAGAACGGCCTGGATTTCGACACGCTGCAGCAGCGGCTGCATCCGGCGGCGTCGCGGGTCAAGAAGCTGGCCGCGGAGACCCCCGCCAGTTTCGTGGGCTTCGACCTGCTGGCATTGGGTGACGAGGATCTGACCGGGCGGCCGTTCGCCGAGCGGCGCGCCCTGCTCGAGACGGTGCTCGACGGCTCGCATCCGGGCACGCATCTCACGCCGATCACCGATGATCCCGAGGTCGCCGCGGACTGGTTCACCCGGTTCGAGGGCGCGGGGTTCGACGGGGTGATGGCCAAGGCGTCGGATCTGGCGTATCTGCAGGACAAGCGGGTGATGCTCAAGATCAAACATGAGCGGACCGCCGACTGTGTGGTGGCCGGGTTCCGCTGGCACAAGGACGGCCAGGGGGTGGGGTCGCTGCTGCTGGGGCTGTTCGACGACGAGGGCAATCTGCATCATGTCGGGGTGGCGTCGTCGTTCACCGCGGCCCGGCGCAAGGAACTGGTCGACGAGCTGGCCCCGTTGCGGGAGCACGCCCTGGAGGATCATCCGTGGCGATCCTGGGCCGATGCCGCCGCTCAGGCCAAGGCCGACGGGAAGATGCCGGGCGGGGTGAGCCGCTGGACCGGCGGCAAGGATCTGTCGTGGGAGGCGTTGCGGCCGGAGCTCGTGGCGGAGGTGCGCTACGAGCATGTGATGGCCGGGCGGTTCCGCCACGGCGGGCGGCTGGTGCGGTTCCGTGGTGACCGCACCCCCGAATCGTGTACCTACGCTCAGCTCGACGAGGTCGCGCCCGCCGAGCTGGCCGATATCTTCGCCGAGGCCAGACAGTCGACAGGGACCGCGCGGTGAGTGATTCGGTGCAGGTCGAGGTCGCCGGGCGCACGGTGCCGGTGTCGAATCCGGGCAAGGTGTATTTCTCCAAGCGCGGGGACACCAAGCTGGATCTGGTGAATTACTATCTGGCCGTTGCCGATCCGATCATGCGGACCATCGGCGGGCGGCCGGTGCTGCTGGAGCGCTACCCGGATGGGGCGTCGGGCAAGTCGTGGTTCCAGAAGCGGGTTCCCTCCTCGGCGCCGGACTGGTTGCAGACCACGGTGGTATCCACTCCGAACGGCACCACCAGTGACGCGCTGGTGGCGGTCGACATGGCGCACATCGTGTGGGCGGTCAACCTGGGCTGCTTGGGTTTCCACGTCTGGCCCACCCACGCCGGGGCCGAGGCGGCGTCGACGTTCCCGCCGGTGCTCGACGCGGCGGGGAATGTGCTGCCGCCGACCGGTGCCACCGATGAGCTGCGCATCGATCTGGATCCCTCCCCCGGCATCGGTTTCGACGATCTGCGGGCCGCGGCGTTCGCGACCCGCGAGTTGTGCACGGAACTGGGTATCGATGTGCGCGTGAAGACCTCCGGTTCGCGGGGGCTGCACCTGTACGCGATGTTGAAGCCGGAATGGGACGGGTATCAGGTTCGGGCGGCGGCTGTCGCGCTGGCGCGTGAACTCGAACGCCGCCATCCCGACGACATCACCGCGGCCTGGTGGAAAGAGGAGCGCGGTTCGCGGGTGTTCGTCGATTTCAACCAGAACGCTCCGCACAAAACGGTTTTCGGCGCGTGGTGCGCCCGCCCGAAGGTCGGCGCGCAGGTCTCGACCCCGATCTCCTGGGACGAGCTGGCCACGATCGTGCCCGACGAGTTGACCATCGCCACCGTCCCCGCCCGGGTCGCCGAACTGGGCGACCCGTGGGCCGACCGCACCCCGCAGTCGCTGGCTCCGCTGCTGGAGATGTCGGACAAGGACATGGCCGCGGGCTTGATGGACGCCCCGTGGCCGCCGGTGTATCCGAAGATGCCCAACGAGCCGCCGCGCGTGCAGCCGAGCAAGGCCCGCAAGGACGCCGACTAGAGGCAGCGCGCTGCGCGGCTAGGCCGACAGTGTCTGTGCCGGTGCGTGTTCGGTGCCGCCGCACCAGATCGTGCGGATGGCGCGGGTGGCGGTGATGTCGGCCAGCGGGTCGGCGTCGAGCAGGACCAGGTCGGCGCGTAGGCCGGGGGCGATGGCGCCGCGGTCGGTGAGGCCGAAGTGGCGGGCTGGCAGGGTGGTGGCGGCGTTGAGGGCGTCGGCGGGGGTGAGGCCGGCCCGGACGAGGAGCTCGAGTTCGTGGTGCAGGCTCGCACCCTGGGCCGGGTGGACGGGCAGGCCTGTCATCTGGTTGGCGTCGGTGCCGGCGAGGATGGGGACCCCCGCTGCGTGCAGGACGCCGACGGTTTTCAGCGACGCGGGGAAATACTGTGCGACACCGTGGATTTCGGCGACGCCTTCCATCATGACGAGCGTGGGGATCACCACGTGGGCGCCGTTCGCCAGGCGGTCGATGTCGGCGGCGTGCAGGCGGGCGCCGATGGGGACGTGGGTGAGGGCGTCGACGCCGGCGTCGAGGGCCATGGCGTACGCGCCGGGGGTGGAGGTGTGGGCGACGACGGTCAGGCCGCGGGCGTGGGCGGCGGTGACGACGGCTTTGGTGGTGTCGGCGTCGGGGCCGCCTTCGCCGGGGGCTTCCAGGACCAGCTTGATGTAGTCGCTGCCGGCCGAGACGCGCTGCGCCACCATGGCTTCGGCGTCGCCGGGGTGGCGGATGATGCCGACGTCGGCGATGCCGGGGACGTGGGCGTGCACGCCCGCGGAACCGATGATCGGCGCTCCGGCGCAGCGCAGGGTGGTCGTGGCGGTGCGGGCGCGCGCCTGCTCGATCAGGGCGGTGTCGATCGATCCCATGTCGAGGGCGGTCGTGACGCCGTGGGCGGCATAGGTATCCAGCGCGTGCGGGCTGTCGAGGTGGATGTGGGCGTCGATGAGGCCCGGGATGAGGATGGCCCCGTCGACGTCGAGGTGTTGGGCGCCGGCGGGGTCGGTTCCGATGACGGTGCCGTCGATGACGACGGTGGTCGGTGCGGTGATGGTGTGGCCGTCGAAGATTCGGACGTCATGAATGGCCAGTTTGTGGTTCGGCTCCCCCTGCATGCAGCCAATCTAGAACCTGTTGCAGCAGTGGGCAAGATCGACTCGCGGGTCAGGCGGCTCCGGCGGTGCGCTCGGCGGCGAGCGCGGCGGGCTGGCGCGCGCCGCGCAGGATCAGATGCAGCAGGGCCACGAACAGGGTTTGGTCGATCGGACTCCAGCCCGCGGACATGCGGTTGTGCACGAATCCGACAGCCACACCGGAGTCGGGGTCGGCCCAGCCCATCGACCCGAACAACCCCATGTGCCCGTAGCCGCGCGGGGCGTGCGGGGACGGGAAGCTGTGGTAGCCGACGTGCCAGAACGGGATGACCAGGGCGCGGTCGAGTTGGTAGGTGCGGATGCGTTGCAGTCCGCGAACGGTTTCCGGCGACAGGTAGGCGCGCCCGTCGACGGTGCCGCCGCCGGCCAGGGCGCTGTACATCTTGGCCAGGGCGGGCGCGGTGCACACCGCGTTGCCGGCGGGCAGGGCGGTGTCGAGGATGGCGGGGCGGTCGCCGCGGAAGATCGATTCCAGGCCGGGGACGTAGATCGAGGAGATCGGGGATCGCAGCGGGCGCGGCAGGCGCGGGACGGCGGTGGCGACCGGGCCCGGAATGGTGTGCTCGGCCAGGTTTTTCAGCGATCCGACCAGGTCGGCGGGGCGGGTGCGGGATCCGGCGGGCGGGCGGCCCAGGTGGATGCCGTCGACGCCGAGGGGTTCGGCGACCTCGCTGCGGTAGAGGCGGGTCATGTCGTGGCCGGTGACGGCGCGGGCCAGGCCGGCCATGAGCCAGCCGATGGTGAGGGCATGGTAGATCGGTTTGCCCTGCAGGTGATCGGGTTTCGCGGCCGCGAGGCGTTGTTCCATGAGTTCGTGGTCGAGGACTTCGTCGGGGGTGACGGCGGGCAGGCCCGAGAGTCCGGCGCGGTGGCTGAGCAGTTCTGTGACGGTGATGCGGGCTTTGCCGTTGGCGGCGAATTCGGGCCAGTATTCGGCGACGGGGGCGTCGTAGTCGAGCAGGCCGCGATCGGCCAGGCGCGCGAGGACGGTGGCCGAGACACCTTTGGACGCGGAGTACACCATGGCGCCGGTGTCGGCGGTCCAGGGCGTGCCGTGGGCGTCGGCGGCGCCGGCGTGGACATCGACGACCAGTTCGCCGTCCTGATACACCGCCAGTGCGCCGCCGTTGCCGCGGCGTCCGGCCAGGACGCGGGCGAATGTCCGTAGGGCGGAATCGAATCGGGGGTCGGCGGTGCCGTGCACTCCGGCGGGCAGTCCGGCAGCGGTGGCGGAGCTGTGGGTCGTCATCGATCAACGGTAGCGGCGCCACCACCACCCCGGCAAGATGTGTCTGGGACAATTTTGGGGCGGGTTCGGGGGTTTCGGACCGGGCGACGTGGGAACGGTTATGCCCCTGGTGAACCCAGTGCGGTGCGCAGGGTGTCGCGCAGCCAGCGTTGGGCGGGGTCGGCGTCGAGGCGGGCGTGCCAGCGCAGCCGGATGTCGACTTCGGGCAGGGATGCGGGGATGTCGAACCAGCGCAGGCCCAAGGTGTCGCCGTAGTGGGCGGCGAGCCGGTGCGGGACCAGCCCGACGTAGGGGGTTTGCGAAACCAGCAGGGCGGCAAGGGCGGAGGTCGGTACGACGGCGGCGACGTGGCGGTGCAGGCCGTGGGCGGTGAGCGCGTCGTCGAGGGGGCCGCGGGCGCGGCCGCGACGCGATGCCGACACGTGCGGGTGTCCGCAGAGTTGGGCCAGGGTGGGGCGGCGGTGGCGGCCCAGCGGGTGCTCGGCGCGCACGATGCCGACGAGGTGTTCGCGGTAGAGCTCGGCGGTGTGGATGTCGGGGGCCGCGGCGGT
Organism: Nocardia sp. NPDC005825; assembly: GCF_040630175.1. NCBI lineage: Bacteria > Bacillati > Actinomycetota > Actinomycetes > Mycobacteriales > Nocardiaceae > Nocardia > Nocardia sp. NPDC005825. Next base: position 286,128 of record NZ_JBEXXC010000001.1, read on the forward strand.
GTCGGCGCCGATGTCGAGGTCGATGGTGCCGTCACGTAACGCTTCGAGGCTTTCGTCGCCTTCGGGTACGAAGCGCAGGACCACGCCGGGCGCGGCGGCCGCGGTGGCCGCGACGGCGGCGGTGACCAGGGTCGCGGCGACGCCGTCGTTGATGCGGATGGCGAAGGTGCGCTTCAGTGCCGCGAGGTCGACGGTGCGGTCGGCGCTGATGAGGGCGGCGGCCTCTTCGAGCAGGGACCGGACCCGGGGTGCGGTGCGCAGCGCGAACGGAGTGGGGGCCATGGCGCGTCCGGCTCGCACCAGGATGGGGTCGCCCATGGCGCGGCGCAGTCGACCCAGGGCACGGCTGGTCGCGGGGATCGACAGGTGCAGGCGTTCGGCGGCCGCGGTGACGCTGGCGTCCTGGAGCAGGGCGTCGAAGACGCGCAACAGGTTCAGGTCGAGCTGCTCGGTCATTGTTGCATCGTATGCAACTCTGGGTTACCGAAGTTGCGTCGCACGGATACCTGCCTGGTCCATAGCGTGCACTGCATGCAAACAAACCTTCTCCCCCAGGACCTGACCGGGCCAAATGTGGCTGTTCGGCGGGGGCTCGTGTCGTTGATGTGCGCGTGTGTGGTGTTGGTCGTGGGGATGGTGGCCGCGATCAATCTGGCGGTTCCGATGCTGGCGGCGAGTCCGCTGCGGCCCTCGGCGTCGGCGCTGGTGTGGATCGTGGACACCTACGTGATCGTGTTCGCCTGCCTGGTGATTCCCGGCGGCGCGGCCGGTGACCGGTTCGGGCGCAAGGGGGTGCTGCTGGCCGGGCTGGGGTTGTTCGCGGCGGGCGCGCTGGTCTCGGCGCTGGCGCCGTCGGTGGGCGTGTTGCTGGCGGGCCGGGCGATCACGGGGGCCGGCGCGGCGGCGGTGCTGCCCAATACGTTGGCGGTGTTGTTGCACGCGGTGCCGGTCGATCGCAAGCCCGCGACGATCGCGACGTGGGCGTCGATGACCGGGATCGGCGGGGTGCTGGGCAATGTCGGTGGCGGCGCGGTCCTTTCGGGCGGATCGTGGCGGTGGCTGTTCGTGGCGGCCGCCCCGCTGGCCGCGGTGTTGGCCGCGTTGGTGGCGTGGGTCGCGCCGGTGTCGGCACGCCACGATCGCCGGCTGGACCCGGTGGGCACGGTGTTGCTGGTCGCGGCGTCGGTGGCGCTGCTGGTCGGGATCGCCGAGGGGCCGGTGGCGGGCTGGAGCAGCGTGGTGGTGGTCGCCGGGTTCGGGTGTGCGGCGGCGCTGTTCGCGGTGTGGACGGTGGTCGAGTTGCGGGTGCGCCATCCGCTGCTGGATCCGCGGCTGTTCGCGTCGCCGGGGCTGCGCAGCGCCTGCCTGGGGATGACCGCGGTGTTCTTCGGGATGTTCGCGCTGTTCTATGTGAACGCGTCGTTCCTGCAGTACGCCAAGGGGTTCGGGGTCCTGCGCACGGGGCTGGGCATCATTCCGTTGACGCTCCCGGTGATCGTGGGCGCGCGGCATGTCGGACGCCTGTCGGGCCGGATCGGGGTGGACGCCACGATCGCGATCGCGTTCGGTTTCGTCGGCGCCGGACTGCTGGGTCTGTCCACGACCGGCTTGCACACCCCCTACCCGGTGTACGCGGTGTGGCTGGTGGTCACCGGAATCGGTGTGACGCTGGCTCTTCCGACCTTGTCGGCGGCGATCACCGGTGCGCTGCCCCAGTCGCTGGCCGGGGTCGGCGCGGGATTGCAGGCCACGACCCGCGAGTTCGGCAGCGCGTTGGGTGTCGCGGTGATCGGCACCGTCCTGACCTCCCGTTTCGTCGCCGCCCTCCCCTCGGACATCCGCGCCGGCGGCGCGCACACCGTGGCCCAGGCCCACAGTTTCGCGCCCGAGCGTTCCGATGCGATTGTCGCGGCGTTCGTTTCGGGCGCGGACGCCGGATTCCGGGTGGTCGGGGTGACGGTGCTGGTGTCGGGTGCGCTCGTGTTCGGGCAGGCGGTGATGTCGCGTCGCGCATCCCGGTAGCGGCGATCGGCGGCGGTGTCGGTGCGGTCTGCGACAGTGGCGGGTATGGATTCGGTGGCGTTCGGGGATGCGGCGGCGTTCGATGCGTGGCTCGCGGTCAATCACGGGCACGCGGCGGGGGTGTGGATTCGGATGGCCAAGAAGGGATCGGGGATCGCGTCGCTGACCGAGGACGAGGCGGTGGATGTGGGGTTGTGCTGGGGCTGGATCTCCGGGCAGCGCAAGGGCCTCGACGGCGAGTTCTATCTGCAGAAGTATGTGCCGCGACGCCCCGGGAGCTTCTGGTCGCAGGTCAACGTCGACAAGGTGGCGGCGTTGACGGCGGCGGGTCGGATGCGCGAGCCGGGGCTGGCGGAAGTGGAGGCGGCGCGCGCGGACGGGCGGTGGGCCGCGGCGTATCCGTCGCAGGCGAACTTCACCGTGCCCGAGGATTTGGCGGCAGCCTTGGCGGCGCGGCCGCGGGCTCGAGCCGCGTTCGAGGCGCTCGACCGCACCGGCCGGTATCTGATCGTACTGGACGTGCTGCGAACGAGAACGGCGAAAACGCGGGCTTCCCGGCTGGAGAAGGCCGTGAACGGTCTCGAAAACCAGTGAAACCGGCCGATTCCGGGTGACAGGCGCGATGTCCTGTCACCCGGAATCGGCGTCAGTCCCGGTCCGTGGTGAGAACGGGGGCCAGGGCGCGCAGGACCGCGGTGGCGTCGTCACCGAGGATCTGGATGGCGACGTGGTCGGCTCCGGCACGCAGGTGCTGGTTCAACCGGTCGGCGACCTGGTCGGTGGTGCCGTGGGCGACGACCGCGTCGACATAGCGGTCGCTGCCGGGAGCGGCGAGGTCGGTGTCGTCTAATCCGAAGCGGCGCAGGTTGTTGGTGTAGTTGCTCAACCCGAGGTAGAAGCCGGCGCGGTCGCGGCCCTGTGTGCGGGCGCGGGCCGGGTCCTCGTCGAGGACCACCTTGTGTTCGACCGCGAGCAGGGAGTCGGGGCCCAGGATGCCGCGCAGTTCGGCGGTGTGTTCGGGGACTGTCAGGTAGGGCAGGGCGCCGGCGGTGCGGTCACGGGCCAGGCGTGCCACGCGCGGGCCGAGGGCGGCCAGGGCGCGGCCGTGCTGGGGGACGCCGCGGGCGTCGAGGACATCGAGGTAGTCGACCAGCGCGTCATAGGGTTTGGTGTAGTCGGCGGTGTGTTCGCGGTGGCCCGCGCCGATGCCGAGCAGGAAGCGGCCGGGGAACTTCTCGTCCAGGCGCAGGTAGGTGTCGGCGGCGGCTTCGGGCGCCGAGGCCCACACATTGACGATGCTGGTCGCGACCACCAGTGATTCGGTCGCGCCGAGCAGTTGCTCGTAGCCGTCGAAGTCCGCCGGCGGGGAGCTGCCCAGCCAGATCGTGCCGTAGCCGAGTTCCTCGATGTCCCGCGCGGATTCCGGGGTGAACTGCGGATAGGGCTGCCACACACCGAATGTTCCCAAGCCGTCGAATGCCATACCGGGCCTCAACGGTTCATGATCGGATTGCATTCCCCGGCGCGAAATCTTCCCGGCGCGACCCCGAATTCGCGTTTGAACGCCTTGGCGAACGCGTATTCGGAGGTGTACCCGGACTTTTCGGCCACGACGCGCAGCAGCAGGTCGGTGTCACGCAGCAGCCGGGCCGCGCCGGTCATGCGCCACCAGGTCAGGTAGGTGAGCGGGCCGATGCCCAGGGTGGTGGTGAACCGTTGCGCGAACACCGACCGGGACACCCCCGCACGGTCGGCCAGCGATTGCACGGTCCAGGCCTGACCGGGGTCGGCGTGGATGGCCTGCAGGGCGGAGTGCACGGCCGGGTCGCGCAGCGCGCCGACCCATCCGGTGTCGGAGGGGTGGGCCTGGTGCCAGGCGCGCAGCAGGAACAGCAGCAGCACTTCGAGCAGGGGCGCGATGGCCCCGGATCCGTCGGCGGTGTCGAGTTCGTGGCCGAGCAGATCGATCGCGGCACGCAGCGGGCTGTGGTGGCCGACGCGGGCGGGCAGATGGATCACATCGGGCAGCTCGGCCAGCGCGGGATGCGGTCGGGTGTCATCGAGACAGTAAGCGCCACACAGCAATACGGTGTCGGGGCCGGCCGCCGCGGGACCGGGGTCGCTGTCGGGGCGGTCGGTGATGGCGTGGCCGCGGCTGCGCGGCATGAACGCGACATCACCGACGTGGAGGTGGATCGGGTCGCCGTCGTCGGGCAGCAGCCAGCACGAACCTTGCAGCACGACATGGAAACCGGCGCTGTTGCCCGCGGCGGGAAAGTGGGTGTGCCAGCTGCCGCGCCGGACGGTGCGGTTGGAATGCGGCGTGCCCAGCCGCATCGCGGCGACCGCGTCACTGAGGATGTCCACGCATCCCACCGTACCGGCGGCGTTCACCGCTCCGGACGATCAGACATCAGAGCCGGACCTTCGAGCATGGATCGTCCGAGCGGGCATGCCTAGCGTGGGTTGCGAGCCGATTCCCGGCCGTATCCCTTCACCCGATGGAGTTGTCCCTCATGCGTATTGCCGTGCACGGCGCGAGCGGTTTCACCGGTTCGCTCATCGTCGCCGAACTCGCGCGCCGCGACCTGTCCCCCATCCTGGTGGGCCGCGACGAGGCCCGCTTGCGGGCCGTCGCCGCCCGCACCGGGGTCCCCGACGCCGAGATCCGGGTGGCCGCCCTCGACGACACCGCCGCCCTGGCCGCCGCCTTCGCCGACAGCGACGCGGTCGTCAACGCCGCCGGACCGTTCACCCTGTGGGGTGAACCGGTGGTGCGGGCCGCGATCGCCGCTCGCCGCCACTACATCGACACCACCGGCGAACCCGGCTACCTGCACACGATCCTGTCCACCTATGACGAGCCCGCGAAACAGGCCGGGGTGGCGGTCGTTCCGGCCGTCACCGATGACGGTGTGCCCGGTGATCTGATCGCCGCGCTCACCGCCGCCCGCCTCGACGCGCCACTGCGGGAGGTCCGTGTCGCCGATCTGCGCCGACCGGGCGCGGCCTCGCGCGGAACGGCCCGGTCGATGGCCGCCATCGCCGTGCTCGATCAGGTCGAATACCGCGATCGGACATGGCAATCGGCGAACGCATCGGCCACCACCCTCGATGAGCCCGGCGAACCGGACCCGGTGTCGGTGACACCGCTGGCGTTGCCGGGCGTCTACACCATCCCCCGCCACCTCGACACCCCGATCGTGCGCGGGGTGATCCGCACCGAGATGGGTGAGATCTTCGCGGGCCTGGGTGGTGATGTCGCCGAGACGATTCCGGAGATCCCCGACGCCGACGCGCTGGCCGCATCGCGCTGGTTGATCCTGGCCGAGGCGACCGGTGTCGACGGCAGCCGGGCACGGGGCTGGGTGAGCGGGTTCGACCCGTACGCGGCCACCGCGGTCATCGCCGTCGAGGCCGCGCGCCGCCTGGCGCTCGACGGCGCTGCCGCCGGAACCCTGGCGCCCGCACAGGCTTTCGACGCCGCGAGCTTCCTCGACCACCTTGCCACCACGGGTGTGCACTGGCGGGTCGAGGAGCTCGCGAACGTCTAGGGCTTCGCGTGGGCTAGGGGTTCGCGTCGACCTTCGGGAACGTCTCGGCCACCAGTGTGGTGAGGGCGTCGGCGAGCAGGTGGTGCACCTGCTCGCGGGTCAGGCTGCCGCGCACGATCCACTCGCGCCCGGCGGCCTTGACCAGACCGCCGTAACAGCGCACCAGCGCCCGCAATTCGGCCGAATGCAGCGAATCGTCGAGACCCATCATCGCCACCATGCGGTCGGCGGCGGCGTAGTCGGCCTCGTCGAGGATGCGCTGCACCTCCGGATCGTCGCCGACGCCTTCGTGGCCGGTGACCTTGACCCAGGTGCTGCCATGCTCGCCGATGGTGTCGAGCAGCCACGCCACGCTGGCGTCGACTCGTTCCCGCAGCGATCCGGTGGGCACCGCCATCTTCTCCGGCCGCGGCAGCGTGACCATGCGGCGCACCACCGCCAGGTACAGGTCGCGCTTGTTGCCGAAGTAGTGGTTGATCAGCCCGCGCGCCACCCCGGCCCGCTGGGCCAGCTCGGCGGTCGACACCGCCGCGTAGGGGCGCTCGCCGAACATGTCGATCGCGCAGGACAGGATCTGCGCGCGACGTTCGTCGGGCTCGAGGCGACGACGGCGCGTGGCGCCGTCGTCCGCCGTGGGGTCGGAGTTACCGCCGGGCCGAGGTGGCGCGGTGGCGTCAGAGTGAGCGGGCAATGAGATCCTTCATCACCTCGTTGGCTCCCGCGAGGATTCGCAGGACCCGAGCGCCGGTGTACAACTGCGAGATCGGGTATTCGGTCATGTATCCGTAGCCGCCGAAGAACTGCAGGCAGCGATCCACCACATTACCGAGTTGATCGGTCAACCAGTATTTCGACATGGCCGCGGTGGGGATATCGAGCTCCCCGCGCAGGTGCTTGCTGATGCAGTCGTCGAGGAACACGCGTCCGACCTTGGCGATCGTCGCGCACTCGGCCAGTTCGAACCGGGTGTTCTGCATCGCGTAGAGCGGCTTGCCGAACGCCTCGCGGCCCTTGGTGTAGTCGACGGTCAGCTGCACGGCCTTCTCGGTCATGGCGACCGCGAGGATGGCGGTGACCAGGCGTTCCTGGGCCAGCATCTGCATCATCTGATAGAAGCCCTGGCCCTCGGCCTGCCCGAGCAGGTTCGACGCGGGCACCCGCAGGCCGTCGAAGAACAGCTCCGCGGTGTCCTGGGCCTTGCCGCCGATCTTGGACAGGATCCGGCCGCGCTTGAAACCGGGGGTCTCGTCGGAGACCTCGGCGAAGATCAGCGAGACCCCGGCCGCGCCCTGGGTGGGGTCGGTCTTGCAGGCGATGATGATGCCGTCGCACAGCCAGCCGTTGGAGATGAAGATCTTCGAGCCGGTGATGACGTACTCGTCGCCCTCGCGCACCGCGCGGGTCTTGATGTTCTGCAGATCCGAGCCGGTGCCGGGTTCGGTCATCCCGATGGAAAGCACCATCTCGCCGCTGGCCGCCTTGGGCAGCACCCGCTGTTTGAGTTCCTCGGAACCGAACTCGTGGACGTAGGGCGCGATGATCGAGGAGTGCACCGACATGCCCAGCGAGCCGTCCCCGGCGTGGGTCTGGGCTTCGATAATGGCCGCCTCGTGGGCGAAAGTGCCGCCGCCACCGCCGTATTCGGTGGGGATGGCCGCGCACAGCAGGCCCAGTTCGCCGGCCCGGTTGTAGAGGGCGCGGTCGGGGTGGCCCTGTTCGATGAACTTCTCGGTGTGCGGGATCACCTCCTTCTCGAAGAAGGTGGTCGCCAGAGTCCGTACCGCCTCGACCTCGTCGTCGCTCCATGCGGGGCGTGCCATCGCAGAGTCCTTCGTTCGCCTGAATGGAGGCGCGAGAGCGCCTCGCCCTCAGCGTGCACGGCTATTGGCGTTGTGTCAACAACTGTCAACAATCGGTCGCGCGAGACTGATTCACCTCGGCGAACGTCGTGAAGATCGGCACGTCCGGATCCGCAACGACCCCCTGACGCCGCAGGAAACCATCGATCAACCCCCACGCCAACTCCGTCGCCTGCCCCACGAACTCCGCGGTCTGCGCCGCCGACGGCGTATCCGAATCCGACAGCCACAGATCGGTGATCGACACCATCGCACCGGTCAACGCGCGCGAGAGATAGTCCAGCCCCGCCGTATCCAACGGCACCGCCTCGGCCACCGACCGCGCCAGCTTCTCCAACCGCAGCGCCGCCTCGCGCCCCAGATCCAGCTGCAACACCCCCGACCCCGACTGCTGGACCACCGGGGCCTGCCCCAGATACCGGAAGACATTGGGGTGCTCCAGGATTCCGCGCGCGTACTCACCGAACACCCGCGTCAACGCCACCCGCGGCGGCTGCAGCATCAACGTCATATCCGCGCCCGCGGCCGAGAACGCCCGCCGCGACATGCGCGCCGCGATCTCGGTGAACAGATCCCCCTTGTCCGCGAACTGCCGGTACAACCGCGGCTTGGTGATCCCCGCCTCGCGCGCGATGTCGTCCATGCTCGGGCGCGGACCCGCCCGGTCGATCACCCGGATCGCCGCGTCCACGATCTCCTCACGCGACACCAGCCGAGTCCCCCCGGCACTGCTACGAACCACCCGCGCAGCATACATGTACCGCCGGTACGGCAGGTCCACACGACAATCCCACTTGATTTCGGACCAAGCGTACTGCCAGTATCGAATCCCGTACCGGCAGTACGCACAACCGGAAAGACGACGATGTCCGACCCCGCCCGCCAACTCGGCGACACCCTGCGCGCACCCCTGCCCGCAGCCTTCGACCAGCTCCCCGACACCGACCTGGCCGAACTTCACCGCCTCCTCGAAGCCGCCAAGACCCACCGCCGCGACACCCTCGACGCAGCCCTCGGCTCCTCCCTCGACTTCGTCCCGCGCCTGCTGCGCCCCGCCGTCAAGAAAGCACTGGGACTATGAGCGACCACCTCGCCGCCGTCGCCGAAACCACCAAACTCGCCCGCGTCCTGGGCCTCGACGACCCCACCGACCTCGACTTCCTCGTCGACCTCCCGCCCGCCGCCCTGCGCGAATACCGCGAACGCGTCACCGACCTGCTCTTCGACCGCGACGCCAAACGCATGCAGGCCATCGCCACCGCCAGCGCCATCGTCCCCGTCGCCATCAGCTCCAAGATCGCCGAACGCGCCTTCGGCCCCATCCTGTGCGCCGCCGTCGCCAGCGCCGTCGAACCCCGCCGCGCGGTCGACATCGCCAAGAACCTCACCCCCGCCTTCCTCGCCGAAGCCGCCGCCCAACTCGACCCCCGCCGCACCGCCGCCATCATCGCCGCCGTCCCCGCCACCCTGGTCACCGACGTCGCCCGCCAACTCCTGTCCCGCGGCGACCACATCACCATGGGCCGCTTCGTCCACGTCATCCCCGAACCCACCCTGCGCGCCGCCGCCCCCGTCATGAGCGACCCCGACCTGCTGCGCATCGGCTTCCTCCTCGAGGACAAAACCGCCATCGACCGCGTCCTGCACATCGTCGCCGACCGCGTCCCCGGCATCATCCGCGCCGCCCACGACCAGCAGATGTGGGCCGAAGGCATCGACCTGCTCGACAACATCGCACCCCACAACCGCGCCTGGATCGGCGACCTCACCGCCGGCCTCGGCGACGACGTCCTCGACGGCCTCATCGCCGCCGTCGCCGAACTCGACGCCTGGACCACCCTGCTGCCCATCACCAGCGCCATGAGCCCCGACAGCCTGCGCCTGTTCGCCCAACGCCCCGCCGTCCACGACGAACACATCCTCACCGCCATCATCGACACCACCGCCGCCCACGACCTCTGGCCCCAAGCCCTCCCGCTCGTCGACGCCGCCCTCACCCCCGACACCCCGGACACGGTGTGGCACACCCTCATTCAGGCCCGCGACCAGATCCCCGCAGACCTGCTCACCCGACTCGCCGACCGCGCCCGCGAACTCGGCCACGACCACCACGCCAACCGACTCGAACCCCTCGGCACCGCCACCACCTGACCCCGCCACCACCCACCCCGCCCGGCCCCAGGTCACGGCCGGGCGACCCGCACCTGCGGCGCTCTGGGAGAATGGCTCGGTCCACCGCCCCGCACACGAAGGATCACCGCAGCTCCGATGGCCGAGCAGACCACCCCGACCGACGCCCCCGCCATCGACCCCGCCGACCTGGCCACCTGCCTGCGCGTCCTCGAACAAGCCGGACAGCTCGACAAGGACCACCCGGACTCCGTCACCGTGCAGCGCGCCGTCGGGCACATGTTCAAGAAGTTCAAGCGCAACAAGCGCATCGCCACCCGCGACGCCATCGCCACCGCCGACAAGGAAGTCGTGGCCGCCACCGCCACCGGCTCACCCAACCGCATCGACGACGAAACCGCCGGGATCCAGATCAGCTCCGCCACCGAAGGCGGCAGCGCCGGAACCCTGCTGCGGGCACGGCCCTGCTACATATGCAAACAGCGCTATACGCGCGTGGACGCCTTCTACCACCAGCTCTGCCCCGACTGCGCCGCCAAGAGCCACGCCAAACGTGACGCCGGCACCGACCTCACCGGCAAGCGCGCCCTGCTCACCGGCGGCCGCGCCAAGATCGGCATGTACATCGCGCTGCGCCTGCTGCGCGACGGCGCCCACACCACCATCACCACCCGCTTCCCCAACGACGCCATCCGCCGCTTCGCCGCCCAGCCCGACAGCGCCGACTGGCTGCACCGGCTCCGCATCATCGGCATCGACCTGCGCGACCCCGCCCAGGTCGTCGCCCTCGCCGACGACGTCGCCGCCCAGGGCCCGCTCGACATCCTCATCAACAACGCCGCACAGACCGTGCGCCGCTCGGTCGGCGCCTACAGCGCCCTCGTCGAAGCCGAGAACGGACCGCTGCCCGCCGGCGAACTGCCCGACGTGATCAGCTTCGGCAAGACCATGCAGGCCCACCCCACCGCGCTGACCGCCAGCCTCACCCCCAACCTCACCGCCGCCGACATCACCGACCTCGCCCTGATCGCGGGATCGGCCACCCCCGAACGCATTTCGCAGGGTGTGGCCATCGACGCGGGCGGCCTGGTGCCCGACCTCGCCCACACCAACAGCTGGGTGCAGAACGTCGGCGAGGTCGACGCCACCGAACTGCTCGAGGTGCAGCTCTGCAACTCGGTCGCGCCGTTCATCCTCATCTCCCGACTACGCCCCGCCATGGCCGCCGCTCCCGCCCGCCGCAAGTACGTCGTCAATGTCTCCGCCATGGAAGGCGTCTTCGCCCGCGGTTACAAGGGCGCGGGCCACCCGCACACCAATATGGCCAAGGCCGCGCTGAACATGCTGACCCGCACCAGCGCCCGCGAGATGTTCGAGTCCGACAAGATCCTCATGACCGCCGTCGACACCGGCTGGATCACCGACGAGCGACCGCACTACACCAAGATCCGTCTCGCCGAGGAAGGCTTCCACGCACCCCTCGACCTGGTCGACGGCGCGGCCCGCGTGTACGACCCGATCGTGCGCGGCGAAGCCGGCGATGACCTGTACGGCTGCTTCCTCAAGGACTACGAACCCTCCAACTGGTAGCGATCCCCCACCGAACCGGCCCCCTCCCCTCCTGGTTGATCTTTAGAAGGTGAGGGGGCCGGAACCGGGCTGTTCTGAAAAGAGTGAGCATTCATGTTTAGATGCGCATATTTCCGTATTCACATGGTTGATCTTCCGGGTTCCACATCGGCTGCCACCGCGGGGCGGCAGTATGGGTTGAGGACTTTCCTAGCCCTGAGCTGTGCTGCCCCGAGACATTCGCGGTCCACTACCCCACGTCCCCGGTGGGCCGTCATCGACGCACTCCCCTACCAGGACAGGTGATCTCATGAGCGGTAAGTCTGTGGTCAGCACGGTCCGGGACCGGTTGCCGTTCCTGCGGTGGTCGGTGATCCGCTTCGCGGTGGGCGGGCGGACCTTCGCACGAACCGGGCAGGTCGGCGACGGCCGGGAGGACGCGGCACGGGAGTACGTCCTCGCCCACGGAACCGCCGGCGACCCGGACAGCGTGCTCGCGGCGTATGACAGCTTCGCGCGCACCCGCAGCATGCTGGTGAACGTCGGTGACGAGAAGGGGCTGATCCTGGACGCGGCCGTGCGCCGCGTCTCCCCCACCCTGGCGCTCGAGCTGGGCGGCTACTGCGGGTACAGCGCGGTGCGGATCGGCCGGGCGCTCGCGCCGGACGCGCGGCTGGTGTCGGTCGAGCTCAACCCCGAGAATGCCGCGATCGCGCGGACCCTGCTCGCACACGCGGGGCTGGCCGATCGGGTGACCGTGGTCGTGGGCGCCGTCGGCGATGGGGGCGACACCGTGACGCGCCTGGCGGAGGAGAACGGATTCGGTCCCGGCGCACTCGACTTCGTCTTCCTCGACCACGACAAGAAGGCCTATCTGCCCGATCTGAAGACCATTCTGCAGGCAGGCTGGCTGCACCCGGGCAGCCTCGCGGTCGCCGACAATGTCCGCATTCCGGGCGCACCGGACTACTTGCGGTACATGCGCGACTCCGAGGGCCGCACGTGGCGCACCGTCGAACACGACACTCACGTCGAGTATCAATCGCTGCTCAAAGACCTTGTCCTGGAGTCGGAGTACATCGGCTGAGAGCCCACCTATCCTGGGTTCATGGTCTACCGGCTGCTGGCCGACGCGACCGCGGTCGTGCACTTCGCGTTCGTGGCCTATGTCGTGGTGGGCGGGTTCATCGCCTGGCGGTGGCCGCGCACGATCTGGCTGCACCTGCTCGCCTTCGGGTGGGGGTTCAGCACGGTGCTGTTCAAGGTCGAGTGCCCGCTGACGAATCTGGAGAACTGGGCGCGCCACCGCGCGGGCGAGGTGGGGTTGCCGCCGAGCGGATTCATCGACCACTACATCACCGGCGTGCTCTATCCCCGTAGCGCGTTGGAGGAGGTGCGGTTGCTGGTGGTGGTGTGCGTCGTCGTTTCCTGGGTGGGCCTGTATCTGCTGTCGCGGCGGCGGGCCGTCACACCGCGGCCTTGATCGCACGGATCGGTGTCGTCAACGCCACCGTGAGGGCGAGAGCGGTCGCGATCGCCAGGGCCAGCAGGGATTTCGCGGCGTCGGCCGGAGACCAGCCGCCGGCCTCGATGACTGGTTGCAGCGCGGTGGTGGGCAGGTACGGCTGAATGTCCGGGACGGTCGAGAGCAGCAGGCAGACCACGTACAGCCCGGCGGTGACCGCGGCCGCGAGGCCCGCTGACCCGAGTCGCGCCGCCATCGCCGCGGTGAACAAGGCGAACAGCACGATCGCGAAGGCTTGGACCGCAAGCGAACCCAGCGCCGGAGCGAGCGGATAGGAGCCGAAGAGCGCCCAGCACTCGTAGAGCGCGACCGCGGCCCCGATCGTCGCGGCCACCGCGATCACGGCGGCGGAGACGAGCAGGCGCGGCAGATACAGCCGGACCGGCGAGACTTCCCGGCTGAAGTAGAAGATGCCCACCGGATCGGTACTGCGGATCGCGCACGCCTGCGCCGCCAGGATCATGGCCACAGCGGCGACGAGCAGTCCGGTGTTCTTCATGTACTGCTGCAACCCGTCCCGCCAGTCGGGTACCCGCAGGAGTTTGATGTCGGCCGAGTTCCCGATCAGGTCGGGCAGGTACTTCGCGCCGAACAGCGAGACGCAGCCGAAGAGCACGAACGCCGCGGCGAGCGCCACGAGCCGCCGGGTCCGCACCCACCGGAGCCACTCCACGCGTAAGACGGTGCTGTTCATGCCTTCTCCCCTATCGCGGCGAAGAACGCGTCGGTGAGGGTCGGACGCGTGATCCGGATGTCGTCGAGCTCGCCGCTGCGCGCGGACGCGTCGGCCAGCGCCGAACCCCATCGTGCGTGTTCGGCTTCGATGACCTGTCCGTCCCGCAGCGCGATGCGCAGGGTCGGCGGAGTCGTGTGCTGTTGCAGGAAGTCCTCCGTCTCCCCCGCGAAGACAGCCCTCCCGCGGTGCAGGACCAGCAGCCGGTCGGCCAGGTCCTGGACGTCGGCGAGCAGGTGGCTGGAGAAGACGACGGTCATCCGCTCACCGAGTTCGCGCATCAGGGCCAGGACGGCCGCGCGCCCCTCGGGATCGAGTGCGCTGGTGGGTTCGTCGAGGATCAGCACCTCGGGTGCGCGCACCAGCGCCGCAGCAATACCCAAGCGCTGCAACATGCCTCGCGAGAAGCCACCCGCTCGCCGGTGGGCATGCCGTTCCAGGTCGACGGCCGCGAGCGCCGCGTCGTCCGACCAGCCGCCGGTGTCGCGGGCCGCGCCGATGGCACGCGATTGCGCGAGCACCTCGCGCGCCGACAGCCACGGTTCGAATCCCGGTGTGTCCGGGCAGTATCCGATGGCGCCGAGCCCGATCGGCACCCGCACCGCGCCCGCGCTGACCGGTTGCAGGCCCAGCAGACTGCGAATGATGGTGGTCTTGCCCGCCCCGTTGAGCCCGATCAGTCCGACGACGCCGGGACCGTCCACGGTCCAATCGACGCCGTCGAGGGCGGTGAAGTCGCCGAAGCGCACCGAGACGCCGGCGACCTCGAGGTACGGCTCAGCCACGGGCACCGCCACTTTCGCGCCCCGCCACCAGATAGATGATTCCGCCGAGGGGAATGCTGATCAGGCAGACGATCGCCCACGCCCACTTGGGCAGGTACTTCACCTGCGACCGGGACAGGTCGTACCAGCAGAAACCGACGAACCCGACCGCGATCGCGATCAGTGGGACCAGTGCTGCCACCGGAATGTTGGACACCGCGTTTCCTCTCCCCGTACGACCCGGCCATTGTTACCAGATCTGAGAACATTATCAATGCCGGTAGCGATCGCTGCTAGTGTCGAGGCGGTGAACTCCGTCGAACTTCTGCTCCATCCGGTTCGGCTGCGCATCGTGCAGGCCTTCCTGGGCGATCGGACGCTCACCACGAGCGAATTGAACACCGAACTCGGTGATGTGCCCCCGGGCAGCCTGTACCGCCACGTCGCCCGGCTGGTGGCCGCCGAAGTGCTCGACGTGGTCGCCGAGCGCCGGGTGCGCGGCACCGTGGAACGCACCTACCGGCTGCGGCTGGCCGCGGCTCAGGTCACCCCGGAGGAGCTGGGCACCCTGGGCCCGGAGGACCATCGGCGCGCCTTCATGGCCTACATCGCCGGGGTCATGGCCGACTTCGACCGCTACCTCGATCGCGGCGATATCGACTTCGTCCGCGACGGCGTCGGCTACCGGATGGCCGGGTTGTGGCTCGACGACGAGGAATTCGCCGATCTCGCCGCCGACCTGGGCAGGATCGTCGCGGCGCGGCTGGCCAACGGTCCCGGGCCGGGTCGCCGGCGGCGGCTGCTGCGCACCGTCGTGATCCCCGACGATTCGGCCGCCGCGGGCGAATCCGCTTCGGGGCGTGCATAATCGCGCTGGCCAGACGAATGTGAATTAAGGGGTTTTCATGGGTGGCGGTTCGATCGGTTCCTTCCTGCACCAGCGGGTGGTGTTCCCGGTGCGCCAGGCGATCGGGATGGCGCGTGGTATCGGAACCTTCACGCGCACCGGCCAATTCGGCGACGGGCGGGAGGCCGCGGTGCGTGATCACGTGCTCGCCACCGCCGAGCAGGGCGATCCCGAGAGCGTGCTGGACGCCATCGACACCTTCGCCCGCACTCGCAACAACCTCGTGAACGTGGGTGACGAGAAGGGCCTGCTGCTGGATGCCGCGGTGCGCAAGGCCGATCCGACGGTGCTGCTCGAGCTGGGCACCTACATCGGCTACAGCGCGGTGCGCACCGGGCGCACGATGCCCGCGGGCGCGCGGCTGATCTCGATCGAGTTCAGTGCCGCCAATGCCGAGGTGGCGCGCGACATCATCGCCCACGCCGGGCTGGCGGACCGGGTGACGGTCGTGGTCGGCACCATCGGCGACGGCGGTGAGACGATCCGACGACTCACCGAGGAGCACGGAATAACCGAGGGCACGGTCGATTTCGTCTTCGTCGATCACGACAAGTCCGCGTATCTCGCCGATCTGCAGCGCATTCTGGACGCGGGGTGGCTGCATGCCGGGACGATCGTCGTCGCCGACAACATGCGGATTCCGGGCGCGCCCGACTACCTGAGCTACATGCGCGAGGCCGAGGGCAAGACCTGGCGCACCGTCGAGCACGACACCCACGTCGAATACCAGTCCCTGCTCAAGGACCGGGTACTCGAGTCGGAGTACCTGGGCTGACCGCGCATCCGCCGCCGCACCGAGGCGCGGCGGCGGATCCCGGCTCCTTCAGTTCGATCCGTCAGGGGCCAGCGCCCGGTTGATGGAGTCGGCGAGGGCCTTGATGTTCTCGGGCAGGTCCAGATAGAAGTGGCCGCCCTCGAAGGTGGCGAGATCGAAATCGGCGGTGGTGAAGTCGCGCCACTGCCCGGCCTGGTCGGCCGAGGTGGTCGGGTCCGAGGAGCTGATCAGCGCGGTGATCGGCGTGCGCAGTGGTGCGCCGGTCTGGTGCCGGTAGGTCTCGACCGCGCGATAGTCGGTGCGGACCGCCGGGAGGACCAGATCGGCCAGCCCCGGCTCGTCGCGCAGGATGCGCACCGAGGCCGGATCGTTCGACAGGCGTTCGAGTTCGGCGATGAGGCCCTCGTCCGGGCCCTCGTGCAGGCGCCCCGCCTCCTCGTGCACCGGCGCGGGACGGCCGGAGACGAACAGGTGCGTCACCTCGCGCCCGCCCGCCTCGACCCGGCGGGCGGTCTCGTAGGCGACGGTCGCGCCCATGCTGTGCCCGAAGATGGCCAGCCGCACGTCTTTCGGCCAGGCCAGCAGGTCGGTGGCGGCGTGTCCGGCCAGTTCGGTGAGCGCGGGGACGGGTGGGTCGCCGAGGCGGTCCTGCCGCCCGGGGTACTGCACGCCGAACACCGCGGTGCCCACGCCGAAGCGCTGGGCCAGCTGCCGATAGGCGCCCACGGAGCCGCCGCCGGGCGGAAAGCACACCAGCACGGTCTCGGGGGCGGGATCGGGCTTCAGTTCGCGCAACCAGGTGGTTCCGGGAAGTCGATGGGCGCTCATCCGAACGAGTATGCCCCGAGATCTCGCGTCGGGCTCGCACGTGGTCCCGGCGTTAGAGTCGGCTCGTGACCACCTATGACGCGCTGATTCGCGACTACGAGACCGGAATCGGGGTTGCCGGGGCACCGGTGCCGCCGCTCGATCCGGGCACGAATCTGGCTGCGACGCTGCCGGTCTGGGCGCTGGCCGGGGGCGCGGTCGCGGCCTTCGCCGGTGCTGCCGACCGGTGGCGCGACGTCTGCGGCGTGACGCCGTTGCGCAGCGTCGTCGATCCCGGCCGTGTCGCGGCGGCCTTCCAGAGCGACAAGCTGCTGCGGATCGATGGGCGGCAGCCGCGAATGTTCGCGGAGCTGTCGGGCTTCTTCCCGACCGCGGACGGCTGGGTGCGCACGCACGCCAATTACCCGCACCATCGGACGCGCCTGCTGGCGGCGCTGGATCTGCCCGCCGAGGCCGGGCCCGAGGATTTCACCCGGCGGGTCGCGACGCTCACGGCCGCCGATGTCGAACAGCGCGCCGCCGAGCACGCGGCCGTCGCGTTCCGGGTGCGCACCGAGCAGGAGTGGGCCGACAGCCCGCAGGGCAAGGTCGCCGCGTCCGGCCCGCTGGTCGCGCTCGACGCCCGCGACGATCGAGGCGCGCTCGACTCACTCAGCGCGGCAACGGCGATGCTGCCGCTGCGCGGGATCCGAGTGCTGGATCTGACCCGGGTGATCGCCGGCCCGGTGGCGACACGGGCATTGGCCCTGCTGGGAGCCGATGTGTTGCGGATCGACCCGCCGGAACTGCCGGAGATCGACTGGCAGTTCCTGGACACCTGTCAGGGGAAGCGCTCCACTGTAGTCGATTTGCGCACCGGACTTCCGGTCTTTCGCGAATTGATCAGCAATGCAGACATAATCATCTCGGGTTACCGACCGGGCAGCTTGGAACGACTCGGAGTGCGGCCCGGCGATATTCGACCGGGAATTGTGCACGGCCGAGTTTCGGCGTGGGGCGAACAGGGTCCGTGGGGAGATCGCCGCGGTTTCGACAGCATCGTGCAGGCCGCATCCGGAATTTCTCTGATCGAAGGCACGCGGGATAATTCGCGCACCGAACCGGTCGTGGGCGCCCTCCCGGCCCAGGCCCTCGACCACGCCAGCGGGTACCTGCTCGCGGCGGGCGTGCTGGACGCGCTGTGCGCGCGTCGCGCCGACGGTCGCGGTCGCGATGTCCGGGTCGCCCTGGCCCGCACCGCATCCTGGCTGATCACCGCGCCGGGTCGGATGCCCGGGCACGCACCGGCGCAGGTCCCGGATCCGCGCTACACGGTGACGCACGCCGCGGTGAGCACCGCGGGCCCGGCGTTGAGCGAGTATCCGGACTTCCCATGGCCCGCTCCGGCCTCCGGATCGAGCGTTCCCGAATGGAAAGCCCGACCGGACGGTTCGTAACTGCGGCGAATGTATACAAGCTGCTGCACGCACACCCGTAAGTACATCCGCCAAATAGTCGAATTGCCTTGCAATGCAGCGTTTTCGACACGCCGCACTTATCCCCCGTCCGGCGTTAATAAATGAGACCCTGAAACCGACATCAAAATTGTCGACTCGTATGTCGACATGCGGATGGAGGACGTCACCGTGGACACACCTGCTCCCTTGCTCACCGCCGCCAGCGACGCCGGCGCCACCAAGGTAGGGAGACGGGAATGGGCCGGACTGTCGGTGCTCGCACTGGCGTGCCTGGTCTACTCGATGGACCTGACGGTCCTGCACCTGGCGGTACCGCAGATCAGCGAGGTCCTGCGGCCGACCAGTTCCCAATTGCTGTGGATCATCGACGTTTACGGATTTCTCGTCGCGGGTTTGCTGCTCACCATGGGCACCATCGGCGACCGCATCGGCCGCCGCCGGTTGCTGATGGTCGGAGCGGCCGCGTTCGCGGCGATCTCGGTGATCGCGGCCTTCGCGCCGTCCGCGCCGGTGCTCATCGCCTGCCGGGCGCTGCTCGGCGTCGCCGGGGCCACCCTGGCGCCCTCCACACTCTCGTTGATCTTCACCATGTTTCGCGATGCCGGGCAACGGTCGGTGGCGGTCGGGGTGTGGGTGGGCGCCTATTCGGTCGGCGGCTCCATCGGGCCGCTGGCGGGCGGGCTGATGCTCGAACACTTCTGGTGGGGGTCGGTGTTCCTGCTCGCGGTGCCGGTCATGGTGCTGCTGATCGTGCTCGCGCCCCGGGTGCTGCCCGAATTCCGTGATCCCGACGCGGGCCGCCTCGATCCGGTGAGCGCCGCGCTGTGCACGGCGGCGGTGCTGCTGGTGGTGTTCGGCATGAAGCAGGCTGCACAGGACGGACCCGGCCCGATCGCGCTGGCGGCGTTGACCACGGGCGTCGCGATCGGGGTGATCTTCGTTCGGCGGCAGCTCAACACGCCGGAGCCGATGCTGGATCTACGCCTGTTCCGACTAGGCAGCTTCCGGACCGCGCTGACCATCAATATGGTGGCCATCTTCGTCGCGTTCGGATACGCGCTGTTCGTGGGCCAATACTTTCAGCTGGTGCTGGGCATGTCGCCGCTGCGCGCCGGACTGGCCACCATCCCGGCGGGCCTGGGCTTCATGGTCGGCTCCCAATTGGGGCCGCGCATCATGAAAGTGGTGCGGCCCGCCTACATGATCGGCGCGGGCATGGCCCTGGCCGCCTGTGGACTGCTGCTGCTCACCCAGATCACCACCTCGGGCGGGGTGGAGCTCACCATCGTGGCGTCGCTGCTGGTGTCGTTCGGTCTGGCACCGGTTTTCGGGGTGACCACCGAGCTGATCGTCGGCACCGCGCCGCCGGAGCAGGCGGGGGCGGCGTCCGGGCTCTCGGAGACCGGGGCCGAGTTCGGTGGCGCGTTCGGGATCTCCATCCTCGGCAGCATCAGCATCGCCATCTACCGCAGTCAGCTCACCGCCGGTCTGCCCTACGGCATGCCGGACTCCGATGCCCGCGCGGCCCGCGACACGCTCGGCGCGGCACTCGAGGTGGCCCGCACCATGCCGGGCAAACTGGGCAGCACCGTCGCAGAGGCGGCCAAGCACGCCTTCCTCACCGGTATGCACCTGACCTCGGCGATCGCGGCGGGGGCCGCCTTACTGCTGGGCGTCATCGCCGTCACCCGGCTGCGGCACGTACCGCCGAGCTGAGATCACTTCCCTCGGATCGCCGCGACCGCGGTCACCAGTTCGTCGCCGTCGATCCAATCCGCGCCGGGCGCGATGATCATTTGCACGGCCAAGCCCTGGAACAGCACGAACAGCAGCTTGGCGACCGCGGCGGCCTGATCGTCACTCAGATCGGTGTGCACCGCCTGAACCGAGGCCGCGATGTCCCGGTGCGCGTGCGCACTCGCCTCGGCCATGAAGACCTGTTGCGCGGGATCGCGCGCGATCTGCAGTCCGTTCTCGGTGCTGAGCAGCAGGCCGTCGCGATTGCTATGGATCACGTCGACGAAGCCGTTCCAGGTGGCGGCCAACGACTCCCACAGGGTGTGACCCTCCCCCGCGTCGCGAATGGCCGCCTCCATGCCGTCACCGATCTCGGTGCCGACGCCCATGGTGATGGCCTCGGTGACCAACTGGTCCTTGGAGCCGAAGTGATAACCGATGGCGGCGAGGCTGACACCGGCGGCGGAGGCGATGTCCCGGGCGGTCACCTTGGCCAGGCCGCGCTCCAGCACGGCCTGGCGCGCACCCGCCAGCAGGTCTTCTCGATTTCCCATCCCCCCACCCTATCAGCGTCTTAGACATTCGTTCCAGACACCCGTATCAAAGTCGGGTGGCATCCGTCCGGCTACCCTCGGACCTGTGCGGCAGAAGATCCTCATGGACAACGACACCGGCATCGATGACGCCCTCGGTCTGCTCTACCTGCTCGCCTCCCCCGAGGCCGAGATCATCGGAATCGCCTCCACCGCGGGCAATGTGCCCGCACCGCGGGTCGCGGCCAATAATCTGGCGCTGCTCGAGCTCGCGCGGGCCCCGGAAATCGAAGTGGCACAAGGGGCGTTGACGCCCCTGGCGGTGCCGCTGCGCACCACCGAGGACACGCACGGGCCGCAGGGGGTCGGATACGCCGAGCTGCCGCCGAGCAAGCGCACGCTGTCGAATCGGTCCGCCGCGCAGCTGTGGGTCGACCTGGCCCGCGAGCACCCCGGCGAGATCGTCGGCCTGTGCACCGGTCCGCTCACCAATCTCGCCTTGGCGCTGCGCATGGAACCGCAACTGCCGCAGCTGCTCCGGCGGCTGGTCATCATGGGCGGGGCGTTCAATCACCCGGGCAACACCACCCCCACCAACGAGTGGAACGTGCACGTGGACCCGGAGGCGGCCAAGGAGGTCTTCGACGCCTTCTCCGCCGCGCCCGCCGACCGCCGCCCGATCGTGTGCGCGCTCGACATCACCGAGACCATCGAGATGAAGCCCCCGCACCTGGCGCTGCTCGCCGAACGGGCCGGCAGCACACCGGTGGAACTGGTCACCGAGGACGATCCGCCGCACGCCCGCTCGAAGGCCGGCAATCCGCTGGTGCGGTTCCTCACCGACGCGGTGCGCTTCTACTTCGACTTCCACAAGCTCTACGACCAGGGCTATCTGGCGCACATGCACGACCCGTTCGCGGCCGCGGTGGCGCTGGACCCCAGCCTGGCCGTCACGAAGCCCGCGACGGTCGACGTGGAGTTGACCGGCACCCTCACCCGCGCCACCACGGTGGCCGACTGGGCGGGGATGTGGGGCCGGGAACCCAACGCGGACATCGTGGTCGCGACCGGGCCCGAGGAGTTCTTCGAGCGGCTGATCGGCCGCGTCGGCGATTACGCGCGAACGGTGTTCGCGGAAGGAGATACCGACCGGTGACCGGCGGAACAGACCTCGACTACGTCACCGGATTCCGCGAGCGGCTCGGGCTGCCCGGAATCATCGACGTGCACACGCATTTCATGCCCGAGCAGGTGCTGCGCAAGGTGTGGACCTACTTCGACACCGCCGGACCACTGGTGGGCCATCGCGAATGGCCGATCACCTACCGCGACGAGGAGCAGGTGCGGCTGAAGACGTTGCGCGGGTTCGGGGTGAGCGCCTTCACCTCGATGATCTATCCCCACAAACCGGACATGGCGGCCTGGCTCAACAGCTGGTCCGCCGACTTCGCCGCCCGCACGCCGGACTGCCTGCACACCTCGACCTTCTATCCGGAGCCGGGCGCGCCCGCGTACGTGCGCGCCGCGCTGGAGTCCGGGACGCGAATCTTCAAGCTGCACATCCAGGTCGGTCACTACCACCCGGCCGATCCGCTGCTCGACGAGGTGTGGGGCCTGATCCAGGACGCGGGCACGCCGGTGGTGATCCACTGCGGATCCGGGCCCGCCGCCGGGGAATTCACCGGTCCCGAGCCCATCGCGGCCCTGCTGCGGCGCTTCCCGCGACTACGGCTGATCATCGCGCACATGGGCGCTCCGGAATACGGCGAATTCCTCGACATCGCCCAGGCTCATGACGGCGTCCTGCTCGACACCACCATGAACTTCACCGATTTCTTCGAAGCCGCGGACCCCTTCCCCACCGCCGAACTCCCCCGCGTCCGCGATCTGGGCGACCGCATCCTGTTCGGCAGCGACTTCCCGAACATCCCCTACCCGTACGGGCACGCGCTGTTCGCGCTGGAACGCCTGGACCTCGGCGACGACTGGCTGCGCGCGGTCTGTCACGATAACGCGGCACGCGTGTTCACTCTCGGATAGCACCTCACGTCCTGGCGATATCGAGAAAGGCGGGCCGGTCATGCGGTTGGTCGCGGAAATCCTCGTCGGATTGCTCGCCGCGTTGCACGTCTACATCCTGGTCATGGAGATGTTCCTGTGGACCACGCCCCGGGTTCGCGCGAACTTCGGCACCACCGCCGAGTTCGCCGAGGAGACCAAGGTGCTGGCCGCCAATCAGGGCCTCTACAACGGTTTCCTGGCCGCGGGCCTGATCTGGGGCCTGATCGCGTCCGATCCGGTCGGGCAGGCCGCGAAGATCTTCTTCGCCGCCTGCGTGGTGGTGGCCGGACTCTACGGCGCGGCCACCGCGAGCCGGCGGATCCTGTTCGCCCAGGCGGTGCCGGGCGCGATCACGCTGGCCGCGGTGCTGCTGGCCGGATAGCGGCTAGCCGCCGGAGACGCTGAGCGCGATTTTGGCGTTGCGGCCCGGCCGCTCGCTGGCCGCGGCCGCCTCGGCGGCCTGCTCGAGCGGGTACGCGGTCTCGACGGGCAGATCCAGCACGCCCTGGGCGGCCAGGGTGACCAGTTCGGTGATGAGGCGGCGACGCTCCGCGCCGCCGATCTCCTCGGCCCGCTTGGAGCCCCAGAAGCCCTTCACCACGGCCTGTTTGAAGATGATCGGGCCGGGGTTGAGCACCAGCGGCTGACCGGAGAGCGCACCGAACGTGATCAGCTCGCCGCGCGGCGCCAGCACCGTGAGCAGATCATCGGCGGCCTTGCCACTGACCTGGTCGACGGCGCGCACGATCGGCTCACCACCGGTGACCTCGGCGGCCCGCTCGACCCAGCCGGCGGACTCGGTGTCGAGCACCGGTTCGAAACCCAGCTCCCGCAAGGACTTCGCGGCGGCCTCGCTGCGCACCAGATTGAGCACCCGCACGCCGCGGGCACGAGCCAGCAGGTTCAGCAGCCGCCCGACCGCACCGTTGGCGGCATTGATCGTGATCCATTGCCCGGGTTCGACATTCAGGTCCTCGAGCAGCATGAGCGCGCTCAGCGGCATGGCCAGCAGCTGGCTCGCGGTCGCGTCGGACACCGAGTCCGGCACCGGCACCACCCCGCCCGCCGGGGCGACGAAGTACTCCGCCCACGCGCCCTGCACACCCGAGACCGTCACGCGCTGACCGACTTCCAGGCCGGTGACACCCGCGCCGAGGGCGTCGACTCGGCCGACGGCCTCGGTGCCGGGGACGGCGGGCAGCTCCGGCCGGTAGCCGTAGATGCCGCGAATGATGGCCAGGTCGTGATTGTGGATGGGGGCCAGGGTGGTGGCGACGCGCACCTCGCCCGGGCCGGGTTCGGGCACCGGCCGTTCCGACGTGGTCAGCACGTCCTTCGGCTCGCCGAATGCTTCGATGACCACCGCGCGCATGGGAGGGTTCATCAGGGGTTCTCCTTCGATCGGGGGTGGGCGGCCAAGGCCGCGGTGAGCCTGTGCAGGGTCGTCCGCAGGTCGGCCAGTTCGGTGGTGGACATGCCGGAGATCTCCTCGGCGCGTCCGGGGATGTGGCAGGCGGCGGCGCGCAGGTCGCGGCCGCGCTCGGTCAGGCCGATCCGGACGCGACGTTCGTCGGTCGTGGAGCGGCGGCGGGTCACGAAGCCCGCCGTTTCGAGGCGCTTCAGCAGGGGTGAGAGCGTGCCCGAATCCAGGTCCAGTGCCGTGCACAGATCGCCGACAGTTCGCTCGTCGCGCTGCCAGAGCGCGGCCAGGACCAGATATTGCGGATAGGTGATGCCGAGCGCGTCGAGCTTGGACCGGTACAACCCGGTCATCGCCCGCGACGCCGCGTACAGCGCGAAGCACAGCTGGTTCTCCAGTGCCTGCTCATCGGTCACGTACAACACGGTAGCCAGCAATTAGATTGTGCACAATCTATCTGCCGGTCTGCTCCGTCACACCGCCGACGCGGAGACGATGCACGGTGATAGCCATCCGATTTGTCCGGCAAACCCCGGACATTCGGGATACGTTGCCCTGGAACGCGTTCCAATCGAGGAACACCGAACAGCGGGGAGTTGCAATGACGCATGAGGTAGTGAGCCGGATCGAAGAGCTGTCTGGACAGTTCGCGGCGACTGCCCCGGAAACCGAGCGGCTGGGGAAGCTCTCCGACGAGAGCGTGAAGCTGCTCCGCCAGACCGGCATCATGCGGATGCTGCAGCCGACCGAGTACGGCGGCCTGGCCGCGCACCCGCGCGACTACGCCGAGGCGGTCATGGCCGTGGCCAAGAACTGCGGATCCACCGGATGGGTGACCGGCGTGGTCGGCGCGCACCCGTGGGAGATGGCGCTGATGGACCGCAAGCTGCAGGACGAGGTGTGGGGCGAGAACCCCGAAGCCTGGATCGCCTCGCCGTACGCGGTGATGGGCGTCGCGAAGCAGACCGACGGCGGGTACACGCTGAACGGGCGCTGGGCCTTCTCCTCCGGCACCGACCACTGCGACTGGATCTTCCTGGGCGCGTTGCTCGCCGACCCCGAGGGGAATCCGGTGATGCCCCCGAGCGTGCTGCACGTGGTGCTGCCGCGCAAGGACTACACCATCGTCGACGACTCCTGGGACGTCATCGGGCTGCAGGGCACCGGGTCCAAGGACATCATCGTCGACGGCGCCTTCATTCCGGCCTACCGGACCATCGAGATGGAGGCGGTCGCCGAAGGCGAGCTGGCCGCCGAGCGCGCGGGCCGCACCGACACCGTCTACAAGCTGCCGTTCTGGTCGATGTTCCCACTCGGCATCACCGCCGCGGTCATCGGGATCGCCGAGGGCGCGCTCGCGTCGCACCTCGACTACCAGCGCAATCGCGTCACCGCCACAGGCTCCATGATCAAGGACGACCCGATCGTGCTGTCGGCCATCTCCGAGGCCGCCGCCGACATCGCGGCCTCGCGCACCCAGCTGCTCGACGGCATCAGCCGCCTCTACGATCTCGCCGACGCGGGCAAGCCCATCTCGTTCGAGGACCGATCCGTGGTACGCCGCAATCAAGTTCGCTGCGCCTGGCGAGCGGTGGACGCCGTGGACCAGATCTTCGCGCGATCCGGCGGCAATGCGGCGCGGCGGCAGAACGTCATGCAGCGGTTCTGGCGTGACGCGCACGTGGGGTTGCAGCACGCCATCCACACGCCCGGATCGATCTACCACTCGACCGCGCTGACCACGATGGGCCTGGAGCCCGAGGGCCCGCTGCGCATGATGATCTGACATCCTCGACGCGGTCCGATAGCTGCACGGATGCGGCTGTCGGACCGCAGGACCTGTACCCATTTCCGCCCACCGCGAAACCCGTCCGCGGAGAACACGCGTGCTGATGTCAAAAAATCGACGTCAACGGCGGGATACTCACTGTCATGCATCGGCTGACGCGCGCCCTCGTTGCCCTGATCGCCACATTTGCCGCCCTTGTGCCAGCATCGGCGCACGCCGACCCCGGCGGAGGTTCCGGCATCGTGGACGTGCGGCCGCTCGGCGGACGGCAGTACGAGGTGACCGTCTACTCCGCGGCCATGGGACGCAATATCCCGGTCTGGGTGTCGCACCCCGATGCCCCGGCGCCCGCGCTGTACCTGCTGAACGCCGTCGACGGCGGGGAATCCGGCGGCCCCTGGTCCAATCGCACCGATGTCGCCCAGTTCTTCGCCGACAAGCCGGTCAACGTCATCACCCCGATCGGCGGGCGCGCCAGCTTCTACACCGACTGGATCTCCGACGATCCGACGCTGGGCCGAAACAAGTGGTCCACCTTCCTGATCCGCGAACTGCCGCCGCTGCTGGAGTCCCACTTCCAGATGACCGGGCGCAACGCGATCGCGGGCGCGTCCATGTCCGCGACCTCGGCGCTGAATCTCGCCATCGAAGCGCCAGGCATGTACCAGGCCGTCGGCGCCTACAGCGGCTGTCCGCGCACCACCGACGCGGTGGCGCGCAACTTCGTGCGGTCCGAGCTAGGCCTGTTCCGGGCCAATGCGTTCAATATGTGGGGGCCCGACAACAATCCGGCCTGGGACGCCCACGATCCGGTGATCAACGCGGACCGGCTGCGCGGGGTGGCGCTCTACGTCTCGGCGGGCAATGGCGCGCCGGGCGTGCACGACTCCCTCGCGGATCCGAGCATCGCCGGGAACGTAGCCACGCTGACCGATCGCATGGCGGTGGGCGGGGTCATGGAGACGGTGGTCCGCAGCTGCACGGACTCGCTGGTCAACCGGCTCGGGGAGCTGGGGATTCCGGCCCAGGTCGCCTACCGGAACGGCACGCACGCCTGGCCGTATTGGCAGGATGACGTCCACGATTCCTGGCCGCTGATCGCCGGCGCCCTCGGGGTCTAGCCGGCGGGCGGAACCGGCCAGGTGATTTCGAGATCCTGAACCTCGAAGCCCTGCGGGAAGCGATAGGTTCGAGGCCTACCGGCCCGGCCGCCATGGCGCTCGTAGAACGCGATGGCGGCCGTATTGTCTTCCAGCACTTCCAGATACACCGGGTGGCCGGGGAACTCGGCAGCGGCCCACTCGAATCCGTGACGCAGCAGCCGCGTTCCGATACCGCCGCGCTTGCGGGCCGGGCCGACGTGCAGATTGTCGATCAGGACGCGACCGTCCGGCTGCAGTGCCAGATAGATGAATCCCAGCAGTTCCGAGCCGGATTCGGCGACGAAGAGGCGGCCGGGCGCGACCTCGGCGGTCAGCCGGGACAGCCACATGGCCCGGTGGTCATCTGCCAGCGCCCCCTCCAGATACGCCCCGGGCATGATCCCGACGTAGGCGGTGCGCCAGCTGGCGGTGTGCAGCGCGGCGACCGCGTCCGCGTCGGCGGCCAGACCGGGGCGGATCCGGATGGTCATGGCGGTCAGGGCCGTTCGTCGAAGGCCCGCAGGATCTCCTCGGCGGCCAGCGCCGGGGTGAGGGAGCCGTCGCGGATCTGCTTCTCCACCGGGGCCTTCAGGGCCTTGACGGCCGGGTTGTCGGACAGGCGGCGCAGCAGGTTGTCGTGCACCATGGTCCAGGTCCAGTCGACCTGCTGGCGGCGGCGCTTCTCGGCGAACTCCCCCGCCTCGGTCAGCACCCGGCGGTGGGTGAGCACGGCGTCCCAGAACGTGTCCAGGCCGGTGCCGTTGAGGCCCGACATGGTGAGAACCGGTGGTCGCCACAGCGATTCGCGCGGGTGCACGAGCCGCATGGCGCCCTGGAGTTCGCGGGCGGCGGCCTTGGCCTCGAGCTCGTGACGGCCGTCGGCCTTGTTCACGGCCACCAGGTCGGCGAGTTCGAGCACACCCTTCTTGATGCCCTGCAGCTGGTCGCCGGTGCGGGCCAGGGTGAGGAAGCAGAAGACGTCGACCATATTGGCGACGGTGACCTCGGACTGGCCGACGCCGACGGTCTCCACCAGGATCACGTCGTAGCCCGCGGCCTCGAGCAGCACGATGGTCTCGCGGGTCGCCTTGGCGACGCCGCCGAGGGTGCCCGCGGTCGGCGAGGGCCGGATGAACGCGTCGCGCTGCACCGACAGCCGTTCCATGCGGGTCTTGTCGCCCAGGATCGAGCCGCCGGTCAGGGTCGAGGACGGGTCGACGGCCAGCACCGCCACCCGATGGCCCTGGCCGATCAGGTACATGCCCAGCGCGTCGATGAACGTCGACTTGCCGACACCGGGAACGCCGGTGATGCCCACGCGATTGGACAGCGCCTTGCCCGCGTCGGGGGTCAGCTTCAGCAGCAGCTGCTGAGCCAGCTCCCGATGGTCGCTCCGGGTGGATTCGACGAGGGTGATGGCGCGGGCCAGACCGGCCCGCTCCCCCGCCCGCACCTGCGTGGCCAGCTGGTCGACGTCGATCACCCGGCGCGCCACGGGGGTGGCGGGCCGGACGCCGGGGCCGGGTCCGGGGACCCCGACACCGGCGGTGGTGCCGAGCCGGGGGTGGTTCCCGCCACCCCCGGTCGCGCGTGCGGCGTCGCTCATTCCGTTGCGCCGCTGCCGATCTCGTGGCCCAGCTGTGCGGCCAGCTTGCCGATCAGGTCGATCGCGGCGTCGGCGATGATGGTGCCGGGGCCGAAGATGCCCGCGGCGCCGGCGGCGTACAGCTCGTCGTAGTCACCGGGCGGGATGACGCCGCCGACGGTGACCATGATGTCGGGACGGCCGACATCGGCCAGTGCCTGCCGCAGGGCGGGCACCAGCGTGAGGTGGCCCGCGGCCAGTGACGAGACGCCGACGACGTGCACGTCGTTGTCGGCCGCCTGCTGCGCCACCTCTTCGGGGGTCTGGAACAGCGGGCCCACGTCGACGTCCATGCCGAGGTCGGCGAACGCGGTCGCGATCACCTTCTGGCCGCGGTCGTGGCCGTCCTGACCCATCTTGGCGATCAGGATGCGGGGGCGACGGCCCTCGGCTTCGGCGAACTCCTCGACCAGTTCGATGGCCTTGCTGATATTGGTCACCTTGCCCGCCTCCTCCCGGTAGACGCCGGAGAGCGTACGGATTTCGGCCTGGTGGCGGCCGTAGACCTTCTCCAGGGCATCGGAGATCTCACCGACGGTGGCCTTGGCGCGGGCCGCCGCGATGGCCAGGGCCATCAGGTTGTTCTCCATGCCGCCCTCGGTCGAGGCGGCCGCGCGGGTGAGCTCGGCC
Source organism: Nocardia sp. NPDC005825 (assembly GCF_040630175.1). Lineage (NCBI taxonomy): Bacteria > Bacillati > Actinomycetota > Actinomycetes > Mycobacteriales > Nocardiaceae > Nocardia > Nocardia sp. NPDC005825. The sequence continues at coordinate 315,208 of NZ_JBEXXC010000001.1, forward strand.
AGCGCCTGCTCGACCGCGGCCGAATCACGTTCGGCGCGCAGCTTTTCCAGCTTGGCGTTCTGCTCGGCGCGCACGCGCGAGTTCTCGACCTTGAGGACCTCGATCGGGGTGTCTTCCTCGACCAGGTACTTGTTGACTCCGATCACCGGCTGCTGACCGGTGTCGATGCGGGCCTGTGTACGAGCCGCGGCCTCCTCGATGCGCAGCTTCGGGATGCCCTCCGAGATCGCCTGCGCCATACCGCCGTGCGCCTCGATCTCGGCGATGTGGGCGCGAGCGCGCTCGGCCAGCTGGTGGGTCAGCCACTCCACGTAGTACGAGCCGCCCCACGGGTCGGCCGGACGGGTGGTGTTGGACTCCTGCTGGATGAGCAGCTGGGTGTTGCGGGCGATGCGGGCGGAGAAGTCCGTCGGCAGGGCCAGCGCCTCGTCGAGCGCGTTGGTGTGCAGCGACTGGGTGTGGCCCTGGGTGGCGGCCATGGCCTCCACGCAGGTGCGCGCGACGTTGTTGAACACGTCCTGCGCGGTCAGCGACCAGCCCGAGGTCTGCGAGTGGGTGCGCAGCGCGAGGGACTTGGAGTTCTTCGGCTCGAACTTGGCGACCAGCTCGTTCCAGAGCAGGCGGCCCGCACGGAGTTTCGCGACCTCCATGAAGAAGTTCATGCCGATGGCCCAGAAGAACGACAGTCGCGGCGCGAACTTGTCGACCTCCATGCCCGCGTCCAGACCGGCCTTGATGTACTCCACGCCGTCGGCGAGGGTGTACGCCAGCTCCAGGTCGGCGGTCGCGCCGGCTTCCTGGATGTGGTAGCCGGAGATGGAGATCGAGTTGAACTTCGGCATCTTCGCGGAGGTGTAGGCGAAGATGTCGGAGATGATCCGCATCGAGGGCTTGGGCGGGTAGATGTAGGTGTTGCGGACCATGAACTCTTTCAGAATGTCGTTCTGAATGGTTCCGGCCAGCTGCTCGGGCGCGACGCCCTGCTCCTCGGCGGCGACGACGTAGAGCGCCAGGATCGGCAGCACCGCGCCGTTCATGGTCATCGACACCGAAACCTGGTCCAGCGGAATCTGATCGAACAGTTCCCGCATGTCGAGGATGGAGTCGATGGCGACACCGGCCATGCCGACGTCACCGGTGACGCGCGGGTGGTCCGAGTCGTAGCCGCGGTGGGTCGCCAGGTCGAAGGCGACCGACAGGCCCTTCTGACCCGACTGCAGGTTGCGGCGGTAGAAGGCGTTGGAGTCCGCGGCGGTGGAGAAGCCCGCGTACTGGCGGATGGTCCACGGCTGGTTCACGTACATGGTCGGGTAGGGACCGCGCACGAACGGCGCGATACCCGGGACGCTGTCCAGCGGGTAGCCCTCGGCCACGATGGCGTCCCGGTCGGCCTTGGTGAACACCGGCGGCACGTCGATGCCCTCGGGGGTCGACCAGGTGAGCTGTTCGGGCGCATAGTGATTGGCGGTCGCGGCGGTCTTGACGAACTCCTCGACCTGCGCGGCGCTGACCTCGGCGGGGGCGGTGTCGCCCTCGGTCAGCGGTACTTCGGCGAAATTGCCGATCCGGTGCTTGATATCGCTCATCTCTACGCTCCCAGCTTCTCCAGCAGACCGGACAGAGCCGCCACCGCATCCATGCGCGCGGTCACGAAACCATCGGGGCGCTGGGCGCCGGTCAGGTCCGCGACCGCCTTCTCGGGTCCGGCCAGCAGCACGGTGGTGACACCGGCCGCCCGCAATTCCTCCACCGCCGCGGCGGCGTCGGTGCCGTACCGCTTGTCCGAACCGCACAGCACCGCGATCGACGGACCGGCCTCGGTGACCGCCTCGATGCCGCCGGAGGCCAGCAGGTTGGTGGAGAAGGTGACACGAACATTGTTCTCCGACACCGGTCCCAGCGGAACCAGGCGCACCCGCGGGCGGGCGCCGTTGGCGGCCACGTAGGCGTCGGAGCGGTTGCGCAGCGCCTCGAACGCGGCACCGTAGCGGAAGCCCGACTCGGCGCGCGCGGCGTCCGACAGCGGCTTCTCGCCCAGGTTCGGGAACTCGTTGACGCCGGTGACGGCCGTCTTGCGGTGCGCCACATCGGAATCGCGCTCGGCCTTGGTCTCGCCGATGCGCTCGGCGAGCAGGCCCGCCTGCAGCGCGGCCAGGTAGCCGCCGGCCGCCTCGATCTCCTGCATGAACTCCCACGCCTTGGCGGCGAGCTCATCGGTGAGCGACTCCACGTACCAGGAGCCCGCGCCCGGATCCTGCACGTGGCCGAGGTGGGATTCCTCGAGCAGCAGCAGCTGGGTGTTGCGGGCCATGCGCTCGGAGAACGCCTGCGACACCTCGAGTTCCCCGGCGGGCAGGGCGGCGTCGAAGGGCAGCACGGTGACGATGTCGGCGCCGCCGACGCCCGCGCCGAACGCGGCGAGCGTGGTGCGCAGCATGTTCACCCACGGATCGCGCTGGCTCATCATGGCCGCGGAGGTCACGGCCTGCTGCGGCGCGTTGCCGGCCGACGGAGCGCCGCAGACGTGAGCCACACGGGCCCAGAGCTTCCGGGCGGCACGGAACTTCGCGACCGTCTCGAACTGGTCGTCGGTGGCGGCGAAGCGGAACTCCAGCTGCCCCAGCGCGTCCACGATGTCGGCGCCCGCGTCGGTGAGCGAACGCAGGTACTCCAGGCCGGCGGCCACGGCCGCGCCCAGCTCCTGCGCGTCCGAGGCGCCCGCGTTGTGGAAGGCCACGCCGCACACGGTGATCGCGCGGACGGTCTCCGGACGGGCCACCGCCTGCTGGGCCAGCGCGACCGCGCCGTCCAGGTCGATGGCGGAGGTGCCCGCGAACAGGCTCGTCAGCGGGGTCGCACCCAGCGAGACGCGGATATCGGCGCGGTTCGGCACCGTGGTCGCGTTGGCCGCGGCGTAGGCGTCGAGCACCGAGAACAACTGGGCGGCGGCCTCATTGGCGGCCGGACCGGCGTCCAGGGTGAGCGGGGCCAGCTCGAACAGCAGGCCTCGCAGCGCGGTGGCCAGGCCCTCGACCGGGACGCCACGCTCGGCGACGCCCAGCTGCACGGCGCTCACGCCGTTGTCGAGCGCGAAGAGGATGTCGGCGTTGACGGCCTTGGCGTCCTTACCGGCGAACTTCTGGCTCACGAACCAGCCGCGGTGCACGTCGCGGGTGGCGTCGCCACCGCGCACGTAGGGGAACTGCCCGGGCAGCGGCAGCTCGGGCAGTTCGTCACGGCGCGTGTAGAGCGGGTTGACCGTCAGACCGTCATAGGTCGTGACCGCGAGCAGCTGCTCCGGCTCGTCCGGCAGTTCGCTCGCATCCACCCTGCGGGCCTTCGCCAGCACCCCGGCGACACCCTTGCGCCAGGCGGCATACTCGGGCACCGGATCGGTGTCCGAGTCGGAAGCAATCGGCATAGCTGCTGTTCCTTCTTCCACTCCCTGACCGCGGTGCCCGTTGGGCCGGCATTCGCGCAGATCAACGGTCACTTTGGTTAACGAGCATTCCTCGTCTTTCCCCTGATGCTAGCGGCACCCCCGTGATTGCCGTCTCCGGAGTCTCGCTACCAGCGGGTAACCTGGCGCGGTGCCAACAACCGTGAGCTCCCCGCTCGAGCGTGCATCCGGGCTGCTCAGCCGCCTGCGCCAACCCCGCACCCTGGCCTTGCTGATCGGCTGCGGGCTACTCTTCGCGCTCGCGGCCTTCGCGCCGCATCCGGCACCCCAGCAGATCCGGCAGTGGGCCGATTCGGTCGGGCCCCTGCTGCCGCTGGTGTTCTTCGCGGTGCACACACTCGTGTGCGTAGCCCCGTTTCCCCGAACGATTTTCACGCTCAGCGCGGGCATGCTGTTCGGGTCGGCCGAGGGGCTGACACTCGCCATCACCGCCACCACCGTGAGCGCGGTGCTGGCCTTGTGGCTGGTGCGCGCGCTCGATCACGAGCGAGTCCGGGCCCGGCTCACCCATCCGACGGTGCAGGCGGTGGATGCCCGGCTCGCGCGGCGGGGGTGGCTGGCGATCGGATCGTTGCGGCTCATCGCCTTCGCGCCGTTCTCGATCGTGAACTATTGCGCGGCACTGTCTTCCATCCGGTTCACGCCCTACCTGGCGGCCACCTTCCTCGGCATCATCCCGGGCACGGTCGGGACGGTGCTGCTCGGTGACGCGCTCACCAACCGGACCTCCCCGGCCCAGCTCATCGTCACCGTCGCGTGCCTGGCGGTGGGCGTGATCGGCCTGGTCGTGGACGCTCGCATGACGGTGGGCCGGGTAGACCCGACGTAAGAAGCAGTGCGGCCACTCGAGAGTTCGATCACACGACGGATCGACGAGACGCCGGCCGACCCGGAGACCGATCAGTCTCGCGCCGCGGCCCGGTCGGCGACGAGGTGGGTGTCCAGGTACTGCCGGACCATGGTGGTCAGGGCGGCCAGCCGCATGGCGTCCAGTTCCGGCTGCGGGAAGGTGCCGGTGTGGATGGCGAAGCCGTCGAAGCAGAACACCACGATCGAGCCCAGGGCCAGGTTCTGTTCGCGGGTGAGCCCGCGGGCGGCGGGCAGGCCGTCGCCGGAGAGCAGGGTCGCGGCGTACTCGTCGCGGACCACCGAGAGGTGTTCGCGCAGTTGCTCATCGGTGCGGGCCGCGATGGTCAGCTCCAGCCACACCGTATTGATGGGGTCGCGGGCGGCGGCGAGCCAGATCGCCAGCACCGCGTCGACGTCGCGCGGGTCGGGCAGCTCGGCCACATTCGCGACGAAACGCTCGATCTGGCGGCGGCCGACCTCGGCCGCGGCGGCGGCCACCAGGTCGAACAGCGAGTCGAACCGGCCGAACAGTCCACCGTGCGAGACACCGGCGCGCCGGCACACCTCGTTGACCGTGAGCTTGGAGTAGCCCTTCTCGACGATCGCCCGAATGGCGGCCTCGATCAGCGCCTCTCGCGTCTCGGCGCGCCGCTGGGCCTGTGTCCGCCGTACGGCCGTCACGACACTCTCCTCCAGGCTCAGCTCATATCCGATCAACCGATCGTTTTCCTGCGACCACGCTACCAACCTGCCCCCACCAGCTCACAGTCCACCGGCCACCGGCGTGATCCGCGCGAGGACGGTGGGGTCCCCTCCTCCCCACCGCCCTCGCGCCTTCCATGGTCGGCCGCCGCGCCTCCCCCGGGCAGCCTGCCGATACCACTGCTCAACGTGGTGCCTGCACCCCCTCCAGGGCAAGGGGCACACCAGGATTGGCGCATCAGGATCCACGTCGGCGTGATCGGGTCGCGCGGTACCCGTGCGCGGGGGCTACGGTCGGAGGATCCTTGGACACTGTGAGTAGTACAGCGGTCACGGTCGTCGTGGCCGAGGACTCGATGCTGATCCGCGACGGGGTACTGCGGGTACTGGCCACCGACGACAGCATCGAGGTGGTCGGCACCGCCACCGATTTCGACGCCACCGCCGCACTGGTGCAACGGCACGAACCCGATGTCCTGATCACCGATATCCGCATGCCGCCCACCGGGACCGACGAGGGCATCCGGCTGGCCCGGCAGCTGCGCGCCACCGGGCGGCGCACCGGCGTCATCGCCCTGTCCCACTACGCCGAACCCCGGTACGCGACCGGGCTGCTCGACGGCGGGTCCGCCGGGCGCGGGTACCTGCTCAAGGAGCACATCGCGCATTTCGACCAGCTGCTCAGCGCGGTGCACGTGGTCGCCGGCGGCGGGTCGGTCCTGGACCCGGTGATCGTGGAGACGCTGCTGTCGCGCCGCCGCGAAGACGAACTGGTCGGCCGCCTCACCGCCCGGGAAAAGCAGGTGCTCGCCGAGATCGCCGGCGGCGGCAGCAATCGGGTGGTGGCACAACGTCTTTCGCTGTCCCAACGCGCGGTCGAGAAGCACATCAACTCGATCTTCGCCAAGTTCGGGCTCACTTCCGATCCCACCCTGGACCAGCGGGTCACCGCGGTGCTGCTGTATCTGGCGGCGCACTCCGGGTAGGGGTGCGTGCACCCTTTCGCGAGCCCGCCCCGCGTCGCACCATGACAGACATGGGGCACACATGACCGAGCAGGTGCGGGTGTGGATCGTCGACGACGGGCCCACCTTCCGGCGCGCGGCCGCGGCGATGGTGGCCGCGAGCGCCGGATTCGTGCTGGCGGGCGAGGCCGACAGCGGCGAAGCGGCCCTCGAACTGACCCGCGGCGCGGGCGCCGGACTGGTGCTGATGGACATCCACATGCCCGGGATGGGCGGCATCGAAGCCACCCGGCGGCTGCGGCGGGCGCATCCCGGCGTGGCGGTGCTGCTCATGTCGACCTATGACACATCCGATCTCCCCCACGAGGTATACCAGTGCGGCGCAGCAGGTTACGTACACAAGGAGACGCTGAGCCCGCAGTTGCTGCGCAGCATCTGGAGCGGGCTCACGCCGCCCTCGACACCGGCGGGTTGAACACCGGGAGCGGCGCGGACTCCGACGGCACCGACGTCCTGGCCCGGATCCGGTTGCGGCAGCTCATCTTCGCGCTGCTGATCGCGAACGCCGTGCTCATGGGATTGACGGTGGCCATCGCGATCGGGCGGCCGACGATCTGGGTGTTCGCGATGCTCGCGCTGCTGGCCGCCGAATGCGCGGCCTTCACGGTGGCGCTGCGGGTAGCCGCCCGAGGCGCGTTCGAAGCGGCCATCGCCACACTCTCCGTCGGCATCTGGACCGGAGCGCTGGCCGCTTCATGGCTGTCGCCGTTCACACTGCCCCTGCATGTGGTCGCCGCGATCATCCCGGCCATCAGCGCGATCCCGTACGTGCAGCGCCGCCGTCTGCTGCTGTACTGCCTCGCCACCCTGGCCACCACCTTCGGGTGCGCGGCGCTGGCGCTGCCGGTGGTGGCCTCGGTCGTCGCGCCGATGGTCGCCAAATACCTGGCCACCATCGGGTTTCCGGCCGTGACCGTGCCGATCCTGCTGGTGGTCTGGCACACCGCGGCCACCATGGGCGATATGGCGGTGATCGCGCGCCGCAATGCCGACGCGCTGCGGTCCTCGCAGCGGCTGCTCGCCGAACGCGCCGACCAGCTCACCTCCTCGCGCGCCCGCCTGGTGGCGGCCACCGACGCCGAACGACGGCGACTGGAACAGGATCTGCACGACGGGGCGCAGCAGCAGCTGGTCGCGGTGGCGATCACGCTGCAGCTGGCCCGCCAGACCGTCACCGCCGATCCGGCCGCGGGCGTCGAATTGATCGGGGAGGCAGGCGAACTGCTGCAAACCGCCATCGCCGAGATCCGCCGCCTCGCCCAGGGCATCTACCCGCCGCTGCTGGCCCGCGAAGGTCTGCCGGGCGCGCTGCCCGCCGCGGCCGCCCGCTCCCCCATTCCCGTGCGGGTGCGTGCCGACCGGATCGGGCGGTATCGGCCGGACGTCGAAACAGCGCTCTACTACTGCTGTCTGGAAGCGTTGCAGAACAGCGCGAAACACGGCGGGCCCACCGCCACCGTCACTATCGCCGCCCACCAGGGAGACGCCGGGCTGGTGGTCACCGTCACCGACACCGGCGGCGGGTTCGACCCCGATCGCGCCACCGACGGCACCGGGCTGACGAACATGCGCGACCGGCTCGCCGTCATCGGCGGCAGCTTGCGCGTCGACGCCCGCCCGGGCACCGGCACCCGGCTCACCGCCACGGTGCCCACCCGGCCGCTGGCGGACCCGGTTTCAGAATCACGCTGATCCTGGCCCTGTTCGGCGCGATGCCGCCCCGACAGGATCGGGCCGGACGGTTCCGGTCTCGCACCGGCGCCGCAGGCCCACCCGTCGGACAGAGAGGCGCACCCACGTGAGTCCCCACCACGTGCCCGGAACACCCGCATGATCAGTATCGGCGCGACCCGACCCACGACCACCCCCGCCGACCGGGCCCGAATCACCCTGCCCGCCGGACCGATTCGCGGCCTCGCCGTGCGCGCGGCATCGCTGGCCGGATTCCTGGCCCTGTGGTGGGCCGTCGCCGCCACGACACTCGTCGACCCGCGGTTCCTGCCGGGCCCGCACGCCGTGTGGGACGCCTTCGGGCGCGCCAACAGCTGGCATCAGCTCGCGCCCGGCGTCCCCCGGGAGGTGCCCGGCGAGCAGAACTACTTCCTGTGGGAGCACCTGCTGGCGAGCCTGCAACGCATCGCCGCGGGTGCGGGCGCGGCCGTGATCCTCGGCCCGATAGCCGGATTCGCACTCGGCACCTCCCGGACGCTGGCGACCATCGTCGGGCCCTACCTCAACTTCGTGCGGACCCTGCCGCCGCTGGGCTACATCGGACTGCTCATCGTCTGGTTCGGCATCGGCGACACCTCCAAGATCTGGCTATTGTTCCTCGCCGCCTTCCCGCCCATCGTGATCGCGACCATGGCGGGCGTGCACCAGGTTTCGGCCGACCGGATCAATGCCGCCCGCTCGCTGGGGGCCAACCGGTTACAGGTCGTCACCCGGGTGCTGCTGCCCGCCACCCTGCCCGAGGTCATCGGCGGGATCCGGGTCGCCGTCGGATTCGCCTGGACCACCGTGGTCGCGGCGGAGCTGAACAATGGCATCCCCGGTATCGGCGGGCTCGCCTTCCTGGCCGGTCAGCAGCTCAATACCCCGCTGACCATGGCCTGCATCATCGTCATCGGTCTCACCGCGCTCACGCTCGACGCGGTCATCAGTCGGATCGGCGCGCTGGTCGTGCCGTGGAAAGGCCAAGCATGAAACGCGTTGCCCGTTCAGTACGCGCAGCCGCGGCCCTGGCGGTCGCCGGGCTGCTCACCGCCTCCCTGACCGCGTGCGTTCAGTCCGGGCGCACCGATCAGTCGCGTGGCGGCGGGGAGCAGGTGGCGTGCCCGGTGGCGGTGGACGAAACCTTCACCGGCACGGTACGACTCGGCTATCAGGAGATCCCCAACGGGGACCTGATCGTGAAGGACGCGGGACTGCTCGAGACCTGCCTGCCCAAGGCGACCATCACCTGGAGCAAGTTCGCCTCCGGCGCGACCGTGATCCAGGCGTTCGGGTCGAACTCCCTGGATCTGGGCCTGCTCGGCAGCGCAGCCGCCGCCCGGGCCCTGTCCGCGCCGCTGCACATCGGCATGCGGGCGGTGTGGATCCACGACGTGATCGGCGCGGCCGAATCGCTCGTCGTGAAGGATCCGGCCATCACCTCGGTGGCGGGCCTGCGCGGGAAGAAGGTCGCGGTGCCGTTCGCCAGCACCTCGCACTACAGCCTGCTCGCGGCGCTCACCGCCGCCGGGGTCGAGCGCGAGGTGACGCTGGTGAACATGCAGCCCGACGCCATTGCCGCGGCCTGGCGGGGCGGCGATATCGACGCGGCGTTCATCTGGGAGCCGACATTGTCGGAGCTGGTGAAGAACGGGCACGTGGTCACCACCGCCGCCGAGACCGCCAAGGCCGGCAAACCCACCTATGACCTGGCGGGCGCGCGCAGCGAGTTCGTGACGGCCAACCCGCGCTTCCTCGAAGTGTGGACCGCGGCGCAGAACTGGGCGGTCACTCTCATCAACACCGCGCCCGACAGTGCCGCCACTCGCATCTCCGCGCAGCTCGGCGTTCCGGTCGCCGACATCCGCAAGCAGCTCGGCGAATACGGCTACCTCGACGCGACGGCCCAGGCCGGTCCGGGCTACCTGGGCAAGCAGCTGGGCGCGGATCTGAAGTCCTCTGCCGACTTCCTGTTGAGCCAGGGCGAGATCCAGGGCCTGGCGGCGCCGGAGGCGTACGCCGGGGCGGTCTACGCGGGGGCGGCCACCAAGGTCAGCGCGAAATGACCGCCGCGGTCGACCAGCGCGACCGGGTGGTGCTGACGGAGGTCTCCAAGACCTATGACACCCCGACCGGCAGCACCGTCGCGCTGTCCCCCACCGATCTGGTCATCGAGCCCGGCGAGTTCGTGAGCGTCGTCGGGCCGTCCGGATGCGGCAAGACCACGCTGCTGCGACTGTTCGGCGGTTTCCTCGAACCCAGCACCGGCACCCTGCTGGTCGGCCCGGACCGCGTCGACGGGCCGAGCCCCGAACGCGGGGTCGTCTTCCAGTCGCCCACCCTGTACCCGTGGCTCACCGTTCGCGGCAATGTCGAGTTCGGCCCGAAGTGCCGAGGCGTGGACAAGAAGGAGCGCCGGGTCGTGGCGGACCGGCTGCTCGAACTGGTCGGGCTGGGCGACGTCGGCGGCAAGCGGCCCTACGAACTGTCCGGTGGGATGCAGCAGCGGGCGCAGATCGCGCGGGTGCTGGCCAACGATCCGCGCATCATCCTCATGGACGAACCGTTCGGCGCGCTGGATCAACTGACCCGCGAGCGGTTGCAGGTGGAGTTGCTGCGCCTGTGGCGCGAAGCCGGGAAAACCATTGTGTTCGTGACCCATTCGGTGGAGGAGGCGGTATTCCTGTCCACCCGGGTCCTGGTCATGAGCGCCCGGCCGGGACGCGTCATCGTGGACCGGGCCATCACCCTGCCCGGCGACGACGAGGCTGGTGCCCGAGAGTTAGCTGTCACCGCCACGCCCGAATTCCAAGCCGTCAAGATCGAATTGGCGCAGGCGATCTACGAAGCCCACGCGTGATTGCGCGAAATACGACAATGGCCCGTGCCGCATCGTTGCGGCACGGGCCATCGCGAATTCCGACCGAGCGGAACGCCTATTACAGGTAGGCGCCGCACACGGGCCAGGCGCCCCGGCCCTGGCCGGCGAGCACGTTCTCCGCGACGCGGATCTGCTCCTCACGGCTGGCGTTGGCGGCACTGCCCGCGCCACCGTAGGCGTTCCAGGTGCTCTGGGTGAACTGCAGGCCGCCGTAGAAACCGTTGCCGGTGTTGGCGCCCCAGTTGCCGCTGCTCTCGCACTGCGCGACAGCGTCCCAGTTGCCCGAGGCGGCCGAAGCGGTCGCCGTCGACAGCGCGAACGGGACGGACACGAGCGCGCCCATGGCCGCGGTGGCGGCGACGATACGAGTGCGGGTGGTGAGCTTCCGGTTGCGATGCATAAGTTTGTTTCCTCGCCCCGCTCCCACCGGCCCGTGCTGCTCGCTGCGGGTCCCCGTCCCCAGGGGTATCGGTTGCTCTCGAATCGCGGGACGGAGTTGCCGGTGTTCGTCGATTCGAGCTGGAGCCCGGGTTTCTCCGAGCCGCTAGCGACGGTAACGGAAAGATCTCCGCAAATCACGTATCGATCACGAGCAGTTGACGAAACGATTGCGACCGCACTTTATGTGGTTTACGCAGTTCGTCGCGGAGTGTCGGAGAATGACATTTCTGGAATTCAGAGTGGAATTTGTGAGCGAGGTCACGCATAAAAGGTGACCCCCATCGCGTAATACAAACGCGACACAAAGCGATTCGCGCGCGGAAACGCGGTGCGACCGGCTCGGATCGTGCTGCGCGCAACCGTTGCCCCAGGTCAGAGCACTAGGGATAGTGCCTGGAACGTCGTTTCGGGTCCACCAGGAGGAACCATGGCCGCCATCGATGAACCCCGGTCCGGAGCCCGCGCTGTCGACCGCGCGATCCACGTCCTGAACTGCCTCGAGGGCGACGATCCCGAACTGTCGCTGAGCGAACTGGCCCAGCGGGCCGCGCTGCCGGTCAGCACCACGCACCGGCTGGCCCAGGCGCTGGTCCGGGGCGGACTGCTCGAACAGGACCCGGCCACCGACCGGTATCGGGTCGGACAGGGGCTGGCCACGCTGGCCCGGCCCGCGCTGACCCGCCTGGGCCTGGACTCGATCGCGCCGCACCTGTACGCGCTGGCGGCGGGCATCCGCATCACCGTCAGCGTGAGCGTGCCCGAGGCCGACGACGCGGTCACGGTGTTCCAGGCCCGCCCGCCCGTGCACTTCTGCCACCATCAGGTGCCGCGGGCCCGGCAATCGCTGCACGCCAGCGCGACCGGCCAGGCGTTGCTCGCCTACTCCGCCGGCCGGGCTGCGGCCGATGTCGACCTCGACCGGGTCCGGCACCGGGGATTCGCCAGCGAGCTCATCGAGACCGACGATCCGATCCGCGCGCTCGCGGTGCCCATCGTCGGACCGCACCGGCAGGTGCGGGGCGCGCTGGCGGTGCAGGCCCGCTCGGAGCGCCTGGATGGCGAGCTGATCCGCGCCGTCGTCCCGGCCATGCGCATCGCGGCGGGCCGGATCGCGCCGCTGTTCCAAAACACCGGCGAGGCAACGTTTTCCGCCGCCGAATTTCGCTCACGCTGATTTCCACATCGTGAAATGGCGATTGCCGGGGCCTCCCGGCCGTCGCAGCATGTGAGCACTCCGATCGACCGTCCCCACCCCCGAAGAGGAATCCCCATGCGGCTCTGTTGTCGTCCCCGCCACGAAACCCATTCCGCGACGGACACATTCACCGAAAGACATCCCCATGGCCTTCTCTCTCCGCCCCACGCGGGTGCGACGCGCGGTCGCCGCCGCGATCACGGTCACCAGCGCGGCGGTCCTGCTCATCGGCTGCGCCAAGACCGACGCGGGCACGACCGCCGACGGTAGGACGGTCGTCCGCTATCAGGGCAGCACCGGCCAGGTCACGGCCTTCGAGCTCGCGGCCGACCTGGGCTACTTCACCAAGATCGACCTGCACTGGGAGGGCGACACCACCTCCGGCCCGGCCAATATCCAGGCCGCCGCCACCAAACAGGTCGAATTCGGCAGCGCCTTCAACGGCGCGGTCATCAAGCTCATCGCGGGCGGCGCGCCCGTCACCTCCGTGCTCAGCTCCTACGGCGCGGACGAACTGAACTTCACCGGCTACTTCGTACGCGACGACTCCCGCATCACCTCGGCACGCGACCTCATCGGCAAGAAGGTCGGCGTCAACACCCTGGGCGCGCACCACGAATTCATCACCCGCCAGTGGCTGCACGACCAAGGTCTCAGCGACGCCGAGATCAAGCAGGTGCAGCTCGTCGTGCTGCCGCCCGCCAACACCGAGGACGCGCTGCGCAACGGGCAGATCGACGTGGCCGCGCTCGGCGGCGTCTTCCGTGACACCGCCATCGGGCGCGGCGGGATCCATCCGCTCTACACCGACAAGGATCTGTTCGGCCAATTCGATTACGGCACCTATGTTTTCCGCAACGACTATCTGAAGTCGCACGCCGACGCGGTGGCCGACTTCGTGCAGGGCACCGCGCGCGCCACCCGCTGGCTGCAGGTGACACCGCGCGATGAGGTGGTGGCCAAGTTCGCCGACATCATCCACAAGCGCGGGCGCAACGAGAACACTTCGCTGCTGCAGTACTACAAGAGCTCGGGCGTCCCGGTCCCCGGCGGCGTGGTCGCCGAACGGGAGCTGCAGATCTGGATCGACTGGCTGGTCCGCAATGGCGAACTGCCCGCGGGCAAGCTCGCCGCCAAGGACCTCTACACCAATAAGGACAATCCGTACGCCAACGGGAAGTACCCGGCGACCGGCGGCCCGAGCGGCGAGGCGGTGGCGAAATGAGCACCGCCGCGGTCAAACTCGCGCTGTCGGGGGTTCGGAAGGAATTCCCGGTGCGGGGCGAGAAGGAACCGCTCACCGCGATCTCCGATATCTCCGTCGATGTTCGGGACGGTGAGTTCCTGGTGCTGGTCGGGCCCAGTGGTTCAGGCAAGTCCACCCTGCTGGACCTGCTCGGCGGACTGGATCGGCCGACCGCCGGCCAGATCCTGCTCGACGGCGCGCCCGTCACCGGGCCGGGACTCGATCGCGGCATCGTGTTCCAGCAGTACGCGCTGCTCCCCTGGCGCACGGCCCGGGCCAATATCGAATTCGGGTTGGAGGCCAAGGGCATTCCCCGCCGCGCCCGCAAGGGAATCGCCGAACACTATCTGGAGCTGGTCGGACTCGCCGGATTCGGCAACCGGTACCCGCACGAATTGTCCGGCGGCATGAAGCAGCGCGTCGCCATCGCCCGCAGCCTGGCCTTCGATCCGGAGGTGCTGCTGATGGACGAGCCGTTCGCCGCGCTCGACGCCCAGACCCGGGAGTCGTTGCAGGACGAGCTGTTACGGATCTGGCGAGCCACCGGCAAGACGGTGCTGTTCATCACCCACGGCATCGACGAAGCCGTCTACCTGGGGCAGCGCGTCGCCGTCCTGACCTCGCGGCCCGGGCGGATCAAAGCCGTGGTCGACATCGACCTGGACCGGCAAGCCGACCCGGACGTCCGGTCCAGCGAACGGTTCCGCGAACTGCGCCACCACGTGTGGTCGCTGCTGCACGACGAGGTCGCGCGAGCCCAGGACCTGGAGCAGGCCGCGCTCACCGCCGATCGGAGGAATTCCCATGTCTAGCGCTGTGCAACTGGTCGACGCACCCGTCGAGATCCCGTCCCACACCGCCGATCGCGCGGCGCCACGGCCGAAACGGGCCTCCTCGGTGCTGCCCACGATCGCCCGCATCGGCTGGCGGATCGGCAAACCGGCCGTGGTGATCGCGGCGTTCCTCGCGGTGTGGGAGGCCGCGCCGCGACTGGGTCTCGTGGACGAGGTCTTCCTGCCCCCGTTCTCCACGGTGGTCGGGGCCGGGCTCGAGCTGATCCGCAACGGTCAGCTCTGGGAACACGTGTCCACCAGCCTGACCCGCTCGCTCATCGGCTTCGCCATCGCACTGGTGACCGCGATTCCGGTGGGTGTGGCGATCGCCTGGTACCGGCCGGTCGCGGAATTCCTGAACCCGGTGCTGGAACTGTTCCGCAATACCGCCGCCCTCGCACTGCTGCCGGTGTTCATCCTGATCCTCGGCATCGGTGAGACCTCCAAGATCGCGCTGGTGGTGTACGCCGGGTTCTTCCCGATCCTGCTCAACACCATCAGCGGCGTGCGGACGGTGGACCCGCTGCTCGTGAAATCGGCCGTGTCACTCGGCTTCTCACCGCTGCGCCTGTTCCAGAAGGTGATCCTGCCCGCGGCCGTGCCGTCCATCTTCACCGGGATCCGGATGGCGGCCTCGGGTTCGATTCTGGTGCTCATCGCGGCGGAGATGTTCGGGGCGCGGGCCGGGCTCGGGTACCTGATCACCGCCGCGCAGCAGAACTTCCAGATTCCGGACATGTACGCCGGGATCGTCGCCATCGCCGTGGTCGGGCTCACCTACAACGGCGTGCTCGTGGCCATCGAGCGGCGGCTCTCCCGCTGGCGTGCGCACCGCTAGCCCGCCGCCACCCCTGACACCATCGAAGGATCACTCCCCTATGTCCAACCCCCGCAAGACTTTCCATCTCAACGCGTTCCTCATGGGCGTCGGCCACCACGAGGCTGCCTGGCGGCATCCGCGCACCCGCGAACACCAGGTGCTCGAGGTCGGGCACTTCCAGGAGCTCGGCCGTATCGCCGAACGCGGCCGGCTCGACTCGGTGTTCTTCGCCGACGGGCTCGCGGTCGGGCCGCGCATCAAACGCAACGCCCTCGCCGTCTTCGAACCGGTCACCCTGCTCGCGGCCATCGCCACCGCCACCGAACATGTGGGCCTCATCGCCACCGCCTCGACCAGCTACAACGAACCCTTCAATCTGGCCCGCAAATTCGCGTCCCTGGACCACATCAGCGGCGGGCGCGCGGGGTGGAACATCGTCACCTCCGGCAGCGAGGACGAGGCGTTCAACTTCGGCTTCGACGCCATCCCCGAACACGCCCGCCGCTACGAGCGGGCCGAGGAGTTCGTCGATCTGGCCGTCCAGCTGTGGGACAGCTGGGAATCCGACGCCGTCGTGCTCGACCCCGAGACCGGCGTATTCGCCGACCCGGAGAAGGTGCATACCCTCGACTACCGCGGTGAGCGATTCCGGGTCCGCGGGCCGCTGAACTCCCCGCGCAGCCCGCAGGGGCGGCCGCTGCTCGTGCAGGCCGGATCCTCGGAGAGCGGAAAGGAATTCGCGGCCCGCCACGCCGAGGCCGTGTTCACCGCTCAGCGCACGCTCGCCGAAGGGCAGGCGTTCTACCGGGACCTCAAGGCCCGGCTGCCCAAGTACGGGAGGTCCGCCGACGATCTGAAGGTACTGCCCGGTCTGGTGCCGTTCATCGCCGGCACCGAGGCCGAAGCCCGTGCGCTGGAACAGGAATTCACCGACCTCATCTCCCCCGACTACGCGCTGCGGCAGCTGTCGACACTGCTCGGCGTCGACCTCACCGAGCACGCCCTCGACGCGCCGCTCCCGCCGCTACCCCCGGAAAGCGAAATCGAAGGCGGCAAGAGCAGATTCACCCTCGTCAAGGAGCTCGCCGAGAAGGAGGAGCTGACCGTGCGCCAGCTCATCGGCAAGCTCGGCGGCGGCCGCGGCCACCGCACCCTCGCCGGCACCCCCGAACAGATCGCCGACGACCTGCAGACCTGGTTCGAGCAGGGCGCGGCCGACGGCTTCAACATCATGCCGCCGTACCTGCCCGGCGGGCTCGAGGACTTCGTCGACCAGGTCGTCCCGATCCTGCAGCAGCGCGGCCTGTTCCGCACCGAGTACACCGCCACCACGCTGCGCGGCCACTACGGCCTCGCCCCGGTGGAAAGCCAGTTCACTCCCGTCCGCACCCAGGCCACCGCCTGAGCACCGAAAGGAAACCCTCATGACCACCGTCACCGAGCACCCCGTCGGCACCTTCCAGATCACTCCCGTCGCCGGGCACATCGGCGCCGAGATCAGCGGCATCGACCTGCGCGCCGACTTCACCGACGAGCAGATCGCGGTCCTCACCGCCGCGCTGCACGAATACAAGGTGCTGTTCTTCCGCGATCAGCGCATCGGGCACGCCGAGCAGATCGCCTTCTCCCGCCGCTTCGGCGCGGTCACGCCCTCACACCCCTACGACGACGACGCGCCCACCGAGCACCCCGAGATCCTCGCCGTCGACAGCCGGCTCTACGAAAAGCGTTTCGGGAAGAAGAAATTCAGCTACACCAATCAGTGGCACACCGACATCTCACCGCTGATCAACCCGCCCGCCGCCTCCCTGCTGCGGGCCGAGATCGCGCCCGAGCGCGGCGGCGACACCCAGTGGACCAATCTGGCGGCCGCCTATGCGGGACTGCCGGATTCGCTGAAAACGCTGCTCGACGGGCTGCGCGCCGAGCACCGGTTCGGCGGCAGATTGCCCGTGTGGGACGCGGACAGCGACTACGCCAAGCGCGTCGCGGCGGCGCCCCTGGTCACCGAGCATCCGGTGGTCCGCGTGCACCCGGTGACCGGGGAACGCGTGCTGTTCGTGAACCCCGGCTTCACGACCCGCATCATCGGCCTGAGCCCGCGGCAGAGCGACGCGCTGCTCGAACTGCTGTACGCCGAGATCGCCGATCCCGCGTACACGGTCCGATTCCGGTGGGAGAAGGACAGTGTCGCGTTCTGGGACAACCGCGCCACCGCGCATCTCGCGCCCAGCGACCTCGACCATCTCGACGTGACCCGGGTGCTGTACCGCACCACCCTCGAAGGTGAGGTGCCGGTGGGCGTCGACGGCGAGCCGTCGCGGTCGATCTCGGGCGAGCGGTTCGACGGTTCCACGAACTGACCGCTGCCTACGACGAGGCCCTCCCGGCAATGCCGGGAGGGCCTCATTCGATGTCGCGATCGGGAAATCCGTCAGTGCCCCTGGGGGCGCGGCGGCTGCGGCGGGTTCTGCCAGCGCTGGTCCGGCGGCGGTTCCGGCCGGTACTGCGGCTGCACGGGCGGAGCCGGACGCTGGGTGTGCGGCAGCTGCTGCGGCGCGACCGTAGGCGGCAGGCTCATCGGCTCGACCGGGGTGCGGGCGTCGGCCTCCGCGGCGCGCACGGCCTGCTGGGTGGCCGGGTCAGTGGCCGTGTCGAACCAGTCGGCGACCTCGTCGGAGTCGTCCTCGGTCGCGGATTCCGCGCCGTCAGGGGCCGGCTCGTAGCGGAAGACGCCGTCCTCGCCCTGCTTGCCGAAACCGCGCGCGAACCCTTCGAGGGCCTTGCCGAAATCGCTCGGCACCAGCCACACCTTGTTGGCGTCACCCTTGGCGACCTGCGGCAGGGTCTGCATGTACTGGTAGGCCAGCAGCTCGGGGGTGGGTTTGCCGTTCTTGATGGCGGCGAACACCTTCTCGATGGCCTTGGCCTGGCCCTGCGCCTGGAGATACGCGGCCGCCCGCTCACCTTGGGCCCGCAGGATGCGGGACTGCCGCTCACCCTCGGCGGTCAGGATCATTCCCTGCTTGGAGCCCTCGGCCGCGAGGATCTGCGCCTGCTTCTGGCCCTCGGCCGTCTTGATCGACGCCTCGCGCTGGCCTTCGGCGGTGAGAATGATGGCGCGCTTCTCCCGGTCGGCCTTCATCTGCTTCTCCATCGATTCCTGAATCGACGGCGGCGGATCGATCGCCTTCAGTTCCACCCGCGACACCCGCAGGCCCCAGCGGCCGGTGGCCTCGTCGAGGACGCCGCGCAGTTCACCGTTGATCTGGTCGCGGGAGGTGAGGGTTTCCTCGAGGGTCATGCCGCCGACCACGTTGCGCAGCGTGGTGATCGTCAACTGTTCAACGGCGGCAATGTAATTGGAGATCTCGTAGACGGCGGCCTGCGGGCTGGTGACCTGGAAATACACCACCGAGTCGATCTGCACGGTCAGGTTGTCCTTGGTGATGACCGGCTGCGGCGGGAAGGACACCACCCGCTCGCGTAGGTCGACCTTGGCGCGCACCCGGTCCGCGAACGGCACCAGGAAGGTCAGCTGCCCGGACACGGTCCGCGAATAGCGGCCCAGCCGCTCGATCACGGCGGCCTCCGCCTGCGGCACCAGCGCCACCGACTTGAAGACCACCACGACGACCAGAAGTATGAGTACGACGGCGACTATCAGTACAGCCATCACTGCCCTTTCATGACGACGGCGTGCGCACCGTCGATCCTCATGACGTACACGGTCGAACCGACGGGGTAGGTCTCCGAGGCGTCGTATGGGCGCGCACTCCACACCTCTCCGCCGAGCTTCACGCGACCACCGTGCTCGTCGACCGTTTCGAGCACCTTGGCGGTCTTGCCCGGCAATGCGTCCACCCCCGTCTGATGCGGCGGCGGAGTCGCGTAGCGCCGCAACAGGAATGGGCGCACCAGCGCCAGCAGCGCGATCGAGGTGACACCGAACACGACCGCGTCCACCAGCACCGGGGCCCCCGTGAGCGCGTTCACGCCCGCGGTGATGAGTGCGGCGACCCCCAGCATGATCAGCACAAGAGTGCCCGTGAGCATCTCGGCCGCCGCGAGCAGGATGCCCGCGACCAGCCAAACTATTGCGGCCACGCCACAACAGTAACTGTATTTGCGGGGCCCGGCTGCTATTCGTGATCACTCCGAGCCCCGCGACCGGGCACATCGGACACCGATCACCGGAATCCGTGCACAACCTGCCCAGCAGCCGCCCCGACCGCCGGAATGGGCGCGGCGCGAGCGGGATTCCCGCCCGCCGCCGGTAACCTCGACGCGGTGAGTGGGCACCAGAAGTACGGCGACATCTTCACCGGGCACGCACGGAAACAGAAGCGGGAGGTGCCCCGCGTGGTCGCCGAACGCGACCTCGTCGCCGAGGACGCGGCCACCGGATTCTGCGGTGCCGTAGTCGGTTTCGACCGCAGCTACGACGGAGAGTTCGTCAAACTCGAGGACCGCGCCGGACGCGTGCGACTGTTCGCGATGCGAGAAGCCGCCTTCCTCATCGACGGCCAGGCGGTCACCCTGGTCAAGCCGACCGCCGCCACACCTGCGAAATCCACCCGATCCGCCTCCGGATCCACCCGCGTCGAAGGCCTCAAAGCGCGGGTCGCCCGCGCCAGCCGCATCTGGGTCGAAGGCATCCACGACGCCGCCCTCGTCGAACGCGTGTGGGGCCACGACCTCCGGGTCGAAGGCGTCGTCGTCGAACAACTCGAGGGCCTCGACCACCTCGGCGCGAAACTCGCCGAATTCCAGCCCGGACCGAACCACCGCGTCGGCGTCCTCGTCGATCACCTGGTCACCGGCTCCAAGGAATCCGGCCTCACCCAGGGCCTCGGCGCGCACGTCCTCGTCACCGGCCACCCCTACATCGACGTATGGCAGGCCGTCCGGCCCGCAGCCGTCGGCATCCCCGCCTGGCCGGACGTACCCCGCGGCGAGGACTGGAAGACCGGCATCTGCCAACGCCTCGGCTGGGGCACCCCGCAGGACGGGTGGCGGCGCGTCTACAACGCGGTCAACTCCTACCGCGACCTGGAAACCCCCCTCATCGGTGCGGTCGAACGACTGATCGATTTCGTCACCGAGCAGGAGTAGCCCGCCAGTTATCCTCGAATACATGAGTTCCCCAAGCGCCTCGCTCACGGTCTGGGCCGGTTCCTGGCTGGCAGGCTGTAGCGCCCCCGACGATGTGCTCGACGAACTGCGCGCTTGGGCTCCGCGACAGACCGTGGCCGCCGGAGACCCTGTCACCGGCGGGCACACCGGGCTGCCGTGGGCATCCGACGAAGACCCCGCGGCGGTGGCCGGGGCGGGAATCATGGTGCTGCTCAAGATTATTCGCGAGGCGTACACCGGGCTGGACGCGCAGGTACGGTTGGTGCTGCCGATTCCCGGAGACGTGCGGGGCATACCCGTCGGCACCGAGTTCGCCGCTGCCGCAACCGAAGCCGAGGAAGGCATCCTCGTCGGAGCGCCCGGAACCAACGGGACCGGACTCGTACCGGTGTGGACCGATGAGGACGCATTGCAGTGGCGGGTGTACTCCACGCCCATACCGCTGACCCTCGCGCCGGAAATGCCGTTGGGTGAGGCCGAATACACGATGCGGGAAGCCGTGCGGGATGCGGCGGACGCGTTGGCGCAGATGCACACCACCCGGCTCGGGTCGGGCGGGGTCCCGCCTCGGGATCTGGTGGAGGCCGAGTTGGCCGGGCATTCCCGGCACAAGTACCCGGATTCGATGCCGTTGCGGGCGCGGCGGATTCTCGACACCGCCGATCAGGTCGCGGCGATCCTGACCGTCGCCGAGCGGGAGCCGGCTTCGGCGCCGACCTCGGCGACCGCGGTGGCTGCTCAGGAGGCGTTGTTGCGGCCGCTGTGGAACGCGATTCGGGCCGCGCGGCTGGCGGCTGTGCACGCTCGCTGAGTGTCCGATTCGTTCAAGAGAATGCGGGTGGACCGCGCCTAGGGTTCGGGCATGGGTATTCGACTGAATGTGATCGGGATCGTGGTGGCGGATATGAGGGCGTCGCTGGAGTTCTATCGGCGGCTCGGGGTGGGGTTCGCGGAGGGGGCCGAGACGGAGCCGCATGTCGACGCGGACCTTGGTGGGGGTGTGAAGCTGATGCTCGATACCGAGGAGACGGTTCGGTCGTTTCGGCCGGATTGGGTTGCTGTGCCTGGGGCTGGGCGGATCGGGTTGGCATGTGACTGCGGGGATGCGGCTGGGGTGGATGCCAAGTTCGCGGAGTTGGTGGGGGCGGGGTATCGGGCTGAGTTGAAGCCGTTCGATGCGTTCTGGGGGCAGAGGTATGCGACTGTGCTCGATCCGGATGGGCACGGGGTGGATCTGTACGCGGCGTTGGGGTGAGACCCAAAGATCAGAGCCACAAAAGCAAAGAGACGAAAAGATAAAAGACGCCTGGAGAAGGAAGAGAGGTGGCCGAGCTTGCGAGGCCCCTCACCCACCAGCCCCCTCCGGTAGGAACAGGAGAAGGAAGAAGGGTGGCCGAGTTTACGAGGCCCCTCACCTTTCGGGGCCGAATACGGCTCGGCCGTGCAGCATCCCGTCATAGGGGAGATACGCGGGGAGGTCTCTGTCGTGTTATCTCGAGAAGGTGATGCGTGCAGTCCCTGGGCTGGGATCGGCGGGTAGCGGATCCCAGCCCGGCGTCAGCCACAGTCCGGCAGGGCAGGCGAGGCGACCACACTCCGCGTTGCTTTGCGCACGCCAGCAGGACACGAGCAGCACGGGTTTCACGCTGCCCGTGAGCGCCACGTTCGGCAACTGGAATCGATGGCAGCCGCGATCGACTGCCCCACGTGATGACGATCATTCACCCGTGGAAGGCCGGTCGGGTCAACACTCTTCGGAGCAATCCACCCCGTCCGGCCTGGATGCGGTGAGTCTTTACCCATCACAACGGTTTTCCAGCCATCGGGCCCATCGTTGACCAGCGCGTGGCAGTGATCGCACGCCAATGTCAGGTTGTCGATGTCGGTCGGACCACCCTTGGCCCAATCATCGATGTGGTGGGCGGCGCACATACTGGCTGGCTGTTCACACCCGGGGCGGGTGCATCCCTTGTCACGAGCGAGCAGCGCGAGGCGTTGGGCGCGGTTGGCGGTTCGACGCGACCGGCGCAGGTAGATCGGCATCCCGTCGCCGTCGAGGACCGCCAGGACCGGGCGGGTTCCTTCGGCCATCTTCAACGCTTCGTTGATCGAGATCTGCGTGCCAGACGCCGTGGTGGCGACCCCGGTCCCGTTCTCCAGGTCGGTCAGGCTCATGGTGAGCACGACCTCGACCGGCAGGCCACGGTGCATGCCCAGGGTCCGCATGTTCACACCAGGCTGCACCAGGGCGAGCAGCGCATCGTGGGTGCGCTGCCCGGCATCGCGACGGTCACGACGCGCAGCAGCATCGAGCACGCTGTCGGCAATGAACCCACCTGCAGCGGAGGGGCTTTCCGGGTCCTCCAGATTGCACATGCCGGGCCGGGCGAGCTTCGCGAACACCGCGTCCAGGCAGGCACGCAGTTCGGGGGTGATCCACCCCTCGATCCGGGTCATCCCGTCCACACCGGGACGGCACAGCGTGATGCCACGACGGCGACGACGGTCAGCGTCGGAAACAACCTTCCCATCGGGATCCAACCGAGCGAGGATGTCGCGCCCGATCTTCAACAGATCATCCGGCCACCCATTGCGGGAGTAGTCGACCAGGATTTGCTCGGCCTCGACTCGTGCCTCGGCGGGAACATCCAGAGGGAGGTGGTTCATCACATCCATGATGTGGCGCACATGATCACGCGAGATATCGCCCGCGGAGAAGGCTTCGGCAGTCACCGGAAGCACGGGCGGAGCGACGTGCCCAGTCTGCTGCACGAACTCGCCGCAGTGGTGGGTGATCTTCACCCGCACTGAGGCGTCATAGCGAGACAAGCCGAGGGTGTGCCGCAAGAACGGCACCATCTTCCCCGCCCCACTACGCGAATGCAGCGAACGCTCCCCCGCTTCGATGATCAGGTTCGTATCCAACGCAGCGAGCTGACGCTTGCAGGTTTCAATCTTCTGCATCAACGTCACGATGTCTTCATCGGAAAACCCCGACATTTTCCCGCCTTGCATAGATTCCGACAGGGTCGAAACCGCGGCCGCCAGTTCAGCGATACCGCAGTCGTCGAGTGTCACCCCCATCGAATTCATGCATCAATTCTATCGCCGTTTCACCGCACGCACACTCGAATTACGAAGTGATATAACAATATTCAGAACGACAGCGATTCCAAATCCAATCCCAGCAACTTCATCGGCGCCATGCCCGAGAACTCTCGAACATCCCGCGTCAAATGCGCCTGATCCGCATAACCAGAAGCGACCGCTACGTCCGCAAGCCCCATTCCGCCCCGCGCCAAGGCCAACGCACGCTGCATCCGCAACACCCTCCCCAGCGTCTTGGGCCCATACCCGAACGCCACAAGAGATATTCGATGCAATCTGCGCGGCCCCGTCTCCAACGCTTCCGCAATGGCCGCGACCGAGCTGCCTGATCTCAGCGATGCCACCAGGAATCGCACCACGGGATCGACGCCATCAGTTCCGCCTGCACGCCAGCGAGCAATCGCTTCCAGCCCGACTTCCGGACTCGATGCTCGTGCGACCAACTCCGAAGCGGTGCGCAGATCGCCGGGCGACCATAGGTCGGCGAGATCAACCCTGGCGTCGCGGAGTTCGTGCGCGGGCACCCCGAGGAGCGTCGGCGCCGTCCCCGGGTAGAAGCGGATCCCCGCGATCCGATCGGCGAAACCGGGCGCCGGACGGTAGGCCCGAGTGTCCGGGCCGGCCACCGAAAGTCGTCCGTCGATCCAGAGCAGATCCATGCAGCCGTCCGGCAACACCGGCGCGTCTACGTCCGAGATACCGTCGCGACGCCAGAGCACCGCGCCTCCGACGCTCGACGGCCGCTCCCGATAACCTTGTGAGGCCTGGACAGTCGTCACAAGGCACGCACCTGACCGCACGCTGACCTCGAAATGTGCTGAAAATCAGCAATATTCGGCACCTCGTGCGTTGTTGCATGAGATGCCTTCTTGCACTGCGTGCAATATTGCACGTTATGTAGTCGCTGGTTCGGCGCTGTCGGAGACCTCGACGACGTGCTCCTGCTGTCCCGGCTTCCACACCGTCACTTCCATGCGCCCCTCGACGATCTCCACCGACGAAGCCCCGGTCAGCTCCACCGCGTAGAACGGCTCGAACTTGCGTCCGCGCAGGTCGAACCCGCTCTCGGCGAAGAGGTCTTCCGCCCAACGCCGCTGCAGCTCCGGATCCTGCACATCACGCACGCTGCCGAAGATCTTCACGTCGCCGTCGCTGACCTGGGTGTCGACGGTCGCCGTATGCAGGCAGAAGCGCGGGTCGCGGGCCAGGTCGGCGAACTTCGTGGTGCCCGGCATGCCCACGAGCCAGAGCTCACCCTCGAAGATGCGCGGTTCCAGCGGGCTGATGCGCGGTGAGCCGTCTTTGCGCAGGGTGGCAAGCATGCAGAGGTTGCCGATGGCGGCGTGACGGCGAGTGAAGATTCCCGAGATACGAGGGGCGGCCGCAGCGAACTCGTTCCAAGACGTCATAACCGCGACCGTACGCGCAGGGTCCGACATGCCCGGCCACCGAAACCCCGCCCTTTCTGTTTGAATGGCCCGATGTCGTACTCCCGCCGGCTCGCCGTCCTCGCCGCGGCGCTCATCGGCTGCGCAGTGCCCGCTCCCGCCCATGCCGTCGTCGGCGGCACCCAGGCGAACGCCGGCGACTATCCCTGGCTCGCCGCGGTCGGCACACCCCTGTTCTTCCCCCGCGCGTCCGGCCAGTTCTGCGGCGGCGCGCTCATCGCACCGGACCAGGTGCTCACGGACGCGCACTGCGTGCAATTCGCACAGCTCTTGCCGCAGGCGCTCACCGTCACCTTCGACCGCAGCGATCTGTCTTCACGTGACGGAACGACCGTGAAAGTCACGGCTGTCCGTTTGCACCCGGACTTTCGCTCCGACACCGTCGACGGCGTCGATGTCTACCATCACGACCTCGCGATTCTGACGCTCGCGCAGCCGCAGTCCCGCTCGACCGTTCCGATCGCCGCGCCCCGGGGCGATAGGGGCACCGTGCTCGGCTGGGGCGGCACCTCCAACGGGGATCTGTTCAACACCGTCCTGCGGCAGGCCACCGTTCCCATGGTGTCCGACGCCGCCTGCGCCGCCGCCTATCCGGGCGCCTTCGACGCCACCGAGATGGTGTGCGCGGGCTCCACCACGGCCGACACCGGCGAATTCGACAGCGGCGGACCACTGCTCATCGACGGAAAACTGGTCGGTATCACCTCGTGGGCCCGTGGCGTCGCGCTCGACGGGTACCCCGGTGTGTACTCCCGGCTGCCCGCGGACTTCTGAGCGCGACCCACACTTCTGAGCGAACCCGTGCGGCCGGGATACCCCTGCCCGGCGCCCGGCCGTCCGACAACGAGGAGTTTCATGCACAGCGTGCCCCGGCACACCCCTGTCGCGGAAGTCGACTGGCAGACACTGGAGCACGCGTACGGCGACGCGAGCGACGTACCCGGCTGGATCGACGGGCTGACCGAGGCGGACACCGTCGAGGCGGCGCTGCACGAGTTGTGGGGATCGGTGCTGCACCAGGGCACGCTCTACGACTCCACCCCACCGGCGATGATGGCGATCGCCGCACTACTCGGGGCACGGCAGACCGCGGACGCGGAGAACACGGCGTGGCTGCTCCTGATGTTCGCCGACACGGTCCGCGAGTACGAACAGCTGGACCTGGGCGACGCCGAGACGGCCGCCATCGTCCGGTCGGCCCGAGACTCGCTGACTGCGATCGCCGCCCTGGTACAGCCGCTGATCTCCGACGACGGCCCCGAAGCGGCCGCCGCGGCGCTGCTCCAAGCCGATTCACGCACAGTCGATTCCGCCGTGCTGGAGATGCTCGCGGCGCGGGCGGGTGTCAGACCCGTGGGACAGGTCGAACAGGCCTGCGTTGCCACGCTCACGACTCTCGGGGCCGATGTCGCGGCGGTGCTCGCCGACGGGGATCCCGGCCTCGCGATGGCGGCCACGCTCGCACGGATCGGGGCCGGGGGTGCCGCGACCGCCGACCTGGACTTGCTGGTTGCGGGGTGGGAACTCGCCGTCGAGGTCGCGCCGAACGTGGCGTTCGGTGTCGACAATCTGCCGGAGTGGTTGAGCGCGGTCGACTCCGGCGCGGCGGCCCATGTGCTCGCGGCGCTGCCGACACCGGACGAGGCGACGATCGCGGGACTCGTCGAGGTCGTCCTCGGATCCCGGGGCAATGCCGCCGCGGCGGTTCGCCGCTTGCTGGCTCTCGCGGCGCTGCCCGACTCCGCGCCGGAGACGATGATCGCCGCGCTGCGCCAATGCCCGCCCACGCCCGAGGTCCGGGACGCACTCGCCGCCCTCGCCGAACGGGTCACGACCGGTGGCATTTCCACCTTCGGGTCGACCGCGTTTCACACCGATGCTCGCGCGGATGCGGCTTTCGCCCTGCTGCGGGCGGGCGATGGACGATGGTCCCGCCCGATGGCCCGAGCCCTGCTCACCAACCCGGCCGCGCGCGGCATCATGGTGGCCACCTCGGCATCCGGACGATCCGCGCTCGGCCACGCGCTCGTGAGTGAACAGGCACCCCCGGCAAGCATGCTGGTCGCTTCGATCCTGCAGGCGCTGCGGCAGAATCCGCCGACCGAGCCATCCCAGGACGGAGCCGGACACCTCGTCGCGTTGCTCGCCACCTGGCCCGCCGAGGCCACCGCCGACGCGCTGCCCGCGGTCCGGGAGCTCCTGGAGATCGCGCCGAAGCAAGCGGCCGGCGCACTCGCGGCGTGGGGCGATACCGCCGGCATCGACCACGTTCGCACCGCGAGCCACGGCGGGGACGCGACCGTGTTGCTGGCTCTCGCACGAATGACGCGGGACCCGGCCGACTTCCATCGTGTCCTCGACGCCGACCTCCGCTATACGGAGTCCGCCGTCCTCGAGCACTGGGCCGACCGCACCGATCCCCGGTTCCTCGACTGGTGTCGCGGCCTCGTCGGCACCGAAGTCGCGGTCAGCGTGTTCGAGCGAGGCAATCAGGTCACCGCGCTGCGCATCCTCGCGAACCTCGACTCGGGCCACGTCGGAACCGGCTGGCCCGCGCTGCGCGGCCTTATCGACGCCGGTACCGAACCGATCGAAGACGCTATCGGGCTGGCGCTCGATTGGCGTGCCAGGCAGCTACTTCCGGCCGAGGCCGTGACCGACCTCGACGCGCTGCTCGCCGATCTGGTCGTCACCGACCGCAAGAACTACAACGGCCCGCTCATCAAAACCAGCGTGGTGGCCGCGATCGCGCTCCTCGACCTCGGGCTGCCACTGCCCGGAACTCCCGCACGCATCACGAAAGTCGTGGCGCGCGCGGTAGCCGACAGCTGGGCTCGCGACCTGGGGCTCCGGCTCACCGAGCGACTCACCGCCGCGCCCGCGGTGGTCCGCCGCTCGGTCGCGACGAAGCTCCGGGCCCTCGCCGACCGCGACGAACGCTTCCACTCCACGGGCGATATCGCCGTCGAGGATGAACGGGCTCTCGCCCGCCTGCGCCCGATCCTGCACACTCTCGAAACCTGCTGACCTGGACCGGCAGAGCCTCAAGCCTTGGCGGCCGATTGGTCGAAGACGAAGACGCCAGCCGGATCATAGTGTTTCGCTATGCCACGCAATCGAGCGGAATTGTCGCCGTAATAGGCGGTCGCCCAGTTGGTTAGGCCGGGGTCGATGTAGTTCACGAATGCGGTGTTGCCGGTCAAGGCACCGAGACCGTCACGCACCTCATTCACGGCGGTCCGTGCCTCCGGCGTGGTGGCACCGACATAAATCTGTGCAGTGGCCAATGCGCCTCGATAGGGAAAGGCCGTGTCCTTCGCGCCGATTCGCGCGGGTGCGCCGGACATGCTGTCCAGTAGAACGTCCATTCCGCTGCGCCCGGTCAGCAATGCGGTCAATCGGCTCGGGTCGGCCAGCGGTTTGGTCAGCACTCGCGAGGACGCGGTGAACGACTCCCGCCCCAGCACTCCCCCGCCATTCCAGTCCGGCCGGCACTGCTCGACCGAGTAATTCGCACAACCGCCGAAGTACTTCATCGCCGAGAGGTAATCCTTGGAGAGCGAATACCGGTTGGACGGTTGTGTCTTCGTGGCGGCGACCAGTTTGTCGAGGAGGGCATTCATAGTGCTTTCCGAGCCGACATAACAACCGTTGATCCGGCACGTCGGCGGGCTCCCAGCGGAAATGCCGAGGGTGGACCAGAATTCGTCGGGGGCGGAGGCCGTGAACGTCTGCCAGGCGGCGAGGACATCCGTCAACGACCCGGCCGGGAAACGGACCTGGAAGACCGCCAGTTGCGGTGCCGCGACGGTCTTGAAGGTGAAGGAGGTGACGATGCCGAAGTTGCCGCCGCCTCCGCCGCGCAGCGCCCAGAACAGGTCGGGTTCGGAGGTCGCCGAGGCGGTGCGCACGGTTCCGTCGGCGGTGACGACCTGCGCCGAAATCAGGTTGTCGCAGGTCAATCCGTACTTGCCGGTCAAGACACCGAGACCGCCGCCCAGCGTCAGGCCTGCGATGCCCACCGTCGGGCACGAGCCCGCGGGCAGGCAGCGACCGGCCTTGGCCAGGGCGGAGTACACATCCATCAGCCGGGCGCCCGCGCCGATGACCGCGGTACCGTCCGGCTTCACCTCCACACCGCTCATCGATCCCAGGTCGACGACCAGGCCGTTGTCGGGTGTCGAGTACCCGCCGTAGCTGTGTCCGCCGCTGCGCGCGGCCACCGGGATCCGCGCGCTCGCCGCGACGTTCACACACGCCTGCACATCGGATGCGTTGGTCACCTGAGCGACCGCCGCCGGACGGCGACTGTCGAACACCGGATTGAAGGCCAGTTTGGCTGTGCCATAACCGGAATCGGACGGGAGGTTCAGCGTCCCTGCCAGCTTCTGCCGCAGACCTTCCCAATCGACCTGCCCAGCAGGTGTTTCCGCACGCGGCATACCTTCCGGTTCGCAGCCGGTCACCGAACTCAATCCGGCCAGACCGATTCCGAGCGCGGTCGCCCGCAACAGGTTTCGACGATTGATCGCCATGACGGCGCACCTCCCCCGAGGTCACGCCCGACTGCCCGGGCGCGAGAACGAACCACTCAACGGTTCGTTATCGCGCCTGGCGACCGATGCGTTTACGCCAGCATGCCGTCGGCGAGTCGCGCCCAGTCCGAGAGAACCTGCTTGCGCCGCAGACGATCTCGACCGACCATCTCGTCCAGGGTCGCGCCGCGCACCAGGTTGATGGTGAGCCAGAAGGCGGCTTCCAGACGCTCGCGTGGCACATCCACGAAACGGCCGCAGGCGTCGAGTAGTTCGGCGGTCAGGTCGTGCTGCACGCGCAGCATGTTGCGGCGCAGGTCCTTGTCATTGGCGATGCCGACGTACAGCTCCACCGCCGCCTTGCCCAGTTTCCCGGCGAACGGCGCGGTCACCAACTCGACCAGCACCTCACCCGGCGACGACGCACCCGGCAGTGTCCGCTCCCGCCGTCGCAGCGCCTCGCCCTGCCGCTGCGTCAGGTGCTCGATGGTCTGGGCGAACAGTTCCTGCCGGGTGTGGAAGTGGTGCAGCTGCGCACCGCGCGTCACCCCGGCCCGTGCGGTGATATCCGCGATCGAGGCGCTCGCGTACCCGACCTCGGCCAGGCTGTCGATGGCGGCGTCGAGCAGCAGGGCTCGGGTGCGGAGACTCTTCTCCTGATGCTTGTTCGGGGGTAGACCGGATACCACCTGGTCAGTCTAGCCGCCTTGCCAAATTGCGTGCTGCCTTGCACGCAATTGGGTGTCGGTCGTACTGTGACCTCATGCCCGTCGATCGTTTGCTGCCCACGTCCGAAGCCCGCGACCTCATCGAGCTCACCCGCGATATCGCGGACAAGGTGCTCGAACCGATCGCGGCCGAGTACGAGAAGCAGGAGCGCTATCCGGACGAGGCGTTCCGGGCGCTCGGCGCGGCGGGGCTGCTGAGCCTGCCGTATCCGGAGGAATTCGGTGGCGGCGCCCAGCCCTACGAGGTGTACCTCCAGGTGCTCGAAGAACTGGGCGCGCGGTGGGCGGCGGTCGCCGTGGCGGTGAGCGTGCACAGCCTGTCGTGCCACCCGCTGTTCGCCTACGGCACCGACGAGCAGAAGCAGCGCTGGCTGCCGGACATGCTGTCGGGCAACCTCATCGGCGCGTACAGCCTGTCCGAATCGCACGCCGGCTCCGACGCCGCGGCGCTGCGCTGCCGGGCGACCGAGACCGAGGGCGGCTACCGGATCACCGGCACCAAGGCGTGGATCACCAACGGCGGCAAGGCCGACTACTACACCCTGTTCGCCCGCACCGGCGAGGGCTCGCGCGGCATCTCCTGCTTCCTGGTGCCCGCCGGCACCGAGGGCCTGACCTTCGGCAAGCCCGAGGAGAAGATGGGCCTGCGCGCGGTCCCCACCACCAGCGCCGCCTACGACGACGCGTTCGTGCCCACCGAGCGCCTCCTCGGCGCACCGGGCCAGGGTCTCCCGATCGCGTTCAGCGCCTTGGACTCCGGCCGCCTGGGCATCGCCGCCGTTGCCACCGGCATCGCGCAGCGCGCCCTCGACGACGCCGTCGCCTACGCCAAGCAGCGCGAAGCCTTCGGCCGCGCCATCATCGACCACCAGGGCCTGGGCTTCGTCCTCGCCGACATGGCCGCCGCCGTCGACTCCGCCCGCGCCACCTACCTCGACGCCGCCCGCCGCCGCGATGCCGGACTCCCCTATTCCCGCCAGGCCAGCGTCGCCAAACTCGTCGCCACCGACGCCGCCATGAAGGTCACCACCGACGCCGTCCAGGTCCTCGGCGGCTACGGCTACACCCAGGACTTCCCCGTCGAGCGCTACATGCGCGAAGCCAAGATCACCCAGATCTTCGAGGGCACCAACCAGATCCAGCGCCTGGTCATCGCGCGGACCCTGGCAAACGGCTGATTCTCCGACGGCGCGGCGCACCGGCACCGGCCCGATTCGCCCGCGCAGGCCGCCTGTAGGCCGTGGGCGAATCGATCAGCCCAAACGCGGAATCGATGGCCGAACGCGCGCGGTCGAGGCTGGACGGCACCAGGTGCGTATACGTCCGCAGGGTGAAGCCGGGATCGTTGTGGCCGAGGAAGTCCGCGAGTTCCTTGATGGAACAACCCATGGACAGCAGGACCGACGCGAAGTAATGCCGAAGCGCGTGCATGCCATCCGCCCGCCGCCCGAAGGTCAGCCCCGCAGCAGCGAACGCTGGCCGCCAGATCAGCTTGTTGAACAGGTCGCCACTGTAGATTCGCGCATCCTCGCCAACAACGAGCAGACGCACCGTCGCAGGTTCGCCATCCGGGCGCCCCCAGGGCAAGGTGACCAGGGCGGTCCCGAACGCCTTCGTGTGTGCATCGATATCGGCCAAGACGGTGTCCGCCAACGGAACCTCACGTGTCTTGCCACCCTTGGGCAGCGCGAACATCGAGGTGCCCTTCACGGTCTTGAGCTGTCGCTGAACCCGCACCATCTTTCGGCCGCGGTCGACGTCGTCCGGGGAGAATCCGAGGATTTCGCCCTGTCGAAGTCCCAGGCCTGCTCCGAGCTTGGTGACAATCCCGAACCGGCCTGGCAGCCCCGACCCGACGCTGCGCAACCGCTCTTCTCGCCAGACAACGATTTGCGGGCTCTTGCCGATCGGCCGGCGCACCGTCTTGGCTTTGCAGGGGTTCTGGCGAATGATCCTGTCATCAACGGCCGATTCGCAGACTGCCGAGACGACCGTGAACAACACGGCCTTGTAGTTCTCGGAGAAGCCCAGCTCGTCCAGGCCGCCGACCCAATCACGAATTGTCGCGGGCCGTTCGATCCGATCGAAGGTCAGGTCACCGAGCGTCGGGTAGATCCGACGTTCCAAACGCTGCCGCAACACCAGCCGTGTTGCCGGATCTGGCGACTGTGCCTTGTACCAGTTCTCCGCCTGCTGACGGAATGTCTTCCGCGACGCTTTCGGATCGATGAATCGACCGTCGCGTTTGTCGGATTCGACCTCGATCAGGAAGTCGTCGGCGCGCTTCTTCTGCTTATCCGGGAACGACTTCGACCGCTCGGCCCCATCCGGAGCGATGTAGCGCACCCGGTAGCGCAAGCCCTTGCCGTGCAGCTCAGTCGGCTCCAGGACGGGCTTGCCACGCCCATTGAGAGCGACCTGGCCGGACTGATTCCGTTTCGGCCGAAACCAACGATCCTCGACATGCCCCATGTCACGCCGCCTCGCAGCAGGTTTCGACCCAGAGCTTCAACTTCACAGGGTGATAGCGCAAACGCCGTCCGACGACCGAAACCGGAGGCCCTTCGCCGAGCCACTTCCACTGATAGAGCGTCTTCACCGAGACTCCCAGGAAATACGCTGTCTCCGACACCGTCCACAACCGATTCTCGGGCAGATCCATCAGTCATCCCTCCCGGCTGCCTCGACCGCTACCGCGACACCCGAACCGTGCTGTTGCCCATCGGCATCCGCCAGAACACCCTTCGCGATCAAGTACTCGGTCTGCCAGACCGAGCGCTGCGCGACCGATGACATGATCAAGGTCTCGCGCGGTGGGACCTCCGGGTCCTCGGACCGAACCAGCCGAACTGTCCACTGTTGTGCCTGTTCGGCTTTGGCGATGCCGACCGCGGCGAGGACTTGCCGAACGAATTCGATGCGGTCGGCCTTGTGATCGGGCAGGGTCTTGTTGGACCAGCGGCGTGAGACGAGCACGCGGCGCCCACGCAGGCCGAGGGTGTCGCGGCGGTGGGCGCGCCCCTTGCAGCGACCCGGTTGGGTCTTGGCCTTGGCACCGCGGGGGACGATGCCGTAGCGCAGCCAGACCGCGCACTGTGGGGAGCACGGGGTGCGCTGAAGTTCGGCATGCAAGCGTTCGTAGTGGCGGCGGGTCCGTTCGTTGGGTGCGTCGAGTACTTCGCTGATGGATTTGGTGAGGTACTTGGTCAGGTAGCCGATCAGCCTGCCCGCGTCCTCGGTCCCGCCGAGCACTCCCTTGGCCTTGCCCGCGCGCACGGGACCGGGTTCGCCGTCGGGATCGGTGTCGCCGATGTCCACGGTCTTGGTCTGGATACCGAAGCGCAACACGTGCGCGGGATCGATGTCGTCCACCTCGTCCATGAGAGCCAGCGCGTCGTCGAAGGTGGGCAACACCGATCCGGTGTCGGGATCGACGAAAGTGCCGGCGCTTTCGTCCCACACCGGCATCCGGTCGTCGGTGTATTGCTCGTGATCGAAGTGCGGCCACCACACCTGGTGGTACGTCGCAGCGATCACCTGCGCGATAAGCGCGTGGGGGTCGGTGCCGCGGATTGCGATGTGCGCGTGTGGGGCACCGCGGCGCTGGGGTTCGACCGCGGCGAAGTACTGCACGTCCCGCCCGGCCGCGCGGCGAAGGTTCTGCACGAGGCGGTCGAAAAGCTGCGGGAAGAACATCGCATCGCGGGCAGCGCGGCGATAGTCGTAGGTGTCAGGATCGACCGGGGAGCCGTCGCCGCAGACGTGTCCGTTCTTGTCGGTTGCGCCGTCGCGGTGGCAGACGCCGTAGGAGTCCATTGTCACTGTAAGGAACATGGAGGGTTGGTGCTTGCCCGCGTACTTGCGGCCGATGGTGGCACGGGACACCTTCTTTCGAGGCAGGTTCGGGACGTCCTGGCGCCGCTTGGTCGAGCGGGCACGGCGCGGCTTGCGCGGTAGCGCGTCGATGCCGGGGATCCGCCCGGACATGCCGGAGTCGCGCAGTTCGCGGTCGAGGTCGGCGATTACTTCTCGGAACCCGTCCGCGGCTTCCTCGTCACCGATGTCGCGGGCGGCCCGGTATTCGGCGAGCATGTCGGCGCGCGCGGTGAGCAGCGCGGTCTGCTGCTCGGTGGGTTCGTTGCGTTGACGGACGGGCTCTTCGTCGATGTGCCAGCCCTCGCGCAGCTGGGCGATGCGCAGGGCGCGGGCCTTGGCCGCGCAGCTGGGGCACTCGGACGCGCGCGTCGATTTGCACGCCGCGCCCACGTATTTCGACTCCCCGGTCTCGGGGTTGAACGCGCGCATCGGGATCGGTCGGCGGCACACCCCGAACTTTTCCGCGGCGGCCTGGGCGATGTCGGCCAGGTTGGGCAGCGCGCGGCGTTCGGCGGCACTCAGCCCAGTCGCGGTGGTGGTGTGGGTGTCGGTGGTGGTCATCGGGACGTGTCCCTGCTCGTGGGGACGATGCCCAGCAACTGCCCGTAGCAGTCCCAGGCGAGGACTTCGATCGCCGGTATTCCGCAGCGAAGGCAGTGTCCGCCGGGGAGCCAGATGCTCCAGTTGTGGCCGTAGACTTCACAACTCACGACCGACAGTTCACCGTGGGTGATCATCTCGGGATCTCCTGATCGAGTACGAACAGCTCGGCGTAGACGCGGACGTCGAAGCCGTGGCGGTTGGCGCGGGGACGTTCGTTGACCTCGATGCGGAAGGCTCCGGATTCGCGGAGGTCAGCGAGAACTCGGGTGATGTTGCCGAGGGTGCCGGACAGGCGCAGTCGCACGGATCCGGTTGCCGTATCGGTTGTCATGGCTGGTTCTCCTGTTCGAGGGGAAGTGTCAGTTCGGCGTAGATGCGGGCGCTGCCGTCGCGGTTGCGGTACACGTCGCGGCCGATGGTGACCCCGAAGGCGTGCGAGGCGACCAGGTGTGCGAGAACGCGGGTAATGTCGGCGAGCTCGCCGGACAAGCGGATCTGCACGGTGCCCTTCATGCCGCCACCGGCCCCTCGTCGCCGAGGTCGTCGGGATCGAAGTCGCTGTAATCCTCAGCCAGACCATCGATTTCGGGTGCGATGGCGAACAGGTCCACGACCGCGTCGGCGTCGTCGTCACTGACATAGAAGGCGCGCACGCGCACGAAGTCGCGGGTGCCGTCCTCACCGACGTAGGCGACGCCCGGGGTGGTGTCGGGGATTTCGTGGCAGCGGGCGCCGCGGTCCTTCGCACCTTGGCCGTGGACCATGGCGTTCTGGGTCGGCTCGTCGAGCTTGAGGCCGATCCGGACCGGGAACAGCTGCCGGTTGGGCATGTTCTCCTTGGACGGATCCTGCAAGGCCACGATGACGCTGAAGCCGATCGCGCGGCCCTGGGTCAGGATCAGGCCGATGTAGCGCAGGCCTTCCTGCATCTGCTCTTTGGTCGCGAACGCCGACAGCGCCGCGTATTCGTCGATCACGATGACCTTCAGCGGGTCGTCGGTGCTCGGGACGAACTTGCGGATCCGGGCTTCGCGCAAGCGGGCGGCTCGCTCGGGCATGTCGTGTTCGGCGATCTTCTTGAGCATGCCGATGATGCCGTCTGCACCGTATTGGAAGTCGGACCACAGGCGGTGTTCACCGCGTCCGAATTCCATGCCGCCCTTGGGATCTCCCATCAGGACATCCACCAAGCCGTCACGGATGGCGGGGCCGAGTCCGGCAATGATCGACCACAGCACCGATCCCTTGCCCGAGCCGGTCGCACCGGCGATGAGGACGTGGGCGTAGAGAATCTTGAGACGCCACACTTCGCCGTCTTCGCGGATGCCGACCGGGACCGCCTCCAAGTCCACGTCGCTGTGGGCCCACACCAGCAACGCTGCCGGGTCGGCGAGGGTGTCGTGCACCCTCACATGGAGACGGATCCACGCAGGAGCAGGCGAGGTCACCGTCACCTGCTCCACCCCCAGGTAGGTAGCCAACTGAGCGCGGGTGTGGTCGTTGTTCCAGTCCTCGAACGTCTGGCCGCACAGCGCCCACAGATCGATGTCCAGACCGTGGCGGGTGTAGTTCCAGCCCTGAAAGCTGGGGAACCCGCGGTCGGGGTGGCCGAGTTTGAGGGTGGTGAACATGCGGTCGGTCCTGCCTGGGTCGGCGAACACTTCCACCGCGGGCCGCAGGATCGTCGGAGCTTCGGCCACGAGTTCCGCCGCTGTGGGAGGGCCTGCGGGGTCCGGGCGGTGCCACGGGCCCGGGACGATGTACGCCCCGAAGGCGAGCGCGCCCGCCACTGGGATTCCGAATTGAAGTAACGAGGAAACCATCATGACAACCCCCTGAGGGACCTGGGTTGGATCGGAAGCCGAAGGGATGCAGCCGGTTACGACGATCGGACCGGCAGATCGGGCGGAAGGATGGGCGCGGGGATCGGCATCATGCGCGGCGGCGGAGCGACCGCGACCGACACCGCCACCATCGGCGGATCCGCGGGCACCGGTGTCAGCCCCGCCGGTTCCCGAGTCAGAACGGGCGACGCGGGCACAGCACTCGGGATCCGGGTCGTGGACGCGATGAGCAGGACCAGGCCGTGGACATCGGCGAAGACCGCGATCGGGGCAACTGCGACGACCATGACGCATCCCCAGGTCGGGAGTGGTTGACCGCGCAGAACCGAGTGCAGGCCGTTCCCGGCGATGCTGACCAGCGTGCCGACGATCAGGACTCGCGAGAACCATTGCCGCACAGCATTATCGGTTGCAGCCAGCGCCAGCGCCGCGGCTATCGCGGTGGTGATGTCGATGACGACCGGGAACAGCCAGGCGTCCCCGGCGGGGATGGCGGCCATCACAGCGAGTTCGCGCAGGCCCACGAACGAGAGTCGGAAGGCCGCCAGCCCCACGGCGAGGATGGCGGCCACGGCTAACCCGAGGATGATCAGGTTGGCCGAGACCTTCGACAGCATCTGCGATCACCACCGCTCGAACTCGCAGAACGGCGGGCACAAGGTCCGCGGGTCCGCCGTCGGCATCGCCGAATCGGTAGTCCGGGGCGGTTCGTCGCAGAACATCACGCACGGCACCCCAGTCGGATTCGACACGAGCACCGCCGTCGGCGCGGGATCGGCCGGATCGGAGTGATCGCCGAACGCCAGCAGCAAAGCGGTCGCCGGGATGATCGCGGCCGGAGCGAGCAGCGCGCAGGCGATTCCGAATGCACCGCGGACGAATACCCGTGGCTCGTCCGGGGGGCGCTCCATGCTGTTCTGCGCCAACGCTATTGCGCTCCACAGCGCCATCACGCCACCTCCTGACGCAGCTCGAAGCTCGGCAGCCCGGTGGCCGCCACGAGAGCCAGGCGGGCGCGGGCGGCGTTCTTATCGTGCGTGGAAGCGCCGAGATCCGGTACCCAGACCGAGGCGAACACACCATCGGTGACACCCACCCGCAACGCCCATGCCGCGCACCGAGCCAGCAGCGGGCACTGCCCGCAGATCCCCTCTGCGTCGGCAGCGGCGGTGGTCGTGTCGGGGAAGAACACCTCCGTGTCGATCCCCACGCACGCACGGTCCGCGGCGTGATGCGGGTCCGAGAGGTTCCGGCCCAGCATCTTCGGCTTCACGAGCCCGCCCCGCCGCATCATGACGCCGCCTCATCGGGCTCGTTCGGCGAACTCAACTGCGCGAGCCCGTGTTCCACGAGCACCGCCCCGAGCGCCTCCATCAACGCCTGCGCATCCTCCACCGACATGTACAGCGAGAAGTCCGGCTTCAGGTTCGCCGGGTCCTGCGGGCCGATCTCCACCCTGACGATCGCGGGAGCGAACCACCTACGGCCGCTCGGGTAGAAGTTCCACGTCCCCGGCAGATACGTAACCCCCTGGATGCCGTCGGTTCGGCCGTGCAAATGGAAGCTGATGCACATCACGCCACCGCCTTGCCCTCACGCGCCGAACGCGAGGCCGGGGCGTCCACGGGCGGGACCTTCGCACCCGAGTTGTCACCCGCGATACCGGTCGCGCGGATGTTCCAGCCGATCGACTTGAACTCACCCGCGCCCTGCATCTTCGGCTTGATCTGCAAACCCTCCAACACGACCGGGGTGAACCCGGGGCTGATCGGCGAGACCGAGGGCACCGGCTGCACATCCGCGATGAACAACACGTCGAAGGTCTGGTTCCTCGAACCGCTACCGGTCGGATCGGTCACCGTCCCCTTCCACAGGCGCTTGCCGGTGCCGTTGCCCTGGTCATCCAGGTCCACCTTCTGCCGCTTCGGCGCGTTGCGCTCCCGGCTGAACTCCGTCACCGGCTCGATCACCCCCACCAGCACCAGCCCCATCGGGAACGCCTCACCGAACTCCGGGCTGAACCACACATCCTTGAGAGCCATCTCAAACACTCCTGATCTATGAACTAAAGCAATCAAGCGTTCAGATGTATGCTCTGATCGCTTGCGTTTACCCTCAAGCGACCAGCTGTGACGGCAATCTTCGAGACTGCCCTCGCATCTGAACGTAGATCCAAGATATCAACTGAACGCTTCTGATCGCCAGGGGTTCAGAGCGATGGAACCTGATAAACCGTCAGCAAATCGATTGAGCTACAACCAGTGAGCGATGCCCCACAGGCGAACACCGGGGTTTGCGCTGATAGATTCAGGCTGAGGCAGTGAGCGATCAGGAAGGCGATCAGACAGATGTCAGATGATGCCGCGAAGACTCCCGCATACCAGCGGATTGCTAAGCAGCTGGAAAACGACATCAAGGCGGGGCGGCTCCGTCCGGGTCAACGCATCCCAGCCACGCGTGAGCTGGCTACCCAGTTCGGCGTATCTATCGGCGCAATCAACGACGCCATGGATCTGCTGTCCACACACGGGCTGATCGTCACTCGCCCTCGGTCGGGGCGATTCGTCGCCGAATCCAACGCTCCGGTCACCAAGAGCACCCAACGTGCACGCCCGCGAGCAATCATCGTTGGCGGGTACGCAGGGTCCGGCAAGACCGAGTTTGGCCGCATCCTCGCGCGCGAAACGGGTTGGGCCATGGTCGACAAGGACACGATCACTCGCTCGGTAGTGGATGCGGCCCTCGTACATCTGGGCTCGTCCATGCAGGACCGTGATAGCGACACCTACCTGAACGTGATTCGGCCGGCGGAGTACGAGTGCCTTGAAGCCACGATGCTGGAAAACATCGAGTGCGGTGTAAGCGTGATCAGCACGGCTCCATACCTTCGCGAGTTCAAGCAGCGCTCGTGGTTCGAGCGCACCCAAGCCCGACTCGATGCCATCGGCGCTGACCTGTCAGTGATCTGGATTCAGTGTGATTCGGACTCGATGTTCACCTACGTCAAGCGCCGTGGAGCCATCCGGGACACATGGAAGCTCGGCCATTGGAACGACTACCTCGCCCGGGATGTCAACGAAACGTTCCGTCCCCCGTGGCCACATACCATCATCTCGAATAGTCAAGACAGCGAACCACTCCAAGCCCAAGCGAAGAGCTTCCTTCGCTCTCTGTCGGAGTGATGTTCCATGCGCGCGCTGATCCTCTACGGCCCACCTGCCTCAGGCAAGGACACCATTACCGATGCGCTCATCAGGCTCAGTGGGAACTATGAGCTTTTCCGACGCCTGAAGGTCGGCGGCGGCCGAACCCGAACCTACCGGATGACGACGTCGGAACGGATTGCCGAACTCGATGCGAATGACGAAATCCTCTGGCGCAATAGCCGATACGATGCGACGTACGTTGTCGATCGGCCGGAGCTGTCCGAGATGCTAAACGCCAATAAGACTCCGGTGCTTCACCTCGGTCAGGCCGAAGCA
Organism: Nocardia sp. NPDC005825; assembly: GCF_040630175.1. Lineage (NCBI taxonomy): Bacteria > Bacillati > Actinomycetota > Actinomycetes > Mycobacteriales > Nocardiaceae > Nocardia > Nocardia sp. NPDC005825. Next base: position 355,130 of record NZ_JBEXXC010000001.1, read on the forward strand.
ATCAATGCTATCCGTTCATCGATGTCCGAAGTATGTTGGACGACTGTGGAACTCTGGTGCCCGCGGCCAATCGCCGAAGCTCGGATCAGAGCCCGTCAGACCAATGACACCTCCGCCCGTTTGGTTGCTTGGGATGCAACCGAACGAATCGACCCAGCTTGCGTAGATCTCCGAATCGATACAGCAGAGCTGTCACCCACAGCAAGCGCTGCGACCATTCACCACACCGTGGAGTCCAAATGCAGTTCGATGTAGTTGTCCCCGTTCTCGCGTTTCAGAGCTCCGACGGTCGCCTCGACATGACCGGCACCGAGCAATACGCCGCACGAGCCGCAGCATCTTGGGTTGACCACTTCATAGTGTCAGGCAGCACGGCCCGCGGAGACTTGCTGACACCCGGTGAACGTGCGAGCCTCCTGGACCTGTGGCTGAATGCTGTTGATCCGACCCGCGTACTTGCGTGCTGCTGGGATCCGACGGACATCATTGCTGCGGTCAACCGCAATGTAACGCCGATGGTCGTGCTACGCACACTCGACCCACAGAAGACACTCAAGTTGCTCGCCGAATTGCCGTCCGGGTCAACGATTTACAGCCATCCGATGTTCGATGCGACAGTATTCGATGCGGTGCTTGCCGGGCAGGCCCGCGCAGATGGCACGCTTCCCGCTGGTGGAAAACTAGCCAAGATCAGTCTTGACAATATTCGCCAGATCCGCTCCGCCGCAGGAGATTCCTTCCGTCTGTGGGACGGCTCGAGTCGACACATCGACGCCTCAGTGTCCGCGGGTGCTGCTGGAATCGTCGCGACGCCCTTAACTACCTTCATGGACGAGCTGCCTGCCAAGGAACCCGCCGCAGTCCAAACGATCGTTGACCAGGTGCAGGCCAGGCTGGACGCTCTGCCGGACCGCGCAACCCGCACTGCCTACCTAATGAAGCAAGCGATCACGGTCGCCTAGGCTCGCGACATGATCGACGAGGTCACACATACGCTCGTTCGTGCTGCCGAGATCGCGATCACCCCCCGATTTCGCCGCCTAACCGCCCGTGATGTAGCAGAGAAGGCGCCGGGGGATCTGGTGACGATCGCAGACCATGAAGCCGAGCAGCTGATTTCACACGGACTGCGCGAGATTCTCGATATCCCAGTGGTTGGAGAGGAAGCCGCCGCCGAAGATCCTTCTCTTCTCGCGGAGTTGGGCAAACAAGCGTGTTGGCTGGTGGATCCGATCGATGGCACATCGAACTTCGTCGCGGGACGCAGCGAGTACGCGGTGATGGCCGCACTACTCCGCAACGGCCAACCTGAGGCCGGGTGGATCATCTTGCCGGAGTCAGGTCGGCGGTACGTCGCTGAACGCGGTTCTGGCGCATTCCGAGACGGCGTTCGGCTTCACCGACCGCCTCCGCTCCCCGAGGCAGGGCGGCTCCGGGGCGCTGCCCCAACGAGGCGCTTGACCGAGCAGGAAAAAACGCAACTGTCGGAAGTAGGCAAGCGATTCGCAAGCTTCGGGCCAGGCGCGTTGAGCGCTGGCGTCAACTACACCCGACTACTTGACGGCCATCTCGACTTCGTCCTGTATCAGCGGTCACTCCCCTGGGACCACGCGGCCGGCACCCTCCTACTGTCCGAAGCTGGCGGTATTACTCGTCGGCCGGATGGGAAGTCTTACCGGCCAACTCAGAACCCAATCAATCAACTGCTGAATGCTGCGGACCATGCCACATGGGAAGCCGTACGAGCCGTGTTTTGGCACAACTAGCTGTGCTATCTCGTGAGGCTGGTTCCACCGTCCGCGCGCGGGGGTAGTTCGTGGGTGTCGTGAACCAGCCAGCGCAGGAACGCCACCACGTGCGCGGCGGCCTGTTCGGAGTCCTCCGGAATCGCCGCTCCCGTCAGCCCGATCATCATCGAGCCCGAACAGCTCGCTTTCGAGATCGACATCGAGGCACCAACTTCGTGAAACACCACACCTAGCAATCGCCTAAGTACCTAGCTCCTGGGCAATAGTCCGCGTACCGCCGAGGGTTGTATGGCCTGGATTCCGGCACAGCGTAACCCTCAGGCCAGTTCGTCTTCTCGTTGAACCTCGCTCTACTGAAGGTCGCGTCCCGCAGTTGGAAGTCACCGGTCGTTTCCAAGTCCGGCAGTGGAGAGTCGGAAAGGACCAACTTCCCACCCTTGCCGAGGTTCGCCGCGCGAATATCCACGCCATTGAAGTTCGCGCCTTTCAGGTCAGCGCCTCCGAACTGCACATCTTGCAGATCGACCGAATCGAAGTTGACTCCGTTTAGCTTCGCTCGCCACAGCCGAGCACTTTGCATAGTGCCGCGCGCAATGCTTGACATCCGCAGGTCAGCTTCGCCTAGATCAGCGTTCGACAAGTTTGCGGAGACCAGCGACGCTGATCGCAGGTCCGCTTTGTCGAGGTACGCCAGCGACAGATTTGCGTTCCGCAGTATCACATTCTGCAGGTTCGCTGAATGAAGGTCCGCCCTCGCAAGACAGGTGTTCGACAGGTCGATGGACTCCGATCGACCGGCAGGTCGACTACCGATCACTGTCAGCGCTGACTGAATATCGATATCGAGTTGCTTGTTAGCAGTTCCGCACTCCGGCCCGTTCGGGGCGTGGCTGCGGACAAAAGCACCGAACATCCGCATGATCGGAACTCGATCCTGTTCCGAATCATCGGCCAACTTCCGGAGCAGTTCGATTCCACCTAGCCGGATATCTACGCTGTTGCTGTTGCCGAGTTGCTCGACTGCCTTCGCGAACCGGTCCGTGACCGCAGTCTGTCTCGCGAGCCCATATTGCTCGCTCGTTGCCGTGAGGGATTGGTTCGTGAACCACAAGGCCGCCAATGCAGCAATCGTGGTCACCATCGACGCGAGCTTTGCCCAGCCACCCCAACCAAAGAGCGCTCTCGCTGCACGTCGTGCTCGGAACTGGCGGGTGTTCGGGCGGCGTAGTGAGTGCATGCGATTCAGTCGGCGACGCGCACCGGCCGCCCCCGTTCTAGATGTCACCGCATGATGATCCACCAAAATCGCTGCAGTTCCGAATCTTTCAGCAAACTGAGTTCATTCTCCGAGGTACCCGCACCGCGGAACCTCGCACCACTAGCCCGCTCAGCAGTTGGCCACCGGCCGAATACGATCCTTGGCGGCACGGAGCACGCACCGCCGCATCCGCTTCGCTGGTTACCCACCGGACTACCCCATTGCATCCACTGCCGAATTTGGCTCTGGAGGTTCAAGAGCGGCGCGCTGGCGCGCGCCGCCCCGCGCTACGCCGCACCCGGGACTGCTCCGCACGCTCCGCCGCCCCGGAGCGTCGGCGCGTTGCGGCTCCCACCAGCGCACCACTCATGACACTCCACAGAGCAATCCAGCATCTGCCCGCGCGACAGGCGCCCAGCGACCACACCCTGCAGCACCAGGCCCGCTCAACGCCGTCCGGACCAGGTCGTCGATCCGCCGCCGCCAGTGCCACCGCAGCCACGGCCACGCCGAATGATCTGCGCGCCCGGCCATTCCAGCCCACTCACCACCGCGCCGACACCCAGTCACAGCCCAGCGCACGGTCCGGAGTCCCTGCCGATGCGGGTCCGGCGACCAGGCGGTGACCGCCGACGCCGCCCCGACAACCTCCGCCCAGGCTGTTGGCCCTCTCCCGAACAAGGCCACCCCAGCACCCGCCACCCACGCCGCCCTCGCCGGCACCGCCCCACCGGCCCCACCGACGACCGAACCCCCGGACGTCGCCGCCGCCAATGAAGTTCGCGCCGATCTTTCCGGTACCGGTCGTGCGCGGTTCGCGATCATCACCGAGCCGTCCGGCGCTGGCGACAGCCGCGGCACCAGCCACGCCGATGCCCTCCTGATGGCGAAGTCCGAGCACCGTTCTCCCGATGTCAGGCAGGCCGAGTGCCACCATGGCAGACCCCGCACGGCCACGCCAAGACCAAGCGTTGTCACCGCGGCTACACCTCCCAATCGAGCTACCGCACAGGGCTTTTGGGAGGCGCATCCACGGCGAGTCTTGACGCAACCGCACGCCGCCCACCACCGCGACCCCCGTCCCACCAGACACCGAGAGCCCGGCGCCCGCCCGGACTCCACCACCAGGAGGTCACCGTCATGGCCAGCACCGTGTCCATCACCATCACCGGCCATCTCGCCGACGATCCCGAACCGCGCACGACCGGTACCGGGAAGTTCGTCACCAACTTCACCGTCATCGCCAACGACCGCGTGTTCGACCGCCAGCAGAACCAGTGGGTCGACGCCGGCAAGACCGTCATGCGCGTCGCCTGCTGGGGCGACCTCGCCCAGGAGACCGCCGACAGCCTGGTCAAAGGCTGCCGCGTCACCGTCACCGGCCACCGCCTGGTCCCCGACGCCTACATCGGCAAGGACTCCAAACCGCACGCTGCCCTGCAACTGACCGCCGACACGGTAGCGATCGACCTGAAATACCAGTTCGCGAAGATCACCCGCCGCATCCGCGGCAACGGCGGCCCCGCCGACACCGAACCGCCGTTCTGATCCGGCCGGCACCGACCGGGCCCGCCACCACCGGGTCCGGTCCCTGACCACCCGCCACACGAACAGCTGCCGAATTCCCCTATTACGTATAGATACCGAGCAGCCGAGCATCCGCTCACCGCGGTCCGCTCCGGTGAGCGATGAATCTGCCGAAGGCATACCGGCGACTCCATGGTCTGGGGCAACCCAGGGAACGCCTGCTTCCCCGTTACGCGAGTTTCGTCCTTGCCAACCGTGCCGAAGGGCAGGCACTTTCACCTCGAGCCCCTACTTCCTCATGGCCAAATTGTCTCGCTCCAGGAGAGCGCATCAAGGGCGCTTCGCGTCGGCTACGCCGATGGGCTACGCCCACCCTTGACCCGCTCTCCCTCCGCCGAGGGAGGCCCGTATGAGGAAGTAGGGAGAAGAACAGTCAGCTGCTTTCCGACAGCAGGTCAGGACAGACTCTCGCGATTCACAATGACAGCGGTATCCCAAACCAGCCTTATTCCCTGATCATCGAACCCCGAAATCACCATGCGCGGAGCCACCGCCGCGCCCCAGTCGACGTTGGCTCTGGCGACCGCCTCACGTTGTGCGTCCCGCACTACAGCGTTGACCTCATCGGTCAGCTCCCTGTACTGCATCAGGATCAGAACGACACGACCATCCGCCAAGGTAAATCCGTCAAACGGAACCGAATTGGACAGATCAACGATCCCTTGGTCAGGCCGTGCCACGACGATATGAATGCCCACAGCAGATCCCGGCGGTGGAGTCGGGAGCCACTGCACCTGAGCATGCTTCGGGTCATCATCATTGTCCATCGACACGACATCGCAATGACGAACCCAGATCGAGAGGCCCTTCGTCATCCCGCTCGCACCGACTTCGGCCGGCTGCTCCCAACGGTCGATGATTCGGTTTGCTGTGCCCCCGAACTCAACAGCACGAGCCTCTGAGACCCATTGGAACCGCCAATCGCCGGACTCGTGCAAGCTCCACTTCTGGTAGCCCGCGATATTCCGGATGGCTACGTACACGTCACTCTTGTTCGACTTGGCCTCGGACCAAACTCTCCACACGCCGGAGCGGCAACCCGGTCCCCCAACCCCAAACCGGACCGTTCCGCCAGGCCCCGGCAGTTCCACCGTTTCTTGCTCGCCGTCAGCGCTTCCAATCGTGAGCGACACAACCCGGCGGTCTGGAGTTGACATGGTGGAAGACTAGAGCGCAAAGCGGTAGCAATCCACCGGATTTCAGATAGACCGCACAAGCCGCATGCACCAGACGTGCGCCGACCCGGTTCGGTCTGCAGGCCGTCGGTAGGCCGTCATGGTGGCCAAGCAGCTGAGAACTCGACAGAACCATCGAGACGCCCTGTCCCCGGTCAACACATGCTTCGCGAATACTTCTGCAGGTCAGCGAAGTTGGTCGCGAGATCACCCAGATCTTCGAGGGCACCAACCAGATCCAGCGGCTGGTCATCGCGCGGTCGCTGGCCAGCGACTGAGCATCCGACCGGCAGGGTTCAGCCGTCCCGCGTCGGGACGCGGGACGGCGGTGAAAGACGGTCAGCAGCTGCCGAATTGGCACCACAAAGGCGACTGCTGGTAGCCGCCGCGGTTCTGGCCGCCCCAGTTGTCGTCGTAGTCGCGGTGCCAGCGCCAGCCGTTGTCGCGGTCCCGGTACTCCCAGTGGCCGCGATTGTTGTCGCAGTCGCCGTTCTGCCAGCGGCCCCGGTTCTGTTGCCAACCCCAGTTGCCGTTGTGGTCGCAGTCGCTGTACCAGTTGTTGTCGTGGTCCGACTGGGTCAGCGGCGGATCCGACAAAGTCAGCGGATCGGACAGGGCGGGGGCGGCGAAGCCCAGGGGAAGGGCGAGGAGCGAGCCCAGCACGACCGCCCGGGCCAGCCGGTGGCGTGCGGAAGTCCTCTCGGAGATGGTCATGGCCATACCTCGGGTCGGGCACGGCCATAAAGGCGTCAGGAAGGTGCACCCTCGACCCGCGTGGAAAACCACGCACACTGCGCTCTACTGGCGGATTCGTGACCGTGGCACAGGATCCGGGGCCGCCGGTCGCGGCCCACGGAAGATCGATGCTCGGTCCGGCCTCAGTCTAATCCCGTGATCAGGCGAAAAGAAGGGCCTCACCGGGGCGAATGCCGCGGTGAGGCCCTCCGTCACCGCTATGCCGTGGTCTCGCGGCGGGGCAGCTTCCAGCCCGGACGCGGGAAGTGGCAGGTGTAGCCGTTCGGGTAGCGGACCAGGTAGTCCTGGTGCTCCGGCTCGGCGTCCCAGAACGCGCTCGCCGGGGTCACCTCGGTGACCACCTTCCCCGGCCACAGGCCCGAGGCGTCCACGTCGGCGATGGTGTCCTCGGCGACCCGCTTCTGCTCGTCATCCAGGTAGAAGATGGCGGAGCGGTAGCTCGAGCCGATGTCGTTGCCCTGCCGATCCTTGGTGCTCGGATCGTGGATCTGGAAGAAGAACTCCAGCAGCGCACGGTAATCGGTCTGCGCCGGGTCGTAGACGATCTCCACGGCCTCCGCGTGCCCGGGGTGATTGCGGTAGGTCGGATTGTCGTTGCGGCCGCCGGTGTAGCCCACCCGGGTGTCGATCACACCGGGCTGGCGCCGAATCAAGTCCTGCATGCCCCAGAAACAACCACCGGCCAGAATCGCCTTGCCGCTCCGCCTCTCCGCGCTTGTGTCGGTCACGCTTCCTCCTTCGTGAACAGCGTCTTGTACTGTCCATAGCCTTCGGATTCCAGATCATCGCGATGCACGAACCGCAGCGACGCCGAGTTGATGCAGTAGCGCAGCCCGCCCGCGTCGCGCGGGCCATCGGGGAACACATGGCCCAGATGGCTGTCACCGTGCACCGACCGCACCTCGGTGCGCACCATGAAATGGCTGACGTCGCGCTTCTCGGCCACATTCGTCGCGTCGATCGGCTTGGTGAAACTCGGCCAGCCCGATCCGCTCTCGAATTTGTCCGTCGACGCGAACAACGGCTCGCCGGACACCACGTCCACATAGATACCGGGCTCGTGGTTGTCCCAGTACTCGCCGGTGAACGCCCGCTCGGTGCCGTTCTCCTGGGTGACGTGATACTGCTCGGGCGACAGCGCCGCCACCGCCGCCGGATTCCGGTTGTACTCCCGTGCCACATGACCTCCTTGGTAGGCCTCAGCTACAACCCACCCTGCCCGACGGAAAGTCCATCCGCGAGCCCGCGTCATACTTCTGTCACCTTTGGGCATACTCACGAACGTGAGCGCACCCGGGAACGAGACCGACGACGATCAGGTACCCGCGTGGGCCCGGCGCACGGCCGGGGAATCACGGTGGGCGGCCACCGCGGCCGTCGTCGGAATCTTGCTGGTGCAGTACCTGCTGCCGCCCGAATACTCGGCCGGGCCCAACTGGGTCGTGCCGATCGTCGGGTTCGCGCTGCTGATCATCCTGGTGATCGCCAACCCGGTACGGCTCGACCGCGAGGACGAACGGCTACGGCGATTCAGTCTGCTGCTGATGGCGCTGCTCGGCTTCGGCATGGTGTGGTCGGTGTCCCACCTGGTGAAGTCGCTGATCAACGGCACGGCCGCCAACAATGCCGCCGGGCTGCTGGGCTCCGGCGCCGCGGTCTGGCTGTCCAATGTGCTCGTGTTCGCGCTCTGGTACTGGGATTTCGACCGGGGCGGCCCTGCGGCGCGTGCCCACGCCCGCAGGCCGTATCCGGATTTCCTGTGGGTCCAGATGCAGAATCCGAATCTCGCCGCCCCCGACTGGGAACCGCAATTTCCGGATTATCTGTATCTGTCGTTCACCAACGCGACCGCCTTCAGCCCCACCGACGTGATGCCCATGACCCGCTGGGCCAAGCTGCTCATGATGGTGCAATCCGGCATCTCCCTCGTCACCGTGAGCCTGGTCGTCGCCCGCGCGGTGAACGTCCTGAACTGACGGGCGAACCCGTCAGCGGTTGAAGAACATGTCGGCGACCAGCATGACCACCGCGATGGCGACGAACGCCGCGGCGAACATGATGGATTGGCCGATGGTGCCGACGATGCCGGCGGCCAGGAACAAGGCCAGCACGGGGGCCCAGACGAACATGTCCGGGGCACCGAAGGTGCGCTGTGGCTTGCGGGCGGCGGTGCCGCCCGAGGCGGGCTGACGGCGTTGCGGGGTTCCGCGTCCGGGTGTAGTCACCTGGGCGAGACTACAATTCGGCGGCCGCCGGTGCCACCGCGGGCCTGCGCGGCGGCAGGGCGCAGCAGCCGACCACGCACGGCGCGCCGTCGACGGTGCAGCCCAGGCCGGTGATGTCGCTCAGACGCGCCGGGGCGGCGGCGGAGAGGTACTCCTGCACCAGATCGGCGACCATGCGCGCGAAACGCGGGTCCGGGCCGGGGGTGGCGGCGCGGGCGAAGGTCATACCCAGTTCGGCGGCACGCTCTTTCGCCTCGTTGTCCAGGTCCCAGATGACCTCGAGGTGGTCGGAGACGAAACCGACCGGGCACACCACCACGGAGTCCACGCCCTGTTCGGCGAGCGCGTCGAGATGGTCGACGATGTCGGGGTCCAGCCACGGCACCTGCGGCGGGCCCGAGCGCGACTGCCACACCAGGTCATAGGCATCGAAACCGGTTGCCTCCGCGCACAATCGGGCCGCCTCGGCGACCTGACGGCTGTAGAGACGCTGTTCGGCGGGCGGCCCGGAGGCGATATCGGCGGAGACCGGCACGGAATGCGCGGTGAAGACCAAGCGGGCCGAATCACGCTTGTCCTGCGGCAATTCCGCGACCGCCGCACGAATCGCGTCCGCGAACGCCGCCACGAACAACGGGTGATCGAAATAGTGGCGCAGCTTCACCAATTCGGGGGCATCGGCGACCGCGGCGCGGGCGCGCGTGATGTCCTCCTGGTATTGCAGGCAGCCCGAATACCCGCCCCACGCGGAGGTCGGGAACACCAGCGCCGAACGAATCCCGTCCGCGCGCATGCCCTCGACGGTCGCCTCGACCATGGGATGCCAGTTGCGATTGCCGAAATACACCGGCAGATCGATACCGCGCGAGCCGAATTCGGCCTCGATCGCCTTGATGATGTCGAGGTTCAGCGCATTGATCGGGGACACCCCGCCGAAGTGCAGATAATGCTGCGCGACCTCGGCGAGGCGTTCCGGCGGCACACCCCGGCCCCGAGTGACGTTCTCCAGGAACGGCATCACGTCCTCGGGGCGCTCGGGACCGCCGAAGGACAGCAGTAGCAGGGCGTCCACTTCACGAGCCGCGGGCTCACCCACTACCGCTCTCCTCCTCGGAAAATCGAAACGCTGACGATCAGTTGGCGCCGAAACCGGATTCCGGGAACCAGGTGTTGTGGCTGGCGCCGCCGTCGACGTAGATGATCGAACCGGTGGTGCCGGGCAGCCAATCCGAGAGCAGCGCGCACACGGACTTGGCGACCACGGTCGGGTCGTCGACGTCCCAGCCGATCGGGGACGCGCCGTCCCAGTACTCGTTGAGCATGTTCAGCTGCTTGGCGTCATCGGTCGCGGTGCCCGCGATGGCCTTGGCCGCGAGGGTCTTGATCGGACCGGCCGCGATCAGGTTGGATCGGATCTTCTTGGCGGCGCCGACTTCCCGCGCCACGTAGCGGTTCACCGACTCCAGGGCCGCCTTGGCGACACCCATCCAGTTGTAGAACGGCATCGCGGTGCGCGGATCGAAGTCCATGCCCACGATGGAGCCGCCCTCGTTCATGGCGGGGAGCACGGCGCGCGCCAGCGAGGCGTAGGACCAGGCCGAGATCTCGAAGGCCTTGGCCGCGTCCGGGCCGGGAGCGTCGAGGAAGTTCACCGCGTCCGGGCCCATCAGGGTCTTGGGCGCGAAGGCGATCGAGTGCAGCACACCGTCGATGCCCTCCGGAGCCAGCTCACGCAGCTTCGCCGGCAGCTCCGCCAGGTTCTCCTCGCTGGTGACGTCCAGACCGATGGCCGGGGGCACCTCCTGCGGCAGACGCTTGGCGATGCGGTCGATGAGGCGCAGCCGCTCCGGGATGCCGGTGATGATCACCTTCGCGCCCTGCTCCTGCGCGACCGCGGCCGCGTGGAAGGCGATGGACGAGTCGGTGATGATGCCGGTGATGAGTACGGTCTTGCCTGCGAGCAATCCAGCCATGGGGTGGTGGGTTCTCCTCGTTCGAAATGTCAGGGGCGAGAGCGGGTTCGGGTGGGCCTAGTGGCCCATGCCCATACCGCCGTCGACGGGGATGATCGCGCCGGAGACGTAACCGGAGTCCTCGGAGGCCAGGAAGCTGACCACCGCGGCGACGTCCTCGGGCTGGCCGAGACGCTGCAGCGGAATGAACTTCTTGGCGGTGTCGCGCAGGTCGTCGGGCAGCTCGGCGGTCATGTCGGTCTCGATGAAACCGGGCGCGACCACATTGGCGGTGATGTTGCGCGAACCGAGCTCGCGGGTCACCGAGCGGGCCAGGCCGACCACACCGGCCTTGGAGGAGGCGTAGTTGATCTGGCCGGGGCCACCGCCCAGACCGACCACCGAGCCGAGGAAGATCATGCGGCCCCAGCGGGCGCGCAGCATGGCGCGGTTGGCACGCTTGGCACAACGGAAGGCGCCGGTCAGGTTGGCGTCGATGACCCGGGTGAACTGCTCCTCGGTCATCCGCATCAGCAGGGTGTCATCGGTGATGCCCGCGTTCGCGACCAGCACCTCGACCGGACCCTGGTGCTCCTCCACCTCGGAGAACGCCCGATCGACCGATTCGCTATCGGTCACATCGCATTTCACGCCGAAGAAACCCTCGGGAACGCCGGACCCGCGGTGGGTGACGGCGACCTTGTGTCCGTCGGCGAGCAGGCGCTGGGCGACCGCGAGCCCGATGCCGCGATTACCGCCGGTCACCAGGACCGACCGGGATGTGATGTTCGACATAGACGCAAACCTATCTGTTCGTGTTCGGGACTCGGCGCGCGGTACCGATTTACGGCAGACGCTGACGATAGAGCAATGCGGCCACCAACCCGGCGGCAGTCACCACCAAACCCAGCAGCAACCACGGGCGGCTGGCGTCGGCGACGGTCGTCTCGAAGCCGATCTGCTCTTCCAAGTGCGCGTAGACGTTCTTGAGTTCTTCCAGCGTGGAGGCGGTGAAGAACTCGCCGCCGGACAGTTTCGCGATCTCACGCAGCGAATCGTCGTCGACTGGGACGCGGACCCGCTGGGAGCCCTTGCCGTCCTGGTCGGGGATCTCGACGGTGCCCCACGTGGTGCCGAACGAAATCGTCGACACCGGAATGCCTTTCTCCTTCGCCAGACGCGCGGCGGTGAAGCCGTGGCGGGGATTCTCGACATCCTTGTCGTCCGGGACGGTCTGCTTACCGTCGGACATGAGCACCACCTGGGCCGGCGGCGGCTTCTCCGCACCCGGCAGCACCGAGGCCAGGGTGTCGATGGACTGCAACGCGGTCAGGATGCCCTCACCGGTCGCGGTGCGCTCGGCCAGCTTCATGGTGTCGATGGCGGCCTTGACCGCCTCCCGATTCGTGGTCGGCGACACCTGCACCGACGCGGTACCCGCGAAGGTGACCAGACCCAGGTTGATGCCCGGCGTCAGATTGTCCGCGAATTCCTTGGCGGCCTTCTTGGCCACCTGGATCCGGCTGGGCGGCACATCGGTGGCCTCCATCGACAGCGACACGTCGATCACCAGGATCACCGTGGCGCGGTTGCGGGGCACCTTCTTCGCCGCGGTCGGACCGGCCGCGGCGAAGGTGAGGAACATGAGGCCCACCAGGGTCACCGCGACGGGAATGTGCCGCCACGGTTTCGGCTGTTTGGGCGCCACCTTCTCCAGCATCTCCATATTGGAGAAGCGCAGCATCTGCTTGCGACGCCGCTGCTGCATCAGGATGTAGATCAGCGCCGCCAGCGCGATCACGGCCAGGAAGGCCAGCCAATACTGGTAGGCGAAATGCGAAAGGCTGAAGGTCAGCTCGCCGATAGTCACTGCCGCGGCACCCGTCCGGCATTCGGGGCGCCAAAGGTGTGGCGCCGGGTGGACACGAATCGAACCACGTCCGCGATCCAGTCGCCGTCGGTGCGCAGGGTCATCACCGGCGCACCACAACTGCGCAACGCCTGCTCGACCTGATCCCGATGGCCTTGCGCGGCGCGCGCGAAATCGGCGCGGAGCGTGGGGGTCACACTGAATTCCCGGGTCCGTCCGGTCTCCGGGTCGTGCAGGACCACATCGCCCAGATCCGGAAGCTCCAGATCACGCGGGTCCAGGATCTCGACACCGAGCAGGTCGTGGCGGCCGGAGATGGCGCGCAGCGACCGCTGCCAGTCGATATCGCCCAGGAAATCGGAAATGACCACGGCCAGACCGCGTTTGCGCTGCGGTCTGCGCAATGCCTCGATCGCGCCGCGCAGGTCACCGCGGACACCGTCCGGGGCGTGCGGGGTGGTCGCGATCCTGCGCAGCAACGACTGCTCGTGCACCCGGCCGCTGCGGGCCGGAATGCGGATCAGCTCATTGCCATTGGCCACCACCGCACCGATCCGGTTGCCGCCGCCGCTGGTCAGATGCGTGACCGCGGCCGCCGCGGCGACCACCAGATCCCGCTTCTCACACAGCGCGGTACCGAAATCGAGGCTGGCCGACAGGTCGACCACCAGCCAGGTCTCCAGCTCGCGGTCGGCGATCATCTGCCGGACGTGCGGGTGGGTGGTGCGGGCGGTGACCGACCAATCCATCTGCCGCACATCGTCGCCCGGCTGATACATGCGGGCATCGCCGGGCTCGGAGCCGGGACCCGGGATCAGGCCCAAGTGGTCACCGTGCAGCACGCCGTCCAGGCGGCGGCGCACGGTGAGTTCGAGCGTCCGCAGCGCCGCCGACAACCGCGGGTCGGTGAGCTGACCCTGCCGGAACGAGGGCGGGGCGTGCGGGGAGTCGCCGGGAGTTGAGATCGTCACGGGCGCAGTCGATTCCGTGGCCACCTACTTCGGCTGCGGCTGACCGGGGACGCCGGGCATCTGACCGTTCGGAGGCTGCGGGATGCCCTGCTGCGGCGGCTGCGGAATGCCCTGCGCGGGCACCCCCGGCTGCTGCGGGATGCCGGGCTGCGGCACCGCGGCCGGCATCGGGGCGGGCGCGCCGGCCGGGGCGTTGGCCTGGGCGGCGACCTGCGGCAGGCCGACGGTCTGCAGCACGCGCTTGATCACGTCGTCCGGGCTGACCTCGTCGGCCAGCGCGTCGTAGGACAGCACCAGGCGGTGACGCAGCACGTCCGGGATCACCTCGACCACGTCCTGCGGGACCACGTAGTCGCGGCCGCGGATCAGGGCCACCGCGCGGGCGGCGGCGATGATGCCCAGCGAGGCGCGCGGGGAAGCACCGTAGGAGATCCAGCCCGCGACGTCCTGCATGCCGAAGTCGGCGGGCTTGCGGGTTGCCGCGATCACCCGGACCACGTAGTCGACCAGCGCGTGGTGCACGAAGGTGTTGGCGGCGACGTTCTGCAGCCGCACCAGCTCGGCCGGGTCGAGGACCCGCTTGGGCTCCGGCGGGGTGACACCCATCCGGTAGATGATCTCGCGCTCCTCCTCGACCGAGGGGTAGTCGACGACGACCTTGAACAGGAAGCGGTCGCGCTGCGCCTCGGGCAGCGGGTACACACCCTCGGACTCGATCGGGTTCTGAGTCGCCATGACCAGGAACGGATTCGGCATCGGGTAGGTCTTGCCGCCGATGGACACGTGCCGCTCGGCCATCACCTCGAGCAGTGCGGACTGCACCTTGGCGGGCGCGCGGTTGATCTCGTCGGCGAGCACGAAGTTGGCGACCACCGGGCCCAGCTCGGTGTCGAACTCCTCGCGGCCCTGCCGGTAGATGCGGGTACCGACGAGGTCGGTGGGCACCAGGTCAGGAGTGAACTGCACGCGCGAGAAGCTGCCGCCCACCACCGTCGCGAAGGTCTCCACGGCCAGGGTCTTGGCGATACCCGGCACACCTTCGAGCAGCACGTGCCCCTTGGCGAGAACACCGACCAACAGCCGCTCGACCAGCCGATCCTGACCGACGATCACACGTTTGACTTCGTAGATCGCCTTTTCCAGGGTCTGGACATCGCGCTCGAGGGTGCTCGGAGCCGAAGGTGCGTCCTTCACCGTGCTTACCCCGCTCACACCGTCAGTCGAAGTCACCAACATCCCCGCTTTCGCCTTGGTCCTGTGCGTTCCGCCCCAACTATTCCAGGTATCTCGCGCGATTGCCGCACCCGCCCGCGATCGGGGCGCGAATTTCGGCCGCGAAATCCGGGATTCGGCTATTTCCTGGCCGTGGTCGAACGCTCCAACACCAGTTCCACGGCCTCGGCGACCGCCGTGTGACCGGCCGTCAGTTCCAGGATCACCCGGTTCAGCGCCGGGCGGTGCAGGGCCACGTCGATGAAGGCGGCCACGTCGTCGCGGCGGACATCGCCGTATTCGATCGCGAGTCCGGCTGCGACCAGGCCGGTTCCGGGCTCGTCGCGCAAGGTGCCGGGGCGGACGATCAGCCAGTCCAGATCGGTGCCGACCAGATAGGCGTCGGCGGTCTTCTTCACCCGCATGTAGTGCTCGAAGCCGGGGCTGGTCTCGCGGTCGCGGCCCGCGTCGGGGAACACCGAGACCAGAACGAAACGGGCGACTCCGGCGAAGCGGGCGGCGTCGGCGGCCTTCTCCAGGCCGCGGCCGTCGATGAGGCTGGTCTGGTCCATGCCCGTGCCGTGCGCGCCCGCGGAGAAGACGATGGCGTCGTGGCCGTGGAACTTGGCGGCCAGCTCGTCGACCGAATCGGCGATCAGGTCGCCGTGCAGCGGGCTCGCGCCGGTCGCGGCGATGATCTCGGCCTGCGCGGGACCGCGGTGCATGCCGGTGACCTCGTCACCGCGGGCGGTGAGCAGGGTCGCCAGGCGGCGGCCGATACCGCCGGCCGCGCCGATCTGGAACACCTTCACGATGACTCCTCTCGTAGGCGGTACCGGTCCAGCTTCCCACCCGCGCCGCGGCGATGGCACGCAGGCATTTCGGGCCGGTGTCGAGAAAGTTTCCGGACCCTGGATCGCTGGGACGGAAGTGCGCCTATTCTTGCGAATGTCTCTGCCGCCGACCGTTTCTCCGCCGGTAGCGTTATCCGTATCGGTCGACGGTGTCCGGTGATACGGGATGTGGTGTGCAGTGTGGGATTTCGAAGTTTCGCCCGGGCAGTCCATCGGCGAAACGGTGTTGCAGGAACTGCGGGAGCGGGCCGCCTCGGAGGGAGTCGCGCTACGGGTAGGGGTGGTCGTCGAGCACAATGACTCGGTGCTGATGCTCGAGCACGAGGAGCACGTCGAAGGGCGCAGTCCGCTGCACCTACCAGGCACCGTCGTGCGCCCGGGCGAGTCGCTGGCCAGCGCGGTGGTGCGGGCGGTGCGCGAGGAGACCGGTCTGGCGGTCACCGATATCGTCCGCCACCTCGGCAGCTTCGACTACCTGTCCAGCGCCGGGAAACCGGTGCGCCGGGAGCATTTCGCCGCGGTGGTGGCCAGCGCCGGACCGGTGCGGGTGACCAACTACGCCGAATACCGGTGGGTGCCGCTGACCGGGGACCTGCCGGTCACCTCCTCGATCCGGCGCATCCTCACGACCTACCAGGAGTAGCCGGGTCCCCGCCGCGCCCGAGATACGACAGGGCCTGCGCGGCAACATGATCACGCAGGCGCGCCACCGCGGGTGTCGGGCGGTGACCGCCCGACACCAGGCCGATGCTGCGATCCCGCGCATCGGCCAGGGTCACGCGTGACAGGCCCGGGTGGGCGACCTCCGGGGCGGGCAGCACCGCGATGCCGAGATTCTGGGCGACCAGGGCGCGCAGCGTCTCGAACTCGGTGATCTCGAAGCCGACGCGCGGGGTGAATCCGGCCTCGGCGCACCAGGAGTCGAGCAGGCGACGCAGGTGGTAGGTCGGCGGGTTCGCGATGAACGGCTCGTCGGCCAGTTCGGCGAGCCCGACCTCGGTGCGGGTCGCCAGCGGGTGGGCGTCGGCCACGTACAGATGCAGGCGCTGGTGGCCGAGGATGATCGCGGGCAGGTCGTCGGGGGCCGGGATGGTGACGGCCAGATCCAGGCGGCCGTCGCGAACCATCTCGGTCAGCGCGCTGCCGTGAGCCTGCACCAGGTGCAGGCGGATGCGCGGTGCGCCCGCGTGGAAATCGGCAAGCAGTGACGGGATGCTGACCGGGCCGAGGGTGAACGGGAAACCGAAGCGGACCAGGCCGCAGTCGGGGTCGGCGTCACTGCGGACCACGTCGACGGCATCGGTGAGGGCTTGGACCAGGCCGCGGGTGCGTTCGTGCAGTTCTTGGCCGGCGGCGGTGAGGGCGATGCGGCGACCGACCGGTTGGAAGAGTTTCACCCCGACCGCCTGCTCGACCGCCTTCAGCCGGCGACTCACCGACGACTGCGGCACACCCAGCCGCTGCGCCGCCCGCGTGACATGCCCCTCCCCCGCGGCCGCGTCGAACGCCGCGAGCAACGGAATCAGGGCCTCCACCTGCGACGACGTCAATTCATCCATATTCGGATCATACTGGCTTGGAATGAACATTGGACGGATGGATCTGCGCGGCGCGACGATGACGATGTACCCGCCGACCAGGAGGTCACGCAGATGGACAGTCACGCCGCACCCACCGAAACCCTCACGGACACAGATATTCTCGATGTCGTACTGATCGGCGGCGGCATCATGTCGGCCACCCTCGGCGCGATGATCGCGGCGCTGCAACCGGATTGGTCCATGGTTCTACTGGAGCGGCTCGACCGGGTCGCGGCCGAGAGCTCCGATGCGTGGAACAACGCCGGAACCGGGCACTCGGGCCTGTGCGAACTCAACTACATGCCGGATCCGGGCGATGCGGGCAAGGCGGCCGAGATCGCGTCGATGTTCGCGCTGTCACGGCAGTTCTGGGCGGGACTGGCCGAGCGGGGCGCGCTCACCGACACCGAATTCGTCACGGCGACACCGCATATGGATGTGGTGTTCGGAGAGCGGGATGTCGCCTATCTGCGCCGACGATTCGAGACCCTGCGCGCGCTGCCCGCGTTCGCGGCCATGGAGCACAGCGAGGATCCCGCCGTCATCGCGGACTGGGCTCCCCTGCTCATGGCGGGCCGGGACCCGGGACAACCGGTGGCGGCCACCCGGTTCGAGGCGGGCACCGACGTCGATTTCGGGGCGCTGACCGGGTCGCTCGTGCGGGCCATGTCCGGCTCGGGCACACAGGTGCGCACCGGTCATGAGGTGCGGGGACTGCGCCGCGGCGCCGATGGGATCTGGACCGTCACGGGACGGGATCGGAACGGCAAGCGGCGCTTCACCATCCGCGCCCGCTTCGTGTTCGTGGGAGCGGGCGGATACGCCCTCGAGCTGCTCCAGCGGGCCCGCATCCCCGAAGTGCGCGGCTACGGCGTGTTCCCGGTCGGCGCGCAGTTCCTGCGCACCGACAACCCCGAGGTCGTGGCCCGGCACGAGGCGAAGGTCTACAGCCAGGCCCTGCTCGGGGCTCCCCCGATGTCGGTGCCGCACTTGGACAAGCGCAATGTCGGCGGCGAGTCGTCACTGCTGTTCGGCCCCTACGCGACGTTCAGCACGCGGCTGCTCAAGCACGGCAAACTGATCGACCTGTTCACCACGCTGCGGCTGACGAACATCGTGGTGCTGGTGGCGGCGGGACTACAGAATCTGCCGCTGGTCCGCTACCTGATCGGCGAGCTGCTCGCGACCCGGCGGCGCAAGTTCGCTCAGCTGCAACGCTTCTACCCCGAGGCCGACCCGGCCGACTGGTATCTCGTCCAGGCCGGACAACGCGCACAACTCGTGAAACCCGACCTCGACCGGGTGGGTGTGCTGACCATGGGCACCGAACTGGTCACCGGCGCCGACGGCACGATCGCGGGCTTGCTGGGCGCGTCCCCCGGTGCGTCGACCGCTCCCGCGATCATGATCGAACTCCTCGAACGGTGCTTCCCGCAGCACCGTTCGGACTGGGAGCCGGGACTGCGGCAGCTGGCGCCGGGCTACGCCGAGGGCTCGAACTCCCCGATCGCCGGTTCACCTCACGCGGGTCAGCAGACGCCGCGGAACAATTCGGCGGCCGCGTCGGCGGCGGGCTCGATCAGCCGGGGATCGTCGTAGAAGTCGATCTGGCCGACCGAGTCCAGCCACAGCTCCGATTTCGGGGATGCCACCCCGGCGTAGAACTTGTGGGCCCACGGCGGGACCAGGGCGTTCTCCGAGTGCACCAGCAGGAACGGGACCGACAGCCGGGCCGCCGCCTCCTGGGCGTCGAAACCCGCGGTGTGCTCGAAGGACTCGACGGCGAAACCGTTCGTGTAGTTGGGGACCACACCACGCGGGGTGCCGTAGTACTCGAACGCCTCGGTCAGGGGCATGGCCACATCGCCGTTGTCGGCGGCCACCGCGGGGATGGTCTCGACCTCGCCGGTGGCGAGGCGGCGCTCGCGAGCCAGGCGGCCGCGCTCGACCACCGCCGGATCGGCCGGGTTGGCGGACGCGTCGGCGTACACGCCCGCGACACCGGCGAAGGCACGCAGGCGCGGATCGTCGGCGACCGCGCGGGCCATGTAGCCGCCGCCGGCGCAGACGCCCAGCGCGACCACGGTCTTACCGGTGAAACGCGCGTCCGCTTCCAGCGCCGAGACGGCGGCGCTGATGTCGGCGGCCTTGCCCAGCGGGTCCTCCAATTGCCGCGGCTCCCCGGCGCTCTCGCCGAAGGTCCGGTGGTCGAAGGCCAGGGCGGCGAATCCACGGCGCGCCAGCGCCTCGGCGTAGACGCCCGCCGCCTGCTCCTTGACGGAGGTCAGCGGGCCGGTCGTGACCACCACACCGGTGGGCTCGCCCTCCGGCAGATACAGCGTGCCGACCAGTCGGTCTCCCGCGCGGGTGAAAGTGAACGGAACTGTGCTGACAGTCATCTGGTGCTCTCGTCCTCGAAGTCGTCGCATTACGGTGAAACAAGACGGTAGGCGCGGACCCCCGCCACCGATAGAAGGCACTTCGAAGTGCCCTTCCGAACGGAGGCGCGATGGACCTGGTGATCCCCGACGTACTCGAGGAATCCTGCACCACCCGCCAGGCCCTCGAACGCCTGGCCGCCAAATGGCGAATCCTGCTCATCTACGCCTTGCTCGACGGCGCCCAGCGCCCGGCCGCGCTGCGCCGCCGCCTGCCCGGCATCACCCAGAAGGTGCTCACCGAAACCTTGCGCGGCATGGAATCCGACGGGCTCGTCGGCCGCCACGTCTTCAAGGAGACCGCCCCGCAGCACATCGAGTACTCGCTCACCGAACTCGGCAAGTCGCTGCAGACCCCGCTCGCCGCCATCTGCGCCTGGGCCGCCGACCACCCGTGACCGAAAGGTGGGCGGACCACACGACGCGGTCCAACCACATCGATCGCGGACACCAGTGCGGTGCGCGAGATGCGTTCCTGTGCACGTCTTCTCGCGTCCAGCTCGGCGAGTTCCGCGTTGCCCCGGGCCGCGCTGTCGAGGACGCGGCGCAGTTCGGCGGTGCGGCGGTAGATCCCGGCGATGACCTCCGCCAGTGCGGCGACGCGGGTCGCGAGGGGATCCTCCCCCACGCCGAACCACGGGCGATCGTCGAGCGCGATCTGCGCGTCGTCGCCGACCACCATGATGTCGAGGACCAGCTCGAGCAACGCGGTCTTGTTCCCGACGCTCGCGTACACGGTCTCCACCGAACATCCCGCTTCGCGGGGCCGATTGACAGGTTGCGCCATGTTCGCCAGTGACCCTCTCGTTGAGGGTTCAGAGCTCGAGAGAGGTCAGCTCTCGATCTGGTCTCGGCTCACCGATCTGTAATTTTCACGACTAAAATACACAAATATCGCAGGTCAAACCCCATGAAGCAACGCTCGCCCATACGGATCCCGTGCTGTGAGGCACAACCTTTTCCAACATTTTGATCAATAAACCGACCGGTTGCGGCATGGGGGCGCAGAATCATCCTGGACAGTCGCTTTTCAAGTAGGGAAGTTCGACATGGTCTCAGTCGACACTGCGATCAAGGGCATACTGGACAGTTTTCCGGGAGGTTGGAGGGTGATTCGGGGGTCGGGGTGGACTCGATGTAGCGAACGAATGCCGGGCATCACGCGCCGACGTCGGCGCATACGAACCGGTTGGTACTCGCTGTAATGATCTCGGTGGCGGACCCGACGTACACAGCAATGCGGGTGTCGGAGTCACACCCTGCCGCCATATTCCATGGTCCCCGGGCCGAGCGCGTGTGAGCGCATCCACAACCGGCCCTCGGGCGTTTTGAGTTCCTGACATCACGTTGTTTGCTGGAGGTCGAAATGCGCCAATTGCACAGTGGCATCGGAAGCAATCCTGACCAGCCAGAATCGTTGCCAAGCGGCACATTTCATTCATCACACGAGGTCTTTCCGCTCACATCCGCGCAGCGGGGAATCTGGTTCGCCCAGCATCTCGCCGTCAACACACCCATATCCGTCGCCCAATACGTCGAGATCGTCGGCGAATTGGACGCCGAACTCCTGGCCGAAGCCTGCCGAACGGCCGGTCGGGAGTTCGGGTCGGGGCATACTCGTCTGGTCGAGATCGACGGCGAGCCATTCCAGTACGTCGACCCCGACAACGGCGCCTCGGTGTGGGTCGAGGACTTGCGACAGGAAGCCGATCCGGTCGCGACGGCGCATCGCAGGATGACCGAGGACTATTCCGCTCCGCTGGATCTCGTGCGCGACTCCCTCGTGACCGCCATTGTCTTCCAGGTCGGCGACGACCATTACCTGTGGTATCAGCGGGCGCACCACATCGCGCTCGACGGATTCGCCGCGGTGACCATGCTGCACCGCATGACCGAGCTGTACAACGCGTGGATCGCATCCGAGGAGCCCCCCGCCTGCGTGGCCCAGGACCTGCGGCTGGTCGCCGAACAAGATCTCGCGTACCGGGATTCGACGCGGATGGAGAACGATCGCGCCCACTGGATGGAGCATCTGGCGGGCGCGCCGGCGGTCGCCAGTCTGGCGGCCCATGTCAACAGGCCCACCATTCATCCGACGCTCGTCAGTACCGAACTCGCCGACGACACCGCGCACCTGCTCGATACCGTCGCGCTCGACCACGACAAGAGCGTCACCCCGATCATCGTCGCCGCATTCGCGGCCTATCTGGCGAGAATGACCGGCAACGACGAAGTTCTCCTGAGCCTGCCCGTGTCGGGCCGGCATTCCGCGGTATTGCGACGTTCGGGCAGCATGGTGGCCAATGTGGTCCCGTTGCGCATCCGGGTCGCGGATCGCACCGTCGGCGAACTGATCGCGGCGGTGAAAAGCGAATTGACCAGCGCCCTCCGGCGGCAGCGGTATCGCCAGGAGGACATATTCCACGATATGGGGATCGCACGCGACGAGGCCGCCTCGTTCGGCCCCGCCGTGAATCTCATGATGGTGGAGAACGAAGTCGTCCTGGGCGAGACGACGGGCCGTTTGCACGTGCTCACCTCCGGCCCCACCTCCGACCTTTTCGTCAACATCTACCCGGGCGCGGGCAAAGAGAGCACTCTTATCGACTTCCAGGGCAATCCGAATTCCTACAGCCACGACGAACTCGCCGGTCACCATCGGCGATTCCAGATGTTCCTGCACGAATTCCTGGCGGGCGGATCCGACGGCCGGATCGGCGGCCTGCCGCTGCTCGACATCCAGGAACGCGACGAGCTGCTGCCCGTCCGCGGGCCCAGCGCCGTCGACACCCGCCTGCTGCCCGACATGCTGGCCGAGAGCGCCCGCCGGAACCCGGACGGCTGCGCGATCGTCTCCGACGGCCGGAGCATGACCTACGCCGAACTGGACTCCGAGTCCTCGCGGCTGGCCCGGCAGCTGATCGCGCTGGGCTGTGGCCCGGACACGGCGGTGGCGCTCATGCTGCGCCGGTCGACCGATTCGGTGGTGGCGACCTGGGCGGTGGCCAAGAGCGGCGCGGCCTTCGTGCAGATGGCCCCCGACTACCCGGCCAAGCGGATCGAACACATGGTCACCGACAGCGGTGCGACCGTGGCGATCACGGTGAACGCACTGCGCGACACCCTCCCGGCGGACCTGCGTCAAGTAGTGCTCGACGACCCCTCGACCCTGGCTCTGTCCGACGCCGCGGACGGGCCGATCTCCGACCTCGACCGCAGCCATCCGCTGCGGCCGTCCAATGTCGCCTACATGACCTACACCTCGGGTTCCACCGGAACACCGAAGGGCGTGCAGGTCACGCACACCGGTCTGGCGAATCTGGTCGCCGACCGCGCGGCCACGTTCGGCATCGACACGACTTCCCGTGTGTCCTATGCCCTCTCCCCCAGTTTCGACGCCTCCCTCGAACAGTTCCTGACCTGCTTCGCGACCGGGTCCACGCTGGTGGTCGTGCCGCCCGAGGTGGTCGGCGGCGACTCGCTCACCCAGCTGCTGGCCGACGAGCACGTGACCCACCTGACGCTGACGCCCACCATGCTGGCGACGGTGGATCCGGAGCTGCCGACCGATGTGCGCGTGGTCGTGGTGGGCGGCGACGTCTGCCCGCCGCATCTGGTCGAGCGCTGGACGCTGTCGGCGGCCATGTTCAACGAGTACGGGCCCACCGAATCCACCGTCACCGCCGCGGGAGCGATGCTGAAGCCCGGCCAGGCGCACACGATCGGCGGCCCGATCCGCGGCGTCGAGGCCATGGTCCTGGACCGTGCGTTGCAGCCCGTGCCACGGGGCACGGTCGGCGAGTTGTATCTGGCCGGACCGGGATTGGCCCGCGGCTACAGCCACCGATTCGTCGAGACCGCCGCCCGGTTCGTCGCCGACCCGTACGGCGGCACCGGTGCGCGCATGTACCGCACCGGCGATATCGCGCGCTGGACCGGACAGAACGGCGACACCGCCCTCGAACTGATGGGCCGCAGCGACTTCCAGGTCAAGATCCGTGGCTACCGGATCGAGCCGGGCGAGGTCGACGCCGCGCTCACCATCCACGAGGCCGTGGATCAGTGCGTCACCGTGCCGGCCCAGAACAATGTCGGCACCACCGTGCTGGCGTCGTATGTCGTGCCGGTCGACGGCCGCGGTGTCGACCCGGCCGAGATCCTGCGCTTCGCCCGCGAAACGCTGCCGCCGCACCTGGTTCCGGCGATCGTGCTGCCCCTGGACAGCCTGCCGATGAACGCCTTCGGCAAGGTGGATCGCCAA
This sequence comes from Nocardia sp. NPDC005825, assembly GCF_040630175.1. Taxonomy (NCBI): domain Bacteria; kingdom Bacillati; phylum Actinomycetota; class Actinomycetes; order Mycobacteriales; family Nocardiaceae; genus Nocardia; species Nocardia sp. NPDC005825. The sequence goes on from NZ_JBEXXC010000001.1 coordinate 379,017, forward strand.
GCGTTGCCGAAGCCCGAGTTCGGGACCGCGGCCTCCGGGCGGGCCCCGGCGACCGAGCGGGAGAAGACGATCGCGGCGCTGTTCGCCGAGGTGCTCGGCGTGCCCCGGGTCGGGGCCGACGACAGCTTCTTCGTCCTGGGCGGCGACAGCATCCTGTCGATCCGCCTCGTGGCGCGCGCCAAGGCCGAGGGGCTGAGCTTCTCCACCCAGGATGTGTTCGTGCACAAGACGGTCGCGGGTCTGGCCGCCGCGGCCACCGAGGCCGGCGACGCACCCGGGCTGGCCGAGCTGCCGGGTGGCGGCGTCGGGCGGATGCCGTTGTCGCCGATCATGCACGCCATGCTCGATCGCGGCCATTACGACCGCTTCGCGCAGGCCGCGCTCGTCGAACTCCCGGACGGGGTCGATCGAGCAGGTCTGGTGCGCGCACTGGGCGCCCTGATGGACCGCCACGACATGCTGCGCGCGGTCCTGCGGGGCGTCGGAACGGACGGATACGTCGAGGTCCTCGAGCGGGACGCGGTCGACCCGGACGCTTCGCTGCACGAGGTGCGCCTCGGACGGCGCGACGCCGAGGAGATCGACCGTCATCTCCAGGACGCCGCGGATCGATTGGATCCCGGCAACGGCGCCCTCGTTCAGGCCGTGTGGCTGCGGGACGACCGCGTTTCGGGTCCCGACCTGCTGTGGCTGGTGATCCACCATCTCGCCGTGGACGCGGTGTCGTGGCGCACCGTGCTCACCGATCTCGCGCAGGCCTGGACACAGGGCGGCGAACCGCAGTGGGGTCCGGCCACCACCTCGGTGCGGCGCTGGCTGCACGGTTTGGCCGAGCAGGCGCAGGGCAGGCGCGCGACCGAACTCGAGCACTGGAAAGACGTTCTCGCGCACGAGGATCGACTACTCGGCTCGCGTCGCCTGGACCCGGCCGTCGACACCGGCGCCACCGCGGGCCGGATCCACGAACGGATTCCGGCGGCGGTGACCGAGGCGGTCCTCACCACCATCCCGGACCGATTCCATTGCGGCGCCAACGATCCGCTGGTCGCGGCCCTGGTGCTGGCTCTCGCGGAGTGGCGGCGCCGGCGCGGCGTGACCTCGACCGGCGAGTCGATCCTGTTGGAGGGCCACGGCCGCGAGGAGCAGGCCGTCCCGGGCGCGGATCTGGGCGCCACCGTCGGCTGGTTCACCACCCGCTTCCCGATCCGCATCGAATGGGACGACCTCGATCTCGACGACGCCCTGGCGGGCGGCCCGAGCGCGGGACGGGCCATCAAGCTGGTCAAGGAGCAGCTGCGCGCGGTGCCGGGCAACGGCATCGGCTTCCCCATGCTGCGGCATCTCGATCCCATGGGCCGCGCCGAACTCGCGCACCTGCCCAAACCGCAGATCAGCTTCAACTACCTCGGGCGCGTGGGTTCGGGTGAGCGGTCCGGGCCGTGGGCCCCGACCACCGAGTTCACCGCGCTCACCGGCACCAGCGATCCTGCCATGGCGCTGGCCGCCCTGCTGGACGTCAATGCCATCGCCGAGGCGGGCGCCGACGGGCTCGAACTCGCTGTGACATGGGAATTCGCGTCCCAGGCGCTGGAAGCCGAGGACGTCGAGGAGCTCGCCGACCTGTGGACCCGCGCGCTGGAGGCGCTGGCCGATCACGTCCGGTCCATGACCACGCGCAGCTACACGCCCTCCGATTTCCCGCTCGCCACCGTCGCCCAGGACCAGATCGACCGGTGGCTGCGCGAATACCCCTCGATGACCGAGGTGTGGCCGCTGACCGCCCTGCAGTCGGGGCTGCTGTTCCACACCATCTACGACCGCGGCGGCGAGGACGGCTACATCGTGCAGGCCGCGCTGACGTTCGACGGCCACGTGGACGGCGAGCGGATGCGGCGGGCCGCCCAGGTCCTGCTGGATCGGCACGACAGCCTGCGGACCGCGTTCGTCGAGACCGACGCCGGGCCGCGTCAGATCGTGTTGCGCGACACCACCGTCGAGTGGGCCGAGTCGGATGTCAGCCTGATCGACGAGCGGGACGACGCGCTGCGGGACATCGCGCGCAACGCCGCCGCCCCCTTCGATCCGGCGCGTCCGCCGCTGGTGCGTTTCCACCTCGTGCGCACCGGTGTCGAGCAGTTCCGGTTGCTGGTGACCAATCACCATCTGGTGCTGGACGGCTGGTCGATGCCGCTGCTCATCCACGAGTTGCTGACGCTGTACAGCTCCGACGGCGACACCGCGGGTCTCGCGCCCGCGCGGTCGTTCCGCGAATACCTGCGCTGGCTCCAGGAGCAGGACGCCGACGCCACGGCCGCCGCGTGGCGGCACATGCTCGCCGGGATCGACCGGCCGACGCGGATCACGAACGGTCCCGAGCGGACGGTCACCGCGGACGCGGGCGAGGTGGGTCTGAACCTCGATGCCGCCACCTCCGCCGCGATTCTCGACCTCGGCCGCACGCACGGCGTCACCCCCAATACCGCCCTGCACGTGGCCTGGGCGCTGCTGGTGTCCGTGCTGGCCGGGCGGCCGGATGTGGTGTTCGGCAATACGGTGTCGAACCGTCCGCCGCGGATCCCCGATGTCGAGCGCATGGTCGGGCTGATGGTGAACACGCTGCCCGTGCGGATCCGGCTCGAGCCCGGCGAAACCGTCGGCGACCTGCTGGTGCGGGTGCAGTCCGAGCAGGCCGCGATGCTGGACCACCAGCACATCGGCTTGGCGGAGTTGCAGCGGGTATCCGGGATCACCGACATGTTCGACACCGCGACGGTGCTCGAGTCCTACCCCTTCGATCGGGAGCTGCTGGCCCACGACCTCTCGGCGGCCGGTTTGCGGCTGGTCGAGATCGACGCGCACGACGCGACGCCGTTCCCGTTGAGCCTGCAGGTGACCCCGCCGCGCCCGGGCGGCGACGGCGGAGCCGATGCCGGAACCTATTCGGTGACACTGAAATTCGCCACCGACCGCTTCGACGACAATGACGCCCACCAGCTGCTCGGTCGCTTCGAGTTGCTGCTCATGCAGCTCGTCGACGATCCGGCCGCCACGGTCGCCTCGATCTCGTCCTGCTGGGATTCCGAACGCGCCAAACTGCTCTCGGTCACCGGCGGCGAGCCCGCCCCCGAGCGGGCGCTCCGCGACATCCTGTCCGCGACCGCTCGCCGATACCCCGACGCCGCGGCCATCCGGTACGGCGACACCACGTGGACCTATCGGGAGCTGGACGAGCGCGCCGACACGTTCGCCCGCCGACTGATCGCCCACGGCGCGCGTCCCGAGTCGACGGTGGCGCTGGTCCTGCCCCGCTCGGCCGAGCTCTTCGTCGCGATCTGGGCGGTCGCCAAGACCGGCGCCGCCTTCCTGCCTTTGGATCCCGGCAACCCGGCCGCGCGGATCGGCGAGCTGCTGTCCGACTCGCACACCCGGCTGGGTGTCACGACAAGCGCTGTCGCACAGCAGATTCCGGCAGACATGGAGTGGCTGACGCTGGACCTGTCGACCACCGACGCCGAGGAGCTACTCCCCCACCCGCCCGAGGCGGACCTGACGGTCGACCACGCCGCGTACGTGATCTACACGTCCGGCTCGACCGGCACGCCGAAGGCGGTCCACCTCGAGCACCGGGGTCTGGCCGATCTGGTCGCGGCGCAGGCCGACGCCTTCCGGCCCACCCCGGATTCGCGGGTGCTGCAGGTCGCCTCGCCCGGATTCGACGCCTGCGTGTCGGAGATGCTGCTGGCGCACAGCAGCGGCGCGTGCCTCGTGGTCGCGCCGCCGGAGGTGTACGCGGGCATCGACCTGGAGGAACTGCTTCGGTCGCAGCGGGTTTCGCACGCGATCATCACGCCCTCGGTGCTCAACACCATGGATCCGTCCCACCTGCCGGCGCTGACCACGCTGGCCGTGGTCGGTGAGGCGGTCGGGCCCGACACCGTGAACCGGTGGGCCCCCGGCCGACGGCTCATGAACCACTACGGTCCGACCGAATGCACCGTCTGGGCAACGGGATCCGACGATCTCGCGGCCGGCGACCCCGTCACCATCGGCGGCCCGATCATCGGCGCGTCCGCGCTGGTGCTGGACCCGTGGCTGCGACCGGTGCCGGTCGGCGTCGCGGGCGAGCTGTACGTCGGCGGCCCGGGCCTGGCCCGCGGTTACCTCGACCGCCCGGGGGTGTCGGCGGCCCGGTTCGTCGCCGATCCGCGGTCCACCCGCGGCGAACGGCTCTACCGCACCGGCGATTCCGTGCGCTGGGTGCGCGGGCAGGGTCGTCTGGCGCTGGAGTACCTGGGTCGCATCGATCAGCAGGTCAAGATTCACGGCCTGCGCATCGAGCCCGGCGAGATCGACGCCCACATCGCGCGTCACCCCGCCGTGTCCAGCGTCGCCACCGTGACCGTCGACGGGCCCACCGGCGAACCGCTGCTGGTGTCCTATGTGGTGGCCGCGCCCGGCGAAGCGGTCGACGTGACCGCCATCGAAGGCGATCTGGCCGGCAGCATGCCGCGCTACATGAATCCCGCCGCGATCGTGCGACTCGAGGAGATGCCGCGCACACCCACGGGCAAGGTCGACCGAAGAGCCTTGCAGCAGCGCGCCTTCGAGGTGGGCGCGACCGGCGGCAGAGCGCCGTCGACCCCCGCCGAGCAGGTGATGGCACGGCTCTTCGCCGAGGTGCTGCACCTGGAGTCGGTGTCCGCCGACAGCAACTTCTTCGCCCTCGGCGGCGACAGCATCGTGTCCATGCGGCTGGTGGCGCTGGCGCGGAACGCCGGGCTGACGCTCACTCCGCGAGATGTCTTCGAGGGCAAGACGGTTGCCGCCCTGGCCGCGATGGCCGACGGCGAGTCGACCCCGACCACCGTCGAGGAGCCCCCGCGGCCGGCGACCGCGCATCACGCGTATCGCGCCGCGGGTACCCAACTAGTCAAGCTCACCCGCCAGGACATCGATCAGCTCGAGCGGCAGTACCCCCGGCTCTCCGATGTCTGGCCGTTGTCGCCCATGCAGTCCGGCATGCACTTCCACACGATGTTCGACCCGGACGCGGACGACGGCTACACCGTCCAGACCATGATCGGCTTCGCCGGCGCCGTCGACGCCGACCGGCTGCGGCGAGCCGCGCAGGCTCTGGTGGACCGGCACGACATCCTGCGGGCCGCGTTCGCGGATACCGCGGCCGGGCCGTGCCAGGTCGTGGTCGACCGCGCCGAGATCCCGTTCCGGATGGTCGATCTGGCCGCCGGCGGCGAGGACGGCCCGGCCGACGCGGCGTCGATCGCCGCGGCGGACGCGGCCGAGAGCTTCGACCTGGCGGCCCCGCCGCTGCTGCGCCTGACCCTGATCCGGCTCGGCGCGGAGTCCTACCGGCTGCTCGTCACCAATCACCATGTGATCCTGGACGGCTGGTCGATGCCGCTGCTCATGGCCGAACTGCTCGACTACTACGGCTCGCCCGACCACATCGACGCCGCCGGACCGGCCCCCACCTACCGCGACTACCTGGCCTGGCTGGGGCGGCAGGACAGTGCCGAGTCCAAAGCGGCCTGGGCGCGGGAGTTCTCGGATGTCGACGCACCGACCCGGGTGTCCCGCGACGCCGACGCGGGCCCGACATCCTCCGGCGAGGTCGGGGCCGAGCTGACCGAGGACCGCTTCGGCGCACTGCGCCGGGTGGCCGCGGACGCGGCCGTCACCCTCAATACCGCCGTCAACGCGGCGTGGGCTCTGAACCTGCGCGTGCTCACCGGTGAGACCGACGTGATCTTCGGCGCCTCGGTCGCGGGCCGGCCCCCGGAATTGCCGATGGTCGACCAGACGCTCGGCATGTTCCTGAACACGATCCCGGTGCGCGTCCCGCTCGATCCCGCCATGACGGTGCGCGAATTGCTGAGCGAGATGCAGTCGCGGCAGGCCCGCATGCTCGAGCACCACCACATCGGCCTGCCCGAGATCCATCGCAGCGCGGGCCTGTCGGAGCTGTTCGACACCGCGATCACCTACCAGTCGTTCCCCGTCGACCGCTCGGCCCTGCAACGTCTCGTCGATTCGGCGGGCCTGCGGGTGACCGATCTCGACGGCGTGGACGCCGCCCCGTACCCGTTGAGCATGGTCGTGGAACCGATGCAGTCCGAGCGCGGCGAGGCGAACGGCCTGAAGATCATCTTGCGATTCCACGAACGGGTCTTCGACCACGACTCCGCGCGGCGCATTCTCGACCGCTTCATCGACCTGCTGGGCCGGATCGGCGCGCACGCCGGCACCCGGCTCGGCGAACTGCCCCTGGACCGGGAACCGCTGCCCGCGTGGCCGGAATCGGCTGCCGAGGCGGCGATCCCGGAGACCCTGGATCGCATTCTCGCGGCCTCGGTGATCGCCGACCCGGATACGGTCGCGGTGCGCTGCGGCGCGGATTCCCTGACCTACCGCCAGCTCGACGACCGATCCACCCGGCTGGCGCGAATCCTGTTGCGGCGCGGCGCCCGACGCGGACAGGTGGTCGCCTCGGTGCTGCCTCGCTCGCTGGCGGCCACCGTCACCCTGTGGGCGGTGGCGAAGACGGGCGCGGCGATCCTGCCGATCGATCCGACGCTGCCCGCCGAGCGGATCGAATTCCTGCTGTCGGACTCGGGCACCGTGCTCGGCCTGACCGACGGGTCCGTCCGCAAGCGCCCGCCGGACGGCGTCGACTGGCTGCTGCTGGACGGAGCCCAGGCGCTGCACGCCCTGGACTCAGTGTCGGGCGCGCCGATCACCGATGCCGAACGCGGAGCGCCGATCCGGCGCGAGCAGGTCGCGTACGTCAGCTACACCTCCGGCTCGACCGGAACACCCAAGGGCGTGCTGGTGAGCCATCGCGGCCTGGCCGATATCGTCGCGGCGCAGCGGCGGCGGTTCGGGGTGGACCCGATGTCGGTGGTGCTGCAGGTCGCCTCGCCCAGCTTCGACGCGTCGGTGTTCGAGCTGCTCATGGCGCACGGGTCGGGCGGCCGGCTGGTCGTCTCCCCCGGCGAGATCTACGCCGGGCCCGACTTGGCGGAACTGATCGCGCGCGAACGGGTTTCGCACGCCGTGGTGACGCCTTCGGCGCTGGCGACGGTCCCGGCCGCCGGCCTGGACGGGCTGCGGCTGCTGGCGACCGCCGGTGAACCCCTCGGCCCCGAACTGGTCGAGCGGTGGGCTCCCGGGCGCACCATGGTCAATCTGTACGGGCCCAGCGAGACCACCATCTGGGCGACGGCCACCGACGCGCTGACGCCGGGTGCCGCCATCACGATCGGCCGACCGGTCGGTCCTGTCGCGGCCGCGGTGCTCGACACCTGGTTGCGGCCGGTGCCGCACGGTGTCGCGGGCGAGCTCTACCTGTTCGGCGCGGGCCTGGCCGACGGCTACGTCGCCAGGACGGCCTTGACCGCGGCCCGCTTCGTGGCCTGCCCGTTCGGCGAGCCCGGTCACCCCATGTACCGCACCGGCGACGTGGTGCGCCGCACCGCCGACGGCGAGTTCGAGTTCCTGGGCCGCAACGACTTCCAGGTGAAGGTGCACGGCACCCGCATCGAACTCGGCGAGATCGACGCCGCGCTGGGCGCGCGACCCGAGGTCGCGTACGCGGTCACCGTGCCCCGCCACGATCCCGGACGGCCGGTCCGGCTGGTGTCCTATGTCGTGCCCGCGGCCGGGGTCCAGCTGTCGGGCGCGGAACTGCGTGCGGCGCTGGCCGAGTCGCTGCCCCGGATCATGGTGCCGTCCGCGGTGATCGTGCTCGACGAGGTGCCGCTGACCGCCAACGGCAAACTCGATCGCGAACGACTACCCGAGCCCGTCGCCGTCACCCGCGTATTCCGAGCCCCGACACCGGGCGCGGAGGAACTGGTCGCGCGGATCTACGAGCGGGTCCTCGATGTGGCCGGTGTCGGCGCCGACGACGACTTCTTCGAACTGGGCGGCGACTCGCTCAGCGCCTCGCTGGTCGCGGGACGGCTGGGCGCCGCCCTGCAGGTGCAGGTGCCGGTGCGCTCGATCTTCGAAGCGCCGACGGTCGCCGAATTGGCCGCCCGCACCTGGACATTCAGTGACTCCGACCGGCTGCCGCTGCTGCCCGGCACCCATCCCGACCCGGTGCCGCTGTCGCTGGCCCAGCAGCGGATGTGGTTCCTCAACCGCTTCGAGCCCGAATCCCCGGCCTACAACATCCCGGTCATGCTGCGGTTGTCGGGATCGCTGGACACCGAAGCCCTCGCGGCCGCGCTCACCGACGTGGTCACCCGCCACGAGGTGCTGCGGACGGTCTATCCCGAATTCTCCGGCGAGCCCCGGCAGGTGGTGCTCGACGAGCCCGCGACCGCGGTCGAGCAAAAGCGCGTACCCGAGGAGGCCGTCGCCGAGGTGGTCGGTGAGTTCGTGCGCCGCGGATTCGACGTCACCACGACCGTTCCGATGCGGGTGGGCCTGTTCGAACTCGCCGAACACGACGATGGCACAGGCGATTTCCTGCTGGTGCTGGTGGTCCATCACATCGCCGGTGACGGCCAGTCGATGGGACCGCTGGCCCACGACGTGATGACGGCCTACGCCGCGCGCACCGCCGGGCACGCGCCCGAATGGAAGCCGCTCACCGTGCAGTACGCCGATTTCGCGTGGTGGCAGCGCGAGATGCTCGGCGCCGCCGACGATCCGGCCTCGCTGATGTCCGCCCAGCTGGAGTACTGGCGGACCACCCTCGACGGCGCGCCGGACCGGTTGGATCTCCCCGCCGACCGCCCGCGCCCCGCCGTCGCATCCCTGGCGGGCGGCCGGGTGCCGGTGCAGATCGACGCGGACCTGCACCGGCAGCTGGTCACCCTCGCGCGGTCGCGGGGAGCGTCGCTGTTCATGGTGATGCACGCCGCCCTGGCAACGGTGCTGGGACGGCTCGGCGGCGCCGACGACGTCGTGATCGGCACCCCCGTCGCCGGGCGTGGCGAACCCGGCCTGGAGCAACTGGTCGGCATGTTCGTGAACACGCTGGCCCTGCGCACCCGGGTCGACACCACCGAGCGGTTCGCCGAACTCCTGATGCGCGCCCGCGACACCGACCTGCTGGCCTTCGAGCACGCCGACGTGCCGTTCGAACGGGTGGTGGAGGAGCTGAACCCGGAGCGATCCGCGGCCCGGCATCCGCTGTTCCAGGTGGCCCTGGCATTCGAGAATCTGGCGACGGTCGAGGTGGCGCTACCCGGCGTCCGCATCGCCCGCGCCGAGGTCGATACCGGGGCGACCCAGTTCGACCTGCAACTCGTGCTCTCCGAGGCGGCCCCCGAGGCCGGTGTCGCACAGGGCATCTCGGGCATGCTGACCTTCGCTCGGGACCTGTTCGACGAGTCGACCGCGGCGGCGATCGTGCGCCGGCTGGTGCGGGTCCTCGAAGCCGTCGCCGCCGACCCAGCTGTGGTGGTCGGCGATATCGACTGGCTCGACGCCGACGAGCGCGCCGCGCTCACCTCCCGGGTCGGGCCGCGCACCGGCACCCGGCCGGAGCCCTCCGGACTGCTGCCGGAGGTGTTCGACACCGCCGTCCGGAACAACCCGCACGGCATCGCCGTCGTCGCCGGGGACACCGCGTTGACCTACGCGCAACTCGATGAACGCTCGAACCGGTTGGCGCGGTTGCTGATCGGCCGTGGCGCCGGACCGGAAACGCCCGTGCTGGTGGCGGCCGCGCGCTCGCTGGAGACCGTGGTCGCGTGGTGGGCCGTGGTGAAGTCGGGCGCGGCCTTCGTCCCGGTGGACGCCGGATACCCGGAGAACCGGATCGCGCAGATGGTGTCGGATTCGGCTGCGACACTGGGTGTCACGGTGTCCGCCGTCTCCGGCCGGCTGCCCGGATCGGTGGACTGGATCGTGCTCGACGACGCCGCTGTTGCCGAGCGCCTCGACGGGTTGGCGAGCGGGCCGGTCGGCGATCCCGACCGGCTCCACCCGATGCGCGCCGAGAACGTGGCCTACGTCGTCTTCACCTCCGGATCGACCGGAAAGCCCAAGGGCGTGGCCGTCACCCACAGCGGTGTCGCCGACTTCGTCGCCTCGTTCCGCGCCGACTTCGACCTCGGGCCGACCTCCCGGGTGCTGCGCTTCGCGTCGCCGTCCTTCGACGCCGCCCTGCTGGAGACCCTGATGGCGGTCAGCGGCGCCGGTGCGCTGATCATCGTGCCGACGGGCATCTACGGTGGCGCCGAGATGACGGAGTTCCTGCGCGAGGAGCGCGTCACCCACGCCTTCATGACCCCCGCCGCGCTGGCGTCGGTGGATCCGGCCGGGCTCGACGACCTACGGGTGGTCATGTCCGGTGGTGACGAGGTGTCGGCGGAACTGATCAACCGGTGGGCCGGAACCGATCTCGCGGGCGTCCGGATGTTCCGGGAACTGTACGGCCCGACCGAGACCACGATCGTCACCACGGCGACCGGGCCGCTGCGGCCCGGCGACCGGCCGACGATCGGTGTTCCGTTGCAGGCCGTGCGGGCGCTGGTCCTCGATGCCCGGCTGCGGCCGGTGCCCGTCGGGGTGGCCGGTGAGCTGTATCTGGCGGGCCCGTCGCTGGCTCGCGCCTATCTGGACAAGCCCGCCGCCAGCGGGTCCCGCTTCGTGGCACACCCGTTCGGCGAACCCGGCAGCCGCATGTACCGCACCGGCGACGTGGTGCGGTGGAACGCCGAGGGCGATCTGGAATTCCTGGGACGCAACGACTTCCAGGTCAAGATCCGCGGCTACCGGGTCGAGATGGGCGAGATCGACGCGGTCCTCGACGCGCGACCGGATATCGCCTACGCGATCACCACGCCGTGGCACACCGACACCGGGCCCACCCAGCTGGTCACGTACGCGGTCCCCGAAGCCGGGGCGAGCGTCTCCAGTGACCAGCTGCGCGCGGCCTTGGCCGAAGCGCTGCCGTCCTACCTGGTCCCCGCCGCGGTGATGATCCTCGACACCGTCCCGCTCTCACCCAACGGCAAGCTCGACCGTTCGGCGCTGCCCGCTCCCGTGGTGCAGGCCAAGCGATTCCGGGCCCCGTCCTCCCCCGCGGAGGAGATCGTGGCGGGCATCTTCGCCGACGTCCTCGACATCGACACCCCCATCGGCGCCGACGACGACTTCTTCGAACTGGGCGGCAACAGCCTGGTCGCCACCCGCGTCGCCGCCCGCATCGGCGCCGCGCTCGACGGAACCGTCCCGGTGTCGACCATCTTCGAGGCGCCGACCGTGGCACGGCTGGCCGCCCGCGCGGAATCCCGGGCCAATACCGGCCGGATCGGGTTGACCGCACAGCAGCGGCCGCAACGGATTCCGCTGTCCTACGCCCAGCAGCGCATGTGGTTCCTGAACCGGCTCGAGCCCGACTCGGCCGCCTACAGCATCCCGATCGTGCTGCGGCTCACCGGAGAACTGAACCTCGACGCGCTGCGCGCGGCCCTCACCGAGGTGGTGGACCGGCACGAGGTGCTGCGGACCGTCTACCCGTACGCCGAGGGCGAACCCTCGCAGGTCGTGCTGCCCACGGCACAGGCCATCACACCGATCACACCGACCCCGGTCACGGAATCGGAACTGGCCGAAGCGATGTCGGCGCTCGTCGCGACGGCCTTCGACGTCACCGTCGACGCGCCCCTGCGGGTCCGGCTGTTCGAACTCGGGCAGCACGAATGGGTCCTGGCCGTGGTCGCGCACCACATCTCCTGCGACGGCTCCTCCCTGGGCCCGCTCGCCCGGGACACCATGACCGCCTACGCCGCCCACCTGACCGGGGAGACCCCGGATCTGCCCGCACTGCCGGTGCAGTACGCGGACTACGCGATCTGGGAGCGTGCGGTGCTGGGCACCGAGGACGATCCTGACTCGCTCATCCGAGCCCAGATCGACTACTGGACCCTCGAACTGGCGGAACTCCCGCCGCTACTGGAACTCCCGACCGACCGGCCGCGGCCGCCCGTGCAGACCTACGCGGGCGCGACCGTACCGATCAGCATCCGCGCCGACCTGCACGCCGGATTGCAGCAGGTCGCGCGGGAGCACAATACGACGCTGTTCATGGTGGTCCACGCCGCGCTGGCGGCCACCCTGGCCCGGCTCGCCGATATGGACGACATCGCCATCGGCACGCCCTACGCGGGACGCGGCGAGCCCGAACTCGACGATCTGGTCGGCATGTTCGTCAACACCCTGGTGTTGCGGACCCGGCTGGCGCCGGAGATGACCCTCACCCAGCTGCTCGAGCATGTGCGCGGCACCGACCTCGCCGCCTTCGGGCACGCCGACGTGCCGTTCGAGCGGCTGGTGCAGGAGCTGAATCCGATGCGGTCGCACGCCCATCACCCGCTGTTCCAGGTGATGCTGGCGTTCCAGAACGTCGACAAGGCCGAATTCGAACTGCCGGGCCTCTCGGTCTCGGGCGTCACGCCCGATGCCGACACCGCCCTGTTCGATCTGCTGGTGTCCGTGCAGGACTCCTACGACGACAGCGGCGAACCGGCCGGAATCACCGGCGCGGTGACCTACGCGAGCGACCTGTTCGACGCGTCGACCGCGAGCACCATCGCCGATCGGCTGCTACGGCTGCTCGACGCCCTGGCGACCGACGCGACCCAGCAGGTCTACGACGTCGATCTGCTCGGGATCGAGGAGCGGGACACCGTTCTGCGGCACTGGAATTCGACCGGACACGACCTGCCCACCGACGAGACGCTCGCCTCGCTGTTCACCGACTCGGTGCGCGCCCACGCGGACCGGACCGCGATCGTGACCGCGGACGAGTCCCTCACCTACGCGGAATTCGCCACCCGGGTCAACCGGCTGGCGCGCTGGCTGATCGACCGCGGCGTGGGCCCGGAATCCCTGGTGGCGCTGCGGATGCGACGGTCCCTGGACCAGGTGACCGCCATGTACGCCGTACACACCGCCGGTGCGGGCTACGTGCCGATCGATCCGGACCTGCCCGACGATCGCATCGAGTACATGCTGTCGATCGCCGCGCCCGCGCTGGAACTGTCGACCCTCGACGGCCTGGACCTGTCCGGATTCGACGACGGTCCGGTGACCGACGCCGACCGGATCGTGCCGCTGCGACCGCACAACCTCGCCTACGTCCTGTTCACCTCCGGGTCGACCGGTCGGCCGAAAGGCGTGGCGGTGACCCATGGTTCGGTGGTGAACCAGGTGCGGTGGCTCGGCGGCACCTACGCGTGGTCGCCCGAGGACGTGGTGCTGCACAAGTCGCCCGCCACCTTCGACATGTCGGTGTGGGAACTGTTCGCGACCCTCGCCATGGGGGCGCGCATGGTGATCGCGCGCGCCGACGGGCACTCCGACCCGCTGTACCTCGCCGAAACCATTGCCGCCCAGCGGGTCACCATCACCGCGCTGGTGCCGTCGATGCTGGCGGTGTTCGCCGACGCGGTGCCCGCCGGATCCCTGGAATCGGTGCGGACGCTGCTGGTCGGCGGTGAGGCGTTCGGTCCCGACGTCGTCGCCGAGGCCCGGCGCACCATGCCCGGGGTCGAATTGCACAACCTGTACGGGCCGACCGAGTTCACCGTGTGCGCGACCTCGCATCCGGTCCAGGACACCGACAGCGGGAACATGCCGATCGGCGCACCCGCCTGGAACACCCGCGCCTACGTGCTCGACAGCCGGTTGCACCCGGTGCCGGCCGGTGTCGCGGGCGAGTTGTACCTCGCGGGCGTCCAGCTCTCGCGCGGCTACCAGTCGCGGCCCGGCCTCACCGCGGAACGGTTCGTACCCGACCCGTTCGGCGACGGCGGACGCCTCTACCGCACCGGCGACCTGGTGCGCTGGAACGACGACGGCGAACTGGAATACCTGGGCCGCACCGACTTCCAGGTGAAACTGCGCGGCCTGCGGATCGAACTCGGCGAGATCGAGGCGGTCCTCGCCGAGCATCCGAGCGTCGCCCGCGCGATCGCGCTGGTGCACACCACGGGTGCGGCCGAACACCTGGTCGGGTACGTGGTGCCCGCCGCGGGCGCGACCATCGACACCGCCGCGATCCTGGCGCACGCGGCGGGCGCGCTGACCGACTACATGGTGCCCACCACCGTGATGGCCCTGGACAGCTTGCCGCTCACGGTGTCCGGCAAGCTGGACCGCAAGCTCCTCCCGGAGCCGGTGCTCCCGGTCGGCGAGTTCCGCGAACCCTCGTCGTGGCTCGAGGAAGAAGTCGCCCGGGCCTTCGGCGCGGTGCTCGGCGTGGACCGGGTCGGCGCGGACGACGACTTCTACGCCCTCGGCGGCAACTCGCTGAAGTCGGTGCAGGTGGTCACCCACCTCCGCAAGGAGATCGACTACGAGGTGCCGATCCGGTGGATGCTGTCCGATCCCTGCCCGGCCGACCTGGCCAAGCGGATCGAATCCGGCATGCGCTCCGGCAGCACGGTCGACGGCACCGCGCTCGGCTTCGACGTCCTGCTGCCCATCCGGACCGGCGGCGACCAGCCTCCGCTGTTCTGCATCCACCCCGCCCTGGGCCTGTCGTGGTGCTACCACACCTTCGACCGGTACCTCTCCGGCGACCGGCCGATCTACGGCATCCAGACCCCGCAGATCACCGGCGAGGACCCGGGACCGACCACGATCGTCGAGATGGCGCGCCGCTACTTCGCGGAGATCCGCGCCGTGCAACCCCACGGCCCGTACCACCTGCTCGGCTGGTCCCTGGGCGGCGCGATCGCCCACCAGATCGCCGTCGAAATGCGGGCCGCCGGTGAGGAAGTCGCGCTGCTGGCGCTGCTGGACGCCGAGGCGAGCGGGATCGACCAATCCACGCTGCGCACCGTCACCGCGGGCGAGCTGATCAGCAACCTGGGTCCGGTCATGGGCGTCGACTACGTCAGCCCCGACGCGACCGCCCAGGAGGCCGCCGACCTGATCGAACAGCACCTCGGCACCGCGATGGGCATCGACGCCGCGCAGATCGAGCGCCTGACCGACGCCTACAACCTGGCGATCCGGGCCGCCAGCACCTGGCAGCCCGCGGTCCTCGACGCCGACATGCTCTACTTCACCGCCACCCGCGACCGGCGGGCCGACGCCGCCGGACACGCCGGATGGGCCGACGTTGTCAGCGGCCGGATCTCGGCCTTCGACATCGATGCGGCCCACCTCGCGATGACCGACCCGGGCGCGGTCGCCCAGATCGCCCAGATCCTCAACGCCCACCTGGAGTGCTGAGGATGCTCGTTACTCCAGAGCGGTGGACACGCCGGTCTCATCGACCGGCGCGTCCACCGGCAGCGGCGTCGTGAGGCCCACGATCGCCCCGACCGACGCCCCCAGCGCCGCGCCCAGCACGGCCGCGGGTCCGGCTACGACGGCCACGCCGACAGCCGCCCCGACGAGCGGTCCGACCACCAAACCGGTAGGCAGGAACGGGATTCCGGCGACGAATCCGAGACCGGCGCCGACAATTCCGGTGACGATCGCCAGCGGCGCGGACACGCCCGCCCCGATCCCCGCCCCGATGGCGGCGCCGACGCCCGCGTCGACCACGGTGACACCGCAGCGCTGCGCATCGACCGGAATGGACGCGCACAGCGAACCCACGAACTCCGGATCCACGCCCGGCAGCGGCTCCGCCGCATCGATCGCGGGCAGATCGATCGCAGGTAGTTGGCCGTTCATTAGCCAATCCGGTGGCGCCGGTAGCGCGGCGGGCGGCGGCGCGTCATCCTCCGGCGCCGCCGAGGCGACTCCGGTGCCGAGCAGCACGGCGAACGGCAAAGCACCCGCAATCAACAGTGGTCGCGACCGGATCCACCAATTGGCTTCCAGCATTCCGCACCTCCTGAGCGAAAAACTGCTCTACATCGAGCAATTGCCTGATGCCCTAGAGATCTTAAGCGGAGCGCATGGAGAAATAAGGACGAAACTCCAATATCAATTCACAACTGGCAAATCCACCGTCACAGCCCATATTCCACGCCCTCCCCCACCTCCCGCGCGCCGTCGGCCGAGCTCCCACCGGCCCGTGCCCACAATTAGCCACCCGCCCGATCCCACACCGCGGGCGGCGAATTCGACTGTCCACCAGCCGATGTGATGGCGAATATCTGTCACCATCGATATATGTCGCAATACAGAGAAGCCGTGGAATCGGCGGACGGCACCCGCATCGTCGTCCACTCGCGAGGTGACGGCCCGGCCCTGGTTATCGTCCCCGGCGCGCTGGTCACCCTCGACCTCTATTTCCAGCTGGCAGAATTACTGGCCCCCGACTACCGGGTCCTCGTGGTCGAACGGCGAGAATACGGCGAGAGCGGAAACGGCCCGCGCCCCGCCGAATTCACCGCCCAGGCCGCCGACCTGGCAGCGGTGCTCGCGACCCTGGAGGAACCCGCCTTCGTCTTCGGGCATTCCGCGGGCGGCCTGGTCGCGCTGCACGCGCTCCATCGAGATCAGTCGATGGTCCGCCGCCTCGCGCTCTACGAGCCCCCGGTGTCCCTCGCCGGTCCCCCGCTGACATCGACCCTCGCGACGATCCGCGACCACATGGCCGCAGCGCGCCCGGCGGACGCGATCATCGAATTCTTCACCGCCATTGTCGAACCCACCCCGCCCCGCGCGGCCTTACAGCCCCTCGCCGACGCCCTGGCCTTCCGAGCCTCGGGCCTGGTGGCCGACCTCGAATGCCTGACCGCCATGAACGCCGACATCACCCCCTGGTCGGCCATCGACGTCCCCGCCCTCCTGCTCGCGGGCGGGCTCACCGACCCCTACGGCACCGCGAGCGTCGAACTACTACAGGCGACGCTGCCCGATGCGCGCACCATCACTCTGCCGGGGCAGTTCCACCACCCCCACGACGCCGCGGCGCTGGCCGCGACACTGCGGGAGTTCTTCGCCTGAGCCGACGCGTTGGCACCGCTTACATTCGATCCGAGCCCGATATCAACCCGACCGCGTGGATCCGTCAGTTGGTGTGGGGCGTGTTCGAGACCTGGCCCGATGCGCCGAGGACCGCGAAGACCGCGGCGCGAATACGGTCGGCGACAGCCTCGTCGGAGACCGCGTCGAACTTGCCGTCCAGATGCAGGAACGCCAGGCCGTGGACCAACGCCCACACCGCGATGGCCATGGCCTCCGGGTCCGACACCGGAAACGCCTGTCGCACAATGTTCTCGACGTACTCGTGGATCGCCTCGGTGGCCGCGGCCCGCTCCGGACTCGTCGGATCACACGGATCGGCGAACATCACCCGGAACAACCCCGGCCGATCCAGGGCGAACCGCACGTACGCGATGGCGATCAGGGCCAGATCGTCCGGCGTGACCGGCGCGGGATGCACCGCGGCCAAACGGCTTGCCAGATCGCGGTATCCGACCGCGGCGACCGCGGACAGCAGGGCTTCGCGGTCCGCGAAATGGCGGTAGGGCGCGGCCGTCGACACACCGGCACGTCGGGCCACGGCACGCAAGGACAGGTCGGCGGCGCCGTTCTCCTCCAGCAGCTCGACCGCCGCGCGCAACAGCGCCGAGGGCAGGTCGCCGTGATGATACGGCTGAGTGGTCGACGACGTCACGCGAACGAATCTATCAAGCGGCGACGCCACACCGGCCCAGCCACCGGCCGATCTTCCGCCCTAACGCGGCCCCGCCCGCCGCCGATAGCGGGGTGTGGTCGCCGACCGTCGCGCCCGGTTCGCGGCCCCACCCGGTGCTGGTTCCGGATCGCCGCCGCGTCTACGATCCACCCATCGACCGGGGGACGACGATGCGTAGGAGGGGCATTGCGCACTGATCTGACTCTGCTGCACCAGTTTGTGCTCGCACAGCTGACCTCCATGGGATTGGACCGCACCCGCCTGATCCAGGAATCCGGTGTGCCGGAGTGGACACTGACCGGCGGCGGTGTCCACGTCCCCAGCGAAACCTTCTGGCGCCTGTGGGAGACCGGGGCGAGGATGCTCGACGATCCCGACGTGGCGTTGCGGGTCGCGAGCCGATACCAGCTCCGGGCAACGGGGCTCTACGACTATTTGTTCACCAGCGCACCGACCTTGGGCGCCGGACTGGCGACCTGCGGCCCCTATGTCAGCGCCGTCACCACCAATCACAATTTCGCCCTCGTCGACGACGACCGCGGGCCGACGCTGCGCCTGGACATGGTCGACGGCGCCGACGCGACCCGTGACCACACCCAGCTGTGGGGTCTGGCCGCCGTGCTGACCCGGGCGCGCCGCGTGGTCGACGCCCCCTTGGACCCCGTCCGAGTAACCGTGCGCCGCAACGCACCTCGGCGGCTCGACGCCTATCGGGACGTATTCGGCGACGCCACACTCGAATTCGGCGCGGATATCGACGCGATGACCTTCCGCCCATCCGACCTGGCCCTGCCGCTCACCACCGCCGACCCGGTCCTCGCCGCGGTGCTGCAACCCCTGGCGGACGCGCTGCCGCCTCCCCCGCCCCTGATCTCCGCGTGGCCCGAACGGGTCGCCGTGGCGGCGGCCGCCGCCCTCGACGAGGGTGACGCGTCCTTGGAACGGGTCGCGCGGCGGCTCACAACAAGCCCGCGCACTCTCCAGCGCCGGCTCGCCGAAGCCGGGACGACGTGGCGGCGTGAGCTGGACCGGGCGCGCTCGGCCCGGCTCGGCGCGGCGCAGGCGACCGGACCGCTGAGCCGCGGCAAACAGGCACAACTGCTGGGGTACGCCGACGAGTCCTCCATGCGCCGGGCCGCGCTGCGCTGGGCAGTCGCCAACAGCACGCACCGCTCGCCGCTGCAGCCGTGATCCATCGACGATCGAGTCCGCGCGCCGAATAGCTGCATATCTGCTCGTCATCGGCGATAGGCTGAGCACAGTCGAAAGGTGAGTCGCTAATGGCCCGTGCTCGCAGCCGTACCGTGAGGATTGCGCGCGGCCGATGATCGACGACGCGACGAACCGTACCCCCCGTGACGTGAGCCTGACGGTAGCGGAGGAATTGCGCGATCTCGGCTTCGAGAATGCCGAAGAAATGGATCGCGGCGGTTTCGGCGTGGTCTACCGGTGCCGGCAAGTGGGATTGGATCGCACGGTCACGGTGAAGGTCCTGACCGGGGACCTGGACGAGGAGAGCCAGGCGCGGTTCGTGTGGGAGCAGCAGGCGCTGGGCCGGCTGACCGGACATCCCAACCTCGTCACGGTGCTGGCGGCCGGTGTCATCAGCGGCGGGCGGCCCTATCTCGCCCAGCCGTATCACCCCGTGGATTCGCTGGATGCGCGAATTCGGCACCGGGGTCCGCTTCCAGTCGATGACGTGCTGAAGGTGGGGGCCGGGATCGCCCGGGCGCTCGAGAGCGCGCATCGACTGGGCATCGTGCACGGCGACGTGCGGCCGGGCAATGTTCTCTTCGCCGAATACGGTGAACCCGCCCTGACCGGCTTCGGGATCGCGCGCGTTCCCGGCGGCCCCGAGACTTCCGCCGCCGATGTCCACGGGCTCGGCGCCACCATGTTCTGGGCGCTGACCGGTCATGCCGCCTCCGAGCCGCAGGCACCGGACCTGCGCGAACGCGGCTTCCCCGCCGAGGTGTGCACCGTCGTGGCAGCGGCGATGCACCGCGATCCCGAACAACGGCCCTCCGCCGCGGAGCTCGGCGCGACCATCCGGCAGATCCAGCAACGCAGCGCCTCGCGAACCACACGACACCACCGCCCGCTACTGCCCGAATTGACCAGCTTCATCAACCGGCGCGCCGAGTTGAGCGCACTCAAGCACCAGCTCACCGTCTCCAGGCTGGTGACGCTGGCCGGGATGGGCGGCGTCGGCAAGACCCGGCTGGCGTTGCGGGCGGCCTCGGCGGCGCAACGCGACTTCGCGGACGGGGTGTGGGCGATCGACCTGGCCGACGTGCGCGACCCGTCGCTGGTGGCCCCCATCGTCGCGGCCGCTCTGGGTGTGCGGGCCGATTCGGCTCGGCCGGTCCATGACGCGCTCGTCGAGTTTCTGCGATCTCGGGAAACCCTGCTCGTCGTCGACAACTGCGAGCAGGTCGCCAAGCCGATGGCGAACCTGGCCGAGACATTGTTGTCGGAATGCCCGGGACTGCGGATGCTGGTCACCAGCCGCGAACCGCTGGATATCGGCGGCGAAGCCGTGCAGCGACTGCTGCCGCTGAGCGTGCCCGCCGCCGACCAGGAACCGACGCTGCGACAGCTCCGTAAGTACGACGCCGTGACGCTGTTCGCCGATCGCGCCGGCACGGTCGTGCCCGGCTTCGAGGTGACCGAGGAGAACAAGGCCGCGGTGGCCGGGATCTGCGCCCGGTTGGACGGTCTGCCCCTGGCGATCGAACTCGCGGCGGCGCGCATGCGCACGATGTCGCCGGACCAGATTCTGCAGCGGCTCACCGACCGGTTCGCCCTGCTCACCCGGGGTCACCGCACCGCGCCGACCCGGCAACAGGCCCTGCGGTGGTGCATCGACTGGAGCTATGAGCTGTGCACCCCGGCCGAGCAGCGGCTGTGGGCCCGGTTGTCGGTGTTCGCCGGTGGTTTCGAACTCGAGGCCGTCGAGGCGGTGTGCGGCGCCGATGCGGCGGAACTGCTCGACGTGCTGTCCTCGCTGGTGGACAAATCGGTGGTGATCAGGGAGGAACTCGACGGCGCGGTCCGCTTCCGGATGCTCGACACCGTCCGGGAGTACGGCCAGGACAAGCTGCGGGAGGCCGGTGCGGACGAGGAATTCCGGCGCGGGCACCGGGACTGGTACCGGCGGCTGGTGCTCGACGCCGAGAACGACTGGATCAGCGACCGGCAATGCGACTGGATGGCCCGGCTCGACCGCGAGCAGGGCAATATCCGGGCCGCGCTCGAATTCTGCGTGACCGACCCGACCGAGCAGTCGGCCGAGGCGGGACTGCGGATCAGTGCCGCGTCCCTCACCTTCTGGAGCTTCCGCGGCCTGTTCGGTGAAGGCCGCCGCTGGCTCGAGCGCGCCCTGGCCCATCCGGGCGCGCATTCGACAACCGACCGGGTCCGGGCGCTGCACGCCAGCGTGTTCATGGCCACCCGGCAATGGGACCTGGAGACGGCCGCCGCCCTGCTCGCCCACGGGCGGGTGCTCGCCGAGCGCGATCCCACACCCCTGAATCACGCCTTGATCGCGTATGCGGAGGGAGATCTGGCGCTCTATCGCGACGACCCCCCGCGCGCGGTGTCGTGCATCAATCGAGCCATCGAGGTGCTGAGCTCCGACCCGCACGGATGCCTGCACGTCTCCGCGCTGCTGTTGCTCGGTGTGGCGTACGCGCAGCAGGGCGACGCCGAGCGGGCCGCCGAGTGCCATCAGCGGATCCTGTCCATCACCGAGGAGTGCGGCGAGTCGCTGTTCCGGTCGACCGCTCTGGGAATGACCGCGATCGCGGCCTACCGCCGAGGTGAGGGCCCCCGCGCACAGGAGTTGCTGCGGGAATCGCTGCGCCTCAACCGGCTCGTGCGCAGCCTGCTCGTCGCGGCGCTCGATCTCGAAGTGCTGGCGTGGATCGCCGCCGGCGCCGACGACCAGCGCGCCGCCGTGCTGATGGGCGCGGCCGCGAACATGATGCGGACCGCCCCCGGCGTGGCGATCTACTTCCCCCAGATGGTCGAAGCCCACCTCGACTGCGAGCGGGTGGTGCGTGGCGCGCTCGGCGCCGCGCGTTTCGATACGGCATGGCGACGCGGGCGGGCGATGCGCGTCAACGCCGCGGTCGCCTACGCCCTGAACGAGGAACAGCCGGCCGACGCGCCGCGCCCCGGCGCGACGACTCTGACCAAACGGGAACGCCAGGTCGCGGGCCTCGTCGCCGAAGGGCTCACCAACAAGCAGATCGCGACCCAGCTGGTGATCGCCCAGCGGACCGTGGACGCCCACGTCGAGCACATCCTGGCCAAGCTCGGGTTCAACTCACGCGCCCAGATCGCGGCGTGGATCGTGGACGCGGACCAAAAATAGGTATACCCAGTGGCCATTCCACCGTCGTGGGAAACGCCCGGACCGGCGATGCTGAAAACCGAAATCCACCAGCACCGGTCCACGGAGGTTCGGTTCCATGTCTCTACCGATTGCCCAGCGCACAGCAGGTGTCAGCGACGACGCCGACATGTTCGCGATCCGGCGATGCGCGGCCTGCGACAAGCTGTTCGGGCCGATGATCGGCGCCTGTTCGGCCTGCGCGTCCGACGATCTCGAGTGGGTGCCCGCGTCCGGGTCCGGTTCGATCGTGTCCTCGCGGAGGGTGCACCGCCCGGGTGATCCGCACGGCGTGTCGACGCCGATGACCATCGCCATCGTCGAACTCGACGAGGGCCCGTGGGTCTACACCTCCCTCGAAGGCGACGTGCCGCTGATCTCCATCGGTCCGGTGCGGGTGCGTTTCCAGCAGCGTCGCCGCGAGGACGGATTTCCGGTCGTCACCGTCGCCGACCGCCCGAGCCGGCTGCTGCGATGACCACGTTGCAGCCGCTCGCCTACGGATATGTGCGCGACGATCTGTTGAGCAACCGCGACCCGGGTTCCAGCGACACGCTACTGCGAGCCGCCGCCCGATCACTCGGGTACGCACTCGGCACGGTGTTCCACGAGCCGGGACCGCAGAGCGACACCCTGCCCCCGGTGTTCGTCGACCTCGTCCACGAATGCCGGCGAGCCCGAGCCTGCACCGTGCTGACGCTGCCCGGACACCTGGCGGGCGCGTCCGTGTGCCGCAAGGTCCTGCTCGCGGTCCTCGAGGCGCGGGCCGATGCCGCGGTACAGGAAGTCCGCGCATGAGCGTCGTCTCCGCGCCGCTGACGCCGGTGGCGATGCTGTTCATCCTCGGGTATCGGATCCTTCAGATCACCGAGGCGACCTACTACCGGTGGTGCAATCGACGCCGCTGATCATCCGACGGTGCCGCGCGGCTGTAACCCGGCGGCTCGGTAGACATCGTCGATCAGTGCCATATTGACGACGGAATCCTCGGGCGGCGTGAGGTTGGTGTCGGCGCCCGACACCGCGCTCGCGAACGCGCGCAGCTGTCGGACGTAGGTGGGTTCACCCGGGATCCGCTCGCGGCGGGTGACGCCGTCGACAGTCACCGTCACGCGGTGGAAGGCTTGCGGCAGTACGTGATTGAGGACCTTCATGGTTCCGCGCTCGCCCTCGACCCGCAGCCCGATCCGCAACAGCGAACGCGACCACATCGACGCGTTGATCCGGCCCACCGCACCGGACGGGAAACGGAAGTCCGCGGTCATGGCGCGATCCACGCCGGGACTGCGCAGCAGCGCCCGCGCCGCGGTCACCTCCGGCGGGTCGGGTTCGAACAGTCGCATGCTGTGGATCGCGTAGCAGCCCGCGTCCATGGTGGCCCCGCCCGCGAGGTCCAGCCGATAGCGGATGTCGCCGAACTTGGGCAGCGGGAAGCACATCGAGCTCTCCACCCGCCGGATGGCGCCCAGCTCGGTCGCGGCGATCTCCCGCATGCGCTCGGCCAGTGGGTGATACCGATAGTGGAAGCCCTCCATGACGGTGAGCCCGGTGCGCCGCGCTTCCTCGGCGACCTGCCGGGCTTCGGCGGCATCGGCCGTCAGCGGCTTCTCGCACAGGACATGTCGACCCGCGGCCAGCGCCTGCAATGTCCACCGCGCGTGCAGCGAATTGGGCAGCGGAATGTAGACCGCGTCCACCGCGCCCAGCAGGTCGGCGTAGGAGTCGTATACCTGCGCGATCCCGTGCTTGCGGGCGAACGCCTCCGCTCGTGTGCGGTCCCGGGCCGCGATCGCGGTGACCTCGACCTCCGGCACCACCGCGGCGGGTCCGATCAGCGCGGTGGGCGCGATCGACGCCGCACCCAGGATCCCGATCCTCAAGACACTCTCCCTTTTTCGATCGACCCCGACCCCGCCGGGGTCCGCGCGGCCGCGCTCGACAACAACTCCACCGCCGTCGCGATGTGCGATCCCGACATCTCGCGGCCGGGATGAAGCCACAGGTGAGCGTCGACGTGGCCGTCCGCCCCGAAGACGGGCACGCCCAGCACCGTCACATCGATCGATTCGTCGCCGTCGGGGGCGGTGGGGAAATACTCGGCGGGCCCGAGCCTGGCCAGCAGCGACAACACCGCGTCCTGCAACGCGCCGTCGGCACTCGACGGCGATCCGGCGATATCAGCCAGGACGTCACGGAGTTTCGTGGCGGCCGGGGTGAAGCGTTCGAGGACGAACCCGCGCCGGGCGGTCTGCTCCAGCGCACGCCGGAGCTCCTCGCGCTCAACGGGATTCGCGGTGTCGGGCAGGCGGTTCATCCAGTCGTCGTGCCCGGCCGGATCGAACGCCGCGAACACCATCCCGACCGGCGGCGCGTAGGGAACCCGGCGGCCGATCAACTCCGCCGCACCCGGGCCCACGGCGTCGACCAGCACGATCGAGTCCCCGTCCAGCACCGACACTCCGGCGGTGAATCCCGTGGTCGCGGCGAGGGACGGCAATTCCGCGGCGGCCGCCCGCGCCATCGGATACCCCGACGCGGCCGCCCGGCCGATCGCGAGCATCGCCGGTCCCAGACCGTAGGTCAGGTCGGTCCGGGTCACCCACCCGGACCGGACCAGGCTCACGAGGATGGCATGGCAGGTGGCAGTGGTGATGTCGGCCGCGCGGGCCAGCTCGCTCAGCGCGAACGATCGCCCCGGGTGCGCGGCGAGGATGGCCACGATCCGCACCACCCGCTGCGTGGGAGGCGACCCCGAGTCAGCCGAAACAGCCACCGCATTCCTTTCGACTATTCGAAAGCGCTCATCGCTATTTCGAATACTCGGCGAGAATACCCGGCATCACGGCCCACCGCTCAGCGGGCGGGCAAACGCTCGGTCAGAACCCGAGACCGGTGTGGATTCGATCGAGCAGGTCGCCGGTCCGGAACGGTTTGGGCAGATACCCCGACGCGCCCGCGCTGATCGCGAGGCCCACGAGGTCGGGATCGGTTTCGGTGGACACGATCAGGATCGGCACCGACGAGGCCGCCCGCAGACGCAGGCAGAACTCGGGTCCGGACAGGTCCGGCAACATGAGATCAGTCAGCACCAGATCCGGCTTCCAGCTGGTGACGGCGGTGAGCGCCTGGGCGGCCGTCGAGGTGTGCGCGGCGTCGTAACCGGCCGCGCCGAGTACCAGCAGAGTCATCTCGGCGGTCGCGGGATGTTGCTCGACGATCAGCACCCGGGCCGCCGGCCGCATCTCATCCCGCACGTCGATCGGCGGACGGCTGGCTCGAATTGTGGAGAGTTGATGAAGGTTCATGGACGTATCCCTTGCTGACCGGAATCCCCGACCCGGTGTGACCCGCCCCACCTTTCCGGACGGAACTCGACGCTAAGCCGAACAGCAACTTGTCAGCAATAGCTGCGTGCTCTGAACCGTCCGATTCATCACGATCGTCACGTTCCCGTGATCTCGCGGAGCCGAACGGGCGGCCACCGTGACCGTATCGAGAGCAAACAGCCACTTGGCGTTCACCGACGCGGCCGCAAGGACGGCTCCCGGGGCAGATCAGGGACCACCACTGGTCCGACGAAGCCTGGCGAAGCGCACTCTGGAACATGCACGGCGATCAGCTACCCGAGTAAGGAGAAGAGAGCAATGACCACCATCCACATGCACGCGAACACGCGTGTGACGCCCGAGCAGTTCGTCGCGGCCCTCACCGACTTCGGCCCGGGCCGATCGGAGCTGTTCGGCAACAGCGCCGGGTCGTACCTCGCGGTGCACGCCCAGGATGCCCAGCACGCGGACGTCACCGAAGGATCCACCGGAATCTGGGAGCGACTCGACTACGACTGGACCAACCCGGATCACGTCGTGCTGACCACCACCGACTCCAATGCGTGGGGTCACCACTCCGGGCACACCTACGACCTGACCCCGCGTCCCGACGGCACCACCGATATCGACTACACCGTGGTTCGCGAGGGCAAGAATCCGCGCGGCTGGTTCCTCGGAGCGGTGGTCGCCACCGTCGGCCGGGGCGTGCTGACCAAGGCGTTCAAGAACTCGGTGACCGCGATCGAGGCCCGAACCGAGACCACCAGGTAGACGAGGCCCGTGTTCGACGAATTACTCTCGGGCACAGCCGAATAGCGGAATAGGCGCACCGTGACCGAATAGAGAGCAAACGGCCATACGGATTTCATCGCGGTTCCCGAACGGCGCTCGACCACGAGGCGCGACCATGAAGTATGGCAGCGAATGATGAAGATCAGCAGATCGAGGAACTGGTTGGTCGACTCACCACCAAGTTCCCGGCCGTCGGCGCGGGGACCGTCGCCGACATCGTCCACGACGCCCACCGCACGTTCGACGGACGTCCCGTCCGCGACTTCATCCCGCTACTCGTCGAGCGGATGGCCGCCCGCCGATTGACTACCGCCCCAAAGTGATTCGAGGCGCGGGGACAGCTCCACAACCGGATCGAACGAGGACCGGCCGCATCGGCCCTCAGCCCGCGGGCTGAGCGTGCCGGATGCCTCGCCAGCCGAGTGGAAGTTGGACGCGCCCGGCGCGGATGTCGCTGATGAGGTGGGCGTAGCCGTCGCGAACTTCGCCGAGGTGAACCCAGGCCGAGTGCCGGAGGTCCTCGCAGTCACTGTGCAGGACCGTCCACCATGCTTCGGCGTAGGTCTTGGCCACGTGACTGATCACCTCGCCGAAGGTGTGGGTGTGGCGGCGGGCGCAACGGCTGTGGCGCACGGAGGCCGCGGCCCAAGAATTGATCTTGTCGATGACCTTCGCGATATCGGCGCACAGCGCCGCCTCGGTGACCTCCGGCGCGTTCCGCCGCGGATTCAGCACCGCCGAAATCAGCGCGGCGTGCAGATCGCCGAGCTCTCTGGCCCAGGTGACGAGTGGGAACGGTTCGGCGAGCCGTCCGGCGATCGCGGCCAAGAGTTGCTCCGGCGACAACAGCGATTCGGAATCGGTGGCCGGGTGCTCGTCTGCCGCTACACCCGCGTTCATGCGCGCCCGCCGGTGGGGCTATCGGAGGAGCCGGTCATGCGATGCATGCGAAAGCTCGTCGCTCATCGACGACTTCTGCGAGATAGGCGTGCTGATACATGGGCGAGAGGTCAACTTTTCGAGATGAATGGTTGATGTCGAGAACGCACCGCTGCGACTCGGGGCATAATGCTAATACTGACTGCGCACTCAGTCAACGACAGTTCGCGCGGTCGATCGGTTCTCAGGGGTGTCGGAGAATGTGGACGAACAGGGGTGGGATCGATGAGTGAACGTGCGGCGGGACCAGGCAAGTCGGGCGCTATTCTCGACATGTTCACGCGCCATGTCGCCGAAAAGGGCTACGACGGAACGAGTTTCAGCGAGGTAGCACGCGAGCTCGGCATCTCGCAAGGCTTGATCGTGCACCATTACGGCACGAAGGCGCGGCTACTGGAAGTGCTGCACGTTTCCTACATGCGACGCCGAGTCGACGAGGCGGAACGAATCGTATCGACCTTCTCGACACCACCCGAGCAGCTGGCCGGGTTGTTGCACGCGGCCATGCTCTATCAGGTTCACGACCGGCACCGGACGGTCGCATTCCAGCGCGAGGTCGCCCGATTCGGCCAGCAAGAAGAGGATTCCGAGGGGCGCAAGCTGCGCAGGTATTACATCGGAATCCTGCGCGGCGTGCTCGAGGCGGGCATCGCGTCCGGCGACTTCCATTCCGTCGACACCAGCATTCGGAGCCTGCTCATTTTCGGCTCCGCGCAATGGGCGTGGACGTGGTTCGAGCCGGGCGGACGCAATTCCGCCGAACAGGTCGGTTCCGAACTGGTGGATCTCACGCTCGGATCGCTCTTGCAGAGCAGGGAGTCGCTACCCCGCCTGCGCGATCCCGACGGCGACCTCGTCGCAACGGTGATCGGCATCATCACGGCATAAGCGCGGACGACTGCGCTCAGCGCACGTCGGCGCCCCGTGGGTGAGTCCGGGTGGGCTCAGAGCTTGTAGCCGATGGCGCGGAGCAGTCGGTGCCGGTCGGCGCGGTCGGTCTCGGTTTCGATCCCGAGGGGCGGCGCACCGTCGACGACGCCGATGATGCCGCGCCCGAGCGAGGTTTCGGCGATGAGCACCTCGACGGGGTTGGCCGTGGCGCAGAAGACGGTGCAGAGCTCGGGGATGTGGCGGATCGCGTTGAGAACGTTGACGGGGTAGCCGTCGCGGAGGAAGACGATGAAGGAGTGGCCGGCGGCGAGGGCTGTCGCGTTCTTCGTGGCGAGGTCGATCAAACTGTCGTCGTTACCCGACCAGCGGATCAGGCGGGGACCGGAGGCTTCGCAGAAAGCCAGCCCGAAGCGCAGTTGCGGGCCGGTGCCGACGAGGGCTTCGTGAAGGTCCTCGACTGTCTTGATGAAGTGGGACTGCCCGATGATGACATTGAGCTCATCGGGATTCTCGATGGGCACCGCTGTCAATTCCATGAACCTATCGTCCCTCGTCACGCTGCCGCGAAACAAGCTCGGGGTATCTGGAGCCTGGTCAGGCCGTCGCCTTCGAGGCCGAGCCTGCCGACCGGGACGGACTGCGATTCCGCGCGATCCGAATTTGGAATGTTGATGTACATGATGCAACTGCGCTCGTGTCCAGCAAAGCGAACTCGTTCGCGAGACACTGTGCGTCGCAGGATGTTCAGACAATATTGACATTTTGGACAATTTCGGTGAACGAGTAATACTCGGCCGGTATCGACGATGGTCTGACTATGGCTGATCTACTTGCGGAAGCTCGTCAGATGCCGCACTCCGCAATACAATTCGCCCGGAATGCCGGGTGGGCGGGACCGCCCCCGGACCTTGAATCCCGTCTGGTGAAGCTCCGTGTTCAGTACGACTATCCGCTTGCCGTGATCAAGCACGTATTGGAAGAACGTTTCAGTACGGCATCCGGCGACTGGATCTGCTACCTAGGCGTAGCCATGGAGATGGCTGTCCTAGCGGAGGTTTCCCATCACACGCTCGGCGAGGCCGACCGGCAGCGCCTGCGCCGGCAATGGGAGTCGCTGCTGACAGCCTGACAGAGACCAGCGCGACGGCCGAGCCCGATCAGATCCGCCGGCCGCGCCGGACACGGAGTCAGGGTGTCGTCTGTCCGACCCAGAAGTCGATCTCGCGGTATTGCGGGCTGTCGGGTTTGAGGTGCCAGTTCTGCCATGCGTCGCTGTCGACGAGGCCCTTCCACTGCTTGGCGGCGGGTTGCAGGTGCCGGCGGAAGCGCCACCGATACTGGTTGTAGACCGACATGATGTTGGTGGCGTAAGCGTCGGCCACGGCTGGGGTGTTGCGGATGATGAGCAGATTCTCGTCGTTGGTGGCGCTGGCCTTCGGACCGAGGTTGTGTGACCCGGTGAGCAGAACGGGATTGGGTCCGAACGGGTCGACGACGATGACCTTGCTGTGCACCATCGCGAACGCGCGGTCCAGCTTCTCGAGCTCTGCCCGGAAGAAGGCCGTGGGCGCGTCGATCGCCGCGGGCAACACGATGTCGAGGTCGGCCTTCTCGGTGTTGTCCTGGTCGAACAGGTGCACCGGGTTGGCGGTGGTGCTGGGGTCCTGGTTGAGCACGCCGCGGATGTAGAGACGCGCGGATCGGTCGGTGTGCGCGACGTCGAGGATCGTGTTGAGCAGGGTGTCCTTCGGGCCCGGGTTGAACATCAGGAACAAGATGCCGGACTGTGCGCCGGTAATGATCGTGCGGGCGTCTGCGAGATCGACGTGGTCGCGGGTGGGGGTGAACCACAGCCGCATGGGGGCCGAGACCACCGTGAGGTCACGGGGTGTGCTGTTGGCGCTGCGCAGGGTCTCAGGGGTGGCATCGCCGGCGTCTTTGAGGCGGTCCCACTGTTGCCGATACTGTTCGGCCAGGGTGGGGTCGTCGATCAGCAGCGAGTTGTTGGCCTGCGTGCACAGACCCGTCATGGTCCAGTTCTGGCTGCCGGTCCACACCCAGCGCGGGCGGCCGTCGTCGTCGCAGACGATCAGGAACTTGTTGTGCCCCAAGGCACGCGGGGAACACATCCTGCCGTGCAGCTCCACCTTCCCCCACAGCGCGGCGCGCGCATCGGCGTTCTGATCGTCGCCCTTGTTCTTCACGCTCCCGTTCGCCAGCACGACATGCGCGCGCTCCCCCAGACGCGTCAACGCGGCGATCAGCTGAGGATCATCGAGTTCATAGAGCGCCGCGTACACATCGCGGCTGTCCTGGGCCGCGGCATCGAGCAGCGTGAACAACCGGGCACCGAGCGGGCCCGCCAGATAGTCACGCAGCGGATCGCCGGGCGTCTTGATCACGGTCTCCAACTTGGCGTTCTGCAGGTCGTGGCCGGTGACTCCCAACCGTCGTGAAACCCATTGCGCGGCAACGATTCCACGATTGAACACCACCTCGATATCGGGCGAAGTCACCGCGGCGAGGGCGATCTCGTCGGTCCAGTCACTGGCCGAGCCCGGATCAGGACGAAGGTTCGCCTTGTCGGGACCGACCATCGGCAACACCCGATACGCCACCCTGTCGCCCGGGTTGGCCATGTAATCGGTCCACTGATACTTCTGGATCGGCCAGTTCGTCGACGCCCGCCGCTCCCCGTCCACAGCTTGGTCGCCCTCGAACCCGACCCAGGTACTGACCACCTCTTCGATGCCATTGCGGCGCCGCATCAGCGCGAACCCGCGACACCCGGCAATGAACCCGTCGGGCTTCCACGCGATCAGAACATCGTCACCGTTGTGATGAATTTTCACCAGCATGATCTCGCACCCCCGTCGAGATTGTTTTACCAACGCAAGCAAATGAATACGGACCACGTCGTAACGTCGCCACCGAAATCCGACTTGCTCATGATGCGGTTCGAGACCGCCACCCGTACATTTCCGGCCCAAAACAGCTATGACGCAACTTATTCTAGATCCATGGTGTGATCGAGCACGCGTAGTTCACTACTCGAAATGTTCCGGTGACGTTGGGGCGTGTGCCGAGTCAGGCGCGATCCTCCTTTTGCTGGGGCCTACTCGCCGCCGCCCGCAGGGTGCTAGGACCAGCCACTGCGCTGCTTGAACCACGCCAACGGCGTGCTCGCCGACCGCGCTCGATAGGCGCTGAGTCCCGGTGACCGAGGTGGAGCTGGCCGGCGTGACCGCATCGACCCCCACGACGCGGAACCTCACGCAGCATCGAACGACTTCGCGCCCATCCTGCGCTGGAGTGTCGGCCGGTGCCGGTAGCGTCCGAGGTTGTGGAAGCTGGGGTACGAATCCAAGAACTCGCCGACCGCGTCACTGTGCTGCGCGCCGCCTACTATGAGGGCTCGCCGCTGGTCGCCGACGCCGACTACGACGCCATCGAGGACGAGCTGCGCGGCCTGATCCAGGCGAATCCCGCGCTCGCCCCGGACCCGAACCCGCTCGAGCAGGTCGGTGCGCCGGGCGTGCTGCACGCCCCGGTCCGGCACGCCCGCCCGATGCTGTCGCTGGAGAAGGCCACCACGCCCGAGCAGGTCGCCGCGTTCTTCGCCCGCTTCCCCGGCCAATCGGTGGTCGTGATGCCCAAACTCGACGGACTGTCGCTGTCGCTGGTCTACGAGCACGGCCGCCTGGCCCGCGCGGTCACCCGCGGCGACGGCACCACCGGCGACGATGTCACCCCGCTCGTGCGCGCCCTGGTAGACGGAGTGCCCGACCGCATTGAACCCTCCGGCCGGGTGGAGGTGCGCGGCGAGGCCGTCATGCTGCGCTCCACCTTCGCCGCCTACAACACCGCGCATCCGGACAAGCCGCTGATCAACCCGCGCAACGCCGCCGCGGGCACGTTGCGGGCGAAGGATCCGGCTACCGTGGCCGAGCGGCGGCTGCAGTTCTTCGGGTTCGACCTCGACGCCCCCACCGGGGACACCGCGGTGGACCTGGAGGACGGGCTGCACGCCCTGGGCTTCACCGGCGCAGCCATGCAGCACTGCGCCGACGCGGTGCAGGCCCAGGCCGCCATCGGCGAGATCGAAAGCGGCCGCGGCGATCTCGACTATGACCTCGACGGCGCGGTGCTGCGCCTGGCCGACCGCGACGCCTACGCCGCCGCCGGCACCCGCTCCAACTCCCCGCGCGGCGCGCTGGCGTTCAAGTTCGCCGCCGAGGAGAAGACCACCCTGCTGCGTGAGGTCATCTGGGATGTCGGCAAAACCGGCAAGATCGTGCCGGTCGCCTGGCTCGAGCCGGTGTTCGTCGGTGGCACCACTGTCACCAAAGCCACCCTGGCCAACCAGGAAGTCATCCGCGCCCGCGACATCAAGATCGGCGACACCGTGCTGGTGCGCCGTGCCGGCGATGTCATTCCGTTCGTCGCGGGAGTGCTCGACGCCGCCGCGCGCACCGGCGCCGAACTCGACATCGTCGCCCCCACTACCTGCCCCTCATGCGGGCAACCGGTGACCGAACAGGGCAACAGCCGAGAGTTGTTCTGCACCAACGTCTCCTGTCCCGCGCAGACCGTGCGGCGGCTCATCCACTGGGCCTCGCGCGCCGCCGCCGACATCGACGCCATCGGGCAGAAATGGATCGAACGCCTCGCCGAGGCGGGCCTGCTGGAGAATCCGTCGGACTTCTACACCCTCACCAAGGAGCAACTACTCGAATTCGACGGCGTCGGTGAAGTTTCGGCCACCCGCATGATCGAATCCATCGACAACAGCCGTCCCGTCGGCCTGCGCCGCGCCCTGATCGGCCTGGCGATCCCCATGGCCTCCGACGGCACCGCCGCCCGACTGGCCCGCGCCGGATTCGCCTCCCTCGAGGCAGTCGCCGACGCCGGGGAGGAACGGCTGGTCGAGGTCGAGGACATCGGACCGAAGGTCGCTGCCTCCCTGGACGCACACCTGGCCCGCCTGCGCCCGGAGCTCGAGCGGCTGCGCGCCCACGGGGTCTCCCTCGACGTACGCGAGGAAGACCTGCCGCCCGTCGTCGCTGCCGGTGCGCCCCTGGCCGGCAAGACCGTCGTGATCACCGGCGCGATCAGCGACCCGCGCTCCGGAGAGAAAGTCGCCCGACCGACTTTCCAGCGCCTGTGCGAAAAGGCCGGGGCCACAGCCGCTTCCTCGGTCTCGGCCAACACCGACATGCTCATCACCGGCGCGGGCGTCGGCGACAGCAAGCTCGCCAAGGCAGCAAAACTCGGCGTCGAGGTGATCGATCAGGCCGACATCTGGAAGCTGCTGATCGACGCCAACGTCGCCTGACCCCTCGTCCGGGTCGGTCGCCTTCACTGCCCGGGGGTGTTCCTGCGACCTTCCCAAGAGAGAGCCCTCGACGTTGGTTCGACTGTCGCGCAACTGATTACGTGACGCAGCACACTCGCCCGGGTTGCTGGAACGTGGCTAATCTGGCGCGAGTGAGAAAAGATACTACAGCGAGTAGTACAGGCGGGCGGGTATCGCGGCGCGCCCTGTTCGGATCGGGCCTTACCGCTGCGGGCGCCGCCGCGGCCGGTGTGGCGATCGGACGCGGCATGGCCGGGGATGCCGCGAAACCCGGACGAGTCGAGGACTTCTACGGCGATCACCAGGCGGGCATCGCCACCGCACAGCAGGCCCACGCCTTGTTTCTGTCCGTGGATGTCGCGAAGGCCGATCGCGGGGTGCTGCGTGAACTGCTCACCGTGTGGACCGAGACCGCCGCGGCCCTCACCGCCGGCGCAGAAGCACCCGAGAACCCCTCCGACGCACCGGGATTCAGCGTGCGCACCGACTTCGCCACCGGGCTGGATCCAGCACGACTGACCGTCACCTTCGGGCTGGGTCCGGCAGTGTTCGACGAACGCTTCGGGCTCGCCGCACGGCGGCCGAAACACCTGCGCCCACTTCCCGAATTCGCCGGGGACGCGCTGCAATCGGCCTGGTCGGGCGGTGACATCCTGGTGCAGCTCTGCGCAGATGACCATCAGGTGGTCAGCCATGCCTTCCGCGCCCTGCGCGCCAGAATGCCCGGGCTGGGCACGATCCGCTGGACCCAGCACGGCTTCCTGAGCCAACCCGCAGACGGCAGCACCTCGCGAAACATGTTCGGGCACAAAGACGGCACCGCGAATCCACAACGCGGCACCGCAGAATTCGACAACGCTGTCCGGGTGGACGCCGCCGATGAACCGGACTGGTTCCGGCAGGGCAGCTATCTGGTCTTCCGCAAGATCCGCATGAAGACCGCCGACTGGGACATGCTCGCGCTCGCCGAGCAGAACAACATCATCGGCCGCCGCCGCAGCGACGGTGCACCGTTGAGCGGTACGTCCGAATCCGACCCGGTCGACTTGGCCAAACGGCTACCCAATGGTGAACTCGCAATCCCGGATAACGCCCATGTGCGCCTCGTCAATGGCATCACGATGCTGCGGCGCGGTTACAGCTACGACTACGGCACGCTGCTCTCCACCGCTCCCGGCGTCACAACCGGCGAAGCCGAGCACACGCATGCGCCGGGCACCCCCGAGCACACCCACAGCGGCCACGACAAGCTCGACGCCGGACTGTTGTTCACCGCCTACATGAACAATCCTCCCGACCAGTTCATCAAAGCGCAGACCGCCCTGGCCGCCTCTGATCGCCTCAATGCCGTCATCCAGCACACTGGCAGCGCGTTCTTCGCCGTGCCGCCCGGCGCGCGCCATGACTCCGCAATCGCTGCGCGCCTGTTCGACTAGGCGGCAGCGCGTGGTGCGCTACGTCTACACGCCTGGTGCCGAGCGCGTTGGGGCGCGGACCGTCCGGCCTGCGCCCCAGCGCGGGAAATCGCGATGGAGCGGCTCAGGCCTGAGCGAAATCGGCGGTTACGTCGAGGATCCAGGTGATGCCGAAGCGGTCGGTCAGCATTCCGAAGGCAGGCGCCCACGGCGCCGGACCGAATTCCTCGATGATCGTCGCGTTCTCGGCCAAGGGCTTCCACAGCGCGCTGACCTCGTCAACGGTGTCGCCGCGCACCGAGAGGAAGAACCGCTCCTCGGTGATCGTGGTGCCGTTCTTGCGGCGTGTGGTGGGTGCGCCCTCGACAACCGGCGCGTCCTCCCCCGGCACGTCGTAGGCCATGACCCGGAAGCCGTTGTCGGCGACGACCTGGCCGAACACCACCCTCGCGGCACCGGGTGACTCGGCGGGCATGCCGAAATCGCCGTAGGTGGCGATGGTGAGCTGTCCACCGAACACCGATTGGTAGAACTCCAATGCCGCGTGGGCCTGACCGTGGAAGTTCAAGTGGGCGACTGCGTTTACCGTCATGGTCGGGTTCCTTCTGCGTGGTTTCGCCACCGGATGCTTCCGGGGCGAGCCCATCGTGTCGCTGATACCGGTCAGGGTTTGTCCGCTACCGGTGGCACTGTGGAATCCATGCCGACCGCATCGTCCACCGCGACATCCACTCGCCTGCTCTCGCTGCTGTCGCTGCTGCAAGTCCGTCGCTCCTGGCCTGGGGATCTCCTCGCCCAGCGGCTCGGTGTCAGCGACCGTACGGTGCGCCGTGATGTCGATCGGCTGCGCGAACTGGGCTACCCGGTCACAGCGGTGAAGGGTCCCGACGGCGGCTACCGCCTGGAACCGGGCAGCGACCTGCCGCCGCTGTTGTTCGACGACGAGCAGGCGGTCGCCCTCGCGGTGGCGCTGCGGATCGCGGCGGGAATGGGGGCCGATATCGAGGAGCCGGCCACGCGCGCCCTGGCAACGGTGCGTCAAGTGATGCCGTCGCGGCTGCGGCACCGCATCGACACACTCGAGATCACCACGGTCGGATCAGTACCGCGGGGAGGCCACCCGGCCGAGGCTCAGGTCGCAATCGCGCTCAGTGCCGCGATCCGATCTGCGCAGGAAGTGCGATTCGACTACCTGACCGGCGTCGAGCCCGACGACGCCGGTCCGCGTCCGATCCGGCGGATACAGCCCCGCCACATCGTGGTTCACACCGGACGCTGGTATCTCATCGGCTGGGAACCCATTCAGGAGGACTGGCGGATCTACCGCCTGGACCGGATGAAGCTCCATGTCCCCAACGGTCCGCGCTTCACACCTCGGGAGGTTCCTGGCGGGGATGCCGCAGACTTCCTGTCGGCCCGGTTCAAGGGCTCCTCGAACGACAACAGCTGGCCGTGTGAGGGCGAGGTGATTCTGGATCTCCCGATCGCGCGGGTAGTTCCGTTCGCCGCCGAAGGTGTTGTCGAACAACTCCGCCCCGACCGAACCCGACTCCGGACGGGTTCTTGGTCCTGGGGTGCGTTGGCAGCGACACTGGCACAGTTCGAGGCCGAGATCGAGGTCGTCGGACCTGACCCGTTGCGGCAGGCCTTCGCCGAGCTGGCCCGCCGTGCCCAACGCACCGCCAGCGGCGTCCCGTCACAAAGTTGCGCGCCCGGTGCGATGGACTGGTCGTAGAGGGCGGATGAAACAGCACCGGGCTGCGTCGATGAACCGGGCCGGTCCATCGAGGCTCCTGGCGGCGGCCCCGCGCGCCGCCGATCGGGCCGATCAGAATCCGCGAGTAGCATTCTCGCCGCCACGGGCGTCACACCTGGGGCGGGTCGAATCTACCGGGAATTCACGTCCGCCAGCCAACCGGTAAGCGCCGGGTGCCACTACGTCGAGGGCAGGACCGGAGGTGAGTCGATGAAAGCGGGCAAGACCCTCACGGCCTGGTGGAATGACTCGGTCGACTACCGATGGCTGGTCCGCACCCTCGCGGCACGATCGACGCTGGGACCGGCGAAGTTCATGATCGGCGTAGCGGGCGCGGCCATTGCGATCATGGGTGCGGTCATCGCAGGCACGCCCGTGGGGCCGCCCGGTCAGCCGGGCGTCGCCGCGACGATCGGGGTGGCGTCGGGGATCTTGTGGGCGCTGCGCTGGTGGTTGCTGCCCTGGCCGAGCAAGACCGAGTCGCTGGTGCTGATCATCTGTGCCGACCTGCTGTTCACGATCCAGTTCCTACTACTGCCGAATCGACTGTTCGGTGCGATGGGCGTGGTGCTGCTCGTCGTCACCGGCAGTTACGTCAGCTTCTTCCATGGCGCGCGGGCCTTGGCCGTGCACTCGGCATGGTCTGTGTTGTCGGTAATCGTGTTCTCGGTACGTATCGTCACCGGCGGCGATGACGTCCGCCTGGCCCTGGCGGTCGGACTGCTGCTCCTCGCTGCGGTCGTGAGCGCGCTCGCGTACCAGGTCATGAATTGGCTGCTGCGCGCCGAATCGCTGTCGGATCCGCTGACCGAACTGCTGAACCGGCGGGGCCTCGAAATCCGGCTGCCCCCGCTGGTGGACGGCCATCCCGCCGTCTCCGTGATGACCTTCGATCTCGACGAGTTCAAGAAGATCAATGACACCTACGGCCACCGCGCGGGCGACGCCGTCCTGGTCTCGACCGCCCGGCGGCTGCTGGATGCCGCCGGGGAGACGGCCGTGGTCGCGCGCACGGGCGGTGAGGAGTTCGTGGTCGCCGTTCCGATGACCGCGGCCGCCGCACGCACCGAGGCCGAACGGCTGCGCCGCGTCGTCGCCGAACCGTCGGAGACCGCGGTCCAGGTCACCGCAAGCGTCGGAGTAGCAGTCTTCGACACGACAACCCGCCCGCGGTGCCCCCGCCCGACCACCGATCGGCTTCTGCAGTCCTCCGATGCCGCCATGTACCGGGCCAAACAGTCCGGCGGGAATCAGGTGGAGGTCGACGAACTCGCCCCGCCGGGGAACGATCACCACCCTCCCGCCCGATAGCGACCGGTTGCGCCCTGCACAGACACGGTGAGGTGCCGTGTGTTGCGCTTTGGTCGCCGCCTATGTCTTCCGCTCCGGCGATACACAGCGAAAGAAGCACCGGCAGTGTATGAATTGACGCGAGCAAAAGGGTAAGGAGAACGACGACTGTGCAGACACAGGATTCGACGTCACCGACGCTGGTGTCCGAAGACGTTGCTGCAGAGGCAATCGCGCTGGTGCGGATCAAAGCCCCCGATTCGCGATTCGGGACCTTCGTCGCACGCCACCCGGCTGGGGGCGGCAAGTACATCCAGGTCAACCGCGTGAACGGCGAGGGCATGGTCTTGGTGGGCGGTTGGACCTTCCTGGTCGATCTGACGAAGCGGGTCGTCGTGCGAACCGCGGTCGATCCCGACAGTTACGATCCGAAATCAGCTGTACGGCAGGGCACTACCTGCTAGATGACCCCCTTCCGGGTTCCGTTCCAGTGACAGCTGCCCAGTTTCGACTGGATCTCATCGGCTCCCTGAGTGGCTGCCCCTCGGGCTAGCTCGACCCGCCCTGGATAAGCTAGATTCCGCTGGTATGCAACGGATTCCGTAGCGCATGCCGATCGTCGAGCAGATCCAAGGGGGAAGCCCGTGCCTCGTGTGGGGGAGGTTTTCGACGGGTATCTCATCGAGGGATTCCTCGGCAGTGGAGGTATGGGCTCGGTCTACCGGGCCCGGCATCCGCGGCTGCCCAGGCAGATCGCGCTCAAACTGCTCGACCACGGCGGTTCCCCGGACCCGGAGTTCATCCGCCGTTTCGAACAGGAAGCCGACGTCGTAGCCCGGCTCGAGCACCCGAACATCATCGTCGTCCACGATCGCGGCAGCACCGACGAGTGTCTGTGGATCGCGATGCAGTGCATCGAGGGAACCGACGCCAGTCACGTCAAGCAGGACGAAATGACCGTCGACCGAGCGCTGCAGATCATTGCGGACACCGCTTCCGCCCTGGACTACGCCCACAGCCGCGGGGTCCTGCACCGCGACGTCAAGCCCGCCAATATCCTGCTCTCCGCACCGGAACCCGGTCGTCCGGCGCGGGCGGTGCTGACCGATTTCGGCATCGCGCGACTGCTCGACGAAGGCACCCGGCTCACCGCGACGAGCACCTTCACCGCGACGCTCGCCTACTCCTCCCCCGAGCAGCTCAACGCGGACACGGTCGACCACCGCTCCGACCAATACTCGCTCGCCTGCACCTTCTTCGCCCTACTCACTGGCGAACCGCCCTTTGCGGCCACCAATCCCGGCCACATCGTGATGGCCCACTTGACCAAGCCTGCGCCGCGGCTCAGCGACCGCCGTCCCGATTGCCCGCCCCCACTCGATGCGGTGCTCGCCCGAGCGATGGACAAGGACCCCGGCGGGCGGTTCGCCAGCTGTGCCGAGTTCGTGGCGGCGGCAACCGCGGCCACCAGGACCGGGTTCCGGACGGACCCAACTCTTTTCAACTCCTCACCGCACGGCTCGGCATTGCCGCCAGCGCACATTCCGGCACTGTCGACACCCCTCGTCGCGCCAACGCCGCTGGTATATCCAGGCCCCATCGATGGAACCCCGATCACGGGACGCGACACGCATCACCCGCCAGACGTCCGTCACCGTTCCGGGTTGGCGATCGCCGGCGTCGTCCTCGGGGTCATCGCCTGCGTGATCGCCGGCGGGCTGTTCCTCACCCGCAATCTCGAAACCCGCAACGCCACGTCGGCGACCAGTCCCGTGTCCGGAATCGCCCCGTCGGCGACGTCACCCAGCGTCGGCCCGACGACGACGCAACCACCCACGTCGACCCGCCCGGTCGTAGCGCCGATGGATCGAACAGAGATCGACCGGGTCTTCGCGTCCTACATGAACGCGCTGCGCGACCAGAACATGACCCAATTCCGCTCCGCCACATGCCCCCAACTGCGCGCCACCCTCCTCGGCTTCTACCTCGACGGTCAGCATCTGGTCACCAGCTGGACAATGCTGCCCTACGACCTCCCCGACACCAGCGGGATCGACAACATCGTCACCGTGCAGGCCACCGTGAACTACCGCGACGCCCACGGAACCCCCGCGGGGCTGGTCACCTACTCGTGGAATGTGAACCGGCAGGACGGGACCTACTACGTCTGCGGCTGGCTCAACGACCCACACTGAACCGTGTCTCCCGGCGACATCGCGTCGGTGCAGGGCAGGCCGCCCGCAGACGGTGGCGGTCCTACACGCCCTCCAACCAGATTCCCCGGACCTCCAGTCACGGAAGCGCCGCGATGGTGAGTTCGCGCAACCGGTGGCGATCTGCGATCACCTCGTAGCTCACGACCGTGTTGTCCCGCACCGTAACGGTCAATGCGAGGAGCAACCCGCCATGCGGCGCTACCACGATGCCCACCGCGCCGTCCACCAAAGCCAGCGCCGCAACCTGCGAACGGCGCTGCAGCAGAACGGTTTCCTTGGCTACCGCCTGCGCGCCGCGAACGACGGCCGCCAGGCCCGGGGGTAGGGCGGCGGGGTCGGCGATACGCATGACATCGGGGGCGAGCACGGCGAGCAGCTCCGTCAGGTCGCCTCCGCGCGCGGCTGCCAGGAACGCTTCGACCACTCGGCGTTGCTCGGCGAGTTCGGTTGTCGTCGAGTTCGATTCGCCGCGGGTACGTTGCCGCGCGCGGCTGGCGAGCTTCTTCGCCGTCGCGGGCGTGCGGCCGACGATCGGGCCGATCTGCTCGAATGGCACCGCGAACAGGTCGTGCAGGACGAAGACCACGCGTTCGTCGGGGCCGAGCCTATCCATGACCACCAGCAGGGCCCGCCCGACCGAATCGATCAGCATCGCTTCGTGTTCCGGTTCCGCATCGTAGGCGGTGTCGCCGAGTTCGCCGAGCAGCTCCAGCGGATCCTCGCGGCGTGCGGCGCGCGAACGCAGCAGGTCGAGGCAGATGCGGGAGGCCACCGTCGTCAGCCAGCCGATCAGGTTGGCGGGCTCCTCATGCTGCCTCGCCAGCCGCAGCCACGTCTCCTGCACGACGTCGTCGGCCTCGGCCGCCGACCCGAGCATGCGGTATGCGAGCCCCCGGAGCTGGCTACGGTGCGCCTCGAAACGCCGTGCGAGGACGTCCTGGGTCTGCATCGGTCACCTTTTCCTTCGGGCACTCGTCACATGGTCGACGGATCCATGATCACCGACCGGATCCCGCACCGAAACAGGAGGGTTGCACTCGATGTCCACCGCTTATGTCCTCGTCACCCTGGCCGCTGCCGTTGCCGCGTTGATCGCCAGCGGTATGGATGTGTTCCGTGCCGACTGGGTACGTCAGAACATGAAGAGCTACGGCATCCAGGATTGGACGCTGTATCCACTGGCCGCGATCAAGGCGTGCGGGGCGCTGGGTCTGCTCGCCGGGCTCGCGATCGCACCGCTGGGGCTGGCCGCGGGAGTCGGCCTCGTCCTGTACTTCCTCGGCGCACTCGCGGTGGTGCTGCGTGCCCGCGCGTACAGCGACATCGGCTATCCCCTGCCCTATCTGGCACTGGCGGTCGGCTCAGTCGTGCTCTACGCGCTGACCTGACGGCAACTGTAGGTTCTCAGTCCCAATTTCATCCCACGCCCCCGCGAGCTGCTGATTCCCACAGTTCGCGCCTGGTCAGGGCGGATTGAGTGCTCAGTCGCCGCCCATGACGGCGCGGACCCGGACCGTCTCCGCGAGGTCGGCCCAGCGGTTTCGGGTTGCGGTCAGGGTTGTGTCCGGTTCGGCGCGGGCTTTGCGGCGTTGGTACGCAGCCCATCTCGCGAGGGAATCGGTTTGGAACTCCGGCCGTCTCGTTCAACGCCGATGCTGGCCGAGCCGGCGTCGGGCTCGCCACCGAGTGTTGATGTAGCGCTTGGACTCGGGTGAATCCGGGGCTCCGGCAATCGCGTCCGGCGGCATCAGGCTCACGACGCCGTCCGCGTCATCGGTCGGGATCATGCCGGCGCGCACGGCCAGCTCGAGCAGTAGTCGGTCGCCGGTCCGCAGGCGCAGACCCCAGCGCAGCGCGGTCGCGAGAATCAGCAAATCGTTGAACGAGTTGCGGCGGTTGCGCTTGAGATTGACACCCGCGCGCAGGACCTCCTGCAACAGATCCACGGCGATGGCGACCTCGCTCATGGTCAACGGCAACGGCGCGACCTCGGCGTCGCCGAGGAACCTCGCCCGTACACCGACGACCCGCCCGATACTGCGGTCGATCGCCACCGACGCCACCGCCTCGATGAGCCCGAACGCCCGCGCGTTCTGCGCGTTCGCCAAGGCCTGGTGCGACTTCTCCACGTAGGCGGCGAACCCATGACTCGCCAGCCGGGCCGGAAAGTTGATCAGCAGCTTGTCCGTGCGCGTCCGCCCCGCTCGCCCTTCGAGCACATGGGCACGATGGACCTCGACCAGGTGTTCCGCGTCCGACAACCCGCCCAGGTGCTGACGTGCCAGGGTAGGCAGCAAGTACCGGTAACCCCAGCCTTGCAACGACTGCATGCTGTAAAGCTCCTGCAGCGTCGTCGTACTCGCGTAGTAGGGTCCAGGTCCCGACACCTCACAGGTGCCGCTGTGCCACATGGACAACACGTTCGTATCCAGCAGCACACCGTCAGCCATGTGAGGTCTTCTCTCTCGACACCCGGTCCGCACCCGGTGGTACTACAACCCATGCCGAGAACCTGGCCTATGTGATACGTCCGAAACTCGCCCACCGCAAGCATATTCGGTTCGTCCGAGCAAAACCCTGGACAGCGGCGGTGAGGCGTATCTCCGATCGCCGGGCTGCCGGTCTCACGAGGCGAGTCGCTCGGGTTGCGCCATCGCGCGGAATTCGGATAGCAGCCGCTCTCGCCGGCCGTTGCAACGATGCCCTGGTCCGCCTGTGCACACTTCAGGTTCATCGCGGCGCTCGCCCTCCAATCGTCGATCCGGGAGTTGGCCGGCAGCGCGACGAACGCGCAGGTGGAGTCTGCACCGGGGGCGAGGATCGAACAATCGATTCGTCCGTGCAGATTCGTACAGTTTTCGTGAACGGTCCGCACCCGCGCGTGGCGTCGACGCTGGTGCAGGATTCTGCTCGAGGTGATTTCCATATTGTGAAATACGTCTTGCTGCAACCATATTCGGGCATCACACTGTGTGACATCGACGGTGCGGGTGCGTTCTCCGTCAGAATGTGCAGGGAGGTGTTTGTGCTGAGACTTCTTACGCGGCGGCGTGCGATCGATCTGATGCGCACACCGCACGGTACCTGTCGACGCTGATCGCCGGCCGGGTATATCCGGCCGAAACTGCTCACATCTGCTGCTCGCGACCGTATCTGGCTCCAGAGACGTCGAGCGAGCGGCTGATTCTCCATGCCCGCGCAAAGAAGCGGGTGAACATTTTCGAACCCATCCAGAAAGGCCGGTTCAATGACTGCTGTTGTCGATTCCGAAAAAGTCACGGAAGCAAATGGGATTGCCGTTCGCAGGCTCGCTGGGCATATCGGCGCGGAGATCCACGGGGTGGATCTGTCGCAACCTCAGGACGCGGAGACGGTGGCCAAGATTCGCCGGAAGCTGTTGAAGTACAAGGTGATCTTCTTCCGCGATCAACGCATCGGGCATGCCGAGCAGATCGCGTTCGCCCGCCAGTTCGGTGAGCTGACGCACGCGCATCCCCACGAGGACGCGCCGCCGGCGGAATTCCCGGAGATCCTCACCATCGATCCACACCGCTACGAACAGAAGTACGGCGAGAGCTTCGAAGACCGGTACACCAAGCGGCAGTACACCTATTACGGCGGCTGGCACACCGATGTCACCGCCGCGGTGAACCCGCCGGCCGCGTCGCTGTTGCGTGCGGAGACCGTGCCCGAGTTCGGCGGCGATACCACCTGGAGCAACCAGGTCGCCGCCTACGAGGGCCTCTCGGAGCCGCTGCGCACGCTGGTCGACGGCCTGCGCGCCGAGCACCGGTTCCTGGCGGGGCAGGAGCGCGGCGACGAGGGAGACGAACTCTCGCGCCGGATCA
The DNA here is from genome assembly GCF_040630175.1 of Nocardia sp. NPDC005825. NCBI lineage: Bacteria > Bacillati > Actinomycetota > Actinomycetes > Mycobacteriales > Nocardiaceae > Nocardia > Nocardia sp. NPDC005825. The sequence goes on from NZ_JBEXXC010000001.1 coordinate 422,832, forward strand.
AAGCCAACCTGCTGGTCTCGCATCACCCGGTGGTCCGGGTCCATCCGGAGACCGGGGAGAAGGCGCTCTACGTGAATCCCGGTTTCACCACCCGGATTCTCGGGCTGTCGGCGGCGGAGAGCCGCAAGGTGCTGGAGTTGCTGTTCGAGCATCTGACCCGGCCGGAGTACACGGTGCGGTTCCACTGGGAGCCGGGCAGCGTCGCGTTCTGGGACAACCGAGCCACCACGCACCTGGGGCCGCAGGACATCGGGCACCTCGAGGTGGATCGGGTGCTGCACCGCGTCACCCTCATCGGTGACCGGCCCGTCGGCCCGGACGGCTTCGTCTCGGAGATCGTCGAGGGCGAGGAATTCCGCGCCGTCGCAAACGTGAAGGTCGCCTGAACTCGGGTGAGTACCCGGCTCCGTCTCTCATACAAGGAAATAACCTCAGTGACAACGAATTTCATTCGACGTCGGGTACTCACCGCGTTCGCGGGTGCCACCGTCGCTCTCGTCCTGGCCGCCTGCTCCTCGAGTGGCCCGAAGGGACCGGCGTTGGCCGCCGACGCGGCATTGCCCACCGCGGTGCCGCCCGGCACGTCCCTGTCCATCGCCTCCTCGCTGGGGACGACGGAAACGCAGCTGAAGCTCGCCGGGCTGACCTCGAACCTGCCGTTCACGGTGTCGTCGTGGCCGAACATCGGGGCGGGACCCGATGTGATCAACGCCTTCCGCGCCAACTCCCTGGATGTCGGCAACAATGCCGGGATCCCGCCCATCCAGGCCCATTTCCAGGGTCTGGACGCCAAGATCGTCGCCGTCAATCTGACCCGCAAACCGCAGTACGTGTTCGCGACCAAGCCGCACAGCGACATTCAGTCGGTGGCCGACTTCAAGGGCAAGAAACTCGGGTTCTCGCAGGGACAGGCGCAGGGCGTGGTGCTGCTGCGCGCGCTGAAGCAGGCGGGCCTGGACCTGAAGAAGGACGTCACGCTGGTTCCGTTGACCAGCAACCAGTTCCTGACCGCATTGCAGGCCGGTCAGGTCGATATCGCGCCGCTGGCCATCTCGCAGGTGCCCGGCTACCTGAACCAATACGGCAAGGACGGAGCGCACACCATCAAGACCGACGTGGTCGATCTGCTCAACATTCTGTGGGCGCCGCAGACGGTGCTCGGTGACGCCGCCAAGGCGGCGGCGCTGGCCGCCTACATCCCAGTGTGGGCGAAGGGACTGGTCTGGCAGTACGAGCACCCGGACCAGTGGGTCGACGAGTATTACGTCAAGAGCCAGGGCCTCAGCGCCGAAGCCGGCCACCAGATCGTCGATCTCACCAGCAGGCCACTGCTGCCCGCCAGTTGGGACGAGGCGATCAAGTGGGAGCAGGAGACGATCGATCTGCTGGCGGCGGGCGGTTTCGTCAAGCCGTTCAAAGCGGAGGAGGTCTTCGATCGCCGCTTCGAGGGCCTCGCGTCGCCTGCTGTCGCCTCGGCTTACCGGAGCTGACCGATGACGATCGCACTGAGCAAACCCATACTTCCCGGTGTGCGCCGCCGCCCGGTGGTCGCCGCCGAAACCCGCCGGACCGTGCGCCGTCTCGGCCCGGGCACGCGGATCCGGGGCGGTAGCCTGCTGGGCCCCATCGCCGTCATCGCGGTGTGGTCGCTGGCCTCGGTGACCGGCGCCCTCGATCCACGAATCCTGCCCAGCCCGTGGGAAGTCGTCGAGACCGCCGGCCACCTGTGGTCGAGCGGCACGCTGCTCGGCGATGTGCAGACCTCGCTGTGGCGGGCCGCCCGCGGATTCGGACTGGGCTTGGTGATCGGGGTCGGGCTGGCCCTGCTGTCGGGACTGTCTCGCTGGGGTGAGGCGTTCATCGACGGCACCGTTCAGATCAACCGGTCCATCCCGGTGCTCGGCTTGATTCCGTTGTTCATCCTGTGGCTGGGCATCGGTGAGAGCTTCAAGATCTCCATCATCGCGATCGCGGTCTACATCCCGATCTACCTCAACCTGCAGGCCGCGCTGATCGGAATCGATTCCCGCTACGTCGAATTGGCGGAGGTGCTGGGACAGAATCGGCTGCAATTCATCCGCCACGTGGTGATTCCCGGTGCGCTGCCGGGCTTCTTCGTCGGCCTGCGGCTGGCGGTCACGGCGTCCTGGCTCGGCCTGGTGGTACTCGAGCAGATCAATGCGACCAGCGGCCTGGGCTACATGATGTTCCAGGCGCAGAACTACGGCCGCACCGACGTCATTGCGGTCGGTCTGCTGATCTACGGCGGGTTCGGATACCTCTCCGATCTCGTGGTCCGCACCATCGAACGGAGGTTGCTGTCATGGCGACGCTCACTGAGCAACTGACCCGCTCGTCGGTTCGCGTCGAGCAGCTCACTCGCCGCTATGGCGACCGCATCATCCTCGACGGCATCGACCTGGACATCCCTGCGGGACAGTTCGTCGCGCTGCTCGGCCGCAGCGGATCGGGCAAGAGCACCTTGCTGCGCGCACTGGCTGGACTCGACCACGGTGTCCAAGGCTCCGGGCGTCTCGAGGTTCCCGCGCGAGTGTCTGTCGCCTTCCAGGATTCGCGGCTGCTGCCCTGGAAGCGGGTGGCGGACAATGTCGTTCTCGGCGCCGCAGGTATCCGGAACGCCAGGGCTCGTACCGACAACACCCTGGCCGAGGTCGGCTTGGCTGGCCGCGGTCACGACTGGCCCAATCAGCTCTCGGGCGGTGAACAGCAGCGGGTGGCACTGGCACGCGCCCTGGTCAACGAACCCGAGTTGCTGCTGGCCGACGAACCTTTCGGCGCGCTGGACGCGCTCACCCGGATCAAGATGCACGAACTGCTACGAGACCTCGTGCAGCGCCATCGCCCCGCCGTGCTGCTGGTCACCCACGATGTCGACGAGGCCATCGTGCTCGCCGACCGCGTGGTCGTCCTCGACAACGGCGTGATCAGCGAGGACATCGTCATCGACCTGCCTCACCCGCGCGCCTACGGTGACCAGCACCTGGCCGACTACCGCGTTCACCTGCTGCGCGCGCTCGGCGTCGGTCCCGGCACGGCCGCCGAATCGAGTCAGGACCTGGCCCGATGAGTCTCGAATTCCTCTGGTACATCCCCAATCAGGTCTCTGCCGGGCATCGTGGGGACACCGTCCGCGACGACCACAACAGCCTCGAGACCCTGACCGAACAGGCGTTGGCGCTCGAGCAGCACGGCTGGCATGGAGCGCTGCTCGGCACCGGGTGGGGCCGACCGGACACCTTCACCGTCGCGACCGCACTCGCGGCGCGCACACGCCGTTTCGAACCGCTGGTCGCGATCCGACCCGGATACTGGCACCCCGCGAATTTCGCGACGGCCGCGGCGACACTGGATAACCTGTCCGGTGGCCGGGTGCGCGTGAACATCGTCTCGGGCAAGGACGATCTCGGGGCCTACGGGGCCGCCGACGAGAACCAGGCAGACCGCTACGGGCGGACCAGGGAGTTCCTTCAGCTGGTGCGCAAGCTGTGGACCCAAGAGCACGTCACCTATCGGGGGGAGCATTACCAGGTGACGGATTCGACTGTGGTGCCACGCATTACGCCCCGCGAGGGGCGCCCGCATCCCACCTTGTACTTCGGCGGCGCGTCCGAAGCCGCCGAACGCGTGGCCGCCGCCGAGGCCGACGTCCAGCTGTTCTGGGGTGAGCCGCTCGAAGGAGTCCGCGAGCGCATCGAACGCCTGCGACACCTCGCCGACCGGCTGGGTCGTGAGCACGCCCCGCTCGAATTCGGTTTGCGGGTCACCACATTCGTCCGTGACACCACCGAGCAGGCGTGGGCGGACGCCGAAGCCAAGGTGGCGGAACTGGCCGGCAGCGGTCATACCTGGCACAACGACCGCGATCGCGAGACCGCGGTCGGACAGCAACGACTGCTCGATCTGGCGGCGCGCGGGGAAGTCCTCGACGACAACCTGTACACCACGCCCGGACGCTTCGGCGGGGGCGGCGCGGGCACCACCTGGCTGGTCGGCTCCGCCGAGGATGTCGCCAAGTCGCTGCGCAAGTACGCGGACCTGGGGATCACCCACTTCGTCCTGTCCGACACCCCCTACCTGTCCGAGATCGAACGCCAGGGCACGGGGCTGCTGCCCCTGCTGCGCGACTGATCACCGGGCCGGGACGCGCCATACCGGGGTGGGAGCCGAGTTCGGCTCCCACCCCGGTGTTCTCGTACTCTCGCAGTGGTCGCGCGGCGTAGCGCGCCCGACCACGTGCTCACCGCTCGACTCGTCCGCCCGCGTTGGTGAGGGGCTGATCGGTGTCGCCGACATAGGCGGACCAGAGGGCGCGGTAGGGGCCTTCGGTACGAAGCAGGTCGGGATGACGGCCGGTTTGGAGGAGGCGGCCGCGACCTACGACGACGATGTGGTCGGCGTCCGCGGCGGTGGCGAGGCGGTGGGCCACGATGATGGTGGTGCGGCCGGTGGCGAGCACGTCGATGGCGGCGCGGACTCGAGCGTCGGTGGCCAGGTCCAGTGAGGCGGTGGCCTCGTCGAGGATGAGGATGTCGGGGTCGACGAGCTGGGCTCGGGCCAGGGCGAGCAACTGGCGCTGGCCCGCGGACAGAGCGGCCCCGTGGACTCCAATGGGATGGCGGTAGCCGTGGTCGAGGGCGGCGATCATGTCGTGGGCGCCCACGGCGCGGGCGGCACGTTCGATGTCGGCAGGGGTGGCGTCGGGCCGGCCGTAGGCGATCGCGGCGTCGACGGTCTCGCCGAACAGGAACGGTTCCTGGGGCACGACCCCCAGTCTCTTGCGATAGTCGCGCAGGCGGTAGCCACGGATGTCGGCACCGTCGACGAGTACCGCCCCGTCGGTCGTGTCGTACAGGCGGGCAAGCAGTTTCACCAAGGTGGATTTGCCCGAACCGGTTTCGCCCACGACCGCCACCTTCTGTCCGGCCTCGATCCTCAGGTCGATTCCCGACAGCACATGCGCTCCGGCGGGGTCGTACGCGAAGCCGACATTCCGGAACTCGATCTCGCCCGAGAGCCGTTCCACGGCTCGCCCATCGGGTGCGTCCGGCGTGGTGACGGGCTCGCGCAGCAACCCGCCGAGGCGTTCCACACCCACCACCGCCTGCTGGTAGCTGTCGAACACCTGCGACAACTGCTGGATCGGCGCGAACAGCAGGTCGATGTAGAGCAGGAACGCGATCAAAGTGCCGGCGGTCAGCGCACTCTCGCGCACCTGATGCACGCCGACGGCGAGTACGGCGACCGTCGCGATCAACGACATGATCTCGATGAAGGGAAAGAACAACGCCATCAGCGTCTGGCTGCGCAGCCGCGCGTCGCGGTAACCCCAGGAGCGGCGCTCGAATTCGGCCCGATTGAGCGCCTCGCGGCGGTATGCCTGGATGACGGCGATGGTGTCGACGTTCTCCTGCAGGTAGGCGTTGGCTGCGCTGACGTGTTCGCGGGCGAGGTTGTAGGCGGGCACCGAGGCCCGCCGGAACGCGATCGTCGCGATCACCAGCACCGGCAGCAGCGCCAGCACCACCAGCGCCAGTCGCCCGTCGATCGCCACCAGCGCCAGCACCACACCGCCGACGGTCAGTGTGCTGGTGAGAGCGACGGCCAGCCCGGTCTGCAGGAACGTCGACAGCCCGTCCACGTCGGTGATCATGCGAGTCATGATGCGCCCGGCGAGTTCTCGCTCGTAGAACTGCAAGCCCAGTCGTTGCAGGTGCGCGAAGACCTTGACCCGCAGGCCATAGAGCAATCGCTCTCCTACCCGACCCATCACATGGACTTGAGCGACGGTGATCGCCCAGTCCACGACCACGACCGTCAGCGCCGCGGCCGCCGCCAGCAGCAGTACGTCGCGCGCCCCGGCCAGCACACCCCGGTCGATGCCGTAGCGTACCAGGAACGGGATCAGGATCTGCGCGCCCGCGTCGAGGGTGACGAGCCCGAGCCCCGCCAGCAGCGGTAACGCGAACGGCCACAGCAGCCGTCGCAGATCGAATCGCGGATCGGGAGTGTGGGAAAAGTGTTCGGGCACATCGGGTTCCCCGGTGGCCTCCGGCAGCCGAGCCAGAAGGGCGTCGATGTCACCGCCGGGCGGCACACCCGCCATCATGCCGCCGCCCCCGTGCGCTCCCATGGCCCCGGGCGCACCGGCGGCGCGCTGGGAGAACGCCTTGGCCATCTGCTCGAAAGCGCGCGATTCATCGACCCCCACCACGGTATGCCGCCACAGCGCGGCCGTGGGGACGGGATCGGTGGCAGCACCCAGTCCGCTCGCGAGGGATGCGAGATCGGGCGGGGTGAACAGGTGATGGAACTGCTCACCGGTCTCCCGCAGCTCGTGCAGGGTCCCGAGTTCGGCTACCCGGCCACCGTCGAGCACCGCCACCCGGTCGGCCAGCGCGAGTGTCGAAACCCGGTGCGCCACCACGATCGTGGTGCGCTGACGCACCTCGGCGGCGATGCGGGCGAAGATCTGTTCCTCCACCTGCGCGTCGATGGCCGAAGTCGCGTCGTCGAGCACGAGCACCGGAGCGTCGGTGATGAGGGCGCGGGCCAGCGCGAGTCGCTGGCGCTGCCCACCGGACAAGCGCTGCCCGCGCTCACCGACGGGTGTATCCAGGCCCTCGGGCAGCGCGGCCACGAACTCGTCGGCCGCGGCCAGCCATAGTGCGTGCCGGACCTGTTCGTCGGTGGCATCCGCCCGGCCGTACGTGACGTTCGCACGCACAGAGTCTGCCATCAGGGCGGCGTCCTCGAACACCATGGCGATATCGCCGCGCAGGCCACCCAGATCACGAATATCAGTGCCGTTCAGCAGAATTCGCCCCGAATCGGGATCGTAGAGCCGAGGCAGCAGCTGCACCAGGATCGATTTGCCGGATCCGGCGGCACCTACCACCGCGAGGGTCTCTCCAGGGCGCACCGTCAGGTCGAGCCCGTCGAGCACGGCCGGCGCATCGTCGAAAGCAAAACGCACACCCTGGAATTCGATACCCGGAGCCCGGTCCACCCCGCTCGTACCCGCCGCCACGGTGTCACGCACGATGCTCGACTGCGGTGTCTCGATGACTTCGCGCACGCGCTCGAGCGAGGCCCGTCCTTGCTGGCTCACTGTCAGCAGCATGGAGAACATGCGGATCGGTGTGACGAAGGACCCGAGGTAGGTCATGAACGCCAAGAACGTGCCGAGCGTGATGGACTGCCGCAAGGCCAGCAATCCGCCGACCACCAGCACCAGCGTCTGCCCGGCCGCCGGGACCGCCTGCATGGCAGGCGTGAACCGGCTGGTCAGCCGGGCGATCCGCAAGCGCGATCGGTACAGCACTCGCGCCGAGGCGGCCAGTGCGTCCAGCTCGTGGGCTTCCTGTCCGAAACCCTTCACCACGCGCACTCCGCTCACCGCCGCTTCGACCCGCATGGCGACCTCCGCCGCGCGGGCCTGCGCATCCCAGTTGGCGGGGAACAGCGAGCGCTGACTGCGCGCGGTGATCAGCCACAGTGCCGGCACCACCAGCAGAGCGATTGCGCTGAGCAGCGGCGACATCGACGCCATCAGCGCCAGCGAGGCCACCAGCAGCACCACATTGCCCGCGACCAGCGGAAGCAGTTGCAGGAATATCTGAATCAACGTCACGTCGGTGATGGCGCGGCTGACCACCTGCCCGGTGTAGAGCCCCGATCGCTGCCGCCCGTCCAGCCGCAGCAGCGCCGCGAACAGATCACGCCGCAGACCGTGCTGGACATCCAGCGACAGGCGAGACGCCCCGACCCGGCGCCCGTATCCGGCCGCGAATCGGATGATCCCGAGGGTCAGCAACACCAGCACCCACGGCAGCACCGAATCCGCGGTCACGGTGAGAGTGTCGACTATGTGGCGTACGAGCATCGGTAGCGCGGCGGTGAGCAGGTTGGACACCAGTGCGCCCACACACGCCATCACCACGGTGGTGCGATGGCGGGCACACCGCTGCAGCAGATATCGGAGCCAGCCGGCCGGTTCGGAGCTCGAACTCATCCGGCGACCACGAGCGCGTCGGCCCCTTCGAATCGGTTGGCCGGGCGCGGCAGACCGTAGTGCCCGCGCAGGGTGGTCTCGGTGTACTCGGTGCGAAACAGCCCGCGCCGTTGCAGGATAGGCACCACCTCGTCGACGAAGCGATCCAGGCCCGACGGCAGCACGGCAGGCATGATGTTGAATCCGTCGGCCGCCCCGCGGGTGAACCATTCCTCGATGTGATCGGCGACCTGTTCGGCGGTCCCGGCGAAGGTGTGATGCCCGCGGCCGCCGCCGAGCCGCGCGATGAGCTGGCGCAGCGTGAGCCGTTCGCGCCGAGCCAGATTCACGATGAGGGTGTAGCGGCTCTTCGCGCCCTGGATGTCGTCCTCGGTGGGCAGATCCACGGGCAGTTCGCTGTCGAGATCAAGATCCTCGACCGGCACGCCCCAGGTCCGCGCGAGCTGGCGCTTGGCGTACTCCGGAGAGATCAATCGTTCCAGTTCGGCTTCCAGTTCGCGGGCGTGCTCGGGAGTGTCGCCGATGACGGGCACGATGCCGGGCAGCACCTTGACGGTCTCGGGATCGCGGCCCGCCGCGACCGCACGGCGTTTGAGGTCGGTGGTGAATTCGATCGCGTCCTCGATGGTCTGCTGCGCGGTGAACACAGCTTCGGCGTAGCGAGCGGCGAATTCCTTGCCGTCCTCCGACGATCCGGCCTGCACCAGCACCGGGTAGCCCTGGGGTGCGCGCGGGACGTTCAGCGGCCCAGCGACCTTGAAGAACCGGCCCGCGTGGTCGATCTTGCGGACCTTGTTCGGATCGGTGTGAATTCCCGCGGCCTTGTCGGCCAGGACCGCGTCGTCGGACCAGCTGTCCCACAGTTTCGTCGAGACATCGACGAACTCGGCGGCCTTCTCGTAGCGCAGCTTGTGATCGGGCACGTCGTCGAGCCCGAAGTTGCGCGCGGCGTCCGCGCCGGCGGTGGTGACGATGTTCCAGCCCACGCGCCCACCCGACACCCAGTCCACCGATGCGAACCGCCGTGCCAGGTTGTAGGGCTCGTTGTAGCTGGTGGAGGCGGTGGCGATGAGTCCGATGCGGGAGGTCTGCACGGCGATGGCGGTCAGTAGCACCGTCGGCTCGAGTTCCCCGGCGGGACGGCGACCGGTGTCGCCGAACAGCACCGGGCTGTCGGCAAAGAAGATCGAATCGAGCTTGCCGCGCTCGGCGATGCGCGCCAGATTCACATAGTGCTCGATGGCGGTATTGGCGTAGGGATCCGATTCCGGCAACCGCCAGGATGCCTCGTGATGTCCGGTGGACATGAGAAAAGCATTGAGATGCAACTGTTTCGATGATGTGTGAGCTGCCATGACTCGACCTTCGCGGACGAGGCTACTGCCGGGCAATATTCGTTCGACTTAAAATAAATGCGAATCGAATTCGATGCTGCGCCGTGCGGCCGACTCGGCGTCCGCGATCACCGCCAGTGGATCGGTGAACAGCCGCTGCAGCACCACGGTTCCCGCCGCGGTCTCGAGCAGCCGCCCGAAGAACGAGGATCCGGTGAGGATCTGCTCGGGCCGTTCGCAGGTCGAGAAGCGGCGCACCGCGTCCAGATATGCCGCACGCACCCCCGGTACCCGCTCCAGCGCCGTGTCCACGATCACCACCGAATCGGGATCGAGCAGGTCGACCACCACCGCCACCACCTGACCGAGCGCGCGGGCACGGTCGACGAAGATCGCCCGCGCTCCGGGATGCGCGCCGGCGGCGAGGATCAGATCGGGAATGCTCTCGGCGGGCAGGCCCATCCGTCTCGCGCGCGCGAGCAGTGCCCGATCGGTGCAGTCGGCCATGGCCGACTCCGGCTCGCCGCGTACCAGCCGCGTAATGGCGCCTGCCGCCGAGCGCGGGCCGTAGTGCACCCGGCCGTGCACCGCGAAGGCCACATCGATCACGTTTCCCGCGAACAGCACCACCGTCGCCGACGCCTGCCGCGCCTGCCCGAACAACTGCTCGGCGTGCACGAGCGCCCGGGTGTGGCTGTCCACGGTCACCGGCAATCCGGTCTGCTGCGAGAAGTACTGGCGCACAGCGACATTGCGCCACGGCAGAGTGCCGTGCGCCACCACCGACCCGGCCGGGCTGTCCACCCAGCCGCCGATCGCCACACCCAGCCCGAGCACTCGCTCGGTGAGCTCCGCGCGCAAGCGCCCGACCTCGTCCGCCGCGGCCGCCAGAATCGTCTCCGGATCCTGGCCCAGATGCGGCACGCGATGCGAAAGCCGCACCTGCCCAGCGATATCCAGCACCGCGACGGTGCAGTGCTCGGCGGCGATATGCACCCCGATCACCACATTGCCGCCGGTATCGAGCACCAGCGGCGAATGCGGCCGACCCAGCCCCGCCGCCGAGGCGGTCTCCGGCAGTTCGCTCAGCACCCCGGCCGCTCTCAGCTCCCGCACCCGTGCGGTGACGGTCGCGGGCGACAGCCCGGCCGCGCGAGCGATCATGCTGCGCGGCATGCTGCCCTCCGCGAGCACGGCGCGCAGCACCGCGCCCGCACTGCTGTCCTGACTCATCACCGTCCAGCCAAGCCGATCGCGCGCACGTGGAGAACCCTTGCGCTCACCGGAATCCCAATCCCGCGCGACAACCTCGACCGTTCCCTTTACCGCGAAAGATCGAATCCGTTAAGCCAGTGTTTCAGATCTCTCACAATTTGCCGAGACAACAGACACGCCCATCGCCCATCTCGCCAGGACAGCACGACGTGGCGGAGTTAGCATTGCCGCACCGGTAACGGTGGATTTGCCTAAATGAAGGCGGTTTTCATGACAAGTGCTGTTCCACAGCCGGTGGCATTGGGCGACGAGGCCGCGAGGACACTCGCCAATGCCACCAAGACCGTTCCCCAGATGGAGTCGATCACTCCGCGGTGGTTGGTTCATCTGCTCAACTGGATACCGGTGGAGGCCGGCATCTACCGGCGCAACCGGGTGACCCACGAGCAGACCGTCGACATCAAATGCGACAACTACGACGAGTCCCCGCTGCCGGAAACCTTCATCGACTACGACAAGTCCCCTCGCGAGTATCGGCTCAAGGCCGTGCACACCATTCTCGATGTGCACACCCGGGTCTCCGACCTGTATTCGAGCCCGCACGACCAGATCGCCCAGCAGCTCCGGCTCACCATCGAGGCCATCAAGGAGCATCAGGAAGGCGAGCTGATCAACAGCCCGGACTACGGGCTGATCGCGAATACCGCTGACAAGCAGCGGATCTCGACCATCGCCGGACCGCCCACCCCGGACGATCTGGACAACCTCATCGCCAAGGTATGGAAGGAACCCGGGTTCTTCCTCACCCACCCGGAAGGCGTGGCCGCCTTCGGACGGGAATGCACCCGCCGTGGGGTGCCGCCGCCGACGGTGAGCCTGTTCGGCTCCCAGTTCCTGACCTGGCGCGGCATCCCGATCATCCCGTCGGACAAGGTGCCGGTCACCGGCGGCAAGACCAAGTTCCTGCTGATCCGGACCGGAGAATCCCGCCAGGGCGTGGTCGGGCTGTATCAGCCGGGGCTGGCCGGGGAGCAGGGTCCGGGGCTGTCGGTGAAGTTCATGGGAATCGACCGCAGCGCCATCGCGTCCTACCTGGTGTCGCTGTACTGCTCGCTGGCGGTGCTGACCGATGACGCGGTCGCGCTGCTCGACGGCGCTGAAGTGGACAAGTTCCATGACTACGCCCCGACCTACCGCTGACACACCGGTTCCGCCGAGGCCAAGCGTTGCGGCGGGACCGGAGTGGGCGGGGCTGCTGCCCGACGAAGCAACGCTGAATCGTCTTGCCGGAGGGTTCTTCTCCGCGGTGACGACGCGGTCGCCTGGTATGGACGCCCTCGCGGCCCCGCCCCGCACCCCCGTCGCCGCCGGGCCGCCGGACGCTGCTGCGGCTAGTACGCCACCGGGTGGCCGGACACCGGAACCGGTTGTGCCCGAATGGGCTCCGCATCCGGGCGCGGGTCGGGTGGACACCGACCCCCGGCAGCCGATGCTGCCGTCGTTGAATGTTCCGCTCTCCCCGACCCGGTTCACCGATCCTCCGTCTGCGCCTGGTGGCCCCTCCTTCTATTTCCTGGATCGGCCGCAAGCCCCCACAGCAGCCCCGGCGGATTCGCCGTACTACTTCCTGGGCGAGGGCCTCGGGCAGCGCGTGTCCGATCCCCATCCCGCCTTCGACGTGCACGCGGTCCGCAACGATTTCCCGATCCTGCGTGAACGCGTCAACGGGCACCCGCTGGTGTGGTTCGACAATGCGGCGACCACGCAGAAGCCGCGGGCGGTGATCGATCGCCTGAGCTACTTCTACGAGCACGAGAACTCCAATATCCACCGTGCCGCACACACCTTGGCCGCACGCTCCACCGATGCCTACGAGAATGCGCGATCCACGGTCGCGCGCTTCCTCGGCGCGGCATCGGCGGCGGAGATCGTCTTCGTGCGCGGGGCCACCGAGGGCATCAACCTCATCGCCCAGACCTGGGGCCGCAAGCATCTGGGCGCGGGTGATGAGATCCTGATCTCGCACCTCGAGCATCACGCCAACATCGTGCCCTGGCAGCTGGTGGCCGCCGAGACCGGCGCGGTGCTGCGGGTCGTCCCGGTCGACGACTCCGGGCAGCTGCGGATGGACGAATACACGCGGCTGCTGTCGGATCGCACGAAAATTGTTTCGGTGAGCCAGGTTTCGAACGCACTGGGCACCATCACCCCGATCCGGGAGGTGGTGGCGCAGGCCCGGCGGGCCGGTGCGGTCACCGTGGTCGACGGTGCGCAGTCGGTGCCGCACACCGCGGTCGACGTCCGGGCGCTGGATGCCGACTTCTTCGTGTTCTCCGGGCACAAACTGTTCGGCCCGACCGGCATCGGCGTGGTGTACGGCAAATCCGAGGTGTTGCAGGATCTTCCACCGTGGCAGGGCGGCGGCAACATGATCAGCGACGTGACCGTGGAGCGGTCGCTGTTTCAGCCCCCACCCGGCCGTCTCGAGGCGGGCACCGGCAATATCGCCGACGCCGTGGGCCTGGGCGCGGCCATCGACTACGTCCAGACGCTCGGCATGGAGAACATCGCCCGCTACGAGCATCACCTGCTGGTGTACGCCACGCCGCGGCTGGCGGCTATCCCGGGGTTGCGGCTGATCGGCACCGCGGCGGACAAGGCGAGCGTGCTGTCGTTCGTCCTGGCCGGGTACGAGCCGATCGAGGTCGGAAAAGCGTTGAACGAGAAGGGTATCGCCGTCCGCGCGGGCCATCACTGCGCGCAGCCCATTCTGCGCCGTTTCGGCCTGGAGGCCACGGTGCGGCCGTCGTTCGCCTTCTACAACACCTGCGACGAGATCGACCGCATGATCGCCGCGGTCGATCAGCTGGCCCGCGCACGCAGGTGAGCAGTCGAACCCGACGAGGGTGGCCTGGCCGGGCCGACCTCGTCAGTAGTAGACCGGTCCCGGCACGCCGCCGCCCGCGGCGATGGCGTCGCCGGTGATGGCCACCGCGCGCGGTGACGCCAGGAAGGTCACCACGTTCGCGAGTTCTTCGGCGTCGATGATGCGCCGCAAGGAGTTTCGTGCCGCTTCCTGCTCCAGCTCGGCGACCGGCCGGCCGGTGCGCGCGGATTCCTGTCCCAAACGCTCGGTGAGTCGCTCGGTCCGGGTGAGTCCGGGGTGTACCACGGTGACATTGACGCCGTGCGGCCCCAGTTCGTCGGCCAGGTTCTTGGTCAGGGCCGAGACACCGACGTTGCGGACGGTCTGGGCGATCGAATTGGCTTGGCGAGCACCGAGTCCACTGATATTGATGATCCGGCCCCAGCCCTGCGCCACCAGGTGCGGCGCGACGGCGCGGGCGGTGCGCAGGTACCCGAGCACCTTGATCTCCACCTCGCGCCGCACGACGTCGTCGCCGGTGGCCGCCAGGTCGGCGGGCGCGCCCGCGCTCCACGGCGTCGCGGCAGCGTTCACCAGAATATCGACGCCGCCCAGCTCGGAGACGGTGCGCTGCACCAATTCCCTTACCTGGTCGTCGTCGCCGGTATCGGTCGGCACCGCGATCACGCGCCGACCCGATTCCGCGGCCACAGCGCGTGCGGCGGTTTCCAGCGTCTCCGCGGTGCGGGCGGCGATCACCACGTCCGCGCCCTCCGCCGCGAGCCCGCGGGCGATCGCCAATCCGATGCCGCGGCTGCCGCCGGTGACGATGGCGCGTTTTCCCTCGAGATCCAGATTCACCGGGCCGACGGTAATCAGCGCGGCTTCGGTTCGGCACCGGTCCCGCTCGGGCTGATCCGAATTCGCCATGTCCAGGGCGGATCAGCGCAGCGGGAATCCGTGGGCCGTGAGGTGGTCGCGCAACCGGTCGCGGCCCTGAAGCGCGGCGGGCGAGCCCAGCCGCTCCAGCACCCGGCCGACCCAGGAGTGCGCCAGGTTCTGTTCGGCGTAGAACGCGGCGATCCGAGCCTCGTACTCGCCGACATGCTCGACCTGACCGCTCTCGTCGTAGGTCTCCTCGTGCAGAACGGCAGCCTGCGGCAGCCGCGGTTTGACGCGTGCGTCCTCGCTCGGGTCCGGGACCCCGACGACCAGGCCGACCACCGCGAAAACCCCTGGTGGCAGCAATAACTCGGCTGCAACCTGCTCGGGGTTGTTGCGAATCGCACCGATGTAGACAGTGCCCAGGCCCAGGGATTCGGCTGCCGTCACCGCGTTCTGCGCGGCCAGCGCCGCATCCAGGAACGCCACGAAACTGGACTCCAGGAAATCGGCTCCCTCGAGCGGGACCGCGCGCTGGGCGGCCAGCCCGCGCGGCCGGGCCAGATCCGCCGTCCAGACCAGCAGCACCGGGGCCTGCCGGATGTGTTCCTGATCGCCGGCGAGGGCGGCCAACCGTGCCTTGCGCTCGGGATCGCGCACCGCGATCACACTCCACACCTGCAGATTCGACGAGGTCGGCGCGGACTGAGCTGCGGAGACGATCACGCGCAGCACATCGTCGGGCACCGGATCGGGGAGGTAGCGGCGTATCGAGCGACGCTCGTGCAGCACCTGGAGCACCGGATTCCATTCCGGGGGCGAGGCCGGTTCGGGGTCTCGATAGCGTTGCGCCACCAGCTGATCCGGGGAAGAGACGATCTGAGTCATACCGCGTATCGTGGCCGCCACGATCGTCCGAGTCAGGCATTGACCGCACCTCGAGCCGAAAAGCGCGCGGCCAATTCAATTTTCCGCCAACGTATTTCCGCACACTCAGCCTGATCTCAACCATTGACCGCGGCGAGGGTCGCAGGCCAAGGTGCGTGACAGGGGCGCACGCCGGTCCGGCGTGGTGCGAGGCACGAGAACGGAAACCGAGGACTATGGCGACACCATTGCACCTGGGCGCGGCGCTCGACGGCGCGGGCTGGCATCCGGCCGCCTGGCGGGAACCGAACTCCCGGCCCGCCGACCTGTTCGGCGCACGCTACTGGACCGACCTCGCCGCTATCGCCGAACGCGGACTCCTGGATTTCGTGACCATCGAGGACGCCCTGACCGTGCCATCGGCACCCCAGGGCGCAGTCGACCGAGTCGGAGCCCGCCTGGACGCCGAACTGATCGCCGCCCGCCTGGCTCCGGTGACCAGCCATCTCGGGCTCGTCCCGGTCGTCACCACCACGCACACCGAGCCGTTCCACGTCTCCAAGGCGATCGCCACGCTCGACTACACCTCGCGCGGCAGGGCCGGATGGCAGGCCCGGGTGTCCGGAACCACGGAGGAGGCAAGCCATTTCGGCCGGCGCGCCATCGCGGACCTCAGCACCGCCGAACTGGCGGAAGCCGTCACCTCGGGCCGGTTCCCGCCGGCGGTGAGCGAACTGTTCGACGAGGCAGCCGACGTCGTCGAGGTGACGCGCCGATTGTGGGACAGCTGGGAAGACGACGCGGAGATCCGTGACGTCGTCACCCGGCGTTTCATCGACCGCGGCAAACTGCACTACGTCGACTTCCACGGGAGCTTCTTCAACGTGCGCGGCCCCTCCATCACACCGCGCCCGCCACAAGGTCAGCCGGTGGTGACGGCCCTGGCACACGCCCCACTGATCTACGAATTCGCGGCCCGCGGTGCAGATCTGGTATTCGTCACCCCAACCCTGGACGAGGGGCCCGCTCCACTGCTGGGTCAAGTGGCAGCCGCGGCGGAACGCGTCGGGCGGGACGGCGATCCGCTGCGGGTCTACGCCGACCTGGTCGTGTTCCTCGATACCGACGATGCGACGGGCCCGCAACGACTCGCTCGCCTCGACACCCTGCTCGGCAGCACATTCCGCTCCGACGCAGCGATCTTCGCGGGCAGCGCCGAAGCGCTGGCAGATCTGCTCATCGCATGGCACGACGCCGGTGTGGACGGCGTGCGCCTGCGCCCCGGGGTGGCCGTCGATGATCTGACCGCCGTCGCCGACGTCCTGGTGCCGATCCTGCAACGCCGCGGCCGGTTCCGGACCGGATATGGCGAGACCACCCTGCGGGGTCTGCTCGGCCTGCCCACCGACGTCCCCAATCGATACGCGAACACCTGAGCGAGGTCACCCATGAGCACATCCCGTAAGCAGGTAATCCTCGGCGCCTACCTGGGTGGGGTGAACCATCACACCGCCTGGTGGCATCCCCAAGCCGGCAGCCAGATCGACTTCGCCACCTTCGAGCACACCGCGCGCACCGCCGAACGCGGCAGATTCGACTTCTTCTTCCTCGCGGAAGGACTCATTCTGCGCGAGCGCGCCGGGCAGATCTTCGATCAGGACATCATCGGCCGTCCCGACACCCTCACCGTGCTGGCCTCTCTCGCCGCGGTCACCGAGCACCTCGGGTTGGCGGGCACCATCAACACCACCTTCAACCAGCCCTACGAACTCGCCCGCCAGTTCGCCAGCCTCGATCATCTCTCCGGCGGACGCGCCGCGTGGAACGTGGTCACCTCCTTCGACGCGTTCACCGGCCAGAACTTCCGGCGCGGCGGCTACCTCGACCCGGCCGACCGCTACGCCCGCGCCGAGGAAACCCTGAATGCCGTACGTGCGCTGTGGGATTCATGGAGCGAGGACGATCTCGTAGCGGACCAGGACTCCGGTCGATTCCTGGCCCGCGCCGACGCTGGGCAATTCGCCTTCCACGGCACCCAATTCGACATCGCCGGCCGGTTCACTGTGCCGCGCAGCCCACAGGGGCGGCCGGTGATCCTGCAAGCAGGTGTCTCGCCGCAGGGCCGGGCCTTCGCCGCCGCGAACGCCGACGCCATCTTTTCTCCCTACGGCGAGCTGCCCGAAGCGGCCGAGTTCTACCGCGACATCAAGACGCGCGCGGTGGCGGCGGGCCGCTCGGCCGACGAGATCAAGATTCTGCCCTCGGCGAGCTTCGTACTCGGTGACACCGAAGCCGAAGCGGTCGAGAAGTATCACGCCATCCGGAACGAACAGGTCACCGGCCAGACCGCGCTGATCCTGCTGGAACAGATCTGGAACCGCGACCTGTCCGGCTACGACCCCGACGGCCCGGTGCCGGCCATCGATCCGGATCCCGATGCCGCGCCGATCATCCAGGGCCGCGCGTTCGTTCACCAGGACCGCTTCGCCACCGCGCGGCGACTGCGCGAAGTCGCCGAGGCCAAGAAGCTGAGCCTGCGCGAGGTGGTCATCGACCAGTTCGAACGCGGCCCCCTGGTCGGCACCCCGGCCCAGGTGGCGCGAGACATCGACGAATTCGTCACCAACGACGGTTCCGACGGCTTCATCCTCGGATCCCACCTGGTGCCATCGGGTCTCGACGAGTTCGTCGACCAGGTGGTCCCGTTGCTCCAGGACCGAGGTGTGCTGCGCGCCGACTACACCGGAACCACGCTGCGCGACAACCTCGGCCTGCCACCGGTCCGCTCCGTGAGCTCCGATCGCCAGAATGCGGGCGCCGCGGGGTGAATCCAGTCCAGAGCCGGCTCGATCGCGATCCGAACACCAAGACCGATACCACCGCGGACGTCAACGCTGATGTGGCGAACTGGCTCCGGCGGCCGGGACTGGGAAAATACGCCAAGATCGAGAGCGAGAGGCGTTTCCTGCTCACCGGTATACCGGCCGACGCCTCGGACCCCCGGTTCATCGAGGATCGCTACATCCGCGGTACCCGGCTCCGATTGCGGCGCGTCCAAGTCGGCTCGCAGGTCGTCTACAAGCTCTGTCAGAAGGTCCGCCCGGACGAGAACACCCCATCCACAGCTGCAATCACCAACATCTACCTCGACGAGGCCGAGTACAACCAGCTCTGCCGGCTACCCGCTGCAACATTGCGTAAAACTCGCCACGTCTGGCAGGTCAGCCACCACACCTTTGTCGTCGACGAGTTCCACGACGACCTCACCAGTCTGGTTCTGGCCGAGATCGAGCTGCCCGAATCTCCTTCCGAGCTCTACCTTCCGACACCGATCGGCAAAGAGGTCACCGCGGATGAACGATTCACCGGCGGGTATCTGGCCCACGCCACCCCTGATGAAAGAGCACGGATCCTCACACTCTGAGGGTGTTCGCCACTCTAGAGAGGGAACACGACACGACCTGCCGTAGTCGCACCAGGATTCGTGCCCGCCACCGAGTTCTGGACCGAGGGACTGACCCCCGAACTCGAAGCCGGATGGACCACCCGCCAGATCTTGCAGATCAACGGCGGAACCCTGCTCGGCCGCGGCTGAACCCCCGGCCCGCCAACTGGGGGGTCAATTTCTGCGTCGCGGTGCACGCCTCAGTGGCGGGCGGCACGGCGACGGTGTACTCCGGCAGCTCGGCGGACATCGATGATGCTCGATGAACCGCGGCGCTGAGTCCAGCACGTCACCAAGTGCTCAGTCGCTTCCCATGACAGCGCGGACCCGGACCGTGTCCGCGAGGTCGGCCCAGCGGTTTCGGGTTGCGGTCAGGGTTGTGTCCGGTTCGGCGCGGGCTTTGCGACGTTGGTACGCAGCCCATCTCGCGAGGGAATCGGTGATGACATACCGCAGGTCCGGATCTGCCAGATCCAGCACGAGGTCCTGGTTTCTCGGTTCGGCCGGGCCCGGCGGAGTCGTCCGCCGTTCGGGTGCCGGAAGGCGGATCGAAGCCGGACGTGGCAGAGCTGTGTGATCGACTCGCATCCATTCTTGGACGACATCCAATGGTTGTTCGCCGAGACGGAACGCCTCCGCGGCTTTGAGCGCACAACGCAGGCAGCGTGCCCGCCCCGGCACCGTTTCAGGCTTGGCGGGTTGCCCCGTGCATCGCTGCGTCCAATCGCCAGTGCTGTGCAGGTCCACGATCAGGTGCACCACATCCTGCTTGTCGACCGCGCTTCCCTCGACGATCCAGCTGTTCATTTCGGAAGCCTAACGACCCGCCCGGGCCATTTCGGTCTACGCCAACAGCCGTGTCCCACGGAGGCCTGTCCCGATAACCGGGCGAGGCCGGGATCACTACACCTGAGTCAGGAGATGATGCGGACGGCGTAGGGCATGATGCCGTCTTCTCGGACGGCGGAGACTTTGACGACCTCGCCGGATTGCGGAGCCTCGATCATCTTGCCGTTGCCGATGTAGAGGGCTACGTGCTGGGAGCCGCCGGGGCCCCAGAAGAGCATGTCGCCGCGGGCTCGTTCGGAGACGGGAACCCTTGTGCCCATGGTGTATTGGTAGCCGGAGTAGTGCGGGAGGGAGACGCCTACGCCGGCGAAGGCGTAGATCATGAGGCCGGAGCAGTCGAAGCCGGTCTTGTTGTAGTCGCCGTAGCTGTCGGCGGTGCCGCCGTCGCGGATGCCGAGGGTGGGGCCGTCCTCGTCGCCGCCGCCCCAGGCGTAGACGACGCCGAGTTGGGACATGGCGCGGTCGACGACGGTTTCGATGAGTTCGGAGCGGGAGCCGCCGCTGGGACGGGTGGTCTGGGTGTCGGAGCGGTTGGGCTGGGGGCGGCGCGGGGGCGGGGAGGAGTCCTGGACCTTGTGCGGGCGGTGGCTCTGGCCGACCTGGTTGGCGCGGTCGGCGGCGGCACGGTCGGCGGCCACCCGCGCGGCGGCGGCGACCGCGGCGGCGCGAGCGGCGGCCTGGGCGGCGGCTTCCTCGGTCTTGCGCTGCTGATCCCAGGCGACGAAGGCGTCGCGCTGGCTCTGCAGGCCGGCCACATTGGCGCGGGCGGTGTCCAGGCGCTGCTGGGCCGAGTCACGCTGGGAGACAAGGCCGTTGCGGACATTGTTCTGCTGGTTGAACTCGGACTGGGCGGTGGTGACGGCGTTCTGCGCGTCGGCCTTCTTGGCGTCGGCGGCGGCCGCGGCCGCGTCGGCGGCCTGCTGGGCCTGCTTGGCGGCCGAGGTCTTGTTGGCCTGGTCGACCTGGGCGTGACGGAGGCCGTCGACGACCTGCTGCTGGTTCTTGGAGGCGATGGTCAGGATCTGGGCGCGGTTGAGCGCGATCTCGGGGCTCGGCGCGGCCATATAGCTGATCAGCGAGGTGGAGCCGGGACGCATGTAGACCTGCGCGACGTACTTGTCGAAATTGCCGTGCGCGGTATCGACTTTCGCGCCCGCGTCGGTCAGCTCCTGCTGGCACTGCACCACCGTCTGGGCGGCGGCATCGGCGGCGTCGCGGGCGATCTGCAGATCCACCAGGGCCTTGTTCACCGCTTCGCGGCGCACGGCGATCGCGTCGTCGAGCTGTTGCAACTGCTGTTCGGCGGTGGCGACCTGGTTGATGAGCGCGCCGACCTCGCCGACACCGGCGTCGACCTGGGCGCCGGCGGCATTGAGGTCACCGTCGCTGGGATTGGGGGGTGGGGGTGGGACCGCGTGTCCGGAGGCCATGCCACAGGCCAGCACGACGGCCGCTACGAGCAACTCCGTAGCGACTCGCGCTGGACGTCCGCGCCGCTTCGCAGGTCGTCGCATCGCACCTCCCTGGAGTCCCATTCGGCACATCTGTCCCAGGCGTGCCATCGCGAAACCGTACGGCACGTAATGGAGTGCTCTGATCAGCCACGCCACAATCACACATATGTAATTCGTCAGTAGCCACGTATTTGCAGGTAAACCACACAATCACCATGCGTCACATGACACGACACGCGTCACCGATTGGGCGTGTCGCATACGAACCGGGCGGTTTTGCTCTACCACGCACCCGGATTCGGGCAATGAAAAAGGGGCCCGGGACGAACCCGAACCCCATCCGGCGACCCCGTCGCCGTCGGCAGTGGAACCCCTAGCCGACCGGAGTCCGCGGCCGCGTCCCCTCCGGAGCCCGCCGCGACTTCACCACGTACAGCCCGCCGATCCCCGCGACCAGCAGACCCAGCAGCACCAGCGTGATCACCGTCCACGACACCGCCTCCGGCTGCTGCAGCCGATCCACGAAAACCCGTGCGGCATCGGCGGTGTGCTCGGGGCCGCGGTACTTGGCCCCGTCCTCGGCGCGCTCGAGCCGCCCGCGGGTGAACTGGTCGCTGAAGGTACCGACCCAGTCGTCGCTGAAGACCACCACGGTGCCGTGCTCGATCTTGCCGACCTCGTTGGCCAGATCGCGCAGGTTCGCCTCGATCCCCGGATTGCCCGGCACCACAACGATATCGAGCTCGACGCCCTGATCGCGCGCGTCGGCGGCGAGGGCCGCGAGGGCCTCCTGGTCGCGTCCCTCGGGGGCGGCGACATGGTTGTCGTCGAGATCGGCGATGATCTTATTCAAGTCGGTGTTCGGCGGTAGCTCCGCCTTCACGGGCGTGAAAACCGAGGGGTGCGAGACGGTCACGAACGCAGGGTACGGGACGGCTTGTCAGATCGCCTCACCGCGCCACACTGTTCCCGCCCCCGATGTGCTCACAGGACAAGCGTACTGTTAATGTCGGAAAACGGACGAGGCCCGCGCCTCGACGAGGCCATCGGCACAGCCCCGCCGCTGGCCCTCCCATTCACAGACGAGTGGAGCTGAACGTGACGAGTATCGATACCTTCGGCGCCAAGGGCACCCTCGAGGTCGGAAGCAACTCTTACGAGATCTTCCGGCTCTCGGCCGTGCCCGGCACCGAGAAGCTGCCCTACGCCCTGAAGGTCCTCGCGGAGAACCTGCTTCGCACCGAGGACGGCGCGAACATCACCGCCGACCAGATCCGCGCCCTCGCAGCCTGGGATCCGTCGGCCGAGCCCGACACCGAGATCCAGTTCACCCCGGCCCGCGTGATCATGCAGGACTTCACCGGCGTGCCCTGCATCGTCGACCTGGCCACCATGCGTGAGGCCGTCACCACCCTGGGCGGCGACCCGAACAAGGTCAACCCGCTCTCCCCCGCCGACATGGTCATCGACCACTCGGTCATCCTCGACGTGTTCGGCACCGCCGACGCCCTCGAGCGCAATGTCGACCTGGAGTACGAGCGCAACGGCGAGCGTTACCAGTTCCTGCGCTGGGGCCAGGGCGCCTTCGACGACTTCAAGGTCGTCCCGCCGGGCGTCGGCATCGTGCACCAGGTCAACATCGAGTACCTGGCCCCCACCGTCATGGTCCGCAACGGCCAGGCCTACCCCGACACCTGCGTCGGCACCGACTCGCACACCACCATGGTCAACGGCCTGGGCGTGCTGGGCTGGGGCGTCGGCGGCATCGAGGCCGAGGCCGCCATGCTGGGCCAGCCGGTCTCCATGCTGATCCCGCGCGTCGTCGGCTTCAAGCTGACCGGTGAGATCAAGCCGGGCGTCACCGCCACCGACGTCGTGCTCACCGTCACCGACATGCTGCGCAAGCACGGTGTGGTCGGCAAGTTCGTCGAGTTCTACGGCGCCGGTGTGGCCGAGGTTCCGCTGGCCAACCGCGCCACCCTGGGCAACATGAGCCCGGAGTTCGGCTCCACCGCCGCGATCTTCCCGATCGACGAGGAGACCATCAACTACCTGCGCCTCACCGGCCGCAGCGACGAGCAGCTCGCGCTCGTCGAGGCGTACGCCAAGGAACAGGGCCTGTGGCACGACGCGGCCAACGAGCCCGCGTACTCGGAGTACCTGGAGCTGGACCTGGGCACCGTGGTGCCGTCCATCGCCGGCCCGAAGCGCCCGCAGGACCGGATCCTGCTGTCGGAGAGCAAGAACGCCTTCCGTCAGGACATCCGCACCTACACCAACGACCCGGTGCCGCACACCGCGCTGGACGAGGCCATCGAGGAGTCCTTCCCGGCCAGCGACCCGGTCGCCCCGGGCACCGCCTCCGACGACTCGGCCGTCCCGACCGCCGCCAACGGCAACGCGGGCCGTCCGTCCAAGCCGGTCAAGGTGTCGGACCCGGAGCGCGGTGACTTCGTCCTGGATCACGGCGCCGTCGTGGTCGCGGGCATCACCTCCTGCACCAACACCTCGAACCCGTCGGTCATGATCGGCGCGGCCCTGCTGGCCCGCAACGCCGTCGAGAAGGGCCTCGCGTCCAAGCCGTGGGTCAAGACCAACATGGCCCCGGGCTCGCAGGTCGTCGCCGACTACTACGAGAAGGCCGGCCTGTGGCCGTACCTCGAGAAGCTGGGCTTCTACGTGGGTGGCTTCGGCTGCACCACCTGCATCGGCAACACCGGCCCGCTGCCGGAGCAGATCTCGGCCGCGATCAACGACAACGACCTGTCGGTCACCGCCGTGCTGTCGGGTAACCGCAACTTCGAGGGTCGTATCTCCCCCGACGTGAAGATGAACTACCTGGCCTCCCCGCCGCTGGTCATCGCGTACGCGCTCGCGGGCACCATGGACTTCGACTTCGAGGTCGACGCCCTGGGCAAGGACACCGACGGCAACGATGTCTTCCTGAAGGACATCTGGCCGTCCGCGCAGGAGATCGACGACACCATCAAGTCGGCGATCAGCCGGGACATGTTCACCAAGTCCTACGCCACCGTCTTCGACGGCGATGCGCGCTGGCAGGGTCTGAACACCCCCGAGGGCGACACCTTCGCGTGGGACGAGAAGTCGACCTACGTCCGCAAGGCGCCGTACTTCGACGGCATGTCGATGGAGCCGACCCCGGTCTCCGACATCAAGGGCGCGCGCGTGCTGGCGCTGCTGGGCGACTCGGTCACCACCGACCACATCTCCCCCGCCGGTCCGATCAAGCCGGGCACCCCGGCCGCGCAGTACCTCGACGCCAATGGCGTTGCGCGCAAGGACTACAACTCGCTGGGCTCGCGTCGTGGTAACCACGAGGTGATGATCCGCGGCACCTTCGCCAACATCCGTCTGCGCAACCAGCTGCTGGACGACGTCTCGGGTGGTTACACCCGCGACTTCACCCAGCCGGGTGG
The DNA here is from genome assembly GCF_040630175.1 of Nocardia sp. NPDC005825. Taxonomy (NCBI): domain Bacteria; kingdom Bacillati; phylum Actinomycetota; class Actinomycetes; order Mycobacteriales; family Nocardiaceae; genus Nocardia; species Nocardia sp. NPDC005825. The sequence goes on from NZ_JBEXXC010000001.1 coordinate 447,213, forward strand.
CCCGCAGGCCTTCATCTACGACGCCTCGCAGAACTACCAGGCCGCGGGCATCCCGCTGGTCGTGCTGGGCGGCAAGGAGTACGGCTCGGGTTCCTCGCGTGACTGGGCCGCCAAGGGCACCAGCCTGCTGGGCGTCAAGGCCGTCATCACCGAGTCGTTCGAGCGCATCCACCGCTCGAACCTGATCGGCATGGGCGTTGTGCCGCTGCAGTTCCCGGCCGGCCAGTCGGCCGCGTCGCTGGGCCTGGACGGCACCGAGACCTTCGACATCGAGGGCATCACCAAGCTGAACGAGGGTGTGACTCCGAAGACCATGAAGGTCACCGCCACCAAGGAGAACGGCGAGAAGGTCGTCTTCGACGCGGTCGTCCGCATCGACACCCCCGGTGAGGCGGACTACTACCGCAACGGCGGCATCCTGCAGTTCGTGCTGCGCAACATGATTCGCGGCTAGTCACTGCGATGTAGCTCGGTTCTCGAAGGGCTGTTTCGAAACCGAGTCGTGGTGGTGGGCACCGGAATTGCGTGAAAGCGCAGCTCCGGGGCCCGCCACGCGGCCCCTCACCGGGTCGCTTCGCTCGTCGCTCGTGCGGGTTTTCCGATTTGGTCGCAAGATCGATACGGGGAACCCGCACAACACGTTTCGGAGGAGTCCAGTGCCCAAGGTCTCAGACGACCACCTCGCCGCCCGGCGCAGCCAGATCCTCGACGGAGCCCGCAGCTGCTTCGCCGAGTTCGGCTACGAGGGCGCCACCGTGCGTCGTCTCGAAGAAGCGACCGGTCTGTCGCGGGGCGCGATCTTCCACCACTTCCGGGACAAGGACGCGCTGTTCCTGGCGCTGGCCCAGGAGGACGCGGGCCGCATGGCCGAGGTCGCCGCCAACCAGGGTCTGATCCAGGTCATGCGCGATATGCTCGCCCGCCCCGAGGATTTCGACTGGCTGGGCACCCGCCTCGAGATCGCCCGCCGCCTGCGCAACGACCCGGAGTTCAGGGCCAACTGGGAAGAGCGCTCCGAGGAGCTCACCGCCGCCACCGTGGCCCGTCTGGAGCGCCGCAAGGCCGCGGGCGCGCTGCGCGACGACGTCCCCACCGAGGTGCTGCTCGGCTACCTGGACCTCGTCCTCGACGGTCTCATCGCCCGCATCGCCTCCGGCCACGCGGGCAACAACCTCGAAGCCGTGCTCGATCTGGTCGAGGCCTCCATCCGCCGCAAGGCGTGATCACCCGGGGGGGGATTCGCCCCGCCCTCGTCAGTTCTCGCGTTCGAGATCGGCGAGCAGTAGCCGCGAGATGCGGTCGAGTTCCTTGCGATCCGCGGCGCTCAGCACCGACAGGATGCGGGTCTCGTTCTCGAAGTGGTCGGTGACGACGACGTCGATGAGGTGCAGGCCGCGGTCGGTGAGCGCCACCTTGATGGCGCGCCGGTCGCCCGCGTCGGCGATGCGGCGTACCAGACCGGCCTGCTCCAAACGGTCGAGGCGGCCGGTCATGCCCGCGCGCGACATCATCAGGGTGTCGGCCAGGGCGGAGGGGTTGAGTTCGTAGGGCTCCCCCGAACGGCGCAGCGCCGCAAGCACATCGAACTCGCCGCGCTGCAATCCGTGTGCGGTGAACACCGTTTCGATCTTCGTGCCCGCCACCGCGGCCAGCCTGCCCAGGCGACCGATGATTTCCATGGCCTCGCCGTCCAGGTCCGGCCGTTCCCGCCGCCACTGGGCCGCGATGGTGTCCACGGCGTCGGTCTCGTTCTCACCCATGGACAACACTCTATTCGATGCCATATAGTTCGGTAGCGAATTATCAATCATCGAATGATTCGGAGCTAGTCATGAACGCCGCTTCCCGCCCCGCCGCCATCCGCCGCCCCGAGGACTCCGAGATCATCGGCGCGGGGCAGCCCGCCTCGGTGCGACTGCTCATCGACTCCAACGAGGCGGGCGGGTCGGTCAGCACCGTCGAGGTGACGCTGGCCGAGGGCGCCGACGGGGCCGCGCCGCACTATCACACGCTCTCCGACGAGCTGTTCTTCGTCGCCGACGGCGAACTCCAGGTCATGGCCGGGGACGAGATCGTGACCGTCGGCGCGGGCGGGGCGCTGGTGGTCCCCAAGTTCATGCCGCACGCCTTCGGCGCGGTCCCCGGCTCCTCGGCCCGCCTGTTCATCGCCCTCATGCCGGGCGTGGAGCGGCACGGGTACTTCCGATTCCTGGAGCAGCTGGCGCTGGGACAGACCACCCCGGCCGACTTCGAGGCCGCGCAGAAGGAATACGACAACTACTTCATCGACGCCCCGCGGTGGTGGGCCGAGCGCACCGCGAACCGCGCCTGAACACCGAGTTCGCCTGCCGCGCCGCGTATTCGCCGAGCGCGGGCGCGGTTCACCGGCAACTGATCGCAACACCCGCCGGGCGCTGCCGCCCGGCGGGTAGCCCGGGAGTCGCCGGGCAGACTGTGCGGTAGGCCACCCGAATCACGGAATGATCATCGGGTCGCCCCGGGTTGGACCTTGCATGGCAATCTCTGTTCCCATCACCGTGCGCGGCTATGAGCTCGACATCAACGGGCATCTCAATCAGGCGGTCTACCTCCAGTACGCCGAGCACGCGCGCTGGGAGCTGCTGAAGGCCGCGGGCATCGCCGGGGACAAGATGGTGGCCGCGGGCATCGGGCCGGTGGTGCTGGAACAGACCATCAAGTACCAGCGGGAACTGCATCTCGGCGACGAGGTAATGGTGAGCTGCGAATTCGAATTCACCGGCGGCAAGATTTTCCGGATGCGCCAGCGCATCGTGAAACTCGACGGTACCGTGTCCGCGGAGATCGACGCCGTGTCCGGCATTCTCGACCTCGCGGCCCGCAAACTTGTTGCGGATCCCGGTGCGGCACTGCGGGCCGTGGCCGACTCGCCCGACGCCTTGGGCCTATAGCCCCGCGACGCCCGCCCGCACCCACCCCGGTTGTTCAGCGAAAATCTTTCGGCGGGAGCGATTTCCGAAACCCCATCAGAGTTTGCCGAGGCGGCTGAAATCTGTCGTTGCGGACCGAATTCGACCCGTCGCGGGATATGATTCAGATCACGCTCGGCCCCGCAGCAAATCCCGAGCAGATCGGAGTTCCGCATGACCGGCGCCCTGCACCGAACGGGATCGGCGACCCTCGCCACCACCTCGCGACCGCTACCCGGCTACCTTGTCGCAGCCACCGAGCGAAGTATCAGCGTGCGCGTCGGCGACGGCACCTGGACCCTGGATCGCGCGGACGTGCTCGACATCGCCCGGTGGGACGCTGCGAGTGCGCAGAGTGGTTGCGAGGGCCGTCCGGTCCTGGTGCGGGTACGGTCCGGCGCCACTGCCGATTTCACCCAGCGCCGTCGTGTGGAGGTCACCGACCGTCCGCTGACGCTGGCGCCGGAGCTGAGTCCCGCGCGCGGTGACGACGAGCTGCGCCGGCAGACCGAGATCTGGGCCCGCGGACTGGATCTGGCCACGGGGCCGGGGGTCGGCGGGGCCACCATGACCTGCTGCCAGACCCGGTCGCACAACGGCAGCGACGACGGCATCGCCTGCGACAGCCTCGACTGACGGGCACGCATGGCCGCCCGCACCATGGGCTCGGTCCTCATCGTCACCGAGGCCGAGGATCTCCACGGCGATGCCCTCGCCGCTACGCTGCGCAAATTTCACGGGCACAATCCGATTCGTCTCGACATGCGTGACTTCCCGCGCGAGAACGGCACTTTCCGGCTCGGCGCGGACGGCTCCTACCGCAGCCTGTCGCACATCTTCGGACTCGACGACGTCACCTCGGTGTGGTGGCGGCGCCCGCACCCCACCCTGGTGCCGGGCGGGCTGAGCGCCGAGGACGACGACTACCGCCGCGCCGAGTGCGACGGCTTCCTGCAGGGGCTGCTGTGGTCGATCCCGGCCCTGTGGGTCAACGACCCCGGGGCCGATCGCACCGCGGGGCGCAAGATCGTGCAGTTGGAGACCGCCGCCCGCGCCGGATTCGCGATTCCGGAGACCCTCGTCACCAATGATCCCGACGAGGCGCGTTCCTTCGTCGAATCCCGGCCCGGGCCAGTGGTTTACAAGCGCTCCGGCACCGGGCGCGGGGCGTTCACCGAGACCCGCCTGTTCACCCCGGCCGATTTCGACCGGCTCGCCACGATCCGCAACTCCCCCACCATCTTCCAGGACTACATCCACGCCGAGAGCGACCTGCGCATCGTGTGGGTGGACGGCATCGAGTGGGTGGTGCGGATCGACTCGCAATCCGGTGTGGGACGGGTGGATTCGCGCCTGGACACCTCGGTGGCGTTCACCGCCGATCGCCTGCCCGCTTCGGTGAGCAAGTCGCTGACCACGCTGATGGGCGCGCTGGGACTGGCTTTCGGCGTGCTGGACCTGCGGGTGGGGCTCGACGGCGAGTTCTACTTCCTGGAGGTGAACCCCCAGGGGCAGTTCGCCTATCTCGAGATCAAGACCGGTCTGCCGATTTTCCGGAGCCTGGCGAACCTGCTGGTGCTCGGCGACGGGACCGTGACCCCGTAGCGGCCGCACGCCATCGCGAGCGGAGCGAGATCGCAAGTCCCCGACCGGTATTCACCGGCCGAGTCCCCGCGATCGTGTTCCCGGAACGGGACGCTACTTGCTGACGGGCTTGCCGGCCTTGCGGCGGTTCGCACCGCCCCGGCTGCGGAGTTGCACATGCGACTCCACGAGCACGTTGTGAATGAAGCCGTACGACCGCCCGGTTTCCCTGGCTAGGGACCGGATACTGGCTCCGGCCTCGTACTGCTTCTTGAGCTGGGATTGCAAGCGATCGCGGGATTTCCCGGTGACGCGCGTGCCTTTACCCAATACGGCTTTACCCTGTGCGGGCCTGTCACTCATGGCTTCCTCCGAGTCGCCGTGGGCGCCTCATTCCAGGGTAGAGACTCGGATGCCTGTGATCAACGAAACGGTGTGATGTGAATCACCGAGTTTTGGCGAACACGCGTTTTTCGGTGCGGGAAGCGAGTTTCCGGGCCCGGACGGTGGTTTTTCCGGGCCCGGAACACACCCGCTCAGGCCAGCTGGATCAGTTCCAGGTAATCCTGCGACCAGTGGTCCTCGGTGCCGTCGGGCAGCATGATGACGCGCTCGGGGTTGAGCGCCTCGGCCGCGCCCGGGTCGTGGGTCACCAGCACCACCGCGCCCGCGTAACTGCGCAGCGCGTCGAGCACCTGCTCACGCGAGACCGGGTCGAGGTTGTTCGTAGGTTCGTCCAGCAGAAGGACATTCGCGGCCGAGGACACCAGACCGGCGAGCGCGAGACGGGTCTTCTCACCACCGGAGAGCGTGCCCGCGGGCTGCTCGAGCTGCGGCCCGGAGAACATGAACGCGCCCAGCAGACCGCGCAGGTCCTGCTCGCCCGCGTCGGGGGCGGCGTGGCGGATGTTCTCCCAGACCGTGGCCTGGTCGTCGAGGGTGTCGTGCTCCTGGGCGAAATATCCGATCTTGAGGCCGCGACCGGGGTCGATCTGGCCCGCGGTCAGGCTCTCCACGCCCGCGAGCAGCCGCAGCATGGTGGTCTTGCCGGCGCCGTTGAGGCCCAGGATGACGACCCGGCTGCCCTTGTCGATGGCCAGGTTCACGCCGGTGAAGATCTCGAGGGACCCGTAGAGCTTGGTCAGGTTGGTGGCCATCAGCGGCGTCTTGCCGCAGGGCGCGGGCTCGGGGAACTTGATCCGGGCCACCTTGTCGGCCACGCGGATGTCGTCGACCTCGTTGAGCATGCGCTCGGCGCGCTTGACCATCTGGTGTGCCGCAGCGGCTTTCGTGGCCTTGGCGCCGAGCTTGGCGGCCTGCTGCTTGAGCGCGGAAGCCTTCTTCTCGGCATTGGCGCGCTCGCGCACCCGGCGCTGTTCGTCGGTGGCGCGGGCGTCGAGGTACTTCTTCCAGCCCATGTTGTAGATGTCGGCCTCGCCGCGCACGGCGTCGAGGAACCACACCTTGTTCACCACGTCACCGAGCAGTTCCACATCGTGGGAGATGACGATGAGGCCGCCGTCGTGGCTCTGCAGGAAACCGCGCAGCCAGTTGATGGAGTCGGCGTCGAGGTGGTTGGTGGGCTCGTCGAGCAGCAGCGTGGTGTCGGACTTGCCGCCGCTGCCGTCGGAGGCGCTGAACAGGATGCGCGCCAACTCGATTCGGCGACGCTGACCACCGGAGAGGGTGCGCAGCTGCTGGTTCAGCACCCGGTCGGGCAGGGCCAGGCTGTGGCAGATGCGGGCGGCTTCGCTCTCGGCGACGTAACCGCCCAGGGCCGAGAAGCGCTCCTCGAGGCGGCCGTACTTGCGGATCGCCTTGTCGCGTTCCTTCTCGTCGGCGACCTCGGCCATCAGCGCCTGCTGCTTCTCCATCTCGCGCAGCAGGGTGTCGAGGCCGCGCGCCGACAGCACCCGATCCTTGGCGAGCATGTCGAGATTGCCCTCCTTCGGATCCTGGGGCAAATATCCCAGTTCTCCCGAACGAATGACCTTGCCCGCGTAGGGTTCACCTTCACCGGCGAGAATGCGCAGTGTGGTGGTCTTGCCGGCACCGTTGCGGCCCACCAGCCCGATCCGGTCACCGGCCTGCACCCGCAGCGCCGAGCCCGGCGCCGTCAGCAGGGTGCGGACTCCGGCCCGGACCTCCAGGTCGGTCGCGGTGATCACAAGCGTCTCCTCGGGTGCAGCGGATGCCGATGGTTAACTGAACGATTGTGCGTCGTGTCGACGCGCAAGAACCACCGATTTTATCCCAAGCGGCTCAGACACCGAGGTCAGGGGCGGGGTCAGGCCGTATGGCCTGCACCGATACGCTCGCGACGACGACGGACCGCGAAGAACAGACCGCGGGTCACGACGGCGATCAGCCACAGCGTTGCTCCGAGGCCCCCGCAGAAGATCACACCCCACAGCATGATGAACGGCCCGTAGTAGGCCACCCGGGCCCAGTAGCCGCACGGGCCCACGTCTTCCGGAATGCTGGCGCATTCCGGGTGGCCGATGGCGGAGAACGCGAGCGTCGCGAGCATCGGAATCACCACGGCCACAGCGAGAACGAACGCCAGTTCGCGGAGCGGACGGAACGGGGCTGCCATGCGCCCGAACCCTACCGGGTCGGTGCTGCCGGAAGCCGCCGGAACACAGCAGACTTACATGTTGACATTCACCGGTGATTTGTAACACACTCGCGGGGCTCAACTGATGAGGGAGGGGCCGGCGATGACCGATCACGCGCGTGTGGCGCAGGAGTTGCTGCGGGACAGTAGCCAATTCAAGTGGTATGTGATCCCGTTGTTGCTGGTCGTCATCTACGTGTACGCGACCGAGGTCGAGCGGCGGAACTGGAACGTGCTGTTCGCGGGTCTGGCGCTGTGGGGCATGGATCTGTTCAACGAGATCTGGAATTCGCTGGTGTTCCACGGCACCGGGCGGGCGCCGGTGTGGGGCGCGACCGGGCCGACGGCCTATCAGATCCTCATCGGATTGAACATCGAGATCTGCTTCATGTTCGCCATCATGGGCATCGCGGCGGCGAAGATGCTGCCGCCCAAGGAGACTCGCATCCTCGGGCTGCCCAACCGGCCGGTCCTCATCGCGCTGAACTCGGCGGCCGCGGTCGGGGTCGAGGTGCTGCTCAACAAGGTGGGCGTGCTGACCTGGGACTGGTCCTGGTGGCACGCGGGCTTCCCGTTCCTGATCTGGCTGGTCGGCTACGTGCCGTTCTTCGCGGCCTGCTTCTTCGTGTACGACCTGCCGACCGTGCGGGCCAAGGCCATCGCCGTCGGCGCGATCCTGGGCGTCGACGCGCTCGCCATCGCGGTCTTCGGCACCCTCGGGTGGCTGTGATGACCGACCTGACCCTGCGCCACGGCGTGCTCGCGGCCGCCGCCGGACTCGCCTTCACGCTGGCCGCGCCCCAGCAGGCCGCCACCGCCGCCCCCGCCTGCGATCTGCTCGGCACCGTCGGCACCCCCGAGCCGGGCGCGGACGAGACCACCACCGGCCTGGACGCGTTCCCCGCCGCTCCTGTCGCCCTGCCGGATCGGGTCCTGCTGCGCGGCACCGCGGAGACCTTCAACCGCCGCTGGTCCTTCGCCACCCGCGACGGCGCGATCTACGTCAAACCGGCCGCCGCGCAGGGCGGTTGGCGCACCCTGCCGCTGCCGGGCTGTCTGGCGGGCCGCGTCGCCGGGGTCTCCGCGGACGACGACGAGCTGATGGCCATCGATGTCGACGGCCGCTTCTTCACCATGGACCGCATTCTCAGCGCGCCCAAGGACTGGAACTGGTCCAGCCGCTACGGCTCCCCGCTGTGGACCGGTCCGGGCAATACGCTGCCGCCGGGCACGACGGCGTGGACCTGGTCGGTGCTCTCGCCCAATGAGGACCACGTGTGGCGCGATATCGCGGGCAACGACCACACGGTGGGCGGGGCCAAGGTGTCGCACGTGTACGCGCTCACCGACGACGGCCATCGCATCCACTACGTGGACCCGTGGCTGCCGCTGGACCACAGCTACGAGATGTCCACCCCGGCCGGCGGCCGGTTCCGGGCGGTCGGCATCTCCACCAGCGGCTCGACCACCCTGGTCGTGAACCGTTTCGGCGACCTCTACACGCGCCTGTACGACTTCGACATCTCCGGCGCCGACAAGGTCTTCTTCCGCTACTCCTACGAGGACCAGCGCGGCCGCCCCGAAGCGCCCGACATGCTCTCGGAGCGCATCGACGACCACTACGCCGCGATCCAGCTGCCCGCGCCCGAGTGGACCACGCAGCCCAAGATCCCCGGGCAGATCACCGACCGGGTCTCGGTGCACAAGACCGGGATCGGCTCGGCCGCACGCGAACTGCGCGTGGAGGGCGTCGCCGACGGGCGCACCGGGTACTGGGTGAAGACGCTGACCGCCGAGCAGTGGGACTTCGTGCCCACCGACCAGGCGCTGGCGGGCAAGATCCTGGACAACACGCCCACGGACCATTCGGTCGACGACAGCGTGCCCGTGTCCCCGTACACGTATGCGGGCACGACGCCGTCGGGTGTGGGCGCGCGGATCGAGAACTTCGATCTCGCGGTCTCGCCCACGCCACTGCGCCTCGAGTTCGCCGACGGCAGTCGGCTGGATCTGATCCTGCACACGGTCGATGGACTCCGCCAGACCGTGCAGGCCGCCGGAATCACCGATCAGCCACGGGGTTTCGACGGCAGCATCGAGGTCCCCGCGGCCACTCTGGCGACGCTCGCCGAGCAGCCCGACGCGGTCCGCCAGTTCGTGCGGACCACCCTGGGCGACCGTCGTTTCACCGACACGGCGGTCCGCGTCACCACGACCGGCTTCGCCGTCGACGCCCTCGCGGTGACGCTCCCCCGCACGCACTGACGACGGAGAACAGCTGTCCGACCGGGGAATCAGAGGTCGGGCAGCCAGTTCCCGTGGAACCCGTGCGGCACCCGGCGCGGCAGGTGGATGGTGCCGATCGGCTCGGCACCGAGGTCGTCGGCGTCGAGAATGACCAGGTCACTGCGGTTTTCGGCGGCATCGTAGACGTAGGTCATGAGATAGCCCGCACCGCCGGGTGTTTCGTCGGCCGCCGCGAACGCGGCTTCGGCGGGCACTCGGCCGGGACCGAAGTCGTGGACGGTGCTCGACCCGGTGTGCAGGTCGTAGCGCAGCAGCGCGCCGGTGCCGCCGCCGGAGACCGAGGCGTGGCCGTAGCGGGCGTCGAGCCCCGCCAAACGGTCGTCGATGCGCGGGAATTCGGCGATCCGGTCGTCGATCCGTTCCTCGCGGACGGCTCCGGTGGCGAGGTCCAGGGTCCAGCGCCACAGGTTCGCACCGGTGTCGAAGCCCTGTGTGGTGTCGCGCCACATGCTCGGATACCGCATGGCGTACAGCACGATCCGGCCCGCGTCGTCGTGGGCATTGAGGGTGTGGAAGACGTAGCAGGGGTCGATGTCGAACCAGCGCACCGGGCCGTGCGGGTCGTCGCGGCGCAGCACGCCGATGCGCGCCTGGTAGTCGTCGCTCCACCGGAACGGCATGGCCCCGCCGGACATGGCGGTCTGCATGTCGAACACCACCGGCAGATCCAGGAACAGCACATGCTCGGCGGTGAGCGCGAAGTCGTGGTGCATGGTGGCGGCCGGGACGTCGATGACGCGGCTGAGTTCGAGATTGCCTGCGGCGTCGGCGCGGTGGTAGGTCAGGTACGGCTCGAGGAAGTCGTAGCCGAAGAAGTGCAGTTCCCCGGTGACCGCGCAGGTCTTGGGGTGCGCGGTCATGGCGGTGGTGAGCTTGCCGTCGAAGTCGTAGGGGCCCACGGTGTCCAGCTCGCCGGTCAGTTCGTAGGGGAACGAGGATTCGACGAGGGCGAAGCTGCGGCCGGCGTGCCGGACGATGTGGGTATTGGCCGCGCCCGCGGCGAAGTCCCGGTTGCCCTGCGCGTCGATGCCCTGCGCGCCGTCGGTGAACCGGGTGGTCCGCACCCACCGATTGCGGTAGGAGACAGCGCGTCCGCCTTCGAGGCGCACCCCGTGCACCATGCCGTCACCGAAGAACCAGTGCGGGGAGGCGGCGTCGTGCGGGTTGGGCCCGTTGCGCACATACCAGCCGTTGAGGTCCTCGGGAATCGTTCCGGTGCAAGGCAATTCGTAGGCGGTGATCTCGTCGGGGACGGGAGCGTAGTTGCCGGAGAGATGAGGAGGAGTGGTCATGATCGACACCTGTCTGCCCGAGCAGCGGGGTGCTCACGGCTGCGACATTCCAGTTCTGACATGTCCAAGATTGAGCCTCCAGTTCCGACATGTCAATAGTGGAATGTAAGCTGAGTCCATGAGTCTCCGGTACGCCCTGCTCGGATTGCTGTCGGACGGTCCCGCCAGCGGCTACGACCTGCTGCGCACCTTCAAGCTGTCCCTGGCCAATGTCTGGCCCGCGACGCAGAGCCAGATGTACACCGAACTCACCAAGCTCGCCGACGCCGAACTCATCGCCGTCACCGACGAGGGTCCGCGCGGGCGCAAGGAGTACACGATCACCGCGGCCGGGCTCGAGGACCTGCGCACGTGGCTCACCACCACGACCCCGAAGGAGGTGCACCGCGACGAGACGCTGTTGCGGGTCTTCTTCCTCGGCGTCATCCCGCCGACCCTGGCCCGCGCGTATCTGACCGATATCGCCGAGCGGGCCGAACGTGAGCACGCGAACCTGCGCGAACTCGAACAGGACATCGACTGGAACGACCGCGACCTGTCCCGCTACGGCCACCTGGCCCTGGAGTACGGGGCGCGCGCCACCGCCCTGAAGGCCGAATGGGCCCGCTGGGCGCTGGAAAACCTACCGCCCGAACAGGATTGAACCGCTACAGGCCGAGTCCGTGCGCCAGCACCGGCCACGAGGCGGGCAGTTCGTCGTCCCAGTAGCCCCACGAGTGGGTGCCGTACGGGTGCAGTTTCACGGTGGCGGGGATGCCGAGCTCCTCGAGCCGGTCGCCCATGGCGCGGGTGCACTGATCGGTGGCCGCCTCGAGAATGCCGCCCACCAGGATCTGGTTCGCGAGATTGTCCCCGGCCCCGGCGAAGTGTTTGTCGAGGACCTTGTCGTGAGGTCCGGGCATGCCGTTGCCGCTGGACAGGTACAGGTCCAGGCCGCGCAGTCCCTCGGCGTGCAGGTACGGATCATTGGCCGCCCACTGCGGGTCCCCCGACGGCCCGTACATATTGATGGCGTCGCCGCCGCCGAAGGCGACCGTGATCCGCACGAACGCCTCCCCGATCGGATCGGCGATCCGCGCGCAGCCGCTGTAGGCCGCGACCGACCGGTACAGCCCCGGTTTGACGATCGGCAGTTGCAGCACCGAGGTGCCGGACATGGATACGCCCACCAGCCCGTTCAGGCCGTTCGCGCCGAGCGCGGCATCGATGAGCGGCGGCAGTTCCTCGGTGAGGTAGGTCGTCCACTTCATGACGCCCAGCCGCGGGTCCGGATGCCGCCAGTCGGTGTAGTACGACGCCGCGCCGCCGATCGGCTGCACGACATTGACGTTCTTGTCGGCCAGGAAGTCGAAGGCGTTGGTGCGCTGATCCCACGACGCCGCGCCCTTGCCGCCGCTGCCGCCGCTGAGCATGTACAGCACCGGCCGCGGCACGGAGGTGTCGGCCGGGCGCTGCACATCCACCGGGAAGTCCATGTTCATGGCGGCGGAATGCACGGTGAACTGCAGGTGCCGATCGTCGATCACGCGGGTTGCCACGATCCTCGATCCGTCCGCCGCGGCCTCCCCGCCGCTGCCGGTCGAGAAGGGCAGCGCGTCGGGTTCGGCGTTGGCCGCGAGATCGAAGGGCGTCGAGGTCAGCGCGAGCAGTCCCGTCGCCGTCATCACCGCCGCACTGCACATGATCGAGCGGAATCGCACGTCCGGGGTTTTCCTGGTTCTCGCATGCCGCGCCGGGTTCGCATCCGGGCGGGGGTGTTCTCCGACGGCCATGGCCGCCCACGGCCCGACAAACTGCGCATCGGGCACGCGGCGGACAGTCTGGCACACGCCGTCGAACGGCAGGTTGCCGGATCGTTGCGTGCACGGAACAGCTAGCGCACCGGATCCCGAGGCGCGAGTGAACTCGGCGCGTTACCCGAGAGTCAGGAGTTTCGCCGTCCCGGACACGACGGTCTGGCTCTGGTCGATCAGCGCGACCCGAACCTGAACGGGCGCACCCTTTTCCAGGGCCGGCTCCCCCGCGGCCGGGCTGAGCGCCACGGTGGCGGTGTGCTGGGACCCGTCACAGGTGAAGGTCATCTGCGCACCGGTGGCGGCGGGCCGGTCGGCACTGGGATCGCCGACCATGGCTTGGATACTGCTGACACCCGCCGAGGACTCGCAGGTGTAGTCGATCGCCACCGACGTCGCGGCGGCGGAGGTGACCGCGATCGAATTGGCGGCCAGGGCGGGGGCGGCGGTACAGACCAGGCTCACGCCCAGCGCCGCGAGCGCGGAGACGGACAGGGCGGAGCGGTACCGATTCCGGATGGTGACCATGGATATTCATGCCTCCTGGGTGAGGGACGTGAATCACTGAACACACTCGGAAAAAGACGCCCGGCCAGTATGGCCGGGCGTCTCCAGGGCCCAGCGCGCGGGTCCCCGCGCCCGGGAGAACCGCACCGCCCGGCGGGTCACCGGGCCGGGCGATGCGGCGGTCGATCAGAAGCGAGTCACTCGCCCGGGTTCAGCACCACCGGCAGGCTGGTGTGGCCGTTGGAGATGAAGCTCACGATCGGGGTCAGTTCCGCCGCGGGCGTGGCCAACCGGAGGTCGGGGAAACGCTCGAACAGCGCGGGCAGCGCGATCGCCGCTTCGAGGCGGGCCAGCGGGGCGCCGAGGCAGTGGTGGGCGCCGTGGCCGAAGGCGACGTGCTGGTCCTTGGTGTCGCGCCGGATGTCGAATCGGTCGGCCGTCTCGCCGTGGATCTTCGGGTCGCGGCTGGCGCCGGCGTAGGAGGCGAGGATGGCCTCGCCCTTGGCGATCACGACGCCGCCGACCTCGACGTCCTCCACCGCGTAGCGCAGCGGCAGGTGGGCGACCGGCGCCTGGTAGCGCAGGGTCTCCTCGATGACGTCGTTCCAGGACGCCTGCTCGCCGACGACGGCGGCCAGCTGCTCCGGGTGCGAGAGCAGCGCGACGATGGCCTGGCCGATCAGGTTGACCGTGGTCTCGTGGCCCGCGTTGATGACCAGCATCAGCGTCTCGACGAGTTCCTTGTCGGTCAGCTGCGAGCCGTCCTCGTCACGGGAGGCGATCATGGCGGTGGTGATGTCGTCGCCCGGGTGCTCACGGCGGTAGGCGACCAGTTCGCCGACCCGCTCGTACATCTCCAGGAAGTTGGCCATGGCCTCCTCGGCGGTCAGCGACCCGTCGAAGAAGCCGTCCACGCACTTGTGGATGGCGGCGTCGAGGTGCTCGGGCACCCCCATGAGCCCGCTGATCACGCGGATCGGGACCGGGTAGGCGTAGAGCGAGCGCAGGTCCGCGGTCGAACCGGCCGGGAGCTCGGCGAGTTCGTCGAGCAGTTCGGCGACGATGGCCTCGATGCGCTCGCGCATGGCGGTGGTGCGGCGGTGGGTGAAGGCCGGGGAGACCAGCTTGCGCAGCCGGCGGTGGTCGGCACCGTAGGCGGTGAACATGTTCTCGACCGCGACCCAGGGCAGCAGCGGCCAGGCCTCGGTGATCTCGCCGTTGCGGAATGCCGCCCAGTGCTGGCGCGGGTCCTTGGAGACGCGCTCATCGGTGAGCAGGCTCTTGAGCACTTCCTGGTCGGTCACCGACCACGCTTGGACGCCGCCGGGCAGCTCGACCAACGCGACGGGGCCCTGCTCGCGAATCCGGGCGGATTCGCCCTGGATATCGGTGCCGGTGACATCCAGCACGATCGGGCTCTGGGACATGAACAGCTCCTTCTACACCGCGCGCAGCGCGGGACTGATCGGAAATTCGACCGGCAGTGCCACCATGGCGCGGTGGAACGGGCCCGGACGCCAGGAGATCTCGTCTTTGCCGACGGCCAGCACGATGTCGGGCAGCGCGTCGAGCAGCTGGTCGATCGCGGTCTGCGCGACCAGATACGCCACCGAGCGGGCGGGGCAGGCGTGCGGGCCCGCGCCCCAGGCCAGGTGCGAGCGGTTCCCGGTGCGGTCGCCGCCTGCGATCTCGGGATCGTTGTTGCAGGCCGCGAGGCTGATCAGGACCGGCTGGTGGGCGGGCAGCCAGGTGGTGTCGATGAGCACCGGCTGACGCGGGTAGCTGATCGAGAAGTTGGCCATCGGCGGGTCGTTGAAGAGGACCTCGTCGAGGGCGTCGCGGGTGGAGAGGCTGCCGCCCAGCATGTCTCCGCCGAAGCGGTCGTCGGTGAGCATGAGCAGCAGCGTGTTGGCGATCAGGTTCTGCATCGGCTCGAGACCCGCGCCGTAGAAGCTGACCAGCTGGTACAGCATCTCCTCGTCGTTGAGCGCGGCCGGATGGTGCGCCATGCGGGAGGTGACGTCGTCACCGGGCTCGGCGCGGCGCAGCGCGATCAACTCCATGAGCGCTTCGGCCAGGGTCTGCATGCCCCACGCGGCGTTGACGGTGTCGAACAGCGCGGCCATACCGGTGGCCACCCGCTGCCCGATATCGGCCGAGCAGCCCACCACCTGGTTGAGCACCTCGAACACCAGCGGCAGCGCGTAACTCGACACCAGGTCGGCGCCGCCCTCGGCGGCGATCCCCGCGATCAGCGGGCCCGCGATCTCCTCGACGGTGGAATGCACCGCGTGCAAGTCGATTCCGTCGATGGCGGCGGAGTAGGCCTGCCGGTAGCGCAGGTGCTCGGCGCCGGCGTTACGCAGCGCGTTCGGGTACCACTGCATCATCGGCCGGATCGGCGAGTCCTCGGGAATGGTCTCCTGCCAGACGCGCGGGTCGGCGGGAAAGTGCTCCGGGTCGTTGAGGATTCGTAGGGCGGTCCGGTAGTTCACGACCAGGGTGGCCGGAACGCCCGGGGACAGTTCGATGGGCACCATGGAGCCGTGGCGGCGCCGCATCTCCCGGTAGGCGGCGTGCGGATCGGCCGCGAATTCCGGTGTGCCCAGCAGGATCCTGAGCTCCTCGGGAGCGACGCCCGCTCCGCCGCGAACCGGACATCCCTGAACCCCCGCGAACCCGCCTCGCGACCCTGTCGTGTCCACGACCGAAACTCCCTATCGACGAACAACTTTCACCGCGCCCCACCGAGCCTTCCCGATAGGGCCACCGCATCGCAGACTAGCAGCCCCGCAGCACACCTACCGATTTTGTGAAACACCAACGGCCGCCGGGACTCCTCGATCGGGCCGCTATTCCTCGACGATCGAGGTGATCAGGCTGCGGCCGCTCACCGTGCGGGTGGTGACCGTCTGGGTGAACGCGTCCGGCAATTCCCCGGGCCGCTGCTGCATCACCTTGACCGCCCAGTGCTCGTCGTCGCCGGGGGTGATGCGGCCGACCTGCACGCAGTAGCGGGTGCCCACCGGCAGCGAATCGATGCCGGTCTGAATGGTCGCCGGATTGGCC
Source organism: Nocardia sp. NPDC005825 (assembly GCF_040630175.1). Taxonomy (NCBI): domain Bacteria; kingdom Bacillati; phylum Actinomycetota; class Actinomycetes; order Mycobacteriales; family Nocardiaceae; genus Nocardia; species Nocardia sp. NPDC005825. Next base: position 463,330 of record NZ_JBEXXC010000001.1, read on the forward strand.
ACATTGGAGGCGTCGCCCGCGACGAATTGGCTTGCCACCGAGCCGGAGCGGAGCACGTAATACGCATACTGGAAGGCCAGAATCGCGTCGGGGCCGCTGGCGATGCCACCCGGATCGGTGCCGGTGATGCTGTCGGGAGTACGGCGGGTCTGGCAGCCGTCCGCGGCCGCGGCGGCCGACGGATTGACCGACGTGGGCACCGGAGCCGTACTCGCGCGGGCCGGGGCCGAGGTGCGCGGGCCGGTCGTGGGCGCGGCCGAATCCTTCGAACTCGGTTCCATCAGAGCCGAGAGCAAACCGACCGCGGCGGCGGTGGCGCCCACCGCCACGACGACCGCGAGCACCACCAGCAGGGTGCGCGACCGTGCCCACGGCTCCGACTCCGGCACGGCGGCGTGCCGGTTCTTGTCGCGCGGGTTCTTCGCCTTGGGCGGCGGAACCGCCGGCGCCGACCGCGATTCGGTGAGCACGCCGCTCACCGCCGCCGACAGCTCGGCGCAGGTGGCGTAGCGGTGGCGGGGGTTCTTCGCCATGGCCCGCGCCAGGATCGGGTCCAGGGCGGCGGGCAGGGAGGGATTGAGCGCGTGCGGCGCGGGCACGGGGGCCTTCACGTGCCGGTAGATCAGCCGGGGCAGGTCGGTGTCGGCGTACGGAGGTGTGCCGGTGAGCATTTCGAACAGCGTGCAGCCCAGCGAGTACACGTCGGCGCGGCGGTCGACGCGGGCGTCGTCGTTGAAGCGTTCCGGCGCGGTGTACTGGAAGCTCGCGACCACCTCGCCGCGCCCGGTGATGCCGCGGACCTCGTGCCTGGATTCGGCGATGCCGAAGTCGGTGAGCAGCGCCCATTCTCGCGGTTGCGCGGTGAGCAGGATATTGGCGGGTTTGACGTCGCGGTGCAGTACGCCCGCGTCGTGCGCGTAGTCGAGGGCGCGCGCCACGTCGGCGGTGATGGCGGCGGCGCGGCGCGGTTCCAGGGGCCCGGCGAGCAGTTCGGCCTCCAGGTCCGAGCCGTCGACGTAGGCCATGGCCAGCCACAGCCGCCCTTGCTCCTCACCGCGCGCGTAGATGGTGACGATGTTCGGATGGGCGAGCCGGGCAATGATATTGGCCTCACGCAGGAACCGCTGCCGGGTCTCGGCGCTATCCCCCGCCACCACATTGAGCAGCTTCAAGGCGACGAATCGGGGCAGGTCCCGGTCGTGGGCCAGGTACACCTCACCCATTCCGCCGACGCCGAGGAGCCGCTCGACCCGATACCCGGCGAAGGTCACTCCCGGCCGGAGCTGCTCAGCCAAACAATCCTCCCGATTCACCTGCACCGCAGACAATACCGGGACCGATCGGCGGCGGGAGGAACGGTTCGGATCGGATGCGGCGGGGCGCGGGTGCGCCGGGATTTCCGCTGGCTAGGGTGGGTGCGACCAGCACCGCACCCATTCGGGAGGCCCATTGACCGCCGCCGCGCGACCGCGCATCGTGGTGGTGATGGGCGTGGCGGGATCCGGCAAGTCCACTGTCGCAGGCTTGGTGGCGCGGACGCTGGGCTGGGATCTGCTGGAGGGCGACGACCTGCACCCGTCCGCCAATCGCGCGAAGATGGCCGCCGGTCGACCGCTCACCGATGCCGATCGCGCCCCGTGGCTGGCGGCCGTCGCGGAGTGGATGTCCGCGGAGTTCGCGGCGGGCCGTTCGGGAGTCGTCGCCTGTTCGGCCCTGAAACGCTCCTATCGGGACGTCCTGCGCGCCGGCCGCATCGGACACCCGGACGCGGTCCTCACCTTCGTGCACCTCACCGGCTCCCGAGAAGTACTGCGCGCCCGCCTCCTCGCGCGCACCGACCATTTCATGCCACCTGACCTGCTGAACTCGCAGCTCGAGACCCTGGAGCCACCCGGCCCGGACGAGCGGGCGATCACCCTCGAAATCGATCGTCCGCCAGCCGAAGTCGCCGCCGCCGTGCTGGCCGCCCTGCGTTCTCACAGCTGACCCGAAGCTTCAGCTCAGCTTCAGGCCGCGTCTCTACCATCGACGGCGTGTACGCACCGAGAATCGCCGCCGCGGTCCTGCTCTCCGCCGTGTTCCTGGCCGCGGGGTGCACGTACCCGCGGGCTCGCGCGGCGGCCGACACCACGGTCACCCTCGAATTCGGCGGCCTGCCACGGCAATACCTCGTCCACTACCCCGCCAACCGGCCGCAGGGCCTGCTGCCCGCGGTCCTCGCCTTCCACGGTGGCGGCGGCACCGCCCGGAATCTGGCGGAGACCTCCGGCTTCGACAAGCTCGCCGACACCGAGGGCTTCATCGCCGTCTACCCCGACGGCTACGAGAAGTCATGGAACGACGGCCGCGGCGCGGACACCACGGCGGGCGCGGCCGGAATCGACGACGTGGGTTTCGTTGCGGCGGTGATCGACCGGCTGGTCGGCGGCGACGGCGTGGACCCGTCCCGGGTCTATGCCACCGGGATGTCCAACGGCGGCATGTTCACCGAACAGCTCGGCTGCCGGCTGTCGGGGAAGCTCGCCGCCATCGCCCCCGTCGCGGGGCCGCTGCCCCAGGCGGACGAATCCGACTGCACCCCCGCCCATCCCCTGCCGGTGCTCGAGATCCACGGCACCGCCGACCCGATCGTCCCCTACGACGGCGGTGTCGTCCGGGTCACCTCGGGACGGCACGGCGCCGGCACCAGCCCCGTGCTGTCGGTCGACGCGACCCAGCAGTGGTGGCGCGAGCGCGTCGGCTGCGCCGACGTCACCACCACTCAGCTCGCGCCGCGCACCGACGACGGAACGTCGGTCACGCTGCGGACCGCCGACTGTAGGAACGGATCCGCGGTGCAGCTCTACACGGTCACCGGCGGCGGCCACACCTGGCCGGGTGGTCCGCAATACCTGCCCGAGGCCATTGTCGGCAAAGTCACGCACCAATTCGACGCCGCCGACGTGATCTGGCGATTCTTCGCTCGATTCTCGGCATAACCGCCGGTCGAACACTGGACAACCAGGACTTACCGGTACCGTGGGCCAATGGCCGCCCTACAGTTTGCCTGTCGGTAACTCTCGTATGAAACAACCAACGCCTGAGCGACGGATGGTTCCATGAGAGGTGGGCAACACGTAATGCCGCGACCGCAGGCCGATATCGAGACAGACGCGAACCCGATGTTGCGGGCCGCCCTCGCGCCGCGAGCCCGCACCCTGGTCGACATTCTCGCCGCGACCGCCGCGGCGTACCCCGACGCACCCGCCATCGACGACGGCGAGGTGGAACTCGGGTACGCGGAACTGCTCGCGGAGATCGCCGTCGAGGTGGACCGGCTGGCCGCCGCGGGCGTGCGCGCCGGGGACCGGGTCGGGGTCCGGATGCCGTCGGGCACGCGCGGGCTGTACATCACCATCCTGGCCGTCCTGCACGCGGGCGCGGCCTATGTCCCGGTCGACGCCGACGATCCCGACGAGCGCGCCCGGCTGGTGTTCGGCGAGGCCCGGGTGTCGGCCATCGTCACCGCCGCCGGCATCGAAACCACCGGATTCGCAAGCGAATCCGGTGCGGTGACGACCCGCCCGGCCGCCCCTGCCCCCGCCGACGACGCCTGGATCATCTTCACCTCCGGATCCACCGGCACCCCCAAAGGCGTTGCGGTGACCCATCGCAACGCCGCCGCCTTCGTCGACGCCGAAGCGAACCTGTTCCTCCAGCACGAGCCCATCGGCCCGGGCGACCGGGTACTGGCCGGTCTGTCGGTCGCCTTCGACGCCTCCTGCGAGGAGATGTGGCTGGCCTGGCGGCACGGCGCCTGCCTGGTCCCGGCCCCGCGCGCGCTGGTGCGCACCGGCGCGGACCTGGGTCCGTGGCTGGTACGCCGCGAGATCAGCATCGTCTCGACCGTCCCGACGCTGGCCGCCACCTGGCCCGCCGAGGCCCTGGAACCGGTGCGACTGCTCATCTTCGGCGGTGAAGCCGTCCCGCCCGAACTGGCCGAACGCCTCGCGGGCAGCCAGGACTCCGAGCGCGAGGTGTGGAACACCTACGGCCCCACCGAGGCCACCGTGGTGGCGTGCGCGGCCCTGCTGGACGGCGGCTTCCCGATCCGCATCGGCCTGCCCCTGGACGGCTGGGACCTGACCGTCGTCGACGCCGCCGGAAACCCCGTGGGCGAGGGCGAATCCGGTGAGCTGGTGATCGGCGGCGTCGGCCTGGCCCGCTACCTCGACCCGGCCAAGGACGCCGAGAAGTACGCCCCGCTGGAGTCGGTGGGCTGGGAACGCGCCTACCGCAGCGGCGATCTGGTCCGCAACGACCGCGAGGGCCTGGTGTTCCTGGGCCGCGCCGACGACCAGATCAAGCTCGGCGGCCGCCGCATCGAACTCGGCGAGATCGACAACGCGCTGCAGCACCTGCCGGGTGTGACCGGCGCGGCCGCCGCCATCCGGACCACCAAGGCGGGCAACAAGATCCTGGTCGGCTACCTCACCGGCCCCGACGCCGACTACGACCTGACCGCCGCCAGAACCACGCTGGCCGAACAGCTTCCGGCTCCCCTGGTGCCACGCCTGGCCGTGGTCGGCGAGCTGCCGACCCGCACCTCCGGCAAGGTCGACCGCGACGCGCTGCCCTGGCCGCTGCCCAAGGCGGTCGCCGCCACCCCCGAGGCCGGGCTCACCGAGACCCAGCGGTGGGTCGCCGGACTGTGGGATTCGATCCTGGGCGCCGAGGTCACCGATCCCGACGCCGACTTCTTCGACCTGGGCGGCGGATCCCTGGCCGCGGCCCAGCTGGTGGCGGCGCTGCGCGAACGGCATCCGCGCATCGCGGTGGCCGACCTCTACGACCATCCGCGCCTGGGCGCGCTGGCCGCCTTCCTGGACGGCTTCGCCCCGACCGAGACCATCGAGGAGCGCGTGGTCCGGCCCGTGCCGCTGTCCGCGCAGCTGTTCCAGGTGCTCGCCACCATCCCGCTGACCACCCTCACCGGTCTGCAATGGCTGACCTGGCTGGCCACCGTCGGCAATATCGCCGCCTGGTCGGGCTCGCTGCCGTGGCTGCCGCACCTGTCGTGGTGGTGGACCCTGGCGGCGTTCGTCGTGTTCATCTCCCCGCCCGGCCGGATGGCGCTGTGCGTCGGAGGGTCCCGGCTGCTGCTGCGCGGCGTCGCGGCCGGCACCTACCCGCGCGGCGGCCTCGTTCATCTGCGACTGTGGACGGCCGTGCGGCTGTCGGAGGCCAGCGGCGCGGAGAACCTGTCCGGCGCACCGTGGATGGTGCCGTTCGCCCGCGCGCTCGGCGCGACCGTCGGCAAGGGCGTCGACCTGCACACCCTGCCGCCGGTCACCGGCATGCTGCGGCTCGGCGACGGCTGCAGCGTCGAACCCGAGGTCGACCTGGCCGGGTATTGGATCGACGGCGACGTGGTGCACATCGGCCCGATCGAGATCGGGCCCGGCGCGGTGGTCGGGGCGCGGTCGATGCTGCTGCCCGGCACCAGGATCGGCCGCAATGCCGAGATCGCGCCCGGCTCGTCGGTGTCGGGCAAGGTCAAGGCCGAACAGGAGTGGGCGGGCTCGCCCGCGGTGAAAGTCGGCCGGGCCCAGCACCGCTGGCCCGACGCCACCCCCGCGCGCGCCTCGCACTGGGTCGCCATCTTCGGCGTCACCTCCATGCTGCTGGCCTCGGTGCCGATCCTGGCGCTGGGCAGCGGCGGCCTGCTGATCGCCTGGTGGATTCGCGACACCCAGACGCTGACAGCGGGTTTCGGGCGGGCGTTCGCCATGCTGCCGGTCGCCATGCTGCTGGTCCTCGGCGTGTACGCGGCGGTGACCATCGTGTCGGTGCGGCTGCTGGCCATCGGGCTCACCGAGGGCCATCACCCGGTGCGCAGCCGCCAGGGCTGGCAGGCGTGGGCCACCGAACGACTGCTGGATTCCGCGCGCACCTTCCTGTTCCCGCTCTACGCCAGCCTGCTGACCCCGGTGTGGCTGCGCCTGCTGGGCGCGAAGGTCGGCAAGCGCGTGGAGGTTTCGACCGTGCTGCTGCTGCCGAAGTTCACCGTGGTCGCCGACGGCGCGTTCCTGGCCGACGACACCATGGTCGCCAGTTACGAATTGGGCGGCGGCTGGCTGCGGATCGGTGAGGCCAAGGTCGGCAAGCGCGCCTTCCTCGGCAACTCGGGCATGACCGCGCCGGGCCGCCGGGTCCCCAAGAACGGCCTGGTCGCCGTGCTGTCGGCGGCGCCGTCGAAGGCGAAGGCGGGCTCGTCGTGGCTGGGCAGCCCGCCCATCCGATTGCGCCGCGCCGCCGAAACCGCCGACACCGCACGCACCTTCGACCCGCCCGCGCGGCTGCGGATCGCCCGCGCGGTGGTCGAGACCTGCCGGTTGATCCCGGTGCTGGTGACCTTCGCCATCGGACTCGGGGTGCTCTTCGCCCTGGCCTGGCTGGCCCAGACCCTCGGCCACCTGCCCACCGCCCTGCTCAGCGGCCTGGTGCTGCTGACCGCCGGCGCGGTCGCGGGCGCGTCCTCGGTCATCGCGAAATGGCTGCTGGTGGGCCGGATCGGCACCGAGGAGCATCCGCTGTGGAGTTCGTTCGTGTGGCGCAACGAGGTGGCCGACACCTTCGTCGAGCATGTCGCCGCACCGTGGTTCGCCCGTGCCGCCACCGGAACGCCTGTCCTGAATGTCTGGTTGCGTGGACTCGGCGCGAAAATAGGCCGCGGGGTATGGTGCGAATCCTATTGGCTTCCGGAGGCTGACCTGGTGACACTCGGTGACGGCGCGACCGTGGAACGCGGCTGCGTGGTGCAGACCCATCTGTTCCACGACCGCATCATGGCCATGGACACCGTCACCCTCGGACCCGGCGCCACCCTCGGCCCGCACTGTGTCGCCCTGCCCGCCAGCGTGATCGGCGCGGGCGCCACCATCGGACCCGCCTCGCTGGTCATGCGCGGCGACAGCGTCCCGCCGTCCACCCGCTGGTGGGGCAACCCCATCGCACCCTGGCCGGACGGGAGCCGCTGATGGTGAATCCGTTCGACGAACCCATCGACGACTACCTGCCGCAGAACGGGAATCGCGGCTACCGGGTCTCGCGCTACGACCTCGAGCTGGTCTACAAGGTCGCCAGCAACCGGCTCGCCGGGCGCGCCGACATCACCGCGGTGACCACCGGCGCGCGAGATCGCTTCGCGCTGGACCTGTCCCAGGCGCTGTCGGTGTCCAAGGTGCTGGTGAACGGCGCCAAGCCCGCCAAATACGCCCACCAGCGCGGCAAATTGGTGATCACCCCGCGCCAGCGTGTCCCCGCGGGCGGCGCGCTGGTGCTGACCGTGCAGTACGCGGGCCCGCCCACGCCGGTGCGCGGCCCGTGGGGCGAGGTCGGCTGGGAGGAGCTCACCGAGGGCGCGCTGGTCGCCAGCCAGCCCAATGGCGCGGCCTCCTGGTTCCCCTGCGACGACCACCCCAGTTCCAAGGCCAGCTATCGGATCTCGATCACCACCGACTCCCCCTACTACGCGCAGGCCAACGGCACCCTGGTGCGCAAGCAGACCAAGGCCAGCCAGACCACCTGGGTGTACGAGCAGCCCGAACCCATGGCGACCTATCTGGCGACCATCCAGATCGGCCACTACCGCAAACAGCGGATCGACGCGCCGCGCGGATCGGTCCCCATGCAGGCGGTGCTGCCGCCGCGGCTGCGCCTGCCCTTCGAGCACGACTTCGCCCGCCAGCCGCGCATGATGGAGGTCTTCTCCGAGCTGTTCGGGCCCTACCCGTTCGAGGCATACACGGTGGTGGTCACCGACGACGACCTCGAGATTCCCATCGAGGCCCAGGGCATTTCGGTGTTCGGCGCGAATCACTGTGACGGGCAACGCGGTTCGGAGCGCCTGGTCGCGCACGAGCTGGCGCACCAGTGGTTCGGCAACAGCCTCACCATCCGGCAGTGGCGCGACATCTGGCTGCACGAGGGCTTCGCCTGTTACGCGGAATGGATCTGGTCCGCGGCCGCGGGCGGGCCGTCGGCCGATCAGCTGGCCCGTACCGCGCACCGCAACCTGGCGCGCCTGCCACAGGACATCCTGCTCGCCGATCCCACCCCGGAGTTCATGTTCGACGACCGGGTCTACAAGCGCGGCGCGCTCACCCTGCACGCCCTGCGCCTGGAGCTGGGCGACGACGCCTTCTTCGACCTGCTGCGCGCCTGGACCAGGCGGTACCGGCACGCCTCGGTGAGCACCGACGAATTCACCGACCTGGCCGGGCATTACAGCAACCGGTCGCTGCGACCGTTCTGGGACGCCTGGCTGCACGCCCGACCGCTGCCGCCGCTGCCCGCACAGCCCGCGTACCGGACCGATTTCGAGGCCGGGTAGACTTCCAGCGAACACGTTGTTGATCATGGCTGTGCCGGTGCGGAACACACCGTCACACCAGCGTCGTAGATCGCTACAACTTCCAAGCAGCCCCCACTGCGCGGCTTAGCTTTCCTTACGGCGATCGATTTTGCCCACTGGCAATCTCGCCACCTTGTGCCCCCGGCGCGGACCCGAAGTCCGCCGCACGGCTCGGGCACCTCCCGATGCCCGAAAGGCACTGCCACACTGATGAATACGACCTCTTTTGCCGCGCTCGGCGTGCGCGAACCGCTGGTGCGCGCCCTCACCGAGGCCGGTATCACCGCACCCTTCCCGATCCAGGCCGACACGCTGCCCGATTCCCTGGCCGGGCGCGACGTGCTGGGGCGCGGCAAGACCGGTAGCGGCAAGACGCTGGCGTTCTCCATTCCGATGATCGACCGCCTCGGCGCGCTGGAGGGCCGCCCCAGCCCGAACCACCCGGCGGGGCTGGTGCTCGCGCCGACCCGGGAGCTCGCGACCCAGATCGCGGCCGCGATGGAACCGCTGGCCGCGGCCTACCGCATGTCGGTGACCACGATCTTCGGCGGCGTCTCCCAGCATCGGCAGGTTCAGGCGCTGAAGCGGGGCGTCGATATCGTGATCGCCTGCCCGGGCCGCCTCGAGGACCTGATGAAGCAGGGTCTGATCAGCCTCGACGACGTCGAGATCACCATCATCGACGAGGCCGACCACATGGCCGATCTCGGCTTCCTGCCCGGCGTCACCCGCATCCTGGCCGCCACCCCCGATGACGGCCAGCGCCTGCTGTTCTCGGCCACCCTGGACAACGGCGTCAACAAACTCGTCAACCGGTTCCTGCCCGACGCGGTCAAGCACTCTGTCGACGAAGCGAATTCGCCCGTCGCCGCCATGACCCACCACGTGTTCGAGGTCCGCACCAACGACGCCAAGCGCGAGGTCGTGCACCGCCTGGCCTCGGGCGCCGAACGCCGAATCCTGTTCACCCGCACCAAGCATCAGGCGCGCAAGCTCGCCAAGCAGCTCACCACCGCGGGTATCCCCGCCGTCGACCTGCACGGCAACCTCACCCAGCCCGCCCGTGATCGCAATCTCGCGACCTTCGCCTCCGGCGCGGCCAAGGTCCTGGTCGCCACCGATGTCGCGGCCCGCGGCGTGCACGTGGACGGTGTCGAGTTGGTCGTGCACGTCGATCCGCCCGCTGAGCACAAGGCCTACCTGCATCGCTCGGGCCGTACCGCCCGGGCCGGCAACGACGGCGATGTCGTCACCCTGGTCCTCCCCGACCAGCGCACCGACATGGCCGCCCTCATGCGCAAGGCCAAGATCACGGTCTCGCCGCAGCCGGTGACCGCCGATTCCCCGCAGGTGACCGAGCTGATCGGTGAGGTCGCCCCGCTGGTTCCGGTGACCGCCAACGCCTCGGGTCCGGCGCGCGGCGAGGCGAAGGCCGCGGCTCCCGCACGGGGCGCGCGGCCGCCCCGGCAGCGCACGCGACCGGTGGGCGACAAGCCCGCCCCGGCACGCAACCGCCGCAAGCCCGCCGGCCGCGGTGACGAGCCGCGCACCACCGAACGGCCGGCCGACCGCAAGCATGAGACCGGCAAGGACGGACGCCCCGGCGGCCGTACCGGCGGCCGGGGCGCGGGGAAGCCGCGCACGGCATCGGGCGCTCCGGCGGCATCGGGTCAAGCCCCCCGCGGCGGTGAATCGGCCGGCGGCAAGTCCGTGTCGCGCGCCCGGTCCGATCGTCGCGGCGCGGCCCCGGCCCGTCAGCGCGACCAGGGCACCGGAGCATCCGGAGCCGCGGGCGGCCGGTCCGCGGCTCCGCGCGACGGCGGTGCGCCCCGCCGTCGTCGTAACGGCTGACGCGCTCGGCAGCACGCGCGACACTCGGCGCGACCGTTCTCCGGTCGCGCCGAGAATGTAACCTTTGTCCGTATCCACACGGCGTGGAATTTCTTACAGTTAATTGAGAGCAAGCAGCAGCCCGCTCCCATGCCGTGAATATGTTTCCACCGCCCCCGGACGTCCGCGCAGGGTGAGGAGAGAAGCAATGGTTACCCAGGCCCCACTGAGCGAATCGGTCACGGTCAAATTCGAGCGGGTGGGCGACCACCGCTACAAGGTGTCGGTGACGCCGATCGACCGGCTGCAATGGCGGGTGGGGTACGCCCCGGATATGAAAGCCGCCGTCCAGCTGGCCCGCGAACTCGCGAAGTAGCCGCTACAGCGCCGGCGCGCCGGGTTCCAGCAGCCGCTTGGGGTGCATGCCGTCGACCTGCCCGATGAAGGGCGGGTGAATGCTGTAGCCGAGCATCCGGCGAATGTCCTCCGAGACCGCGCGCACGGTATCGCGGGTCATCGACAGGGTGAACGCCTCCTGCGGGCGCAGCCACGGCTCGCAATACTGCGCGGTGAGCGCCAGCCGCGGATTCGCGGACCGATTCGCACCGCCGCCGTGCCACAGGGTGCCGCCGAAGAATACGCAGCTACCGGCCGGCATCACGACCGGTTCCCGCGGCGTCGATGCGTCCGGGAGTTCGTCGCCCCACAATTGACTGCCCGGCACCACATCGGTGGCGCCATTGTCGGCGGTGAAGTCGTCGATGGCCCAGATAGTGGCCGCCCCCAACGCCTTTCGCGGCCGCGGCAGCGGATAGAAGCCGTCGTCGGTGTGCAGCATCTGCGCGGCCTCGCCGGGCTGGATATTGATCACCTGCAGCATGGACAGCAGATAGTTGGGCATGAACAGCCGGTCCAGCAGCGCCAGCACGCGCGGGTGGTCGGCGATGCGATCGCAGGATCGGGTCTTGTTCAGCACGCTGTAGACGCGCTGGGTGGAATGCCCCTCGAAGTTGTTGCGTCCGCTCCGATCCAGCAGTGGCGCAACGCTTTCCCGGATCTCGTCCAGTTCGGCCGCCGTCAGCAGGTCGGCCAGGATGACGTAGCCGTCGCGCTCGAGCGCGGCCAGATCCGCGTCGACCACCGCCGGGTCCACGCTCGCGCCGCTGCTGCCGGTGCGGCGATACGTTCCGGCCAGATCACCGTCGAGATCCCGTAGCGAGGTCACCTTCGTGCTCATCGGGCCATCCTTTACATAACCGAGTTCTGTTATCCTCCGACTGTGGCACGAGCACCGATCGGACGTCAACAACTTCTCGACGCCGCGCGCGACGAACTGGTCCACGCCAACGGACTGCTGGAGCTGAGCGCCCTGACCCGCCGCACCGGCCTGAGCACCGGCGCGCTCTATCACCACTTCGGCTCGAAAGTCGGTCTGCTGGCGGCGATCTGGGACGACTTCTACGAAGGCCTGAGCCGGGCCATCGCCGACGATCAGCTCCCCGACGGGGACTGGGCCACCCGCGAACGCGCCCGCACCCATTGTTTCGTGGCCTACCACTTCGATCACCCGCTCGCGGCGCTGCTGCTCAATCGCGCCGCCCCCGATCCGGGTCTCACCGAGATCGAGGCCGTCTACATCCGCAATCTCGGTGATGCCGCGGCCACCAATATCCGCCGCGGACAGGCCACCGGCGAGATTCCCGCCGATCTCGACCCCGACAGCGCGGGCGCGTACGTGATCGGCGGCCTACGCCACGGCATCGGCCAGCAGCTGCGCACCCACCCCCGGCCCGCGGTCGACCTGGCCGCGGAACGCCTGTGGCGCTTCACCGCCGCGACGTTGGAACTGTCCTAGCACCCGCCCGACACCCGGCGAAGCGAACTCAGGCCGCCAGCCCGAGGTTGGCGACCAGTCGGCGCACCCGCTGCTCGATGTCGTCGCGGATGGCGCGGATCTCCTCGATCCCGCCCCCGGCGGGGTCGGGCAGCGGCCACTGCTCGAACCGATGCCCGCCGATGATCGGGTTGTCGTCACCGCAACCCATGTCGATCACCACATCGGCGGCCCGCATGAGCTCGTCGGACCACGGCTTCGGGAATTCGTCGGCGATGTCCACGCCGCGTTCGGCCATGGCCGCGATCACCAGTGGATGGATCGCCGCGCTCGGGGCCGAGCCGCACGACCACGCGGCGGCCTGCCGCCCGGCCATGCTGGTGAAGAATCCGAGCGCCATCTGTGAGCGCCCGGCGTTCTGGGTGCAGACGAACAGGACCGTGGGCCCGGTCGGAGCGCTGTGCCCCCGGGTACGGGCCAGGGCGGTGAGCCGCTCGCGGGCGAACCGTTCGGCCAGGACGGGCAGCCGGTCCGCCGCCAGTCCGATGGCCGTGAGATGGTCCAGCGAACCGTCGAGGATGCGCTCGACCGTGACGCGGTCCGCCGACGGTCCGAACTCGTCCATCAGCCGTGCCACCGCGTCACCCCGCGCGGCCGGTTCCGTGTCGGCGCCGGAAGGCAGGGCGGTGCCGGGATTCTCGTTCACGCTCTACTCCCTCCGCTCGAAATTCCAGCGTATCGCTGTTCACGACGTCCGGGCCGAACGCCGAGCCCGACACGAGACACGTTAATAGCCACACGCTATCGTCGATCGTCGTCGCCTCGCCACTCGATCACCCGGTTGATTGCCGACTTCGCGGTGAGCGAATACCCACATCCGAGCCGACAGTGTGACGACGGCCATTCCCCCGGCGTGTCCGCCGTCGCACCGTCGCTCAGACCAGGACCGGCGTCAACGGCTCGGTCACGGGGTCGAAATCGTTCGCGGGCAGCATGGTCCGGAGGTCGTCATCGCCCCGGGGTTCGCGCCGGTAGGCCCAGTGCAGCGCGGCCAGTCCCAGCAGGCCCGCCAGCGCGGCGGCGATTCCGATCCTCCATCCCGGCGGACGCCATTCGACAACCAGGTCGGCATCGGCGGTACCGGGCGGAATGTCGACGCCGACAAAGATATTCGCGACCGTCCGCACGGGGATCTCGCGCCCGGCCAGGGTGACGCGGTAGCCGGGCCAGGCCAGCCGGGCGAAGACCAGGCGGCCCCCGTCGGCGGAGCTGACCCGCAGGTGACTGCTCACACTGTCGCGTCCGACCTGGGTGGCGGTCACGCCGCGGCCGGACGCGGGACCGGGCATGGTCGAGATCGGGCCGTCGATCCGCTCGAGTACCCAGATGTAGCGCTCGTGCCCCGGGTAGTCCACCCACGTCCAGCCCGGCGGCGCGGGCCGCAGCCCGGCGTCCGGGTACTGGGCCCGTTGCAGCACAACACGATCCACCTTCATCAGGTCCACGAAGGTGCGTCCGGTCTCGGGTTCGGCCGAGAAGGCCGCACCGAAAGCGGCCGGGCAGGTGCTGCCGTCCCACCCCATGCACAGCAGCGAGCTGAACGCCCGGTAGCCGATCGGGGTGTAGGCGTTCACGTAGTTCAGGCCCAGGTTCTTGGCGTAGTTGCCGAAAGCCAGCGAACCCCAGGCCCCGGCCGCGGACTGTTCGGCGGGCGGCACCAGGGCGCGGTCGGCCAGTTGCAGGGTGACGCCGCCGAATCGAGGGAAGGCCGCCGTCATCTCCGAACGTCGCTCGGGAAAGTGATACGACATGGGCGTGGGCGCTTGCACCCGCACCTGCGTGTAGGCGATGGGGAACATGGCCACGATGGCCACCGCGCACGCCGCGGCCGGGCCGCGGGTGCTCGCGAGCCGGACCAACGCGACGGTCAGCGCGGCCACCACGGCGGTGGCGATCAGATGCCGGATCACCAGATGTGGTGCGGCGCAGAATGATCGGACGAAGAGCAGGCCGATGAGCACCGCCGCCGCGATCCACCGGCGAGGCGCGTCGAATCGGCCGTGCCTGCTCACCAGGACGCACACCAGCACCAGCACGCCGACCGCCAGCATGGGCAGCACCCGGGCGGGCCAGCGCAGCGGGCCGATGCGCCCCGGACCGGCGGTCCACATCAGGAAGACGAGCGCGAACAGTGCCGGGCCCGCGTACTCACGCGCCGACCGTCGCACCGCGCCCCAGTCGACGAAGGCCAGCACCGGGACGGCGAACCACGCGATGTAGACCATCGGCATGGGCTGCACATAGCCCCACCATCCGGTGAAGGCCGGAACCGTGCTGGGCAGACTGGCATTCAGCGATTCCGACCACGGCACGGTCAGGAAGTCGTCGGACAGCACGCGTTCGTTGCCGCGCCAGGTGACCGGCGAGGACAGCATGCCCGGCAGGTAGGTCTCCAGTCCCGCGAGCCCGGCGCAGGCCGCCACCGCCAGCAGGCACAGCGCCGGTCGCCAGGTGCGCTGCCGGATCACCTCGCCGGCGGCCACCGTGCCGAACATCAGCGCGGATTCCACTGCGGGGAAGACGTATTGGACGGAGATGGCGAGGTAGGCGAACACGAACACCGGTATCGGCCCGCTGGTCCAGCGCCGTTCGGCGGCCGGGGTGCGGGTGTAGCGGATGGCCGAGGCCCAGGCGTGCAGCATCCAGGCGGTGCCGGTGAGCGAGGTGGCCCAACTGGATTCGTCGAAGAACAGGAACCAGCCCGACAGCGGAAACGCGATGGCCGCCACCGCCGCCCACCAGCCGCGCGCGCCGTAGGCCCGGCACACCCGGAACACCCCGAGCGCGGCGATGATCGAGAAGATCAGCTTCACGAGCGTGACGTAGAGCGCGAGATCGTCGACCTCGGGCGCGAACCAGTCGACCAGCAGCTGCGGCGGGTTGTAGAGCCCGGCCTCCTCGAGGGAGTAGTTGCCCGACATCCATTCCCACGGCACCAGCGCCGGGAACCGTCCGTCGTGCAGGTGCCGGCCCAGCATCACCCACATGGGGCCGTACTGGGATTCGGTGTCATCGGTATAGAAATGGCGCGGATTGGCCAGCAGCACCGACGCGTACCCCGCGACCACGCCCGACACGCTGACCAGTCCCCACCGCCACCCCTCCGTTCGAAGGCGTAGCGCCGCACGATCTCCCACGGTTCCGAAACCCTACAGGATTCGAGCACTGTGCAACAGTTGCCATATGCCTGAGTTCGATCGCGTCACGAACGCGGTGCCGGTACACCGCCGCCGCGCCGACCCGGCAGGATAGGGGCCGAACCCAGGACGGACATGCGGAGGACGATGGTGGCGGCGAAGGACGCGGGGGCGTCGGTGGACGAGATCACCGACGCGCTCTTGGGGGCGTCCCGGTTGCTGGTCGCGCTGTCCGCACGCTCGCTCGCACTGGTCGACGACTCCATCACCATCCCCCAGTTCCGGACACTGATGATCCTCTCGACGCGCGGGCCCTCGAAGGTGGTCAGCCTGGCCACCACGCTGAATGTGCAGCCGTCCACTGCCGCACGCATGGTGGACCGGCTGGTGAGCGCGGGTCTGGTGGACCGCAAACCCAATCCGGACTCGCGCCGGGAGCTCATCATCGAATTGACCCCGCACGGCAGCGAAGTCGTGGACGCGGTGACCAGCCACCGGCGCCGTGAACTGGCCACGGTCGTGGAGCGGATGCCCGACGCCGACCGCTCCGGGCTGATCCACGCGCTCACCGCCTTCACCCGCGCGGGCGGCGAGTCCCCCGCCGATCTCGATATCGACGGCTATCAGCTCTGAACCGCGGCCGCCGCGGAGTTCCGACCGCGGCTAGCGCGCCGGGCCAAGCTGGTCCCGGAACTGACCGGGGGTCAGACCGGTCTCCTCGCGGAAGGCGCGGTAGAAGTGGCGGTCGGTGGAGAAACCACAGGCGGCGGCGACCGCCGCCAGTGAGCGGGTACGGTCGGCGCGAATCAGGCGGCGGGCGTGCGCGATTCGGGTGCGGCGGATCAGCGCGCCCGGCTCGCCGAAACCCTCGCACACCCGGTAGAGGGTGCGGCGGGAGAGCAGGCAGGCGCGGGCGATCTCGTCGACGGTCAGGTCCGGATTGGTGAAATTCTTACGGATGTAGGCGAGGACCTGCTGGCGGGTGTAGAGCGAATCCGACGGGGCGGGTGCGCCGGTACCGGTGGACAGCAGCAGGGCCGAGGCCATCATGCCGGCGGCGTCACTGCCGAATACGGTGACCGCGCGGGCGATGTCGTCGGCGGGAAGTTCGGCCAGATTGCGGAAGAAGCCGGTGACCACGCCGAGGGCTCCGGTGGCGGGGACGGCGGTGGCGGTGGGCAGCTGTTCGCGGGTGAGGCCGGAGTGTTCGAGGACCAGACGCATCGGGGCCCGGATCAGGGTGGACAGGCAATTGTCGGTGGTGCGGCTCTCGAGCGGCAGGCCGCTGTCGAAGAAGGCGATGGTGCCGGGCTTCGATTCGGCGGTGCGGCCGCCCTGCTCGGTCCAATTCGTCCCTTTCAGAACGATATTCACGAGTAGGAAGTCACCGGTGGTCCGCGCCACCAACTTCGGCGTCCGCAGGGCGCGTTGCGCGCTGGCCTGCATGCGTGACACCGAGAACCCGTCGTATTGGGTCGATACCACGCGGCCGTGCCAGTGACCGGTGCGCAATGGCTCGATGACGGTCGGCGCGACCGCGTCCGACATCAGGGCTTCCCACTGTTCGAATGCCTGACGTGGCGACAGGGTCGAGGAGGACGAGACCTCGACGGCGCCGGAAACGGCATGGTCCACACAGGCAATCCTCCCACTGCGATCCGCCGGGCAATACCCCTTTTCGCGGGATATCTCACGGCATGGGAGAACCGCTCAGGAGCAGCGCGGTCAAGGTCGCGAGGCGTTCGATGCGCAGCGGCGATCCGAGATCTTTGTAGTGCCACAAGGGAGTTCGCGCCGAATCGGATTCCGCCCAGCTGCCGTCGCCGTTGCGGTTGCGCGCCAACGCTTTCAGTCCGAGCCGGACCAGGGTTCGCGTCTAGAGCGAGTCGCGCAGCGTGTATCCGACGCCGCGCACCGTGTGAATCAGTGGCGGATGGTCGGTATCGATCTTGCGCCGCAGCTGACTGACGAACGTTTCGACCACCCGGTCGGCTCGCCCTTCCTCGGCCTGCCAGACGCGGTCGAGGATCTGCCGCTTGCTCACCACCTTGCCCGCGTTGAGCATCAGGTACTGCAGCAGCTTGAATTCGGTGGCGGACAGCCAGATCAGCTCGCCGCCCCGGAACACCCGGTGGGTGTCGGCGTCGAGTTCCAGGTCGGCGAAGCGCAGCCGGTCGGGCCCCTCGTCGTCGACCGATTTCGTGCGGCGCAGGATGGCGTGCAGCCGCAGGACGACTTCCTCGAGGCTGAACGGTTTGCTCACGTAGTCGTCGCCGCCGGCGCTGAGTCCGGCGATGCGGTCCTCGACGGCGTCGCGGGCGGTGAGGAACAGTACCGGCACCTCGCTGCCCGCGGCGCGCAGCCTGCGGGCGACGGTGAAACCGTCGAGGTCGGGCAGCATGACGTCGAGGATCATGACGTCGGGCGGCCGCCGCGTCGCGGCCTCCAGCGCGCCCCGGCCGCTGTCGGCGGAGCTGACGTCGAACCCGCTCAGCCGCAGCGCGGAACAGAGCAGGTCGAGAATGTACGGCTCGTCGTCGACGACCAGCACGGTCGCCGCCGGAGTCGCGGCGCGATCGCTCACGATGGTCACCCTAGGCGCTCCCGCGCCGGATTCGTGCGCGCACTCGCGCCGCTCTGTGTCATACCGGCCATCCTCGGGGCCGGGCCCACCGGGCAAGCTCGGCGTCAGCTGGGCGTTTCCTGTGAACCGGCGGCCTCGGGTCCGGACGGGTCCGAGACCGGGAACACGATGCGGAAGAGCGTGCCCGCACCGGGCCGGGTGAGCAGTTCGATCCGCGCGCCGTGCGCGGTCAGCACGGCGGCCACGATGGCCAGGCCCAGCCCGGAACCGCCTGCGCGCGAACGGGATTCGTCCACCCGGTAGAAGCGGTCGAAGACGTGTCCGGCCTGCTCGAGCGGGATGCCGGGGCCGGTGTCGGACACCTCCGCGAGCACCGCCGGACCGCCTGCCCGCAGGTCGGATCCGGCGGCGGCGACCACTCCGGCCGCGTCCGGCACGGTGCCCGTGGCGATCCGGACGTCGATCGCGGCCGTGGCGGGCGTGTGCACGAGCCCGTTGCCGACCAGGTTGGTCAGCACCTGCCGCAGCCGATGCTCGTCCCCGACCACGTGCACGGCGCCGTCGGGAAGCCGCAGCCGCACAACGCGTTCCGGATGCCGGGCCAGCGCATCGCGCACGATGTCCCCGGCGAGGGCGGACAGGTTCACCTCGGTCAGGTCCAGCGGGCGCTGCTCGTCCAGTCGCGCGAGCAGCAGCAGGTCCTCGACGAGCAGTCCCATGCGCGCGGCCTCGTCCTCGATGCGTCGCATCATGGTGGCGACCTGGCCGGGATTGGCGGCCCCGCCCATCCGGTACAGCTCGGCGTACCCGCGGATCGAGGTGAGCGGGGTGCGCAGTTCGTGCGAGGCGTCGGCCACGAACAGCCGCATCCGCGCCTCGGATTCCCCGAGCCGCCGCATGCTGGTCGACAACCGTTCCAGCATCACATTGAACGCGGCGCCCAGCCGCCCGACCTCGGTGTGATCGTCGGTGTGCTCGACCCGCCGATCCAGATCCCCGGCCGCGATGGCCTCGGCGGTGTGTTCGATCCGGGAGAGCGGCCGCAGTCCGACCCGGACCACCCAGGTCGCCACGGCGGCCATCACCAGCACCAGCGCCACACCGGAGACCACTTCGATGGTCCGCAATTCCCGGGCGGTCGCGTAGTAGCCGTCCAGCGGCATGACCACGGCCGCCGTCGCCCCTTGCGGCTGCATCCGGCTCGGCGGCTGCACCACCGTCCGCACTCGCCAGGGCGACCCGCGCGAGTCGTCGACCTCGAAGATCCGGTCGCCACGAGCGGCGACCGCCGCCTTGTCCATCGCGGGCAGCGACAACTCGACACCGCCGACGCCGATCTGCCCCGAGGGCGCGCCGGTGCTGTCGAAGAACAGGATCTGGAAGGTCGAGGGCAGTCCCTTCACCGGTTCGTCGGGCCGCGGCGGCGGGGGCGGACGGCCCTCGCTGGCCAGATCCCCCGCGACCCCGTTCAACTGCCCATCGATGCGCGCCAATTCGGAGCGACCCAGCATCGCCTGGGTGAGCACCCCGAACGCGGCCAGCCCCGCCGTGGCGATCACCAGCACCGACGCCAGCAGCCGGGTCCGCAGCGTCCACCGCCGCAGCCGGGGGAAACGCGGCCCCGCATCGGCTCCGGCGGACGGTGAGGCGACCGCTCGATCACGCACGACCCCACCTAAACACAGCCCGTCGACGGCCCACGCCGATCTCCCTTCCGCCGCGCCGCCGCGCGAACCGCCCCGACGCTAGACGCCCAACCTCTGGCGAACTCGAGAGTCGGAGCCGACGCGCGCCGATGTCGCGGAGCGGGTCCTCAGTCCTCGCCCTCGGTGGTGATGTCGAAGGCGTTGAGGAAGTTGCAGACCAGCTGGTAGAAGCCGACGGTGAGCACGAAGTCGGCCAGTTCCGTGACCGTGAGGATCTCGAGAGCCTCGGCCCGGGTGGCGGCGTCGAGGGTGTGCTCCCGCAGCAGCTTGTCGGTCCAGCGCAGCACAGCGGCCTCCTCCGCGCTGAGGGTGTCGCCGTGCCCCGTGGCGGCCGCCGCGATCGCGTCTTCGCCGAGTCCGACCGCGCGAGCGAACCTTTCGTGGTGGTGCAGTTCGTAGGCGGCTCCGTACACGTGGCCCACGCGAAGGATCGCCAGCTCGCGGAGCTGGAAAGGCACCGAGTTGGTTTGCAGCATCGCGTCGGCCATGTTCAGAAAGCTCACCGCCATGCCATGGGAGTGGCCGATCATGCGGTAGATATTGGCCGAATGGGTGGTCAGCGCGTGTCGCACCGCGGCGGGCAGGGTGGCGGAGTCCGGGTAGTCGATGGTGGTCATGGGACCTCTTCTCGGTCGGGGCGGTCTGTGGTCAGGCGAGCTTGTCGATGTCGCCGCGAATGGGTTCGCTGCCGTCCCAGGTGGCGGCGACTTCCCGGATGTACTGGAAGAACTGACCTTTGGGGCCGCTGATGTCGGAGATCTCGATGACGTGGCCGAAGGTCTTCTCGGTGTCGAGGTAGGCGAAGCGGCCCCGCTCACCGCCGATCGACCCTTCGTGGCCCACCTCGTAGCCCAGCGACAACGCCTTGTCGTAGAGACTCTGGTAGTCCTCGGTCCAGTAGGCGATGTGCTGCAGGCCCTCACGGCCGGATTCGAGGAACTCCCGATACAGTGATGGCGCTTCGTTGCGGGGCTGGATCAGCTCGATCTGGACGTCGCCCGAATTGGCCAGGGCGACACTCATTTTCATCGGCGATTCGGCGCCGCGATGGGTGAAGTAATCGATCTGCACGTCGTGGACGTAGAACCAGGGGCCTACGCCGTGGGCGAGCCACCGCTGCATCTCGGCGTTGATATCGCGGACGACGTAGCCCATTTGGGCGATCTTGCCGAAGGTCCGGCTCATGGCATTGTTCTTTCTCTTCGTGGGTCAGGCGTGTCCGAGGGCACGCTCGAGCAGGTGCGGGTCGTGGGAGTTGATCAGCAACAGGTCCGGATCGGCGGCGGTCCACAGCTCGGTGAGGCATTGGTGGTTGGCTTCGACCTGTTTCCAGTCGTAGGCGATGACCCGTTCCATCGCGGTGAGTGCGCGTGGCGCCGAATGCGATCCGTCGAGCTGGCCATGGTGATAGAACGAGTCGCCGACGTGCAGGACCCACCGGTCACCGGCGTCGACGGCCACGGCGGCGTGTCCGCGGCTGTGGCCGGGCAGGTTGATCAGGACGATGCCGGGGGCGATCTCGGTGAGCTCCTCGGCGGCGGTGAATCCGCGCCAGGCTTCGCCGGCGGCCGGGCTGTGTTCGACGAGCTTCGGCTGGTGCGCACGCAGGGCCGGACGGTAGCGCTCGCGTTCCATCAGGGTGTGGGGATGTTGCGCCGCAAAGGCTTCCGCGCCGGTGAGATGGATCTGGGCCCACGGGAAGTCGGACAGTCCACCGGCGTGATCGGCGTCGAAGTGGGTGAGCACGATGTGGCGCACGTCCTCGGGTTCGAAACCGAGAGCGCGTATCCGGGAGATCGCCGTTTCGGCCGGGTCGAAGGCGGGCCGGACATAGAACCGACCCGGACCGAACCGTTGCGCGGGGAAACGGATGTCCTGCAGGCCCAGGCCCGAATCGATGAGGGCCAGCCCGGAGGGCGTCTCCACCAGCAGGACGTGGCAGATCAGTCCTGCCGGGGTGGCGCGCGGACGCATGGTGCCGCAGTTGAGGTGGTGGACTTTCATCCGCCCAACGCCGCCCTCGTCGCTTCCGTGGCGCCCGGATCATCGCTGAGCAGCGCCGGGCCGGGGTGGGCGGCGGCGAAGGACAGGACGATCTTGCCGATCGCGGCGTTCTCCCGCAGTCGATTCGCCGCCTGATCGGCCTCTTCGGGCGTGAAAACGGTATCCAGGCGCGGGGCGATCCGGCCCTCCGCGACAGCGTTCAGCGCGTGCGGGGTGAGGGCCGCGACCACCTCGGCGAGTTCGGCGCGGCTGCGGATGCTGAAGGTGGTGCCGAGCAGTCGTTGCCGACGGAAGGCGATGGTGTCGAGGTCGAGGCTGGTCGCTGCCCCGGCCAGGCGTCCGATACTGACGACCGTGCCGCCGACGGCGGTGGCCGACGGCAGCTGGGCGAACAACTCGCCGCCGACATGGTCGAGGGTGATGTCGGCGCCGCGGCCGTTCGTGGCCGCGGCGACGGCCGCGCTCAGGTCGTCGGTCGCGGTGTTGACGGTGACGTCGGCGCCCGCCGCGATCAGCGCGGCGCGCTTGTCCTCGCTGGTGGTGGTGGCGATGACCGTGCTCGCGCCCAGAGCCTTGGCGAGCTGGATGCCGACCAGCCCGATGGAACTGGTGCCGCCGACGATCAGCACGCTGTGGCCGGCGGTGAAGTTCGCCTGGGTGACCAACGCGTCGTGTTCGGTGATCAACCCGACCGGCAGCGTCGCGGCCTCGTCGAAGCTCAGGCCGTCGGGAATGGGTACGAGCAGGCTCGGATCGCACAGGGCGTAATCGGCGAAGCCTCCCACGGTGATGCCCATGACCCGGGTCCCGGCGCGCAGGTGCGCGGCCTGTGGGCTCGACGTCTCCACGATCCCCGCGACTTCCATGCCGGCGGTGAACTCACCGGCCTGTTGGGAATTGGCGGTGTAGCTGCCGTCGAGCGCGTACAGGTCCGCACGGTTGAGACCGGCGGCCATGACCTGAATGCGGACCGCGCCGGGTTGGCTGGGCGCGTCGATATCGCGCAGCTGCCAGTTCGGTGCGGCGCCGCCGATGAGTGCACGCATGTGCGGGTTTCCTTTCACAGCATGGGAATTCGTAAGGACGGGGTCGGCGACCGGTCGGGCCCCGGTGCCCCAGGTCAGTGGTGAGTGATCGCGCCGTGGGTGAACGTCGGCGCGGTACCGGGATTGGTCCATGCCGCGGTCAGTTCGCTCGACGGGAAGAACTGCAGGAAGCGGGAATCCTTCTCGCTGCGGTCGACGAGTGTCTTCTCCAACACGACGGAGTTGTATTGATCGACGGTGGTCTCGATGGTGTTGGCGTTGAGCACGATCTCCTGGCCCCATTCCCCGGCCCAGCGCGCCAGCCCCGGCAGCCGCGAATGCTCCGGTGTCAGGCATTCGGCGGCGATCACGTTCTCGCTGCTCGCCCACACCCCGGTGGAGGTGTTGAGCACCAAGGTCTGGTTACCGAAGACATGACCGGGCGTCTTGACCACGGCGACGCCGGGTCCGAGCACCACCGATCCGTCGATGGGCAGGAACGCTTCGGGCGGGACGTCGCGGTAGGCACCGGGCTGATACCAGGGCCGCTGCATCGGGTGCAGGTCGGCCATGGCGGCCAGTTCGTCTCGTTGCACGATGACCTTCGCCCGCGGGAAGACGGGTTCGGTCCGCTCGCCCAGATCGGGCTGGTATTCGGTGGTGCCGATCCACCGCCGCAGATCTTGCGTGTGCAGGTGGTCGAACATCAGATAGTCGACCTCGCCCGGGTCGATCCCCAGCAGGGACAGGTGCGCGAGCACGGTGCCGTGCTCGGTGACCATCCGATTCGAAACGACGTCGGGTGTGCGTCGGGCCAGCTTGTCGAAATACGGTGTGTAGCGGCCGAGTTCGACATCGCTGGGCTCGAACAGCAGCACGCGCGGCGTGCCGTCACTGTCGCGCCAGCGGATCACCACCATCCGATTGGTGATCGACAGGAACGGCGCGATCGCGCGAGAGGCACGGAACAAGCCGAATCGGGTCGGATACGGCAGCGTCACCAGATCGCAGGTGCTGACACTGTCGGGGGTTCCGGTCCGGATGAACTCCTTCCGGAACGCCACCGCTTGTGCCCGAACCGCCGTGAGCCTGGCACCCGGGCCACCGTCGATCATCGAGAGATCGGTCAGGCTGTCGACCCGCGAGCCGACGCTCGCCAGGTCCAGGACGTCGCCTTGTCGCCATGGCATTCGCATCAGGTCACCTCGTGTTCTTTTTCCACAGTGTGGGATTATTGCCAGATTAAATCCACGGTGTGGAAAAATGCAAGGGTGGAAACCATGAAGGCTTCGTCCGGACCGACAACAAGCCAGCCGCCGTCGAGTGCGCCCCGGCGCGGGCGGCCACCGAAGACCACCACCGCACAGCTCTCCCGGGAGGCGATCCGGGAAGCGGCGCTGTCGGTGATCGACGCCGGTGGTGTCGACGCCGTGACCATGCGTTCGGTCGGCGGCGTGCTGGGCGTGGACGCCAAGAGCCTCTATCACTACGTCGACGGCAAGGACGACCTACTCGACGCTGTCGCGGAATACCTGCTCGAGCAGTTGCGCCCGCCGGTGGCGACCGATTCCGTGGCCGACGACCTTCGTGCGTGGGCCCACGAATTCCGCCGGATCACCCTGGCCCACCCCAAGGCAGCGACACTGGTTCTGACACGGCAGCTTTCCTCGTTCGCGGGTCTGGCTCCGGTCGAAGCCGCCCTCGCGGTGCTGGCGCGTACCGGGTGTGGTCCCGAGGAAGCGGTGCACTTGATGCGGACGCTGCTGGCCACGTTGATCGGAACCTTGCTGCGCGAGGTGTCGGCCGGTCCGACATTCGGGTCGGCCGACCCCGGGGATATCGCCGAGCGGCAGCGGACGCTGGAATCCGCCGGACTGCCGCAGATCAGCCTCGCCGCGCCCTACCTGGCCCGGTTCGATCGAGACCGTGAGTTCGAGTACACCATCGACCTGCTCATCCGGCTTATAGCCGCCGAAGATTAGGACCGCTCCACTGCGGCACGCGAGGTCCACACCGCGCTCCCAGCGGACTCCCAGATTCGCACGCCATCCGCCCCGAGCCGCGCCGCACAGGATCGACTGCGACGACCGCGCCGCGATCACGGGTGTCGCGGTGAGCGAAGGGACGGATATGACATCGACAGCATGGCGGCCGGAGGTGGCCGCGGCGGATCGACCTGCCGGGGGTGACGCCCGGGGACGTGAAACACGGTTCGCCCGGTTGGTTTTCGGGCCGGTCGGCGAACCCCGCTGGGCGCGACCGGGACTGCTCGGACTGCTCGTGGTGACCGCGGTGCTCTATCTGTGGGATCTGACCAATTCGGGCTGGGCCAACGAGTACTACTCAGCGGCCGCCCAGGCGGGGTCGCAGAGTTGGAAGGCATTGCTGTTCGGGTCGTTCGACGCCGGGAACGCCATCACGGTGGACAAGCCGCCCGCGGCGCTGTGGGTGATGGGGCTGTCCGGGAAGCTCCTTGGATTCGGTCACTGGTCGGTGCTGCTGCCGCAGGCGCTCATGGGTGTCGCGTCGGTCGGACTGCTGGCGGCGACCGTGCGGCGGCTGAGCGGGCCCGGGGCGGGGCTACTGGCCGGGGCCATTGCGGCGCTGACGCCCGTGGCCGTCTTGATCTTCCGGTTCAACAATCCGGATGCGCTGCTGGTGCTGCTGCTCATCGCGGCCGCCTATTGCACGGTGCGCGCCATTCAGGCCACGGGCGACCGGGTGTGGTCCGCGCCGACCGGCTGGCTGATGCTCGCGGGTGTCGCGGTCGGATTCGGCTTCCTCACCAAGATGATGCAGGCGTTCCTGGTCTTGCCCGGGCTGGGGCTGGCCTTCCTCCTCGCCGCGAACAGCCCACTGCGGCAGCGGATCCGGGCACTGGTCCTGGCCTGTGTCGCGGTCGTGGCATCGGCGGGGTGGTACATCGCCCTCGTGGATCTGTGGCCCGCGGATTCCCGGCCGTTCATCGGCGGCTCCACCGACAACAGCCTGTGGCAGCTGGCGGTCGGCTACAACGGTCTGGGCCGGATCTTCGGCGGCAGCGGCAATATGGGCTCCGGCGGCCCCGGCGGTGGCGACGCGCCCGAAGGTATGGGCGGATTCGCCGGGTTCAGCGGATCACCCGGCCTCACACGGCTTTTCAACAGCGCCATGGGCGGCGAGATCTCGTGGCTGCTCCCGGCCGCCCTGCTCGGGCTGGTCGCCGGACTCTGGCTCACCCGCCGGGCACCGCGCACCGACCCGACCCGGGCAGCCTTCGTCCTGTGGGGCGGCTGGCTGCTGGTCACCGGCCTGACCTTCTCCTACATGGGCGGCACGGTGCACCCGTACTACACCGTGGCGCTGGCTCCGGCGATCGGTGCGCTGGTCGCGCTGTCGGTGCGCGAGTTGTGGTCGCGCAGGGCCCGTCCCGCCGCCCGATCGACCCTGGCGGTGATGTCGGCAGGCACCGGCGCGTGGTCCTTCGTCCTGTTGACCCGCACCCCGGAGTGGCTGCCGTGGCTGCGCTGGACAGTGCTGATCGGCTCGATCCTGGTGGCACTGGCCCTGATCGCCGGCACCCGCGAATCCCGCCGCTACGCCGCCGTTCTGGCCGTGTCGAGCATGCTGTTCGGCCTCGGCGGCGCGAGTGCGTGGGCGGTCGCGACCGCGGCTCATCCGCACAGTGGCGGCAATCCACTCTCGGGGCCGTCCACCAGCCAAGGCTTCAGCCCCGGTGGCATGCCCGACGGCGACGGCGAGCGGCCCACGCCACCGGGCGGTACGGGTGGCCTCACACCCGAAAGGATTCCGGCTGCTCCGACCGGCATGAACGCCACCGAGCAGGAAGGCGAGACGTCGGGCGAGCAACGCGACTCACAGGACGACGGGTACGGCCCGACGTTCTCCTCGGCGAGCAATACCGAGCTGGTGGCACTGCTCGAGCAGAGCGATGCGCGCTGGGCGGCCGCGACCGTCGGCTCGGGTTCGGCGGCGGGGCTCGCCCTGAACTCCGGCAAGTCGGTCATGGCGATCGGCGGCTTCACCGGTGGCGACGACTCCCCCAGCTTGGCGCAGTTCCAGTCCTACGTATCCGCCGGGCAGGTGCGCTACTTCGTCGAAGGCGGAATGGGCATGGGCGGCAACGCCGATTCGAGCGGCTCGCAGATCACCGCCTGGGTGAAATCCCACTACACCGCGATCACCGTCGGCGGCAGCACCGTGTACGACCTGTCCGAGCCGGTCACCGCGTGAGGGCCGATCGGATGCGCCGGCTGCGGCCGGGACCCGCGGTCGAACTCTATTTCGCCTCGGCCGCGAACAATCTGGCCGCCGCGGCCCGCACCCTCGAGGAGGTCCGGCTCGAATCGGTCGAGCCGCATGCGGTGCGGGTCCGGCTGTCGGCGTTCGAGCGGGTCAGCCATCAGCTCACCGAGCAGCTGGTACGTCTGCTCGTCGCCGGGCAGTTCGAGGTGCCCGACCGCACCGAGCTCTACCGGGTCGGCAGCCTGATCGATTACGCGGTCGATCGCCTGGAGTCGGCCGGGCGGATGATCGAGATCCACCGGCTCACCCTCTTCCCCGACGACGTCCTGCATCTCATCCGGCTGTGCGCCGACGCGGCGTGGGTCACGGCGCAGGGCCTCACCCTGGTCCGCCACCCCGTGGCGCTGCCGCCGTATTGGCTCGAACTGCACCGGATCTCGGACGACGCGGATCAAGCGCTGGCCCGGCTCCGGGCCCGCCCGGTCGAGGAGAGATGTCCCGCCGATGCCGCGGCGCTGAGTGACATCGGCTCCGAGCTCGCCGATCTCACTCGCCTGCTGGCCGATTCGGCCCGCACCATGCGGGGCGTGACCGACCGCTGGAACAGCGTCCAGGGATCGGCCTGAGCCCGGCGATCAGATCAACGCCTTGTGCACCCGCAGCCGACGGCGCACGTTGGCCATCATGCTCCGGGTGCCCGCGTTGCGAATGAACCGGGGAATGAAGCGGTTCACGAAGCCCACGAACACGAACAGGTGCTCGAAGCGGCGCTGGTCGGCCGCGGACCAGCTCACGCCGAGCTGCTCACGGAAGTACGGGGGCAGGTAGCCGACGGTGAGGAAGCGCAGCAGACCGCCGAAGATCACCCGCAGATACCAGTGGATCATGCGCAGGTGCAGCAGGTCGTCGATGAAGGCGCGGATCTTCTCGTCGGCCGCCACCTGCTCGCACGCCCGCACCCAGTACTCGTCGAATTCGGCGCGGGTGCCGGGCCACATCTCCTCGGTGACCTGGAGGGTGGTGCCCAGGGGCGCGGAGGTGGAGTAGAACGCTTCGGCCTGTTCGGGATTCATCTTCCCGTTGAGCAGCTGATACGAGTCCTCGAAGCCGATGTAGAGGCAGGCCGCGACCCACAGTTGCAGGTCGCGGTCGAAGGCGTTGTACCGGACCGCGGCCCCGGGTTCGGATTTCACCTGGCGGTGGGCGACATTGACCGCCTCCCGGAAGGCGACCTTCTCCTCGGGCGTGCCGAGGATGGCGACCGCGAGGTAGGACGCGGTGGTGCGCAACCGTTTCCACGGATGCACCATGAGCGCCCCGGAGTGCACCTTGCTGTCGGCCACGCCGTGCCCGACGCCGGGTCGCGCCATCTGCATGGCGACATTGGCGGCCGCGCCGGAGAACTGCCAGAAGTCCAGCGCGTCCTCGAGTTTCGGCGGGCGTTTGGTGTCGGCGCGGTGCACGCCGGGGATGTGGATGCGGGTCTGTTGGAGGGTGAGGGTGGCGTCGCCGGCCGGCTGCGGTGCCGCGATGGTCATGGATCTCCTTCGATCGGGCGCGGGCTATGTTACCGAGGATTCCGCACCCCGGTCGCGGATTCAAGAGGGGAATTGCAAGTAACTTAAGCCCTCGCGTGTTACCGCATTTTCCCAGCCTGAGACGTTGCACGTTCCCAATCTCATCCCGGAAGAAGATCTCCCGATTCTCTTCCATTCGCGAGAATCGTGAGTAACATACGTCGCTGCGGCAGCTCGTGCACAGAGGCGCGAGGCGGGGACGTGAGAGGACGTTCGCAAGATGCTGAAACGGTTGGATCGCATACTGGGCTACGAGATGAAGGTGTCCGAATTCCTCGGGACGCTGATCATTCTGGCCATTCCCTACGGGCTGGTGGGGGTGGTGTGGACGCTCACCCACACCGCACATCTGAAGCAGTTGCACGGCCTCGACGTGATCATCTCGTTCCTCGGGTCGATCGTGTGCTGGCCGGTGCTCACCTTCTCGAATGTGTGCATGACGTAGATGATGGTTCTGGTCTGGCTCATCGACATCCTGGTAATCGGGATCAAGATTCTCGGTGGGCGTATGAAAGTGAATCCCGTTCTGCGCCTGGGCCTGTGGGTGGCCGTGTTGTGCACCGTGGCCGCCGGTCTCTCGGTGGCCGGGTATCTGCTGGTGCTGTTGCAGCGCTACCTCGAGGACATGGCCTGATGACGACACTCGACAAGTCCTCCGGCGCACCGGAACCCTCCGAGCTGGAGCGCATGGGCCGCAGTGCCCGGCAATTGTGGCGTGATCATCCGCAGCGGTCCCTGGAAACCCTGGGGCGGCAAGTCGATCTGGGCCGCGACGCCCTGCGCCAGCTGGTGGTGTCGATCCTGTCGCGGCGGTTCCCCTACCGCGAGTTCATCAAGCAGTGCGCCTTCATGACGAGCGTGTCGGCCGCGCCGACGGTGCTGGTGGCCATCCCGATCGCGGTGGTGGTGTCGATCCAGGTGGGCGCGTTGGTGAATCAGGTCGGCGCGACCACCTTCATCGGCGCGGTGGCCGGCCTCGGCATCATCCGCCAGGGCGCGCCGCTGGTCACGTCGCTCATGATCGCGGGCGCCGTCGGTTCGGCCATCACCGCCGACCTGGGCTCGCGCACGATCCGCGAGGAGATCGACGCCATGATGGTGATGGGCGTGGATCCGGTGCGGCGACTGGTCGCGCCGCGGCTGGCGGCGGCGGTGCTGGTGAGCATGCTGCTGTGCGGGTTCATCGTGTTCGTGGGCTTCGCGACGGCCTACATGTTCAACGTCTACGCCCAGTCGGGCACGCCCGGCTCGTTCATCGGCTCGTTCGCGTCCTTCGCGGTGGCCAACGACCTGGTGATCGCGGTGCTCAAGGCCGCCATCTTCGGGCTACTGACCGCGGTGATCGCCTGCGATATCGGCCTGCACGCGCACGGCGGCCCGGGCGGAGTGGCCAATGCGGTGAACTCGGCGGTGGTGAGCTCGGCGCTCATGCTGTTCGCCACCAATATCGCGCTCACCCAGCTCTACAACACGCTGCTGCCGACGAAGGTGGTGTGAGATGGGCAGTCCCTACACTCCCCCGGCGCTCAAACCCGTTCGCCTGGCCGCGAACGTGGTGTCGGCGCCGGTGCAGGCCAATCAGCGCCTGGGTCATCAGGTCATCACCTTCTTCCAGGCCCTGGTCGCGATTCCGTTCGTGCTCAAGCACTATCGCCAGGAGGTGCTGCGCCTGACCGCCGACGTCGGCTGGGGCAACGGCTCCCTGGTGGTGGGCGGCGGCACCATCGGCGTGGTGGTGGCGTTGTGCGGGTTCGGCGGCATCACCGTCGGCATGGAGTCGTTCACCGCGTTGAACCTGCTCACCATGAGCCCGCTCACCGGCGCGATCTCGGGTTTCGCGACCACCCGCGAGCTGGCCCCGATCATCGCGACCCTGGCGTTCGCGATCCAGGCCGGGTGCCGGTTCACCGCGCAACTGGGCGCCATGCGCATCTCCGAGGAGATCGACGCGCTGGAATCCATTGCCATCCGCCCGCTTCCGTACCTGATCAGCACCCGCATGATCGCCTCCACCCTGACCATCATCCCGCTCTACAGCGTGGGCCTGGCGGTGGCGTACCTGGCGACCAAGCTGTCGGTGCTGATCCTGGGCGGCACCACCGCCGGCACCTACGACCACTACTTCTTCCAGTTCCTGCTGGGACCGGACGTCTTCTGGTCGCTGCTCAAGGTCATGGTGTTCGTGATGATCTCGACGTTCATCCAGTGCTACTACGGCTTCGTCGCCACCGGCGGGCCCGAGGGCGTCGGGGTGGCGGCCGGGCGCGCCATCAAGATGGTCATCGTCGTCATGGTCTTCGTCAATCTCTTTCTGACCCTTGCGATCTGGGGCATCGACCCCGGCTTCCGCATCTCGGGATAGGTGTATCGATGATTCTCGATCCCAGCGGGCGGGGCCCCACAGCCCGCCACCTCACGCTGGCCGGACTCGCACTGCTCACCACGGTGGCGCTGCTGCTGTATCTGCTGGCGCTGCGCTACACCGGCCGCTTCGAGGACAAGGTGGCGGTCACCGCGGCGCTCACCAGCACCGGCGACGGGCTGCCCGCCCACGCCGACGTGAAGTTCCGCGGCATGATCGTCGGCCGCGTCGAGGACGTGACCGTGGTGGCCAGGGGCGAGCGGCAGCAGGCCGCGATCGCACTGAAGCCGGTGGTGGCGAACACGATTCCGGCGAACGTCGCCGCGCGGGTGATCCCGAACAATATCTTCGGGGTGACCGCGGTCGAACTGGTCGACACCGCGCCCACCCAGGAGACGCTGCGCGCGGGCGCGACCATTCCGGAGGACACCAGCACCGCGACGGTCCAGTTGCAGAGCACCCTCAATGTGCTGCGCACCGTGCTGAACAATATTCAGCCCGAGAAGCTGGGCCGGGTGCTCTCTACGCTGGCGGCGGCATTGGATCCGTCGGCGCGCGTGCCCGGGTCCACGGTGGAGCGGCTCGACCGCTGGGTCACCGAGGTGCGCGGCATCGAGGGCGTCGGCGATCTGCTCGGCAATCTGGGCCGGGCCGCGACCGCGTTGAGCGAGTCCGCCCCGGATCTGGTGGGGACCCTGGCCAAGTCGGTGACCACCGCGCGCACCCTCACCGAGCAGCGGACCGCGCTCGTCAGCCTGCTGACCAATGGCGGCAGCGCGGTGGACACGGTGAACGGGCTGTTCGCCCGCAATCCCGATTCCGGCAAGTTCCTGGTGTCGGGCCTGAACCAGCTCTTCGGCAGCCTCGCCCAGGACCCGCAGGCCATCCCGTTCGCCATCGCCAATCTCAATACCGCGCTGCAGCGGTTGCAGGGCGTGTTCACCTTCGGGCCCAAGAAGCAGATGGTGTGGCGGATGGACGTGACGTTCACGCCGTTCCAGCAGTACACGGCGGCGGACTGCCCGCACTACGGGGAGCTCGCGGGACCGCGCTGCGGCGGGTCGACGGTGCCGGATACCGCTCCGGCGCAACAGTTCCCGCAGCAGCAGCTGCCCACCTGGCTCAATGCCGCCGGTCCTGCGCCGACACCGACCACCACGCCGACGATTCCGGGCCTGCCGAGTCTGCCTGCCATTCCGGGTCTTCCGTCGATTCCGGGCCTGCCCGCGATTCCCGGGCTCACGGCACCGGCGAGCGCGACCCAGCCCGCACCCGAGGCCGTTCAGCCCGCCGGATTGCGGGGCAGCGACGCGGTCGCCGCGATCGTCGGCCACCGACCGGACGCGGCCCAGCTGCTGTTGCTGACTCCCCTGCTCGCGGGCGGCGCCCTGGTGCCGGCCGAGGCGGGAGGCGCGTCGTGAAGTCCGGAAAAGCCTTGGCGGGCTTCGGTCTGTTCGCCGCGGTCGCGGTCCTGCTCACCTACACGATGTGGTCCACCCTGCAACGCACGGTGCCCGGCTCCACCCACTCCTACTCCGCCGTGTTCTCCGATGTCCTGGGCCTGCGGGTCGGCGACGACATCCGGATGGCGGGCGTGCGGGTCGGCCGGGTCGACAAGATCGACTTCACCGACGGTTACCGCGCCCGGGTGGACTTCCGGATCGAGGCCAAGCAGCATCCGACGACCTCGACGAAAGCCCTGGTGCGCTACCAGAACCTGATCGGCCAGCGCTATATCGCGCTGCTGCCCGGCAAGAACGCGGGCGCGCCGCTGTCGGCGGGCGGTCAGATCCCGATCGAGCGGACCGAGCCGTCCTTCGACGTCTCGTCCCTGCTGTCGGGGTTCGAGCCGCTGTTCAGCGTGCTGCAACCCGATCAGGTGAACTCGCTGTCGGAGACCCTGATCCAGGCGTTGCAAGGAAATGGGGTCTCGTTGAGCGCGCTGGTGACGCAGGCCGCGCAGCTGGCCGGAACCTTCGGGCAGCGCGACGAGATCCTGGGCCAGGTGGTCGGCAATCTCAGCAGCGTCGTCGCCGGCCTGGCCCATCGCAGCAATGAGCTCGAAACTCTGATCACCCAGGCGCGAGCGCTCACCGACGCGCTGTACGCGCAGGGCGGCACGCTGAAATCGTCCGTGGAACGCGTGGCGACGGCGACGGATTCATTGGTGGGCATCCTCGCCCAGGTGAAGCCGGGCGCGGCCCGCGCGCAGACCGACGCCAGTGCCGGTGTCGCGTTGCTCCTGCTCAATGGCGCGTCACTCGACAAGGCGGCCGTCGAACTGCCCGACGTCCTCAATGGCGTCGGCCGGTTCAGCAGCTACGGCGCCTACGGCAACGCCTACCTGTGCAGCCTGGACGTCTCCCTGTGGGGCGTGCTGCTGCCGCCTGGCCTGTTCAACCAGATCGGCGGCCAATCCCATTCGGAGGTGTGCCGATGAGGCGGCTTCGCTATCCCGGTTTCCTGGCCAATCGGCCGCTGCGGCTGGGCTTGTTCGCGTCCGGATTCGTGGTGGCCCTGCTCGCCGGGTCCACCCTGATCGAGCAGACGCACGTGGGCGACAAGACCATTCACGCCGAATTCGCCCAGGCCGCCGGATTGCGGCCGGGCGCGACCGTGGATGTCTCCGGCATCGAGGTCGGTCAGGTCAGCACCGTGAACCTGGACAACGGCAAGGTGCTGGTGGACATGAAGGTGCGGCGCGAGATCAAGCTCGGTGACGATGCCCGCGCCGCCATCAAGATGTCCACCATCCTGGGCCGGCTGCACGTGGAGCTCACCCCCGGCAGCGGGCGGACCCTGTCCGGGGACCGGATCAAGCTCGACCACACCGCGGTGCCCTACAACCTGGGCAAGGTCGTGCAGGATCCGCAGTACAAGAACGCCTTCGACCGCGTCGAGAAGCTGGATCCGCAGAAGCTGCGCAATGCGCTGGACCTGGTGGACCAGCAGATGGGCAACTCCCCCGAACTGACCGTCAAGGCCCTGGACAGCGTCGGTGCGCTCGCCAAGGTGATCAATGACCGTCGCGACGAGGTGGACACCCTGCTCAAGGGCATGGACACCGTTTCGCAGCTGGCCTCGGACAACCAGAACAGCGTGCTCATGCTGCTGACCCGCGGCGAGGCCATCGGCAGCGCGGTCCAGAAGCGGCAGGCGCTGCTCAAGCAGCTGCTCGACAATGTCGCCTCGTTGTCGAAGCTGTTGCAGCAGATGGGACTCGAGAACAACAACCAGCTCGGTCCGCTCATCACCGACCTGAACACCATGTCCGAGGGCCTGGACAAGAACAAGGACAACCTGGCTCGGCTGTACCAGATCATGCCGGTGACCTTGCGGCAGTTCAACAATGTGCTCGGCGACGGGCCGTACGGAAACGTGTACGCGCCGTGGCTGTTCCCGGACAACTGGCTGTGCTTCGCGCAGGCCGTGCAGGGGTGCAAGTGATGCAAATACGCAGACGATTCCGGCTGGCCGCGGTGTGCGGCGCGCTGCTGCTCACCTCGGCGTGCGGACTGCTGCCCGATTCGATCGGCTCGCTGCCCGAGGAGTATCTGGGCGCGCGCATGAAGGTCACCGCGGATTTCGAGAGCGTCGCGGGCCTGTACGCGGGCAATGAGGTGGCGGTGCTGGGGGTTCCGATCGGGACCGTCGAAACCGTCACGCCCAAGGGCAGTTACGTCCAGGTCACCATGTCGCTGGACAAGGACGTCAAGATTCCCGCGGATGCCATTGCGGCGCTGGTGAATCCACAGTTGATCACGAATCGTCACGTGGAGTTGGCTCCGGCCTATACCGGCGACGGCCCGACCCTCGCCGACGGGGCCTATATTCCATTGCAGCGCACCCGGGTTCCGGTCGAGCTGGATCGGATCCTGGCCACCTTCTCCCAGCTCGGCGATGCGCTCAAGGGCGACAACACCACCGGGCCGATGGCCAGCCGGGTGCTGTTCCCGCTGCTCAACGGCAATGGCGACAAGCTGCGCCAGACCCTGGACCAGCTCTCGGGCGCGTTCGAGGTGACCTTCGCCAACAAGGACCAGATCTCCAACACCATCGTCAAACTCAATGACATCACCCAGGTGATCGCCACCAACGATCAGACGGTGCGCGACTTCAGCGGCCGGCTCACCGAACTGGTGAACCTGATGGGCGAGCAGGCCCCCGGCATCGACGCGGTGCTGCGCCAGCTCGACGACTTCGTCACCAATACCGCGACCCTGGTGGGGCAGAACAAGGATCAGCTGGCCGGGGCGCTGACCCGCTTCGTGGCCATCACCGATCAGATGCGCGCCAATGCCCGCGGCCTCACCGAGATCGTGGACGTCGGGCCGCTCATGTTCCAGAACCTGGCCAATGCCACCAGCACCGAACACCAGGCGCTGCGACTGCACGGCCTGCTGGACAAGTCGGTGCTCGACGGGGAGATCCTGTCCACCTTCTGCGAGCGCATCCAGATGCGGCTGGACGGCTGCCGCACCGGCAAGGTCGCAGACTTCGGACCCGACTTCGGCATCACCGCCGCACTACTGGGGATCACGAACCTGAAATGACACTACGCACAACGGCTCTCGGCGGTGTCCTGACCGCCGCCACGCTGCTCACCGCCACCGGGTGCGCGGTCACCGTGGACAGCCTCCCGATGCCCAAACCCGGTTTGGGCGCACCCGGCTACACCGTGCACGCGTCCTTCGCCGACGCGCTGAACCTGCCCGACCACGCGCACGTCAAGATCGGCGGCACCGATATCGGGGTGGTCACCAAGATAGAGACCACCAACTTCCTGGCCGATGTGCGCATGCTGATCCGCGAGGACATCCGGCTGCCGCGCGGTACGACGGTCGAACTGCGCCAGGCCACCCCGCTCGGCGACATGTTCGTGGCCATGACCCTGCCGTCGGCCACCGACGCCGGCGATCCGCTGCGCGACGGCGACACCATCGGCACCGACCACACCGCCGCGGGCGCCTCGGTGGAGCAGCTCATGATGTCGATCTCGCTGCTGCTCAACGGCGGCGGCATCAATCAGGCCGCCAAGATCACCGGCGAGATGAACTCCATGTTCGGCGGACGCGCACCCGAACTGTCGCATCTGATCACCGAGATGACCGCCGCCATCGGCGCGCTCAACGCTCGCACCGGCGACATCGACTCGGTTCTCGGCGGGATGAACTCGCTCTCGGGTGAGTTGGCCCGGCGCAAGGAGCAACTCGGCGCGGCCGCGGACACCTTCCCGGCGCTGATCGGGCTGCTGACCGAGAACAATCAGCAGATCGTGGACCTGCTGGCCAAGGTGGCCACCACCACCGACGCGCTCGGCGACTTCGCCACCACTACCGGCGGCGATTTCGTGGGGCTGTTCAACAGCATTCAGGCCCTGATGTCGGGATTCGCGCAGAGCGATCAGCTGACCGGTGCGCTGGACGGTCTGCACGGCATCTATCCGTCGCTGATGGCCAGTCTGCGCGGTCCGGCGCTGGCGGTGGCGGCGACGGTGTCGTACCTGAGCGTCGGCGCGCTGACCGATCCGCACGGCAGCCGGTGGCCGGAACTCGGTGACGCCGGGCAGTTCATCGGCAGCCTGACGCAGGTGCTGGAAAAGGTGTTCGGACGCCTCACCAGCCCGCCGCGGCCACCCGGCGTACAGCCGGGGCAGCCCGAAACCCAGCCGGGGCAACCGGAGCAGGGAGGGGATCGATGAATCCGCCACTGTGGCGATGGGTGGTACAGCGCCGGATCGCCATCGCCAATCTCGGGCTGATCGTGGTGCTGATCCTCGGGTCGGGCTATATCGGCGGCTATGTGCTGCGGTTCAACCCGATTCCGCACACCTACGCCGTGACCGTGGAACTGGTGTCCTCGGGCGGGCTGCTGCCCGGCAACGACGTGACGTTCCGGGGCAGCCGCGTCGGCAAGGTCACCGAGGTGCACGTCGCCGGAGACGGGGTGGCCGCGGTCGCCGAGATCGACGACAGCGCGCGGATTCCGCTCGGCGGGACCGTGGCGGTGGGGCGGCTCTCGGCGGCCGGCGAACAGTATCTGGACTTCCGGCCCGACTCCGACACCGGGCCCTACCTGCACGACGGGTCACTCGTGGAGCGGGCGCGCACCAGCGTGCCGGTGCAGATCCAGTCGGTGTTCGCCAACCTCGGCGATCTCGTCGGCGGCATGAACCCGGATCGGCTCACCGTGATCGTCGACGAGCTGGACAAGGCGCTCGCCGGCGGACCGGATCGCCTGCGCAACATGATCTCCGGGCTGAGCCGGGCCATGGCGGGCCTCACCGACCTGCTGCCGCAGACCCGGCAGCTGATCGAGAATCTCGAGGTCATCGCCGGAACCACCCAGCACGCGCAGCCCGACCTGGGCACCCTGACCAAGGCGGGCAGCGTGCTGTTCGACCAGTTCGCCTCCGCCGACCAGGAATTGCGCAAACTGCTCCAGCAGGGACCCGGCCAGCTCGCCACCCTCAACGGGTTCATCTCCGAAACCCAGGACCCCATCACGAATCTGGTGACCAACTTCGTCGCCGTCACCCGCGCGGCCAAGCTGCGCGCACCCGCCATCGCCGCGCTGTTCCCGGCCCTGCGCGCCGGCTCCCAGGCGCTCGGCGTGCCCGCGCACGACGGCGCGTACAACACGCTGGTCGATCCGTGGCCGCGGCCCAGCTGCGACTACCAGACCATCCCGGTGGTGCCGACCAATATCCAGGCCGACAACCGGGTGCGGCTCTACAACTACTGCGTCACCAGCGATCCGGCCCTGCAGGTCCGCGGGTCGGCCAACGCGCCACGACCCGACGTGCCCGACAACGGGGCCACCACACCGCCGGGGGCCACCGGCAACGAAATGTCCCAGCCTGTCCCCCGTTAGGAGACTTCCCATGAGCGACAACACCATCGACCAGCACCCGGACGAGACCCCCGCCATCGAGGCGACCCCGGCTGTGCCCGTCGAGATCGAGAAGACCACGACCGCGGCCGTGGACATCGAGAAGACCGACGCCGCGGCCGTCGGCACCGCGGAGCCGGACGCAGCGGAGGCTGTGGCGGACTCCGCCGCACCGAAATCAGCTGGGCACACGTGGAAGTCGCGCCTGCGCACGACGTCGCTGCCCACCCTGGGCCCACGCGGCCGCATCGCCGCCTGCGCCGCGGTGGTGCTCGCGCTGGCGGCGTCGATCGGGTCCAGCATCGTGCTCTACCAGCACGACGCCGAACACCAGGACCTGCTCGCCGCCCAAGAGCGGGCTCGGACCGCGGCCTGCGCCTACGCGCCGGTCCTGGCGACCTATGACGCCAAGAACCTCGACGCCTACTTCACCGGCGTCCTCGACGGCGCGACCGGCGACTGGCGCAAGCAATTCGACGCCACCAGCAAGGATCTGCGCGACGTGCTCACCCAGGGCCAGGTCGTGTCCAAGGCCACCGACGTGCAGTGCGCGGTCCGCAATGTCGACCGCGACTCCGCCGAAGCCATCGTGGTGATCGGCCAGACCATCACCAGCCTCGGCACCCAGGGCAAGCCCGCCCCCGGCCAGCTGTCGATGGTGATGCGGCTGCAGCGGTCCGGCGACCGGTGGCTGGTGAACAAGGTGAATTCGCCGCTGGCGCAACAGCCGCAGTCGTGAACCGGGCCAGGACGCCCGCCCCCGAACCGGGTGCGCGGGCGGTTCGGCGACGGCCGAAGAACCGGCGCGCCCAGATCGCGGCGGTGTCGGCCGCGGAATTCGCGGCGCAGGGCTACCACCGGGTGAGCATGGACGACATCGCCGCCCGCCTCGGCATCACCTCCACCGCGCTGTACCGGCATTATCCGAGCAAGTACGCGCTGTTCGCGGGTGAGCTGCTGCGACTGGGCGAGGTGACGGTGGCGGCGGTGAGCCTGCCCGAGGTGGCGGCGGGCTGGCCCGCGCGGCGGCGGCTCGGGTACGGGATCGACGGGATCATCGCGGAGACCATCGTGAACCGGACGACGGTCGGGCTGGCCCGGTGGGAGCACCGCTACCTCGACGACCCCGACAAGCGCACCGTGGACCAGCATTTCAGCACCGCGCTGACCGACCTCAGCGCCCTCATCGACGCGGTCCGGCCCGGTCTGTCCGCCCGCGAACTGCGGGTGCGGGCCATCGGGGTCTTCAGCACGGTGAGCTGCCTCGGCGACCACCGCGTCGTGCTCGCCTCCAAAACCCTTGCCGTCCTGCTGAATACGGCCTGCTGGGCGATCATCGCCGCCGACCTGCCCGAGCCCGCCCAGCCGCCGCCCGCCCCGCGCGCGGTGGAGACGCCGCTCTCGCTCAAACACGAGCTGCTGTTGCAGTGTGCGGTGCGGCTGTTCTACGAGCGCGGCTACCCGAATGTCAGCGTCGAGGACATCGCGATCGCGGCGGGCCTGCCGTCCACCTCGGCGGTCTACCGCTACTACCGCGGCAAGAGCGATCTGCTCGAGGCCGCTTTCCGCCGCGCCGCCGACCGCATGTCGGCTGTCATCGCCCCCACCCTGGCCGAATCCTCCGGCCCCGCCGAGACTTTGGCCAAGCTCATCGACATGTACGTGGCCGGGGCGTTCGACGAACGCGAACTGATCTTCGTGTACTTCGCCGAATTCGGCCACGTCCCCGACGACGAGCGCGCGACCCTGCGGGTGGTGCAACGCATGGTGGTCACCGAGTGGGCGGCCCTGCTCACCCGGGTCCGCCCCGGTCTCACCCCCGCCGAGGCGGCCGTCCTGGTGCACGCCGCCCTCGGCCTGGTGGTGGACTACGCCCGCGTCTTCGGCGACGACGAGCGAATCTATCCGCGCCAGTGGGTGATTCGCCTCATGGAAGCCGTCCTGTTCGGACCGGCCGAGGTCCGTATCAGGCCGGAGTGACGATCTGGATCAGATTGCCGCAGGTGTCGTCGAACACCGCGGTGGTCACCGGACCCGCCGCCACCGGCTGCTGAGTGAACTTCACCCCGAGCCCGCTCAATCGCTCGAATTCGGCCCGCACATCCGCGACCTGGAAGGAGGCCGCGGGAATCCCGTCACCGACGAGCGCGTCCTTGTACGGCTTCACCGCCGGATGCCCGTCGGGCTCGAGCAACAATTCCGCCCCCTGCGGATCCTCCGGCGACACCACGGTCAGCCATCGGGCCGCGCCCAGCGGAATGTCGTGCTTCTTCTCGAAGCCGAGCACCCCGCTGTAGAAGTCGAGCGCCTTCTGCTGGTCGTCCACGAAAACACTGGTGATGTAGATCCGCATGGTTCCTACCCTTCCTGTGCGCCGGCCGCGGGGCGACCGGATTCGTGAGAGTCCCTCGTCCGGCTAGTTGGCGATGTGTTCGCCGTCGCACCACTGCTCGGCCGGAACAGCCGCCTTGACCTGGTCGATGTGGTCGCCACACCCTGCCCAGGTGATCTTGCCGCAGGTCTGGCAGGGGGTCGGTTGACACATGGTTGCTCCTCGGGCCGATCGGATGGGTTCGGGTGGATGGTATCGGGTTCGCGGCCCGGTTCGTGTTGCCGGGCCCGGCCGCGACCACGCCCTCCGGGATACCCCCTGGGGTATGCTACGGTGATTTATATACCCGGTGGGGTATCCGTGAAGCAGTCGAAGGAGTAGGCATGTCCGCACCGCACGAGACCACGCAGTCGTCGCCGCACGGGAAGGCCGTGCTCAGCGAGCTGGCGCCGTTGCATCGGGAGCTGCGGCGCGCGATTCCCGACGTGTACAAGGGTTTCGGCGAGCTCAGCAAGGCCGCGTTCGCGCCGGGCGCGCTGGATCGCAAGACCAAGGAGCTCATCGCACTCGCCATCGGCGTCGTCGAGGGCTGCGACGGGTGCGTCGCCTCGCACGGTCAGGCGGCCGCGCGGGCCGGGGCGACCAAGCAGGAGGCCGCCGAGGCGATCGGCGTGACGTTCCTGATGCACGGCGGCCCGGCCACCATCCACGGCGCTCGCGCCTATGACGCGTTCTGCGAATTCGCCGACGCCATCGAATCCGGCGAAGCGCCCGCCTGAGAACTCGGAGGACTCTCGAATGTGTCGAGCGACGCGGTGCCGCACCTGCGGCAAGACCACCTGGGCCGGATGCGGGGCGCATATCGCCCAGGTGCGTGCCGGGGTTCCGGCCGATCAATGGTGCGCGGGACACGAGCAGGCCGCCGGCGGCGGCTGGATTCGGCGGATTCTCGGCCGGTGACGGCACCGGCACACCGGTGACGGCGTTCCGTTCGGTGACGACAGTGTCGTACCGGCCCGCGATCCCCTCCGCCACGGGCCGGTACGACGGATCGCGATTTCAGGCCAGTTGGCGGGACAGGCGCGGAATACCCTCTCCCGCAACCTGATCCAGGGCCGCGGTGCGGCCGGTGACCAGGAGCAGCAGCGCGAGGATCGGGCCCTCGATCTCACTCCCGGCGCCGTGGGTCCAGTCGACGTCGGTGGCGACGAGCCGAATTCCGTCCAGGCGGTGGCGATCCCAGACGGGCCACCCGCACGCGGCGGCCGTGTCGGCTCCGGCGGCAGCCGCCTCGGGATCCACGTCGAGGTCCCGGCCGAGCGGTATCGCGATGTCCTGGCCGTGAACGATGGTGTCGAACAGGATGTTTCGATAGTTCGTGAGTTTGGGCAGCCGCCGCGAGGCGGCCTGGTCGCGGAGTTCGCGTACCAGTTCCGAGGTCGGCCGTCGCGCGTGCCGGGTGGTCAGGTCGTCGATCATCCGGTTGTAGTCGCCGCGGACGCGGAGCGCGGTGCGCAGCAGCACGCCCGGCGAGGGCGGATTCGGCGTCGCCGCGATGTGCGCCGCGACCTCGCGGACCCGCCAGCCCGTGCACAGCGACGGCGTCTCCCATTCGGACGGCGTCAGATCCGCGAGCAGGGCGGCGATGGCCCGGCGCTGCTGTTCGATGTGCCGCCAACTGTTCTCACGGTCCATGGTGTTCCCCATGCCTATGATTAGTCAGATACACTGACTAGTATGGTCAGCGTCTCTTACCAAGTCAAGGAGTGGGAATGTCCGGCGAGGAGCTGAATGCCGGGCTGCTCATGTTCATCGCGTACCGGGCCATGGAGGACCGCATCTTCAGTGCGCTCGCCGAGGCCGGGTACGCGGATATCAGCGTGGCGCAGGGCAGACTCGCGGCCCGGATCGCGACCGAGGGGTCGCGCATCACCGAACTGGCCCAGCAGGCGCAGGTGACCAAGCAGACGGCCGGCTTCCTGGTCGATCAGCTCGAACGCGCCGGGTACGTCGAACGCACGCCGGATCCGCGCGACGGCCGCGCCCGCCTGGTCCGGCTCACCGCCCGCGGCCGGGCGCTGGCCGAATACTCCAACGACATCGCCGACGCCGTCGAAGCCGAATGGGCCGCGCACCTGGGCGAACGCCGCATGCGCGCACTGCGCGAGGCCCTCACGCAACTGCGCGACATCACCGACCCCTACGCCTGACCCTCGTCCGGGCCGCGCAGCCCGATGAAGATCTGCATGCGCCCGGGATAGGCCGTGCTGTTCACATTGAACAGCTGCCCGACGATCCGCACCGCCGCACCATCGCCGTTGCGCAACCGGATGACCGGACGGGCGCGCTCGTGGCGGGCTCCGGTGTCCGACCAGATCTCCAGGAACAGCGGGAACCGGCCCAGGTCCTGTAGCAGGTCGTCGAACCAGCTGGTGTCGCCGTGCTGGGCGATGTAGCCGTGCAGCCATTGGATCGAGATCCGTAGCTCCCGCTCCCATTCGACCAGCGTGTGCCGCGCGCGGGGATCCCCGAGCATCCAGCGCAGCAGATTGCCGTCCTCGGTCAGTCCCGGGAAGCCCGAGGCGAAGCTGTCGTTCCACATCAGGATGTTCAGGCGGGTGTCGACATAGGCGGCCAGGTGCGGCTCGTACAGGGCCAGGGCCTGCGGAATGCCGCGCCCGAGATCGGCCCGCAGGTCATCGGTCGAGGGCTGCTCCACCGGACCGAGTCCGGCCAGGTCCGACAATTGCCGGAATTCCTCCGGGGCCAGTGCCGCCAGGCGATCCAGATAGCGCATCAACGCCGTCACCACTTCACGGGTGGGCCGCTCGCGTTCACCCTTCTCCAGGTGATTCACGTAGCTCGCGCTGACCCCCGAATTGAATGCCAGCCGCTCCCGCGACACGCCGCGCGCATCGCGTAGCCGCCGCAATACCGACCCGAACGTGGGCGCATTGGGAAGCCCCTCCCCCGCCACCTCGGTATCGAACTCCTCCATCGCCGCCTCTCCCACGCGCGAACCTTCCGGTGTGCCGATTCTTCCATTCCCCCCAATCAGGGCGTGTCCCAGGGGAAAGTGGGCGATACTGGACGAATCGGGCGTGATCGGATGGCGGGGAGCCGGCTCGCAGTCCAGGGTCGGCGGATGAGGCCAGGCGGATTCGCGCTCGTCGAAGGAGCTGTGCCCCATGGTTTCCGAGCGAATCATCCTTCCCGACTTCTACATGCCGTATCGGCCGGAAGGAACCAATCCCCGAGCCAGAGCCGCCGAATCCAAGATGTGGGAATGGCTGGTCAACCTGGATCTCGTTCCCGAGGAGTTGTCCCGACGCAGAGTGGCGGGTTCCCGTCCGGTGGAGATGTATTCGATGTGGTGCCCCGACGCCGACGTCGAATCACTCGCACTGCTCGCCGAATTCACGGCGTGGGCGTTTATCGTGGACGACCAGTTCGATATCGAAATGCCCGACCCCCGAAGATGTTTGGCCACCATTCAACGTCTGGAGTCGGGCTTTCACCTCGACGGCACACCGTCCGGCGTGCTGGCGACCGGCTTCCAGGACCTGTGGCGCCGACTGTGCCGCGGCCGCTCACCGCAGTGGCGACGGGCGGTGCGCGCCGAGATCGTGGAGTGGTGGTGGAGCTACTACACCGAGAGTGTCCGCACCATCACCCGCGACCTGCCCGGACTCGACGAATACCGCACCCATCGGCAGATCTCGGTGGCCATCTACATGCTGCTGGATCTGAGCGAGATCACCTACGGGATCGATCTACCCGACACGGTCCGGCAACTGCCCGCCATGAAGACCCTGCGCGCGGCGGTCACCGAGCACATGGGATTGATCAACGACGTGCATTCCCTGCCCGCGGACGAGGCGGTCGGTTACGCCTACAACGCGGTGCTGCTGGCCGAACATCACCTCGGCTGCACCAGGACTCACGCCCTGCGTGTGGTCAACGAGATGCTGACCGATTGCATTCTGCGGATCGGCCGGATGGAGGAAGCCCTGACCGAGGAACTCGACGTACTCGGCGTCACCGGGCAGGCCCGCGCCGACACCCTGCACACGCTGGAGGATTACCGCCGATACGTGCGCGCGAACTTCGACTTCCACTACCGCGCACCGCGGTACACCAGCCCGCCGATCGAGGCGCTGGCACACGGGCAGTTGTTGTCCTAGTCCGCGGCCGGACGGCTCTCGCGCCGGGCGCCGGAGGCGTCGATGGCGTACTGGGAGCGGAATTCGCCAGGCGTCATACCGGTTTCGAGCTGGAACGCGCGGTAGAAGTGCCGGTCGGAGGCGAAGCCCGAGGCGGCTGCGATGGAGTTGAGGGATCGGGTCGGCTCCGACCGCAGCTGTCGCCGGGCGTGTTCGATGCGCATGCGGCGGATCAGCGCGCCCGGGCCGCCCAGCCCTTCGCACATGCGGAACAGGGTGCGCCGGGACACCAGGCAGGCCTTGGCGATCTCGTCGACGGTGAGGTCGGGATCGGTGAACCGTTTTCGTAGGTAGGCCATCATCTGCTGGCGGGTGTAGAGCGAATCCGCCGGCGCCGGTGAGGCTTTCCCGACCGCGAGCAAGAGCGCCGAGGCCAGCATGCCGGTGGTTTGCCCGTCGAACGCGACGTTCGCCCGCTCGGCTTCCTCATTGGTCAGCTCGGCCATGTCGCGGAAGAAGCGGGTCACCACGCCCATGGCGCCGTCTGCGGGAATCGGCACGGCGAAAGGCAATTCGTCGCGCGCCAGCCCGGCGTAGTCGAGGACCGGCTGCAGGGGCGCGCGCAGCAATGTCGACATCGCATTGTCGGTGGTG
This sequence comes from Nocardia sp. NPDC005825, assembly GCF_040630175.1. Taxonomy (NCBI): domain Bacteria; kingdom Bacillati; phylum Actinomycetota; class Actinomycetes; order Mycobacteriales; family Nocardiaceae; genus Nocardia; species Nocardia sp. NPDC005825. The sequence goes on from NZ_JBEXXC010000001.1 coordinate 508,129, forward strand.
CGGCTGAGCAGGGGCTGCGCGCTGTCGTAGAAGGCGATGGAGCCGGCCACCGATTCCGCCGTCCGACCCTGCTGCTCTGTCCAGTTCGTCCCTTCCAGCACGATATTGGCGAGCAGGAACTCCCCTTGCGACCGCGCGACCATCCGCGGCGTCCGGTTCACCTGCTGGGCGCTGGCTCGCATGAGCGCCACCGACACTCGATCGAACTGGGTGCTGGTGATCTTGCCGTTCCAGCACCCGTCGTGTAGCGGTGAGATCGCTGAGGGCACGATGGCATCCGCCATCAGTGCTTCCCACTGCTCGAAGGCATCACGCGGCTTCAGCGTCGAGGACGAGCGCACCTCGACTGTAACGGAGGCGGTTTGCTCCACGTCCGCATCTTCCCACCGCATGTGCCCGCGCGGGACTGGATTCTGAGGAATAGCGAGGCCCGGAGTCGTTCGATCACCGCCGATCAGAGCTGGAACGCAAGGGTTTCGGTATGTGCGGGGTCGTCAGGACGACACTCGATGTCGTCGCCACCCGTTCGAGCGCCTCGAGGTCCTTCTCGATGACGCCGTACAGCAGATACGCGAGCACGAAACCGATGATGCCGCCGACGCACAGGATCCGCACCGCCCAGATGATGGACTCGATGTCCACCCCGGGCAGGAAGGTGACCCCGGTGACGCCGACCAGCGGCACCGCGGCCGCCACGGTCAGATAGAAGCCGGTGCGCCCGGCGAGCCGGTGCAGGTGGTCGATATCGGCGGCGTCGGAGCGTCCGTGTTCCAGGAACACCGGATACAGGCACCGCACCACGTACCAGGTGAGCCCGAAATACGGATACGCCACCGCCATCGCGCCGCACACCACGACCGACAGCAGGAAGTGCACGTAGGTGGCGTACGGCACGCCACCGGCGATCAGGTTCAACAGGACCGGGAACACGATCCCGCCGAGCAGCCAGAACACGAAGGCGATCCACACCACCCGAGGGCCGAGCCGGAGCGCGTCGATGCGGGCGCGGGTCAGCGTCTCCTCGGTGAAGTCCCAGCCGATGCGCAGGCCGACGAGGACCAGCACCAGGCGGCGCGCGGCGAAGAGAATCAGCACCGCGGCGACCACGATGGCGAGCGGATACAGCACCAGCGCAACATATTCGAAGGTGTGCCGAGCCTGCGGCGTGAGCTTACCGACGATCAGTGTCCTGCTGTAGTAGTAGTTGTAGCCGACCGCGATCAGGTTCGGAATGGCGATCGCCAGCGCGAGGATCGGGATCGCCCACAAGGGTGCGGTCGGCAACCAGCGGCGCTGCGGCGCGTCCACCAGCTCCCGAGCCCGGGGGTCGAGGCACAGTTCGAATTGCTGAGCCAGCTCCGCGCCATTGGCCCAGCGGTCCTCCCGTTTCGGCGCCAGGCAGGTCAGCAGGACGCGGCGCAGCGAGGGCGGAGTGTCGACGGGGAGGTCGTCGAGGAATTCCGGTGCGATCGGGCGGCGGCGCACCTCGAGCAGTTGCTCGACCGCGGCCTGCGAATCCTTCGCCTCGAGCGTGGGAAACGGCCGCCGCCCGGTCAGCAGCTCCCACAGCACGACGCCGAGCGAATAGATGTCGCTGCGCGTGTCCAGGTCCTCGACGGTGCCGGGAAGTGCCGGGTGGCTGGCCGCGAGATGCTCGGGCGACATGTAGGCCAGCGATCCACCGAAGTACGCGACCGGGCTGCTGCCGGCGACGTGGTCGCTGGCGCTGATATTGAAGTCGGCCAGTTTGGGGGCGCCGTCGGCGGTGAGCAGCACGTTCGCCGGTTTGATGTCGCGGTGCAGGACGCCGTGCTCCTCGGCGTAGTCCAGGGCCTCGGCGAGCCGGCGGCCGAGCCAGGCAATCGTCTCCGGCCAGGACAGCGCGGCGATCTCGTCGCGCACCCGGGCACCCGAGGTCCGCAGCTCACCCTTCTGCTCCAGCGCCGAGTCGGCGGCGTCGAGCAGCAACTGCCCGCCGCGTTGTTCCGGCGGGGTCTCGCGCACGCGGTTCAGGACCGCGGACAGTGTTCCGCCGGGCAGGTACTGCATGTACATGAGCTTCAGCGCGCGGTCCGGCACTACCCGCTGGTCGTAGACGCGCACGATGTACTCGTGGTCCAGCTGGGCCAGCGTCTGCGGTTCGGTGCCGTGGTCGGTGGAAACCTTCACCGCGACCAGTCGCTGCATCGAGAGTTGCCGTGCCAGAAAGACTCTCGCGAACGCGCCGCGGCCCAGTTCCAGCAGCAGGTCGAAGTCGTCGATGCGGTCGCCGGGTTCGAGTTCCTCACTCGCTACCGGCGGGCCGGTCCGATCCACCAGCGTGCTCTCGTAGGGGTCGTTCGGCCGCAGGATGGCGTCGATCTGCTCCGCGTATTCGGGATAGTCCCGCGCGTATTCGGCGACCTCGATCCGGACGCCGGCGCGGCGCAGAATATGGAACTCCTCGTAGAGCAATTGCCGCGGCATCGGGCCGGACGCCAGTTCGGGAAACCGGGCGCGGTATTCGGCGAGCCGCTTCGGGTGCTCGTAGCGCAGCCATCGGTATTTCAGATCCACCTTGACCAGTGCGATCAGGGAGGCCCGGCGGGCGGTGTCACCGGTCAGCGCGAACCTCGCCGGATCGGGGGGCAGGCCGCCGGATTCCCATGCGGCCGTGAACTCCTCGACCGCGTCGACGAGCCGCAGCAGAGTACTCGCGGCACGATCGGCCAGCGGATCGAATACCGCGGTTGCGTTCGCGTTCGGCTCGGTCATGGCGGTCACTCCGGGGTGAAGCTCCGAGGCGTGTTACCCAGACCACGGTATCCGGAATTCCGGACATCCACGAGATCAGGAATGCTCGGCGACCCACGCCGCGATCTGCGCGCGCGAGGTGAATCCGAGTTTGACCAGGATGTGTTCGACGTGGCCCTGCGCGGTCCGCTGGGAGATCACCAGGCGGGAGGCGATCGCCCGGTTCGTCAGGCCTTCCGCGACGAGCTCGGCGACCTGCCGTTCTCGTTTCGTCAGCACCTGCGGGGCGGTCTCGCCGGCCGGGGACGGTTCGTCGAGCGCGAGGCGCACGGCCGAGTCCAGGCTCAGGGCGGCCCCTTCGTTGCGGGCCCGGTCGAAGGCGCGCGGTCCGAGCGCTTCGCGGCTGCCGCGCAGGCAGTCGGAGCGGTAGGTGAGCAGGTCGCGGACCATGAGGGTCGCGGTGCCGGCGAGGCGGCCCAGCTTGTCGGCCGCGCCCATGAGGACGGCCGCGCGGCGCGGTTCGTTCCGGTCGGCGGCGATCCAGGCCAGGGTCTCCAGGCAGCCCGCGGCCACCAGCGGCTCGGTGATCAGGGCGGACAGCCGGACGCCCTCCTCCAGCAGGCGCTTGGCGCGGTCGACGTCACCGGCTCGCCAGACGGCGAAGCCCGCCGCGAACAAGGCCCAGGACCGGTAGATCGATTCGCCGGAGGTCGACGTCATGGTGAGCGTCTTCTCGTGGCAGGCGACGGCCCGGGTGACGTCACCGCCCAGGGCATAGGCCCAGCCGAGGGACAGTTGGGCATCGAACTGCATGCCGAGTTCCCCGCACGCCTCGTATTTGCTGATCGCGTCGGTCAGCAGGGCGGCCGCGTCGGATTCGCCGACATTGCCGCGAGCCAGCGCGGCATTGGCGTCGACGTGGTCGACCAGGGCGGCGACCAGCGGGTCCGGGGTCTGCTCGGCGAGGAGGCGGAGCTCGTCGAATCGCTTGTTCGCGGTCGCCAGGTCGCCGGTCAAACCCACGAGCGTGCCCGCGGCGAACAGTGCCCGGGCGCGATCGGCGGTGCGGCCGCCGGGGTGGCCGAGCACCCGCTCGTACCACCGGCAGCCCTCGTGGAGCCGCCCGCGCAGACCCCAGAACAAGTACAGGCCGGTGACCATCCCGAGGCCGCCCTCATCGGACTCGGACAGGCTGTACTCCAAGGCTTTTCGAAGGTTCGGCAGTTCCCGTTCGAGGCGGGCCACCCAGTCGAGCTGACGCGCGCCGATCATCTCGGCGTTCGCCTCGCGGACCAGCCCCTCACACCAGTCCCGGTGACGCCGATGCAGATCCGGGTACAGGCCCGACTCCTCGGCCTGCTCCCGGCCGAATTCCTGCACGGTCTCGAGCATCCGGAAGCGCACCGCCCCGTCGGTTTCCTGCCGGACCAGGATGGATTTGTCGACCAGCGCCGACAGGGTGTCGAGAACCTGGTATTCGGGCAGGTGACCGGCGCACACCTGCTCGACCGCGTCGAGTTCGAAGCCGCCGGTGAACACCGACAGGCAGGCCCACAGCCGCTTCTCGTCGGGGGTGCACAGGTCGTAGCTCCAGTTGATGGAGTACCGCAGGGTCTGCTGCCGTTTCGGGGTGCCCCGGCCGCCGCGGGACAGCAGGGCGTACCGGTCGCTGAGGCGGGTGCGGATCTGCTCGACCGACATGGTGCGCAGCCGCGCGGCGGCCAGTTCGATCGCCAGCGGCAAGCCGTCGAGGCGGGCGCAGATCTCGGCGATCGCGGGCTGATTCGCGTCGGTCATCTCGAAGCCCGGCAGAGCCGCGGCGGCGCGTTCGACGAACAACGCCACGGCGTGCGAATGCGCCGACGCGCGTTCCTTGCTCGACTCGGGAACGGTCAGCGGCGGAAGCGGATACACGGCTTCGCCGCCGATGCCGAGAGCCTCACGGCTCGTGGCCAGGATTCGCACGTTCGGGCAGACCCGCAGCAGTGCCTCCGACAGCTTGGCGGCCGCGTCGATCACGTGCTCGCAATCGTCGAGGACCAGCAGCAGATCGTGCGGGGCCAACGCCTCCACCAGGGTGTCGAGCACGGATATGACGCCCTGGCTTCGGATTCCGAGGGCCGCGGCCACCACATCGGGCAGCAAGGCGTCGTCGCGCAGCTCCCCCAACTCGACCAGCCATGCGCCGTTCGGGAACCGCTGCCGGGTCTTGTGCGCGACTCGCAGTGCGAGCCTGGACTTTCCGACCCCGCCGATCCCGGTCAGGGTCACCAGGCGGGACCCGGCCAGCAGGTTGACGACCTCGGACAGCTGGGTCCGGCGATCGACGAAGCTGGTCAGCTCGAGCGGCAGATTGCCGGTGCCGTCGTGCAAGGCGTCACTGTGCAGACGCGGAACTCCCTGCGATGCGATCATTTCCGATCCTGTGAGCGATTCGGATTCGGCGCCCGGTTCGTCGCGCACCGCCATGTCGTCGACCGGTAGGCCGCGTTCGATCTGAATTCGGCGCAGCTGGTCGCCCAGAGACGCCGCGGTCGGACGGTCGCGCGGGTCGCGGGACATCGCCGCTTCGATCACCGAGCGCACATCCCAGGGGATCCCGATCTCACAGAGTTCGGGATTCGCGGGGGTGGCGATCCGCACGAGCTGGTTGGCCTGCTCGTCGTCGGGCTGCTCCAAGGTGACCCGGCAGGTGAGCGCGCAGAGCAGCGTGGCGCCCAGCCCGTAAACATCCGAGCCGCGGCTGGGGGCCTGGCCGTCGAGCACTTCGGGCGCGGTGACGGCCTCCGAGCTGGCGACGTCGGCGATGCCGAAGTCGGTCAGCACGGGCTCGTCGTAGTCGGTGAGCAGGATGTTCGCGGGCCGGATATCACGGTGGACGACCCCGGCGCGATGCGCGGATTCGAGCGCCCCCGCGATCCGCACCCCGATGTGCAGGGTGTCGGGCAGCGACAGCGGGCCGTCGGCGTGCAGCCGCTCACCCAGCGAGCCCCGGGAGAAATACGGCATGACCAGGTAAGGGCGACCGCTGCCGGTCTCGCCGACCTCGAGCATGCTGACGATGTTCGGGTGCCCGGTGAGGCGTCCCAGCGCACGTTGCTCGCGGAAGAACCGTTCCCGATCCTCGTCCAGCTCACCGGTGAGAACCTTCACCGCCACATCCCGTTCGGCGGCGACCTGCGTGCAGCGGTAGACGATTCCGAGTCCGCCGCGCCCGATCTCGTGCGCGCCTTGGAATCCGGCAGCGCTCAGTTCCGTGACGACGTCGGAACCGGCATCACGCTGCGCTTCGAACGAATCGGCTTGGACCATCGGTAACTCGCAAATCGCCAGCAGCGGGCACCAATCAGCTTATCTCCCCCGCACGTGCGCGGCGGAAATAGGTATATGCCCGGCAGAACGACCGTCGTGCGCAGGTATCCCCCCGACAGACGCTGTGTTCACCGCCGAGCGACCGCACGGCATTGAAAATCCTCAGGAGAACCACCATGGCTACCGGACACCGCTCCCCTTCCCGGACCGCCCGCCGTCTCGCCGCTTGCGCCCTGGCCGCCGCCTCGCTGTCGATCGTGGCAACCGCCCAGGCCTCGGCACTCGTCCCGGACGCTCCGGCGCGGACCCTGCCCGCAGCCGTGAACCTCTCGGCCGCCAAGATCGCGCCGACCGCCGCCACGAACGACCTCGACGGCTGGATCCGTGACGCCCTGGGCGTCATGGCCGCCCACGGCATTCCCGGCAGCTACGAGGGCATCCACCGCAACATCATGCGCGAATCCGGCGGCGACCCCGGCGCGATCAACCTCTACGACTCCAACGCCGCCGCCGGCATCCCGTCCAAGGGCCTGCTCCAGGTGATCGACCCGACCTTCCAGGCGTACCACGTCGACGGCACCTCCTGGGACATCTGGGATCCGGTCGCCAACATCACCGCGGCCTGCAACTACGCCGCGGCGCGCTACGGCTCGATGGACAACGTCGACTCGGCGTACTGACCACTCGATTCGCTCCACCCGCTCGGGCGGTGATCCACTCCTCGGATCACCAGCCCGGCCGGAGCATTCCGGGATGCGCGTCCCGGACGGCTCCCAGCTCGATCCCGAACTCCGACAAGGCTTTCGCCCTGCTCGACTTCCAGTTTCAGGTGGTCACGCCGGGTACGGGGTGAGCTTGAAGTCCGGGTGGACCTTGGCGTACATCTCGGCCGGAGTCGGGACCTCCCAGCGCGCGTAAGCGTCCGCCGGAGACAGCGTTTCGGGCCGCACCGGCGGGATGCCCCGGAAGAAGGGCGCGACGACCGGCGCGGTCGACGGCGAGAGCCACGACAGCAGGGCCAGCTGGATCCGGGCGCTGCGGGACGCCACCCGGAAGACCGGTTTGGCCAGCAGGCGAACCACTGTGTCGGCCGCTCTGGATTGACGGACCCCGGCGAGCTCACGCTGCCAGACGGGCAGAGTCGCGATGGTCGCGCGGCGCAGGAACTGATTGGCCACCCAGCCGACCGGACGCATCCTGCCGAGCATGGGCGGATACATCACCTCCGCGTTGAGCAGGTGGTTCATCATCTGCTGGGTGACCTCGCTCGCGACGAGCCGGGTGCGAACCTCCTCGAAGTAGGCGCGAACACCTTCCCGGGTGCGCGGGACCCGAGCCGGGTCGCAGGTCTGCAGTTCCGCGGCGACCGCGCACTCGTGCCAGAACTGCCGCTCCTCCTCCTCGGAAAGTCTTCCGGGACCGAACGTCTCGTAGACGTAGAGGATGGAATGCCACGCCGTCAGATGAATCCACAGCTGACTGTCGGGATCGTTCGCGTCGTAGTAGAGACCCGAGACCGGCTCGGTCCCGACACCGTTCTCGGCGTGGATCCGCATCAGCACCGCCGACGCGGTGGTGGCCGTTCTCGTGTCACCGAACAGCACGGTGGCGAAGTAGGCGAGGGTGTGGTCGTAGCGGATCCTGGCCTGGCTGTACACCTTTCCGGTGGTCGCCACCGACGCGACCAGGAAGGGATCGAGCTCCTCGATCACCACCGCCCGCTGGAATCCCACCGACATCGACGTCGGGTACCCCCACACCTTCCACGTCACCGAGCCGGGTCCGAAGAACCCGTAGTCCTCGGCTGGTTTCACCGGGGCGGTCAGCCACGCGACCGGCTTGGTCCGCGCGCTCCCGTCCTGGCCCCGCGTCGTCATGAGTTCGGTGATCCTGCGCAGTTTCCCGGCCATGCCGAGCCTCCCTTTTCAAATCTACGCAGCCGTAGAACTTCAGTTCTACGCTGCCGTAGGAATTGAGGACAAGGTAGCACCGGGCCCGCCGGCTCACCAGAGTTTTCGCCGAACTGTCTCAGCCACGCTCCCGCGCGGGCGGCAGGGTGCGCAGCAGGGATCGAACGGTCGATTCCAGGCGCTCCGGCGGAAACCGCTGCGGATCCGTCAACACCATGCGCCCGAGCACTTCCATGAACCCGACCATGGCGGTTCCGATGAGTTCGAGGTCGGCGCCCTCGGGACCGCCGCGGATCGCGAATCCGGTACGCAGCAATTCGAGATAGCGCGCGGTCAGGTCCTCCCGCGCGACGGCCAGCAGCGACCGGTAGTCGGCCGGCGCTCCGTCTGCGTGCATCAGAATCAGCCGCCAGCGGCCCGGCGCCGCCGCGACCGCCCGCAGGAACGCGAGCGCGGCGGTCACGAACTCCTCGTCCGGATCGCTGCCACTCAGGTCATCCGGCAGGGCCCGCAGAATCTGCGCCATCCCCCGCGCATGCTCGCGATGCAACAGCGCGGCCACGAGTTCGGGCGCGGTCGGATACAGCGCGTACAGAACCGGTTTCGCCACACCGGCTTCCCGCGCCACCGCCTGCATGGTCAACTGCGCCAGCCCATCCCCCTCGACCACCCGCAACGCGGCATCGAGCAACTGCGTCCGCCGCTCGTCCGGCGGCAGCCGCGGCGCGTTCCGGCGGCGCGGCCGGGCGATCACAGGATCGACGCCGACCTGCCACACACCGGGCGACTTCTTCTCCACCGTCACCCCCGCATCATCTCCCATCACACCTCTCGCCCATTCGATCGCACGCCACGCCTCCGCGGATCCGCCATACCGACCCGGAACCGCCCAAAGCCGCCCCGGAACCCCGCGCCCGAATCATGATGGGACACATCGAATTCGCAGTCGGCGGGAGACCACACATCATGTCGGTGAAAGCCATGTCGGCGAGCGTGACGGCCGCGCTCGCCACGCTCGCCCTGACCGGGTGCGGCTCCAGTAGCGCACCCGCCGACCCCAGCACCACGATCGCGGCCCCGACCACCACCCGGCCGGTGTCGGTCACACCGGGACCGACGTTGTCCCCGGCCGCGGCGGCGGCACGACGCTCGGCATGCGTCGGCATGTACGCGGTGCTCGGCCTGGCCGCCCGGAGCCACGCCGGGGACCCGCAATGGTCGTTGCAGCAGGCCGGCGACGAACTCCTGACCAGCTGGCTCACCAGCCCCGACGCCGCGGCCGCGACACCCGACGAGAACGCCGGCTTCACCGCCGGAGCGCGCGACGCCGTCGCCCTGGTCTCGCGCGGCCAGGGCTACGATCAATGCCCCTAGTCCCGCCCACCCCTCGCGCGGTACGCACTCAGGAGGGTGCGCCGGACAGTACCTCGACCTCCCCGGTATCGAGGGAGTAGTAGGCGCCCACCACCGCCATCCGGCCCGCTCCCACCATCGGCGCCAGATCCGCGTTGCCGCGCAACCGATCAGCGACCAGCCGCACCTGAGCCCGCGCCATGGCCTCGGGACGATCCTGGTCGCTGTCGCGCACCTGCTCGTAGGCCGGGCGCAGAGCGAGCGCTATCTCCTGCAGATTGCCCGGCAACGCCTGGCCCGTACGCAGGGCCTCCTCCGCCGCGATGACCGCCCCGCACCGCTGGTGCCCGAGCACCACGATCAACGGCGTGCCACCGGTGAGCGGCCCGTACTCGGCCGACGCCTCCACCAGGGGTCCCATCACCTGCGCACCGGTCCGCAGCACGAACAGATCGCCGAGACCGACGTCGAAGACCAGTTCCGGGGGCACCCGAGAATCGATGCAGGACAACACGACACAGTACGGGTTCTGCTTCATGGCGAGGAGTTCTCGCCGATCCGGATCGCGGTCGGGATGATCCAGATCGCCCTTCACCCAGCGCCCATTGCCCGCCATCAACCGCGACCAGGCCGCTGCCGGAGTCGAGGGCACCGGGGGCGCCGACGACGCGATCGACGATGTCGAGGTTTCGCCCGACACCGATGACTGGGACGAATCCGAACAAGCGGCCAATGACCCCGCCGCGAGCATCATTCCACCCGCGAGCACCCCCCTGCGCGACAGACCTGCCCCATCCGAACTCATAGGTATCCACCTCCGGCCGACACCGCGACAGACAGCTATCACCGAGTTACTGTACGCGCGAATCCCCTACCTCTCGATTCCGATCCGCCCGCACATAGCCCTCTTCCTCGCGTGCGAGTGTTCGCCACCAGTTCGCTGAAACTCGGCGCGGCAACGTTGAAACCGGTCGGTTCCGGGTCAGGCTGCAGGGTGACCGCAGCAACCGGTCAATGGTTCCGGCGGTCTGCGATGGGTTCGACATCCCTGAGGAGAGGCGCGCATGACCGACAGGACGTCCCAGGAGACTTACCGGTTCCACGACGGCTACCCGAGTCCGGACGGCGCCGAACGCGCCCGGGCCGACGCCGACGAGCAGCGCGCGATCACCGCCTACCGATTCTGGTATCCGACCGTCTCCGCGGAGGGGATCTTCAACGGCAACCGGGAGCTCGGTCTCGCCGATAACAAGGCGTTCGGCATCGCCGCCGCGGGGCCGCGCCAGGTCGGGTTCACGCTCAATTCCGATACCCCTTACGGCGCAGCCGCTCTGGATCTCTCGACCGGGCCGATGGTGATCGAGCTGCCCGCCGGCCCCTACATCGGGCTGCTCGACGACCACCATCAACGCTGGATCACCGACATGGGAATTCCCGGACCCGACGGCGGCCACGGCGGAACCTATGTGGTGACGCCGCCCGACTTCGACGGCGAGGTACCCGCCGGAGCGCACGTGGCGCGAGCCGGGTCCACCATCGTGTTGTTGGCTCTGCGCGCCCTTCCGCTGCAGGGGGATATCGACCGAGCCATGGCCGCGTTGCGGGCGGTCCGGGTCTACCCGCTGGGCTCATCCGATCAACCGCTCGAGATCGTCGACACCACCGATCGCGCGATGGACAGCACCTGCCTGCGGTGGGAGGACAACCTCGAGTTCTGGCGCATCCTGCACCGGATTCTCGACGCGGAACCGCTGGTCGCGGAATTCGCACCGATGTACGGACTGCTCGCCGACCTCGGCATCGAGCGGGGCAAGGACTTCGCACCCGACGCGCGCACCGCCACGCTGCTCACCCGGGCCGCGCGCCGGGGACGGGACCAGATGTTGGTCACCGCGTTCGCGAGTGTTCGTCCAGACCGGATCTCCTGGCCCGACCGGCGCTGGGAATGGGTCGGCCTGGTCGACGACAACGGCGATTTCCGCACCGAGTCGGGATTCGACCTCGACGCCCGGGATCGCTGGTTCATCCAGGCCATCATCGCCTCCCCCGCCATGTTCCGCCGTCAGGTTGGCAATGGATCGCTGTATTGGCTCGGGCTGCGCGACCGCGACGGCGCCTTCCTCGACGGCGGCGCGTCCTACACCCTCGACATCCCCCAGCCCGTGCCGTGCTCACTGTTCTGGTCGATCACGATCTACGATGCGGCGACCCGGTCCCAAACCCAGACCGCGCAGGACAAAGCCGCGCTCCGTTCGCTTTTCGAGCTGCGCGACATCCCCGCCGACCAACCGCTGCGCCTGCACTTCGGACCCGAATGCCCCGAAGACCAGGCCGACCGCTGGCTGCGCACCGAGCCCGGCCACGGCTGGTTCGCCTACCTGCGCATCTACGGACCGGAACAGGCGGCTTTCGACGGCAGCTGGAAACCGGGTGACTTCGAACGAATCTGACCCACCACGTCACCTGCGCACCCCGGCGACCGAGTTATCCAAGCGGTTGCTGGGCGTGCCGGATGGGAGCAGAATCGACGGGGGTAACTCAGACGATCGCTGACACCGTGGGGTGACTGTGATGCGAACGGACGGGGACAGCTGGGACATCGTGACGAGCGTGGGCCTGACCGCCTTGGGCGTCGCCACATTTCGCGCACTCGAGACGATCGATCCCGAGCCGATGATCCGCGACGACTATGCGGCGTGGTTCGTCGAGGCCGCGGGCGACGAGCATTTCGTGCAGATGCTGGCCGACCCGGAGTCCATCGGCAAGATCGAGCGGTTCGGGCGGTTCATGGGTGTCCGGACGAGGTTCTTCGATGAGTTCTTCACCGACGCCTGGCAGCGGGGTGTGCGGCAGGCGGTGATTCTCGCGGCCGGTCTGGATGCGCGGGCGCACCGACTGGATTGGCCCGCGGGCACGGTCGTCTTCGAGATCGATCAGCCCCGGGTGCTGGAGTTCAAGGACCGGGTCCTCGCCGAGCACGGTGCGGTGGCCAAGGCCGACCGGCGCGTGGTGGCGGTCGATCTGCGCGACGATTGGCCCGCTGCGCTCACCGCCGCCGGATTCGATCCCGAACGGCCGGCGGCATGGTCGGCCGAGGGCTTGTTGCCGTTCCTGCCGGGCCGCGCGCACGATGCGCTGTTCGAACGCGTCGACGCCCTGTCCGCACCGGGCAGCTGCGTGGCCACCGACGATTTCGGCCGCGCCGTGGACCCGCACCACTTCGCCGACACGGAGCGGAAGTTCTTCGGCAGCAACCCCTTCGGCAACGTGGATGTGGGCGATCTCTGGTACGACGATGCCCGCGCCGAACCCGGCGGCTGGCTGTCCCAGCACGGCTGGTCGGTCCATCTCATCAGCCCTGTCGACCTGGCCGCCGCCTACGACCACCCGATCACCGACCTGCCCGCCGAACTGCTCGACCTCGTGCGGCAGGCGCACTACGTGACCGCCGACAAGCACGCGTAGATCGACAACGCTCGGCCGGTGTTCGGCGTCGGCCGCCGATGCCCTCGGATCCGCCACTCTTCAATCATCATTTCAATCATTGATTGAAACAGTGATTGAAGCCATGCTTTACTGCCCGTATGACAGAGAACACTCGACAGCTGGAGCGGGCATGAGTAGGCGTGTAGCGGGCAAAGTGGCCCTCATCAGTGGCGGCGCGCGCGGAATGGGCGCCGCGCACGCGCGGGCCCTGGTCGAGCACGGGGCCAGGGTGGTGATCGGCGATCTGCTGGATTCCGAGGGTGAAGCGCTGGCGGCCGAGTTGGGTGCGGCGGCGCGTTTCGTCCACCTCGACGTGACCGACGCCGAGCAGTGGAAACAGGCGGTCGACGTGGCGGTCGAGGAGTTCGGCTCGCTGAGCGTCCTGGTGAACAATGCCGGAATCGTCAACGGCAACACCATCGCCGACTTCGACCCGGCGGCCTGGCGGCAGATCGTCGACATCAATTTGACCGGTACCTTCTTCGGAATCCAGGCGGCGACGACGGCGATGACGTCGGCCGGCGGCGGTTCGATCATCAACATCTCCTCAGTGGAGGGTCTGCGTGGGAGTGTCGGATTGCACGGCTACACCGCCACCAAGTTCGCGGTGCGCGGTCTGACCAAGTCGGCCGCACTGGAGTTGGCGCAGTACAACATTCGCGTGAACTCGGTGCACCCCGGCATGGTGCGCACACCGATGACCGAGGGCATTCCCGAGGACTTCCTGCAGATCCCGCTCGGCCGTGCCGCCACCGCCGAGGAGGTCGCGCATCTCATCGTGTACCTGGCGAGCGACGAGTCCAGCTACACGACCGGCGCGGAGCACGTCATCGACGGCGGCCTGATCGTCGGCGTGCCCCACAAGACGTTCGGATGACGCGCGCACTACCGATTCGAGGATTTGATTCATGACCAACGCCATTGACCTCCAGACGCTCGCCGCGCAGGTGACCGCACAGCTGACCGGCTCGGGCGGTCCGTTCGAAATGACCGTCGAGCAGGTGCTGGGCGCACCGCAGCCGGTGTTCAAGCACCGCCGCGGATCGCTGTTGGAGCTGCTGGAAGCCTCCCGTGACCTGGGCGAACTCGACTACCTGGTGTCCGCGCGCACCCGCTACACCTTCGCCGAGCACTACGCCGCCGCCGGCGCGCTGGCCGCCGCATTGGCCGAGCGCTACGGCGTCGGCAAGGGCGACCGGATCGGCATCCTGGCCGCCAATGCCCCGGAGTGGGTGGTCACCTTCTGGGCCGCCCAGCGGTTGGGCGCGATCCCGGTCGGCTACAACGCGTGGTGGGTGCCGCGCGAGATCGAGTACGGCTTAGCGCATTCCGCCCCGAAGGTGGTGATCGCCGACGCCAAGCGCGCGGCGGTCGTGGCGGAGACCGGCGCCGAAATCCCTGTGCTCACCATCGAAGTCGACCTGCCCGCGCTGATCGCGGAGTTCGCGGGCGGCAACCCGGCGGCGGAGTCGAGCGAGGACGATCCGGCGATCATCCTCTACACCTCCGGCACCACCGGCCGCCCCAAAGGGGTGGTGCACACCCAGCGCAACCTCGTCGCGGTCGCCGACTACCACCGCTTCACCGACGCGCTGGCCGCCGGCTTCCGCGGCCAGGCCTGGGACGGTTCCCCCGCCGGCCGCCGACATCTGGCCACGATGCCGCTGTTCCACATCGCCAGCCTGCACAACATCGCGATCCCGCGCCTCACCACGGGTGACGCGATCATCTTCCCGACCTCGGGCGAGTTCGATGCCGAATCGCTGCTGCGTCTGGTCGAGACCGAGCGGGTCACCAACTGGGCGGCCGTGCCGACGCTGGCCAGTCGCCTGCTGGGCGTGGACATTTCACGCTATGACCTGTCCTCGCTGGCGGCGTTGTCACTCAACTCCGCCCCTTCATCTCCATCGCTCGTACAGCGGCTGCGGGAACGGTTCCCCGTCGCATTGCAGGGTCTGACCACCAGCTACGGCTGCACTGAGTCCGGCACCGCCGCGACCGTGGCCACCCCGCCGGAACTGGCCGCCGACAACGAGACCGTGGGCCGCGCGGTGGTCGGCGTCTCGCTCGAGGTCCGCGACCCCGACGGCAAACCCGTGGCCGACGGCGAAGAGGGCGAGATCTGCATCCGCAGCCCCTACGTCATGCTCGGCTACTGGAACAACGACGACGCCACCAAAGCCGCCATCGACGACGACCGCTGGCTACGCACCGGCGACTTCGGCACGCTGCGCGGCGGCAAGCTCTACATCTCCGGCCGCCGTTCGGATCTCATCCTGCGCGGCGGCGAGAACGTCTATCCCCAGGAGATCGAGAACGTCCTCGACGAACACCCGCTGGTACGCGAATCGGCCGTGATCGGCGTCCCGCACGAGGATCTCGGCCAACAGGTAGCAGCCATCGTCGTGATCGACGACCCCGAGGCCGTGACCGAGGACGAACTGCGCGACCACGTCGCCAGGCACCTGGCCTACTTCAAGGTGCCCGCCCGCTGGCTGGTCACCGCGGATCCGCTGCCGCGCAACGCCACCGGCAAGGTGCTGCGCCGCGACCTCACGCTGGAGAACTGATTTCCACTCGGGCTCGGCGGCAGGTGGCAGGGCACGGCCACCGCCGCGAGCTCGACGGCCTCCCCAGCCCTATCGGCATCTGGCCGAGGCGCCAGACGCCGTAGCCGGACGCGCCCGCCGATCCGGCATTGGACGAACCGGAGTGCCGGGTCCCGCCGGGCGCTCCGCTTTGTCGACTGTGGCGTGGCTCTCTTTGCGGCAGATTGACTGCGACATCGAAGGTCACGCGCAGGGAGTTGAGCAGATGCATCTCGGAGCCGTCGGCACGCTGGACGAGGACCGGACGGAGGCCACCCCCCGCCTCCGCTTCGATCCCGATACGCTGCCGCCCCGTGCGAGGCTGACCTGGCCCGGCGCCCCGGCGTCGCTCACCGAGCTGATCGAGATCTTCTCGGCTCTGGGCCTGCACGTCACCACCCACGAGGTGAGCGTCGAGGGGCTGTGCACCGAGCATCGATTCACCTTCCGGCCCACGACCTTCGGGCTGAGCGAGCCGACGGCCGGGCTGCTCGCGGAGGCGTTCACCGCCGCCACCGCGGGCGAACTGGAGATCGACGGCTTCACCGGTCTGATCGCCACCGCGGGCCTGGCCTGGCAGGACGCGATCCTGGTGCGGGCCGCCTGCCGGTATCTGCGGCAGGCCGGGCTGCGCATGAGCGAACCCAGGATCGCCGAAATCCTCACCGCCCATACTGATTTCGTGCGCAAGTTCGTCGCGCTGTTCCACGCGCGCTTCGATCCCGGGCACCCGGATCGCGCCGCCGCGGTGGCCGAGGCCGACCTCGAGGCCAAGCACCGCCTGGAGTCGGCCACCACCCTGCCCGAGGATCAGCTGCTGCGCGGGCTGTACACCTTCTGCACCGCGGTATTGCGCACCAACTGGTTCCAGCCGAACCGGGCGGTCGCCGCGTTCAAGATCGATCCCGCCCGATTGTCGCTGTCCACGCCGATCACGCCCTATCGCGAGATCTTCGTGCACTCCACCCGGGTCGAGGGCAGTCACGTGCGCGGCGGCGTGATCGCGCGCGGCGGCCTGCGCTGGTCCGATCGTGTCGACGACTTCCGCACCGAGGTGCTGGGCCTGATGAAGACCCAGACGGTGAAGAACTCGGTGATCGTGCCGATGGGCGCCAAGGGCGCGTTCGTCGTGCGCGGCGGCCGCACCGATCCGGCCTCGGCGGAATACGCGTACGCGGCCTTCATCGGCGGCCTGCTCGACGTCACCGACAATGTCGTGGACGGCATCATCACCACCCCCGCGCACACCGTCGTCTACGACGACCCGGATTCGTATCTGGTCGTGGCCGCCGACAAGGGCACCGCCCGCTTCTCGGATCTGGCCAATTCCATTGCGGTGGCCCGCGGTTTCTGGCTGGGCGACGCCTTCGCCTCGGGCGGCTCGACCGGCTACGACCACAAGGCGCTGGGCATCACCGCGCGCGGCGCGTGGCGCTCGATTCGCCAGCATTTCGCCGAACTCGGCATCGATCCCGACACCGAGCCCTTCACCGTCACCGGAATCGGCGACATGTCGGGCGACGTCTTCGGCAACGGCATGCTCGAGACCGACCGCATCCGCCTGGTGGCAGCCTTCGACCACCGGCACATCTTCCTGGACCCCGACCCGGATCCGGTGCTCTCGCACCAGGAACGCACCCGGCTGGCCGGATTGGAGCGCAGCAGCTGGGCCGACTACGACCCCGCGCTGATCTCCGCGGGCGGCGGCGTGTGGCCGCGTACCGCGAAATCGGTGCCGCTCGCACCCGAGGTGCGCGCACGGCTGGGCGTCACCGCCACCGAACTGCCCGCACCCGAGCTGATCCGGGCCATGCTCGGCGCGGAGGTGGACCTGCTGTTCAACGGCGGCATCGGCACCTACGTGCGGGCCCGGGACGAACAGGACGCCGACGTGGCCGACCCGTCCAACGACGAGGTGCGGGTCACCGCGGATCGACTGCGCTGCCGGGTCATCGGCGAGGGCGGCAATCTGGGCCTCACCCAGCAGGCCCGCATCGAATTCGCCGTCGCCGGCGGCAAGGTCAACGCCGATTTCATCGACAATGCCGCGGGCGTGGCCACCTCCGACCGCGAGGTGAACCTCAAGATCGCCCTGGATTCCGCGGTGGCCGCGGGACTGGCGACGGTCGGCGAACGCAATCGGCTGCTGGCGGCCGAAGCCGACGCCGTGGCCCGCGCCGTACTCGCCGACTGCGATCGACAGGCCCTGGCCATCAGCCTCGCCGAGACGCACGCCCCCTTCCTCATCGACCGGCACGGCCGTCTGATCGAGAACCTGGAACACGCGGCCGAACTCGATCGCGCCGCCGAATTCCTGCCCACCCCGGCCGATCTCGCATCCCGCCGCCGCGCGGGCAAGGGACTGGTGCGCCCGGAGATCGCGGTGCTGCTGGCCACCGCCAAGAATCAGGTCCGCGCGGAACTGCTGGCCTCGGATGCGCTGTCGGACCCGGTCGTGTCCGGCACGCTGACGAGCTATTTCCCGGACCGGATCCGGGACCTGCTCGGTGAGCGGCTGCTGAGCGAGCATCCGGTGGCCCGCCAGATCGTGGCGGTGGCCGCGGCCAATCAGGTGATCGACCGGGTCGGCCCCGGCATGATCCACCGCCTCGAGGAGCGGCTCGGCGCGGGCACCCCGCAGATCGTGCTGGCCTGCACCGTCGTCGACGAGGTCCTCGATGTGGACAGCTGGTGGCGTGAGGCGCTGGCGTTGTCCGGCGTCTCCCCGCAGGTTCGCATGGGCATCCTCAAGGGCATTCAGGACGCGGTGGAACAGGCCACCGCCTGGCTGCTCACCCATCGCAGCGCGGCCACCTGGTCGGCCGAAATCGACTGCCACGCACCGATTGTCGCCGAACTGACGGCGGTCCTGCCACGCCCCGGCGGCCACCCCGGCCGGGATCTGGCCAACCTGCGCCTGCTCGCCCAGGCGCTGCCGTTGAGCGACACCGCCCGCCGCCTCGGGCTCCCGGTGGCGCTGGTCACCCAGACCTACCGGGAACTCGGCGACCTGATCGGCTTGGATTGGCTGGCAACGACATTCGCCGCCACCCGCACCGCCGACCACTGGGAGACCCTCGCGGCCGCGGTGCTGTGCGATGAACTGCAATCGCGCTGGCACAGCCTGGCGGCGGCGGTGCTGTCGCGGGCCACCCCCGCCGATTCGGCCCGCGACCGGGTCGCGGCCTGGAAGTCCACCCCTGCCGCGCCGCGGCTGATGGAACTGGTGGCGGGCCTGCGCCGGGCCGGAACGGTCGATATCGCCCGGCTGTGCGTGGTCAACGCCGAATTGGCGACCGCCACGCTCACCGGCAACGAGTAGCGCGGATCAGCGGCGGGCCACGACCGCCAGCAGCAGTTCGGCGCGAACCAGCGCTTGGTCGAGCGTGCAGCCCAGCACCGATTCGATCCGGGCCACCCGGCTGCGCAGGGTGTGCCGGTGCACGCCGAGCGCGGTGGCGGCGGTCTCCCATTGGCCGTGGGCCTCGAGGTAGGCGCGCAGCGAGCCGATGAGGTCGGTGCCGTGCCGCTCGTCGTAGTCGACGAGCGGCTGCAGCATGGCCTCGGACACCGCGCCGAGGACGCGCTGGGCCTCCGGGAACGCCAGCAGCGCGTGGCCCGCGAGCGAGGCCAACTCCAGCGGGCGCGCTCCGGGCAGCGCCGCCGAGGCGGCCAGCTCGGCATTGTCGACCGCGGCGCTGAAGCGGCGCAACGGATGCGGGGAACTCAGGCCCGCCCGAACCGCGGCGCGCGTGTCCGGGGGCAGGCCCGCGAGGAGTTGTTCGGCGATATCGTCGGTGTCGGAGCCGCGCAGCAGGACCGCGGCGCGTTCACCCGCGGCGTGCGCGAACAGCTGGCGGTTGAGCGGGCGCAGCCGCGCGTCGATCGCGTCCAGGACTTCGGCGGCGGCCTCGGGCCCGGCACACCACAGCACGAGCGCGCGGATGCGACCGGTGCGGTCGGCGGCGGCGGTCAGATGCTGCCACATGCTGTCGAGGTCGCCCGGCTGCTGCAGCAGCATGGCGATGGCCTGGGAGTTCAAGTCGTTCTGGGCCATCCGCAGCCGGGCGGGCTTCTCGAAGTCGAGGGCCAGCAGTGAGCTGGCGTGACCGAGTAGCACCTGATCGACGGGACTGAGCGCGGTGGGGGCGACCACCGCGAGGTGGCCGTGCACGGTCTGGCCGGCGCTGATCGCCTGCAGTACGAGGTACTGCCCCGAGGACAGCTGGATCACGCCGCTGCCGGCGCTCTCGCCGTGCGTGGCGACGAATTCGCCGATGCGGTCGAGAATCTCGGCCGCGGGCGCGCGCGGGTGTGCCTCGGTGACGGCGCTGTCACCCCCGACGACGAGCACCGTCGCCGACAGCGCCGCGGACAATTCCTTGATGACCGCGTGCACGCCCTGAATGGCCGCCCGGGTCATGCGTGGCTGCGCCCGAGAGGCGCGCAGCACCTTCTCGTACTCCTGTTCGGCGAGCCGCTGCATGACCTTCTTGGTGATGGCGGCGAACGGCGTCGGCAGCGGTACTTCGAACAGCGGCACCCCGAGCCGGTCGGCGGCCTCGACCAGATCCTCGGGCACCGTCTCGTGCGAGAGCCCGACGCCGAATCCGACGCCGGCGACCCCGGCCGCGCCGAGGTCCTCGAAGTAGCGCAGCCGGTCGGCGCGACTGAGCGGCAAACCCATCCCGGTGGTCAGCACCAGTTCGCCCCCGGACAGCCACTGCTGCGGTTCGATCAGCTCGGAGGTGAGGACCAGGCTGATGGCCCGTCCGAGCCCGCTCGCGCCGCCCTTGAGGACCAGGCTCAGCTCGGGTTGGGACAGGACCCATCGGACAGGTATTCCCGCGTTCACAGCGCTCCCATAGCAATCTGGACGATCTGTCGAATCCGAATTCTGCTCCCACGCCGATCCGGCAGGTGACGCGGGGGTGTGTTGCGCAGCACACTAACTGGCAACCCCACAGAACGCACTTTCGAACGAGATCGGGCACACACATGACGAATGAGCTGCTCCGCAACTACATCGATGGCCGGCTGGTGGCCGCCACCACGTCGGAGTCGTTCGAACTGATCAGCCCCGTGGACGAAGCGGTGACCGGCCTCAGCCCGATCTCCGGCCGGGCCGATATCGATGCCGCCGTCGCCGCCGCCACCCGCGCCCTCCCCGCCTGGAAGGCGACCACCCCGAGTCAGCGGCAGGCCGCGCTGCTGAAGCTGGCCGACGCCATCGAGGCCAACGCCGACGCGCTCGTCGAGGCGCAGTGCCGCGAGACCGGCCAGCCCAAGCATCTGGTCGCGTCCGAGGAGGTCGCCGCCGGCGCCGATCACCTGCGCTTCTTCGCGGGCGCCGCGCGCATGCTCGAGGGCAAGTCGGCCGGCGAGTACATGTCCGGGTTCACCTCGTATGTGCGCCGGGAGCCGATCGGCGTGATCGGGCAGGTGACCCCGTGGAACTACCCGCTGATGATGGCCATCTGGAAGATCGGCCCGGCGCTGGCGACCGGGAACACGGTGGTGCTCAAGCCCAGCGACACCACCCCGGGCAGCACCCTGCTGCTGGCCGAGCTGTCGCACGGCATCCTGCCCGACGGCGTGCTCAATGTGGTGCTGGGCACCGCGAGCACCGGCGCGACCCTGGTGAGCCACCCCGCCCTGGACATGGTGGCGATCACCGGTTCGGTGCGGGCGGGCATCGCGGTGGCCGAGGCCGCCGCCGCGCAGGTCAAGCGCGCGCACCTCGAACTCGGCGGCAACGCGCCGGTGGTGATCTTCGGCGACGCCGATCTGGCGCTGGCCGCCGACCGCATCGGTGACGCCGCCTTCTTCAACGCCGGACAGGACTGCACCGCCGCCACCCGGGTGCTGGTGCACGAGTCGGTGCACGACGACTTCGTCGAGGCGCTGGTGAAGAAGGCGCGGACGGTGAAGCCGGGCCTGCCCGACGATCCCGAGGCCGCCTACGGCCCGCTCAACAACATCCGGCACTTCGAGTCGGTCGTCGGCAAGATCGCGGAGCTGCCCGCGCACGCCACCGTCGTCACCGGCGGCGAGCGGGTCGGCGAGCGCGGCTTCTACCTCGCCCCGACCGTCATCACCGGTGTGCGCCAGGACGATCCGATCGTGCAGGAGGAGATCTTCGGCCCGGTCATCACCGTGCAGACCTTCACCGACGAGGCCGCTGCCGTGCAGCTCGCCAACGACGTCGTCTACGGCCTGGCCTCGAGCATCTGGACCCGCGATCACGGTGTGGTGCAGCGTGTTTCGTCGTCCCTGGACTTCGGCGCGGTGTGGGTCAACTGCCATATCCCGCTGGTGGCGGAGATGCCGCACGGCGGGTTCAAGCGCTCCGGCTACGGCAAGGACCTCTCCGCCTACGGCGTGGAGGACTACACCCGCGTCAAGCACGTGATGAGCGCGCACGACTGAGTTCACCGCCGCTACCCGACCTGTAACCACTTTCCGCAGAAAGACTTTCGATGACCGAGATCACCTACCGGCTCCCGCAGCAGCGGGTGCTGACCACCGCTCTACCGGGCCCGCGCTCGCAGGAGCTGGCCGCCCGCCGCAAGGCCGCCGTCGCGGCCGGGGTGGGTTCCACCGCGCCGGTGTACGCGGCCGATGCCGACGGCGCCGTCATCGTCGACGTCGACGGCAACTCGCTGATCGACCTGGCCGCCGGTATCGCGGTGACCAATGTCGGCGCGTCGCATCCCAAGGTGGTCGCGGCGGTGCGGGAGCAGGTCGAGCGGTTCACGCACACCTGTTTCATGGTCACCCCGTACGAGGCGTACATCGAGGTGTGCGAGCAGCTCTCTGCGCTGACCCCCGGCGATCACGAGAAGCGCAGCGTCCTGTTCAACTCCGGCGCGGAAGCGGTGGAGAACGCGGTCAAGGTGGCGCGCCTGGCCACCGGCCGGACCGCGGTGGTCGCCTTCGACCACGCCTATCACGGCCGCACCAACCTGACCATGGCGCTGACCGCGAAATCCATGCCGTACAAGTCGCATTTCGGGCCGTTCGCGCCCGAGGTGTACCGGATGCCGATGTCCTACCCGTTCCGCGACGGTGGCCTGGACGGTGTGGCCGCCGCCCGTGAGGCGATCACCCGGATCGAAAAGCAGATCGGCGCGGATTCGGTGGCGGCGATCATCATCGAGCCGATCCAGGGCGAGGGCGGATTCATCGTGCCCGCGGCCGGCTTCCTGCCGACGCTGGTGGAGTGGGCGCGCGCGAACGGCGTGGTGTTCATCGCCGACGAGGTGCAGACCGGTTTCGCGCGCACCGGCGAGTGGTTCGCCTGCGATCACGAGGGTGTGGTCCCCGACATCATCACCATGGCCAAGGGCATCGCCGGCGGTATGCCGCTCTCGGCCATCACCGGCCGCGCCGAGCTGCTCGACGCCGTGCACGCAGGTGGCCTGGGCGGCACCTACGGCGGCAACCCCGTCGCGTGCGCCGCGGCGCTGGCCGCCATCGAGGCCATTCGCGATCACGATCTGCCCGCCCGCGCCCGCCACATCGGCGAGACGGCGCTGACACGCTTCCACGCACTGGCACAAGAGGTTCCGGCCGTGGGCGACGTGCGCGGCCGCGGCGCGATGCTGGCGCTCGAGTTCGTCCGCCCCGGCACCACCGAACCCGACGCCGCGCTGACCGCCGCCGTCGCCAAGCGCTGCCTCGAGCAGGGAGTGCTCACCCTGACCTGCGGCACCTACGGCAATGTCATTCGACTGCTGCCGCCGCTGGTGATCAGCGACGAGCTGCTCGACGAGGCGCTGACGGTGCTGTGCACCGCCATCAGCGAGCTCGCGGGCTGACAGAGGGCTGGGAGAACAATGTTGGAATACGACAAGATCAGCGCCCTCGTCCCCACCGGGATGTGGATCGACGGGGAGTCCCTCCCGGCCGCCGGCGGCCGCACCTTCGCGGTCCACGATCCGGCCGGCGGTGAGCTCCTCACCGAGGTCGCCGACGCGAACGGCGAGGATGCCCTGCGCGCCCTCGACTCGGCCTGCCGCGCCCAATCTGCTTGGGCCGCAACGTCTCCGCGGGAACGCTCGACGATCCTGCGCCGCGCCTGGGAGATCCTGCTCGAACACACCGAGGACATCGCGCTGCTGATGACCCTGGAAATGGGCAAGACCCTCGCCGAAGCGCGCGGCGAGGTCGCCTACGGCGGCGAATTCCTGCGCTGGTTCAGCGAGGAGGCGGTGCGCGTCGGCGGCCGGTACACCGAATCCCCCGCCGGAACCGGGCGCATCCTGGTCACCCAGCAGCCGGTCGGCCCGTGCCTGGCGATCACGCCGTGGAACTTCCCGCTGGCCATGGGCGCTCGCAAGATCGCCCCGGCGCTGGCCGCGGGCTGCACCGTCATCGTGAAACCCGCCGAGGACACCCCGCTGACCACGCTGGCCCTGGCCCGGATCTTCGCCGAGGCCGGTCTGCCCGCGGGCGTGCTGTCGGTGCTGCCGGGCAGCGACGCCGCGGCCATCACCGCGCCGCTGCTGGCGGACCCGCGCCTGCGCAAGGTCACCTTCACCGGTTCGACCCGGGTGGGCAAACTGCTGCTGCGCCAGGCCGCCGACAATGTCCTGCGGACCTCGATGGAGCTGGGCGGCAACGCCCCGTTCATCGTGTTCGAGGACGCCGACCTGGACCAGGCGCTGGCCGGGGCGATGGCGGCGAAGATGCGCAATGGCGGCGAGGCGTGCACCGCGGCCAACCGCATCTACGTGCACAACTCGATTCGCGCGGAGTTCGCCTCGCGCCTGGCCGAGAAGATCGGCGCACTGCGCGTCGGACCCGGGTACGCACCGGGCGTCGACACCGGCCCGCTGATCAACGAGCGGCAGCGCAAAACCGTTGCGGCACTGGTGGACGACGCCGTCGCCGCCGGCGCGGTGGTCCGCACCGGCGGTCAGATCATCGACGGGCCGGGCTGGTTCTTCCAGCCCACCGTGCTCGACGAGGTGCCGCGCACCGCGCGCATGCACCGCGAGGAGATCTTCGGCCCGGTCGCCGCCGTCTACGGCTTCGACACCGAGGACGAGGTCGTGGCCCTGGCCAATGACACCGAATACGGCTTGGCCGCCTACTTCTACACGCGGGACCTGGATCGCGCGCTGCGGGTGTCCGCCGCGCTCGAGGCCGGCATGGTCGGCGTGAACCGCGGCGTCATCTCCGACCCGGCGGCCCCGTTCGGCGGGGTGAAGCAGTCCGGTCTGGGCAGTGAGGGCGGATCCGAAGGGATCCACGAGTATCTCGACACCAAATACGTCGCGCTGACCCGCTGACGTCATCCCCCGGCACCCCGGCCCCTGCGCCGGATCCGGTGCCAACCCGGTCTCCGGCAATGACGCCGCCGATCGGTTCGCCACCGCGGCGCGGTGTGGTCGAGGGCCCCGGCCTCCGACCACACCACACCCCGTACCAGGAGCTTGAATGCTCGTACAGAACGCCTCCGAGACGGCAGAGCCCGCTCAGGACGACACCGCTTCCAGCGGTAAGGGATTGGCCACCGACAAGGTCGGCACCCTGGCCGGCGCGGTCCTGAGTATCGCGTCCATCGCCCCCGCCTACACCACCACGGCCAGCGTCGGCCTGATCGTCGCGGCGGTCGGTTTGAAGATGCCCGCCCTGCTGATCGCCGGGTTCGTTCCGATGTTCCTGGCGGCCTTCGCCTACCGCGAGTTCAGCGCCGAGACGCCGGACTGCGGAGCCTCCTTCACCTGGTCGGCGCGCTCGCTGGGACCTTATGTCGGCTGGATGGCCGGCTGGGGTTCGGTGATCGCGGTGGTCATCGTGCTCGCCAATATCGCCGCGGTGGGAGCGGAGTTCCTCTATCTGGTCATCGGCCGGATGACGCACTCGGAATACATTGCGGCACTGGGCGAGAACAAGCTCATCAATATCCTCACCACCCTGGCGTTCCTGGCCGCGGCCGGGTGGGCGGCCAGTCGCGGCATCAGTTCCAGCGAACGGGTGCAGTACGTGCTGGTCGGATTCCAGCTGACCGTGCTGCTGCTGTTCGCGGGCATCGCCCTGGCCAAGGCGCTCAGCGGCGATACGCCGTCGGGGCTGAGCTTCAGCCTCGACTGGTTCAACCCGCTGACCGGACTCACGCTGGGCGCCTTCGCGATCGGATTGATCGGCTCGGTGTTCATGTACTGGGGCTGGGACACCGCGCTCACCCTCGGCGAGGAGTGCAAGGACCCCCAGCGCACACCCGGTCGCGCCGGACTGCTGTCGATCCTGACCGTGCTGGGCACCTATCTGCTGCTGGCGGTCGCGCTCATGTGGTACGCCGGGGTCGGCGACACCGGCATCGGCCTGGGCGGGGAGAAGGCCCGCAACAATGTCTTCGGCACGCTGGCCGAACCGGTGATGGGCAGCGCGGGCGAACTGCTGCTGTTCCTGGCCGTGCTGGTGTCCACCATCGCCAGCCTGCAGGCCACCTTCCTGCCCGCCGCGCGCGCCATGCTCGCCATGGGCACGTTCAAGGCGCTGCCCGAGCGGTTTTCGTCGGTGCACCCGGTGTACCAGGTGCCGCGTTTCAGCACCGCGGTCGCCGCGGTCGTGGCCGGTGGTCTGTACGCGATCACCGCGCTGCTGTCCGAGCACGTGCTGCTCGACACCATCGCCGCGCTGGGCATCATGATCTGCTGGTACTACGGCATCACCGCGTTCGCCTCGGTCTGGTACTTCCGCAAGCGGTGGTTCGCCTCCCCGCGCGACACCGTGTTCAAGCTCGTGTTCCCGCTACTGGGCGGGGCCATGCTGCTGGTGGTGTTCGCCATCTCGGTCCGCGAGAGCCTGAAGCCCGAAGTCGGCAGCGGCGCTTCGATTCTCGGCATCGGACTGGTCTTCTACCTCGGCTTCGGGATCCTGGCGCTGGGCGCGGTGCTCATGCTGATCCAGCGCTGGCGGCAGCCGGAGTACTTCCAGGGCAAGACCTTGCCGCGCGCGAAGTCGGGCGACCCGATGCCCGAACCCGTGGCGCCCCATTTCAGCGGGCACTAGCGCGCCGCACACTTTCGACAATCAGGAGTAGTCATGCACGTCATCACTTGTTTCGAACCGCCCGTTTCGCATGCGCGAGTACAGGATCCGGTCCGCCCGCCGCTGCGGGTCGCACTCGTCCAGCACCGCTGGCAGGCCGACGGCGAGGCCATGATCGCCGAGCTGAACGAGGGCATCGGTCGCGCGGCCGAGCTGGGCGCCAAGGCGGTCTTCCTGCCCGAGGTCACGCTGAGCAAGTACCCGGCCTTCGTGCGCGGCGGCGAGAATCCGGGCGCCGACGCCGAAGACCTGACCACCGGCCCGACCTTCACCTTCGCGGCCAAGGCGGCCATCGAGCACGGCGTGTTCGTGCACGCCTCGCTCTACGAGCGCGCCGACGAGGGCGACGGGCTCGGCTTCAACACCGCGATCCTGGTGTCCCCCACCGGCGAACTGGTCGGCCGCACCCGCAAGCTGCACATTCCGGTGTCGGCCGGCTACTACGAGGACACCTACTTCCGGGCCGGACCCGCCACCGACGAGGCCTACCAGCCGCACAGCCACCCCGATCTCGGCGCGGCGCGCATCGGCATGCCGACCTGCTGGGACGAGTGGTTCCCCGAGGTCGCCCGCATGTACTCGCTCGCCGGCGCCGACATCATCGTCTACCCGACCGCCATCGGCTCCGAGCCCACCTTCCCGGCCTTCGACACCCAGCCGCTGTGGCAGCACGTGATCGTCGGAAACGGCATCACCGCAGGCACTTTCATGGTGGTGCCCAACCGCTACGGCGACGAAGGCGAGATCACCTTTTACGGTTCCTCGTTCATCTCCGACCCGTACGGCCGCGTGCTGGTGCAGGCCCCGCGCGACGAATCCGCGGTGCTGGTGGCCGATCTGGATCTGGATCAGCGCAGCGACTGGCTGACGCTGTTCCCGTTCCTGGACACCCGCCGCCCCGACACCTACGCCCGGCTGACCGCGCCGGTCGACACCGAGCACCCCTTCGGGCGGGCCTGATGACCTGGCGTATGCCCGCCGAACACGGGCCGCACCGCCGCACCTGGATGGCGTTCCCGCCCGAGGGTTCGGAGATCACCGCGACCCCCGAGGCGACCGACGAGGCCCGCACCGCCTGGACCGCGGTCGCGCACGCGGTGGCCGAGTTCGAACCGGTGACCATGGTCGTCGATCCGGCCGACGTCGGCGCGGCCCGGCGCACCCTGTCCGCGGCGATAGACATCGTGGTGGCGCCGCTCGACGACGCCTGGATGCGTGATATCGGGCCGACCTTCGTGCATGCCGCCGACGGTTCGGTGGCGGCCGTGAACTGGGTGTTCAACGGCTGGGGCCAGCAGGATTGGGCCGCCTGGGACAACGATCGCGAGATCGGACGGGCGGTCGCGGCGGCGGCCGGGATCCCGGTCGTCGAGTCGGCGCTGGTGAACGAGGGCGGCGGCATCCAGGTCGACGGCGCGGGCACGGTCATCCTCACCGACACCGTGCAGCTGGACCCGTTCCGCAATCCGGGCCTGTCCAAGGCCGAGGTCGAGGCCGAACTGCGGCGCACCATCGGCATCGACACCGCGATCTGGCTGCCGCGCGGACTGTGGCGCGATTCGCAGCGCTTCGGCACCCGCGGGCACTCCGACATCGTGGCGGCATTGCCCGCTCCGGGCGTGGTGCTGGTGCACGACCAGCGCGACGGCGAGCATCCCGACCACGCGCTCAGCCTCGAGCTGATGAAGCAGTTCGCGAACGAGACGACCTCCGCCGGAAAGCCTTTCACGGTGGTCCCGCTGCCCGCGCCGCGCACGCTGCGCGACGCGGAGGGGTTCGTCGACTACAGCTACATCAATCACTACGTCTGCAACGGCGCGGTCATCCTGTGCGGGTTCGACGACCCGAACGACGCCGAGGCCGCGGCCGTGCTGGCCGAGGTCTATCCCGGACGGACCATCGTCACCGTCGACGCGCGGCCGATCTTCGCGCGCGGCGGCGGCATCCACTGCATCACCCAGAACGAACCGCTGCCGGTCCCTGCCGGGCGGTAGCGGGCTCACCCGCACGGACACCGGACCGTCACGCCACTCCGGCGAATGAGGGGCGGCCCGGTGCGCCGAATCGGCGCGGGCATGATCGTGACCGCGCCCACATACTGAAATAGCAACCTTCGGGCTATCCGGAGGTCCCCCGAAATTACCGGTTAAGGAGCTCTCGTGGCTGTCATCACTCGTGACGTCGTGATCGTGGGTGCCGGACCCTCCGGCCTCACCGCTGCGGCGGAATTACGGAAGGCCGGCCTGACGGTGGCGGTACTGGAGGCCCGCGATCGGGTCGGCGGCCGCACCTGGACCGGCGACGTCGACGGCGCCATGATCGAGATCGGCGGCCAGTGGCTGTCCCCGCACCACACCGCCGCGCTGGCGCTCGTCCAGGAACTCGGGCTGGAGACCTTCTCCCGCTACCGCGACGGCGAATCGGTCTACCTGGCCGCCGACGGCACCCGCCAGCAATTCGTCGGCGACGTCTTCCCCGCGGCCCCCGAGACCGCCGCCGAGATCGACCGGCTGCTCGAGCTGCTCGACGAACTGGCGGCCGAGGTCGGCGCCGAGGCCCCGTGGACGCATCCGCAAGCGGCGGAACTGGATTCGGTGCCGTTCAGCATCTGGCTCGAACGCCAGTCCGACAACGAGTACGCCCGCGAGACGGTGTCGTTCTACGTCGCCGGGGCCATGCTGACCAAGCCCGCGCACACCTTCTCCACCCTGCAGGCCCTGCACATGGCCGCCGCGCAGGGCTCCTACACCTCGCTGGCCACCGACACCTTCATGCTCGACAAGCGCGTCATCGGCGGCATGCAGCAGGTGTCGCAGCGTTTGGCCGCCACCCTCGGCGAGGATCTGCATCTGGGTGCGCCGGTGCGCCGGATCCAGTGGTCCGAGGCCGGGGTGACGGCCTTCGCCGACGGTGATCTCGAGGTGCGCGCGAGCCGCCTGGTGCTGGCGGTGCCGCCGAACCTGTACGCCGGCATCAGCTTCGATCCCCCGCTGCCGCGCCGCCGCCACCAGATGTACCAGCACATGTCGTTCGGCTTCGTGGTCAAGGTGCACGCGGTGTACGAAACCCCGTTCTGGCGCGCTAAGGGCCTGTCCGGCACCGGTTTCAGCGATACCGACATGGTCTCGGAGGTGTACGACAACACCAACCACGGCATGGACAACGGCGCCATGGTCGGCTTCATCGCCCACGAGCAGGCCGACGCGTACTTCGCCATGGGTCCGGCCGAACGCAAGCGGGCCGCGCTCGACTGCCTGGTGCGCTACCTGGGCCCCGAAGCCGCCGAACCGGTCGTCTTCTACGAATCCGATTGGGGCTCCGAGGAATGGACGCGCGGCGCCTACGGCGTCAGCTTCGACCTCGGCGGTATGACCCGCTACGGCCACGATCACCGGGACCCGATCGGGCCCATGCACTTCGCCTGCTCGGACCTGGCCGGCCACGGCTTCCAGCACGTCGACGGCGCGGTCCGGATGGGCAAGGCGGCGGCCGCCGCCATCGTGGCGCAGCACAGTCTGGTCTGACGCACCTCGATGGGCGATCGGGGGGACCGCTACACTGGGCCACTGACTGAATTTTCAGTCGACAGTGTGGCCCGGTGTCGAAGGAGGTAGGGCGCATGGCTACATCGGCGTTCGGCCGCTACGACCTGCAATCGCTCATCGGTGAAGGCGGTATGGGACGCGTCTATCGCGCCTACGACACGGAAACCGACCGGGTCGTCGCGGTGAAGGTCCTGCACGAGCGCCTCGCGACGGACCCGGAATACCGGGAGCGGTTCCGTCGCGAGGCCCACTCCACCGCACGGCTGCGCGAGCCCCACATCGTCCCGATCCACCACTTCGGCGAAATCGACGGCCGTCTGTATCTCGACATGCGGCTCATCGACGGCATCGATCTGCACACGCTGCTGTCCCAGCGCGGCGCCATGCCGGCCCGGCTGGCGGTGTCGTTCATCGACCAGGCCGCCGCCGCGCTCGACGCCGCGCACGCCGAGGGCCTGGTGCACCGCGACGTCAAGCCGTCCAACCTGCTGATCAACGGCCGCGACTTCGTCTATCTCATCGACTTCGGCATCGCCCACTCCGGAACGGTGGGCCTCACCGGCGTCGGCAACGCCATCGGCACCTTCACCTACATGGCCCCCGAACGGTTCACCACCGGCCATGCCGACGCGCGCTCGGACGTCTACGCGCTGGCGTGCGTCCTCTACGAGTGCCTCACCGGTACCCGCCCCTATCCGGGCGACAGCCTGGAACAGCAGCTGGCCGGACATCTGAACACTCCGCCGCCGCGCCCCAGCCTGGCCCGGCCCGGCATTCCCGCCGCATTCGACGCGGTGATCGCGCGCGGGCTCGCGAAGAATCCCGACCACCGCTATCCCACCGCCGGGGCACTCGCGGCGGCCGCCGAGCGGGCGATCGCGTCCGCTCCGCGCACCGCCGGGCCCATCGAATCGGGCAGCGGCGCACGGCAACCCGCCACCCGGATCCTCCCGCCCCCGCCGCGGCTCGGTCCGCCCGCCCCGCCTCCCCGGCCGGTCCCGGCGCCCGGGCCACCGCCCCGACGGCGTCGCCGAGTCCTCGGTGTCGTCTCGAGCGTGGCGGTCCTGGCGGCGCTGATCGGCGCGATCACCTACTTCCTGCTGCCGCCCGCCGCGGAGGAGCCGGACTATCGGACCGGGTACTCCGTCGAGACCACCGGGTACCCGTCCGACGCCGGCTCCCCCGTCCCCGGCGAATAGGAATTCAGTAGTCCCGCTCGCCGATCCGATGGACGTGGATGGCATCGGTCGAGCCGACCGTGCCCGGCGGGGTCCGCGACGATGACCACTAGATCGCCTCTGCGATAACGGTTCATCGCACACACACCGAAATCCGCCAGTGGATGTGCCTGGCGGATTTCGCTGCGCTGATCGACGGTCGGGTACAGCTCAGGGGTTGGCGTCGGCCGGGACCGGGCGACGCCGGGGACGCCATCCCGGCCGCGGGACGCTGTCGAGCAGGGTGCGGGTGTACGGGTGCCGAGGGTCGCGGAGCAGCTCGTCGGTCGGCCCGGCTTCGACGATGCGACCGGTCTGCATGACGATGCAGTGCTCGGTGATCTGGCGGACGACCGCGAGGTCGTGGGTGATGAAGACGTAGGAGATTCCGGTGGACTCGCGGATGTCGTCGAGCAGGTTGAGGATCTGCGCCTGGATCGAGACATCCAGTGCGGCAACGGCTTCGTCGAGTACCAGCACCCGGGGATCGGCGGCGAGCGCGCGGGCGATGGCGACACGCTGCCGCTGCCCGCCCGACAGGTGCGCGGGCAAGGACGCGAGCAGGCGCGCGTCGAGCGCGACCATGTCGGCGAGTTGCCGCACCCGCTCGGCGGTGGCGGCGGCCCCGCAATGCAGGCGAACCGCCTCGGTGAGCGTCTGGCGGACCGTGCGCTGGGGATCGAGGCTGGTGTACGGGTCCTGGAACACCATCTGCGCCTCCTTGGCCCTGGCGCGCCGCGCACGCGTGGACCGCGACGGCCGGGATCGGTCGCCACCGCAGCAGACGATGCTGCCGGCGCTGGGCTGTTCCAGCCCGATGATCATGCGGGCGACGGTCGTCTTGCCCGAGCCCGATTCGCCGACGATGCCGATCGAGGACCCGGCGGCCAGTTCGAAGGACACGTCGCTGACCGCGGCGAAGGCGCCGAAGTTCTTGCACAGTCCGGAGACTCGCAGTGCCGGTTCGTTCATTCGGTGTCTCCTCGCAAACGCGGTCCGAGTTCGCCGGCGCGCAGGCATCGCACGGCGACGCCGGATTCGTGGGTCAATGGCACCGGGCCGGAGTCGGTGCAGCTGGGCAGGTGGAAGGGGCAGCGGGCGGCGAACGCGCAGGTCGGTTCCGCCTCCCACGCCCCGATCGGGCGTCCGGGGATGGCCGCCAGGCGCGTCCGGGGCCGGTCGAGATCGGGCCGGGCGCCCGCCAGGGCCGCGGTGTAGGGATGGCGCGGATCATGGTGCAGCGCTTCGGATTCCTGCGATTCCACGATCTGGCCCGCGTACATGACGGCGGTGCGGTCGCAGACTGCGGCGGCGAGATCCAGGTCGTGGGTGATGAACAGCAGCGAGACGCCCGCGTCGTGGCGCATCTCGTCGAGGATCGCCATCACCTCCGACTGGGTGGTCACGTCGAGGGCGGTGGTGGGCTCGTCGGCGAGGATGAGCTTGGGTTCGCCGAGCAGGGCGGCGGCGATCATGACCCGTTGCAGCATGCCGCCGGACAGGTCGCCCGGATACTGCCGCATCCGGCGGGCGGTATCGGTGATGCCGACCTCGGAGAGCATGCGCTGCGCGCGCCGGGTCGCCTCGTGCCGGTCGGTCCGGCCGGCCGTGCGCAGCTGCTCGGTCAGGAAGTCGCCGATGCGCCGCACCGGATTGATGTAGGCGCGGGGGTCCTGGAAGATCACCGCCAGATCGCCGCGTGCGCGGCGCAGGGCGTCACCGCGCAGGGCGAGCAGGTCCTGACCGTCGAAGCGGATGGTCCCGGTGGTCTCGGCCCGCTCCGGCAGCAGCCGGGCCAGCGTCCGCAGGGTCATGGACTTCCCGGCCCCGGATTCCCCGACCAGCCCGAGCGCTTCGCCCCGCTCGATGGTCAGCGAGATATCGCGCAGGACTTGGCGTTTGCGGCCGCCGACGTCCAGGGTCAGGTTCAGTCCGTCGATCGCGACCAGGGGCGCGCCGGTGGCCGCGGGACCCCGCGACCCGGGGACGGCCTGGGGGGTGGCGGTAGTCATGAGCGTTCCCTGCCCTGCTTGTCGTTGAGGCGTTCACCGAGAATGTTGAAGGAGACGATGACCAGGACCAGCGCGGTGCCCGCGACGAACGATTCGGCGGGGAATCCCTGCAGCACACCGGTTTCGCCCTCGGAGACCATGACGCCCCAGTCGGCCTGCGGCGGCTGGACACCCAGTCCGAGGAAGGAGACCGCCGCGAGATCCAGTGCGGCCCAGCCGAACAGGATCGTGGCCTGCGCGACGAGCAGCGGCGCGATATTGGGGATCAGGTGCCGGATCGCGATGGACCAGGCGCCGCTCCCCTGCACCTCGAGCGCCTCGATGTAGGGCAGCGAGCGTTCGCGCAGGGCCGCGCCGCGCACGATCCGGGCCACATAGGGGGTGTAGGCGACCGCCAGCGCGAGCGCCGCCGACCACTGGCTGGGCCCGAAGACCGCCGCGCCGAGGACCGCGAGCAGCAGTCCCGGGAACGCGAACACGAGATCGGATCCCGAGGAAATGACGCTGTCGGTCCAGCCGCGCCGCCACGCCGCGAGCACCGCGAGCGCGGTACCCGCGATGATCGCCACCGCGGTGACGATGAAGGCCCCCAGCATGGCCGAGCGCGCCCCGACGAGCAGGCGCGAGAGCAGGTCACGGCCCTGGGAGTCGAAGCCCAGCGGGTGCGAGCCAGTGGCTCCGACGAACGCGTGCGACAGGTTGCTCTCGTTCGGCGGGAACGGGGCCAGCAGCGGCCCGCACACGGCGACGATGATCGCCAGCACGATGATCGCCGCGCTCGCGTAACCGATCCAGCCGATGCCGTGCAGGCCGGGAACGCGCCACCGGCGGCTCGTCGGGAGGCCGGCATCCGAGGCGGGCACAGGCCCGGAGACGATGGTCATGCCGCCGCCGTTCCGAGGCTCACCCGCGGGTCGAGCAGCGCGTAGAGGAAGTCCACGACGCTGTTGACGATCACGAACGCCACCACCATGAGCAGCGAAATGGCTTGGACCACTGCGAAATCCTTGTTCTGTGCGGCCGTGACCAGACTCGATCCCAGCCCGTTGAGGTTGAATGCCTGCTCCACGATCGACACCAGCACGATCAGCGACGCCAGGGCCAGGCCGGTGACGGTGGTGATGGGGATCGCGGCATTGCGCAGAATGTGGCGGCGCAGGATGTGGTGCGCCGGCAGGCCGCGGCTGATCGCGGTCTGGACGTGCTCGCGGGCGGATTCGGTCCGCACCGACGCCCGGGTGATGCGGGCGACCAGGGCCAGCGACGAGCACGCCAGCGCGATCGCCGGCAGCGTGAGATGTCTGATCTGGTCGGTGAATCCGACACCGTCGCCCAGGGCCGGGAACCAGTGCAGCTTCACGGCGAACAGGCTGATCAGCGCCAGTGCGGCGACGAAGGACGGGAGCGCGGCGAGCACCGTGGTGGTCAGCAGCGCCGCGGTGTCCAGGATGCCGGGCTTGAGGGCGCTGAGAATGCCGATGCCGATGCCCGCCACCACGATGATCAGCGACGTGTAGGCCACCAGCAGCAATGTGGTCGGCGCGCGTTGCGCGATGAGCGTCGACACGTCCTGCCGGGTGCCGATGGAGTAGCCGAAGTCGCCGTGCAGCGCCGAGGTCAGCCAGTACCAATAGCGCACCGGCAGTGGGTCACCCAGGTGATACCGCTCGGTCAGCACCGCGCGGTACTCCGGGGTGATCTGCCGCCCGCCGGTCAGCACCGCGATGGGGTCGCCCGGCGCGAGATACATCGCGGCGTAGACGGCGATGCTGGAGATGAACAGGGTCGCGAGGAGCAGGGCGCCGCGACGCAGGAGGAAGCCGCGCATGTCATCGCCCCCGTCCGAGCTCGGCCAGCCACGGCGCCTGCATGTAGGCGAACGAGGAGGGCGCGCCGGTGAGCTTCTTGTCCAGGATCAGGAACAACGCGGGATGGACCATCGGGATCCAGGGCAGGTCGGCCATGACCAACCGGTCGGCCTCGATCATGGCCGCGGCCCGCCGATCCGGGTCGGCCTGGGTGCGGGCGCGTTCGAGCGCGGCGTGCAGTCGCGGATTGTCGTAGCCCGAATAGTTCTGCGCGCCTTTGGGTTCGGTGTAGCTGGCGATCAGCGCCGCGGGATCGGCGTAGTCGCCGTAGGTGGTGGTGCTGAATGCGTCGACGCCCTCGCGGGCCTTGGGGTCGGTGAACAGGTTGATGTAGTTCTGCGGGGAAACGTTGGACAGGCTGGCGTTCAGGCCGATCGAGTCGGCCGCTTCCAGCCACGCGTTGGCGGCGGTGTTGACCGTGGACAGTCCGGTGGAGGTGGCGATGACGAACGGTTTCCCGGTGGCTCCGGCCTCGCGGATGAGCTGCTTGGCCCGCTCGAGATCGGGCGCGGGATCGGGCGCCGCGTTCCAGGCCGCGGTGAAGGCGTCCTTCCCGTACCCCCAGGTGCCCGGATTGGTGGACATGCGCGGACCGACCGCATTGCCGCCGTACACCGCGGCACTGAAGGCATTGCGGTCGAAGGCCAGCGACAGGGCCTGCCGGACCCGCAGGTCGCCGAGGACGCCGGTGAGATTGGCGGGGATCAGGAACTCGGTCTCACTCGAGGGTCCCTTGTGGATCTCGACATTCTTGATCTGCTCGAGCTCCCGGAATGTGGAGGTGTCGGTCAGATAGGTGCCGCTGATCTCGCCGGTCGACAGCCCGGTCGTGAGGGTGGCCGCGTTGGAGACTCCGCGGAAGTCGATCCGGTTGGTCATCGGTTTGAGCGACGGATCCCAGTAATCCGGATTTGCCGCCACCGTCAGCGTTTTCCCGGCTGTCCACTCGGCCAGTTTGTACGGCCCGGTGCACATCGCGCCCCCGTCGGGCGTGCCGTAGCGTTGCCCCTGACCGCGGGCATACCGTTCCTCGATGACCACACCCGCCATCGACGAGAGTTCCCCGGGCAGCCAGTAATCCGGGCTGCTGAGGGTGAGTGTGACGGTGTCGGGACCGTCGACGGAAATCTTGCTGATGCGCTCGAGGACCGTGCTGTAGAAGCCGCCGGTCCGGGTGTCCATATTGCGTTGCAGGCTGAACGCGACGTCGGCCGGAGTCAGCGGTTGACCGTCCCAGAAGCGCACTCCCGCACGCAGTTTCAGGACCAGGGTGGTCGGGGTGGCGAAGTGGTACTCACTGGCCAGCCCGGGCGCCAGCGAACCGTCGGGCTGTTGGCGCAGCAGCGATTCGCACAGCGTCGAGACCACGGTGTTCTCCGGGTAGTCGAACGCGGTGGCCGGATCGATCGTGGTGGGGTCGCGGTACAGCGCCCAGGTGGCGCTGTCCGCGGGCCCGGCCGCCGCGGCGGTCATCGAGGGAAGGCCCAGGAAGTTCGAGCTGGAGATGGCGGTGGCGGAGGTTTCCGGCCGTCCGCCGCACCCGGCCAGCAGAGCTGTCGCACAGGTGGCCAGGGCGACCGTTTTCATTGTGGTGATGCGCATTTCGTCCCTCGGAATGTCGTGGGCCTGTCTCGGTGTGCCGCGGGCGAGCCGCCGGGCACGGGAGGGGTAGTGCTGTTATGCCTCGACGGCGGCCGATTCGGCGGTGAGAGCGCCGTAACTGGCCGGGCGGCGGGTATCGAACATGCCGAAGGTGAGCCAGTCCCGACGCTGGTCCAGATCCAGGTCCGCGACCAGGACGGCGTCCCGGTCCCGTGGTGCCTGCACGATCGTCCGCCCGTACGGATCGGAGATGAACGACGATCCGTAGAAGGTGATGCCGTCCTCGTGCCCGATCCGATTCACCGCGACCATGAAGGTGGCATTCGCCAGGCCATTGGCCGCGATCATCTGATGCCACATCGGCAGGGTGTCGAATTCCTGCAATTCGGGATCACTGCCGATCGCGGTCGGATAGACCAGGATCTCCGCGCCGCGCAGCGAATACACGCGAGCCAGTTCCGGGAACCACTGATCCCAGCAGGTGGGGAATCCGAATCGGCTGCCCGCCGCGTCGATCACCGGGTATCCGCTGTCATCGGAATCGAAATAGCGGTCCTCGTGATATCCGGGGAATTGGGGAATGTGCAGTTTGCGGGTGCGGGCCAGCACCTCGCCGCTGGGCGCGACCAGGATCGCGGTGTTGTATCCGCGGCCGGTGTCGCTGTGCTCATAGAGCGAGGCGTGCACCAGGATCCCGTGGCGGGCAGCGAGTTCCCGCGCGAACGTGGTGGTGGGACCGTCGGGAATGGTCTCCCGATGCGCCGCGGCCTCGGCGTTGTCGGGCACGGTCGCGAAGTACGGGCTCAGGGTCAGTTCCTGCAGGCACACCACCTGCGCGCCGAGCAGCGCCGCGCGGGCGACACCCGCGGACAGGACCGCGCGGTGTTCGTCCGGATCGGCGTGCCAGCGGGTCTGCACCGCGCCGACGCGGATCGGGGTCCGGGTCGGCGGGTCGATGCGGGCCGGTGAGGAAGTCGGCGTGCCGATGGCCGTGACGGTGACGAAGGTCCCGTCATCGGTGTAGTCGGGTCGGTGGGAATCGAGGTCGCTCACTGGTTCGCCTCCGTGCTGGTCGCGGCCGGGATCTGCTGGGTGATGCAGTGGACGCCACCGCCGCCGAAGGCGACGATATTGCCCGGTACTCCGACGACTTCGCGATCGGGGAAGGCCTTGCGCAGGGTGTCCAGCGCGGGCTCGTCGAGTTCGTGTCCGGCGGTCGGGGTGATCACCGCGCCGTTGGCGACATAGAAGTTGGCGTAGGCGACCATGGTGTCGGTCCCGTCGGGCAGGGTGGTGACCGGGAATTCGGGCAGTTCGTAGATCTCGAACGGTCGGCCCGCGGCGTCGGTCGAGGACCGCAGCACCTCGAGGTTGGCGGCCATGCGCTCATAGTCGGGCAGATCGGGATTCGTACAGGTCTGGGCGACCACCGCGCCCGGCCGCACGAACGTGCAGACGCCGTCGACGTGTCCGTCGGTGTGGGTGTCGTCGAAATGCCCGTAGGGCAGCCAGATCACGGTGGTGATGCCCAGTCGCAGCCGCAGCTCGTCCTCGATCTCCTCCCGTGACATCGACGGGTTGCGATTCGGGTTGAGCAGGCACTGCTCGGTGGTGATGAGGGTGCCCTCGCCGTCGACGGTGATCGAGCCGCCCTCGAGCACCATGCCCGAGACGTGGCGATCGAGACCGAGGGCCTGGAGCACCCGCCCGGCCAGTGCGTCGTCCTTGTCGTAGGGCAGGAATCGTTCGCCCCACGAGTTGAAGCGGAAGTCGACGCCCGCACGCCGGCCGTCCCGATCGCGCACGATCAGCGGCCCGGAATCCCGGATCCAGGAATCGTCGATCGGCATCTCGACGACATCGACCGCCCGGCCGCACGCCTTGCGCACCTCGTCGGCCTGACCGGGATTGGCGATCATGAGCACCGGCTCGAAGTCACCGATGGCGTTCGCGGTCGCGGCGTACTCCGCTTTCGCTTCCTCGAAGTAAGGGCCCCACAGGCTTTCGCGGGTCGGCCATGCCATGAGGCAACGCTCGTGGGGCGCCCACTCGGCCGGCATTCGCCAGGTCGTGGTTGTACTGCTTTCCATGTGCGTTCTTCCGATCATTCGGACGTCGAAACGTAGGGGCATCTTCACACTGACCAAATTGTTAGTCAATGCTGCTGACCGGCCTGGACCTGCTGCGATACCTGCCGGTCAGCGGGTTGCGGTCAGTTCACCGCAGCGGGTGGGGTCGCCAGGTCGGCGAAGAACTGGAACAGGGCCACCGCCGTGATCGGGCCGCCGACGGCGATCAGACCGACGGCCGCGCCCAGCGGCGCGGTGGCGGCGGCGGTGACCAGACAGCCGCCGATCGCGCCCGGGATCGCCAGGGTGCCCAGGGTCGGGATGCCCGCGCCGGCGCCCAGCAGCGCACCGCCCGCGACGCAGCCCACGGCCGCCCCGATCGCGGTCCCGATCAGGGTGCCGACCGCCGCGCCGATGGTGGCGGCGCTGGAGAAGTTGGCCAGCGCCTGGTTGTAGTTCGGATTGGCGGTCGCGTCGATCGAGGTCAGCGTCGGCGTTCCCGCCGGAACCGGCACCGCCGCGGCCGGATCGGTGCCGGGCGTCAAGGTGGCGGTGTTGCCATCGATGCGGGCCGCGATCGGCCAGACCAGGCCCTCACGCTGATAGCTCAGCGGCAGCACCGCGACCGCTGCGCCACTACGGTCGAGCACCTCGAAACGGCCGTCACGGGCGGCCAGCGAACCGGCGGTGGTGGTCACCACGACCGAGTGGTCGACCAGGTTGGCCCGGTACTGGATACCGGGCGTCGAGGTCGGCGACTCCGGCTGCGCGACAGCGACATTCGCGGTCATCGAGGTGGTGGCGAGAGCGGCCGCGGCCAGGGCCGCGGTCGTGGTGATCGAGCGGAACTTCATCCTGATCTCTCCGGTTGGGGATGTTCGATGTGGAACAGTGTGCGCCGCATCACTTCCCCGATCGCCATGCCTGTGTGTCTAAATTTTCAGTCAGTATTCGCCGTCTCGTCCACTGGAGGTGCGACGGATTCCGCACTACATGTGCAAGACGCGCTGAAATCCGGGCTCTCGATTGACTTTTCAGTCAGGGCTATCATCGAGGTAGCCCTGCGATCGCTCATGCGATCGGAACCCCAGCAACGGACCGGACGACGAGGAGTGGCGCGATGCGGCGGCGGCGATTCTTTCAGGTGAGCATGGCGATGGCGGGCAGCCTGCTACTGGCCGCGTGTGAGGACACCGGTTCGGACACCGCTGACACTCCGCCCAGCCGGGTTCCGCACGACGACCGCACCTGGCTGATGCCCGAGGAGGGCGATCCGCACACCCGGACCTGGATGGCGTTCGGCGCGAGCGAACGGGTCTGGGGCGCGGAACTGCTCCCGGTGGTCCGCTACAACCTGGCGTCGATCGCGCAGGCCATCGCGCGGTTCGAGCCGGTGTCGATGCTGGTCCGTCCGGAGGAGATGGATATCGCGCGCGGGTTGATCGGCGGCGCGAACGTCGAATTGGTGCCCGCCGCGCTCGACGATCTGTGGATGCGCGACACCGGGCCGGTGTTCGTCAAGGGTGGCGGGGCGCTCGCGGGGGTCGACTTCAACTTCAACGGGTGGGGCGGGAAACAGGCGCACGCCCAGGACGCGAAGGTCGCGCAGATCGTCACCGACCGGGCCGGGGTCGAAACGCTGCACACCGGTCTGGTGCTCGAGGGCGGCGGGATCGAGGTCGACGGCCAGGGCACCGCCATCATCACCGAAAGCTGTGTGCTCAACGACAATCGGAACCCGGGCTGGACCAAGCCCGAGGCGGAGGCCGAACTGACGTACCTGCTCGGCCTCGAGAAGATCATCTGGCTGCCCGGCATCAAGGGGCACGACATCACCGACGGCCACACCGACTTCTACGCCCGCTTCGCGCGCCCGGGCGTCGTCGTGGCGGGCCTCGACACCGACCCCGAGTCCTACGACCACGACGTCACCCAGCGTCACCTCGAAATACTGAGGGGCGCAACGGATGTACACGGCAATCCGTTGCGGGTGGAGGTGATCGAAGGTCCGGCGCAGGTCCGCCCGCAGTACCGGAACGAGAAGGACTTCGCGGCCGGGTACATCAACTTCTACGTCTGCAACGGTGGTGTCATCGCGCCGCAGTTCGGCGATCCGGACGGCGACGCGGCCGCCAAGGACACCCTCGAGCGCCTGTTCCCGGACCGCGAGGTCGTGCAGATCGATATCGACGGCATCGCCGCGGGTGGCGGCGGGATCCACTGCACCACCCAGCAGCAGCCGGTCGGCTAGCGCGGTGTCGGACCGGTCAGACCCGGCCCAGTTCGGCGACGACCGCGCCCGCGAGCAATTCGCGGGCGCGGGTCAGGTCCAGGGAGCCGCTGAGCCAGCGCTCACTGAGGCCCTCCACGAGGGCGGTGAGGCGTTCGGCCGCGGCGGTCGGGTTGACGTCGCGGACCGCGAGCCCCGCCTCGCGAGCCCGCTCGATGAGGATGGCGGCTTCGTCGACCCAGCTCTCGGTCGTGGTGCGCAGCTGTTCGCGCAGATCCTCGGAGAAGACCGCGCTGGCCCGCAGTTCACCCCAGGCGATGCTGTTGTTGCGCACCTCGGGAACGTCCTGGATCTCCAGCAGCAGCATATGTTCCAGCGCGGCACGGGGATTGGCGATCACGAACGCCGAGTCGGTGTAGCGCTGCGCCTGGTCGTTGATGAATCCCAGCGCGGCGTCGAGCACGCCCGACCGATCCTTGAAGTGGTAGTAGATCAGCGCCGTGGAGACTCCGGCTTCGGCGGCGAGCTTCTCGATACGCAGCCCGCGCACGCCGTCCTGGGCGATGACGCGAATGGCTGCTTCCAGGATCTGGGTCTGACGGTCGGACACGGAGCCTCACTTTACGGATGTGCCGGATGATCGGACGAGTACGGGTCCCGAGGTGTGGGGCGAGTGTTCGGGTTCGCGGGTTCCTGCTGGGTGGTGCAGTGGATGCCGCCGCCGCCCGCGGCGACGCCGTCGATCGGGATCTGCGCGATGTAGCGGTCCGGGAACAGGCGTCGCAGGGTGGCGTGTGCCGCCGAATCCGCTCGGGGATCACCGAATTCGGGGGCGATCACCGCGCCGTTGCAGAGGTAGAAGTTGATGTAGCCCGCCGCGAAGTCCTCGCTGTCGAACTGCGGGCGGACCTGCGAGGGCCCCTCGATCACCTCGACCCGCAAGGGCCGGCCCCGGGCGTCGGTGGCCGAGCGCAGGATCTCGAGGTGTGTGTGGGTGACGTCGTAGTCGAAGGAATCGGGGTCGGTGTCCAGCCCCGCCACGACCACACCCGGTCGGGCGAAGCGGGCGTAGAAGTCGGTGTGCCCGTCGGTGATGTCGTAGCCGGCGATGCCCGGCAGCCAGATGATCTTCTCGAGTCCGAGCAGGTAGCGCAGCTCGTCCTCGACGTCCTTCTTCTTCCAGCCCGGGTTCCGATTGTTGTTGAGCACACAGCTTTCGGTGATGATGGCGGTGCCCTGACCGTCGACCTCGATCCCGCCGCCCTCGAGCACCAATTCGGCCGGCAAGGACTCCACCCCCGCCGTGCGGGTGACGAAGTCGGCCACCTTGCGATCCCGCCGGGCCTTCTGCTTCCCGCCCCAGCCGTTGAAGTTGAAATCGACCGCGGCCATGCCGTTCTCGCCGTGCACGAAGACCGGTCCGGTATCCCGCATCCAGATGTCGTCGAGCGGCGCGGGGATCAGATCGACGTGGGGATCGGGGAGCAGGCGGCGAGCCAGATCGAATTCCTCGGGACGCACCACCACCGAGACGGGTTCGAATCGCGCGATCGTCAGCGCGATCCGCGCCAGATCGTGCTGGACCTGCGGCAGCAGACGCCTCCCCCACACCGCCTCGTTCGCGCCGAAAGCCATCCAGGTCCGCCGGTGCGGATCGCCTTCCTCCGGCATCGACCAGCGGCGGCCGTCGTCCTCGACGTCGCTCGAATCTCCCAGCAGGCGGTTCAGCGCACCGCTCGCGAATCGGCCTATACCCATACTTTCTCTCCCGTAGTTTCCGAAAGCCCCGCACACCGACTCTAATCTTGACTGAAAATTCAGCCAACACGGCACGCGGGGCGGCCTCAGTGATCCCGCAGGTGGTCTAGTCCACCGGTTCCTGCTGCGTGGTGCAGTGGATGCCGCCGCCACCCCAGGCGATGCCGTCGATGTTCACCTGCACGATCTGCCGGTTCGGGAACAGCCGGGCCAGGGTGGCCTTGGCGGCCGAATCCGCTTCGGCGTCACCGAATTCCGGGGCGATGACCGCGCCGTTGCAGACGTAGAAGTTGATGTAGCCAGCGGCGAAGTCCTTGGACTTGTACTCGGGCCGGACCCGGGTCGGCGCTTTGATGACCTCCACGTGAACCTGGCGGCCGCGCGCATCGGTGGCCGTCTTCAGGATCTCGAGGTGGCGCTGGGTGACGTCGTGGTCGTAGGACTCGGGGTCGGTGT
This sequence comes from Nocardia sp. NPDC005825, assembly GCF_040630175.1. Lineage (NCBI taxonomy): Bacteria > Bacillati > Actinomycetota > Actinomycetes > Mycobacteriales > Nocardiaceae > Nocardia > Nocardia sp. NPDC005825. The sequence goes on from NZ_JBEXXC010000001.1 coordinate 551,329, forward strand.
CGAGCGCGGCCACCACCACTCCGGGCCGGGCGAAGCGGGCGTAGAAGTCGGTGTGCCCGTCGGTGATGTCCCGCCCCGCGATGCCGGGCAGCCAGATGATCTTCTTCAGCCCGAGCAGTTTGTCCAGTTCGGCCTCGACATCGGACTTGCTCCAGCCGGGATTGCGATTGGCATTGAGCACACAGCTCTCGGTGATGATGGCGGTGCCCTCGCCGTCGACCTCGATCCCGCCGCCCTCGAGCACCAGCTCGGTCGACACGGTCCGCACCCCCGCGCGACCGGCGACCAGGCTCGCCACCCGCGCGTCCTGCCCGTGCGCCTGCTTGTTGCCCCAGCCGTTGAAGTTGAAGTCGACCGCAGCCTTGCCGCCGCCTTTCACGAACACCGGCCCGGTGTCGCGCATCCACAGATCGTCGAGCGCTGCGGGCACCAATTCGACATTCGCGCCGCCGATCAGCCCGCGCGCGATATCCATCTCCTCCGGACGGACCAGCATCGACACCGGCTCGAACCGTGCGATGGCCTGCGCGATCGACGCCAGGTTCCGGCGGGCCTCGGGCAGCACGTCACCGTCGGCGGCGCCGGCGCCGAACGCCATCCAGGTGCGCTTGTGCGGCTCTCCCTCCTCCGGCATCGACCACGCCCGGTCGCTGCCCCCGCTGCCGGTGGCGGGCATGGCCGAGGCGGCCTTGGCGGCGAGGAGTACCCCGCCGACCACGCCGATACCCGTCTGGACGAACCGACGACGCTGCATACAAATCTCCCAAAATCCGGTCTTGCTCGAAGGCTGCCACGCTATCCCTGACTAAAAAGTCAGTCAAGGATTGGCGACATGGGTCACCAGCCGTCACGCTCAGTGGCCAGGATCAGCGGGCTGCCGACGGAATACGGGGGTCAGCCCGCGGTGGCGCTGCGGTAGGTGGTGTGTCCGGCCAGCCAGGTCTCCACCACCGGGATAGCCGGGATCGACTGTGGGGCAGCCGATCTCGGGTCGGCTCCCAGCCACACCAGATCGGCGGCGGAACCGGGGGCCAGAGACCCCCACGGAGCGTCACGGAGATCGGCGAAGGCCTGGTGGGCGACGCCGGCGGTATAGGCGTCCAGGGCGGTGGTGATGTCGAGGAGCTCGGCGGGAGTCCAGCCGCCACTCGGTTCGCCCTCGGCGGTGCGGCGGGTCACCGCCGTCGCGATGCCGTCGAGCGGAACCGCCGACGACACCGGCCAATCGGAGCCGAACGCCAGGCGGGCGCCGCCTTCGGCCAGGCTTCGGAAGGGGTATTGGCGCGCGGAGCGCCGAGCGCCGAGCCGGGGCACGGTCAGGTCCACCATGACGCGGTCGAGTTGCGCCCACAGCGGCTGCACGTTCGCCACCACGCCGAGTTCCGCGAAGCGTGGAATGTCGTCGGGGCTGATCAGCTGGGCGTGGGCGATCACCGGTCGCCGGTCCCGCGGACCGTTGCGATCGGCGCAGGCCGCGACCGCGTCGAGTGCCGACCGGACGGCCGCATCGCCGATGGCGTGGATGTGCAGCTGGAATCCGGCGGCGTCGACGGCCGCGGCGGCGTCGGCCAGCGCCGCGGGCTCCCAGGTGTGCATGCCGTGCGAATGGCGGTGCGTGCAATACGGTTCGAGCAGCGCCGCGGTCTCGTTCTCGATGATGCCGTCGGCGAAGAACTTGACCGAATTCGCGGTCAGCAGTGGATGATCGAGGGTCCGGACCCGGTCGCGGGAGGCGAGCAGGGTGGGCAGGTCCTCGGCGAACCGGCGTGGGTCGGCCAGCAACGCGAGGTTCACGCGGGTCGTGAGCGCACCGGACCGAGCGGCCTCCAGGTAGACGGCGACGTCGGACTCCTCCACCCAGGCGTCTTGCACCCAGGTGACGCCGTGGCGCGCGTACTGCGCGGTCGCGCGCCGCAGGGCGTCGACCCGCGCGGTGGTCTCGCTCGCGGGTGCGGCGGCCAGGAGCAGGTCCACCGCTCCGGCCTCGCGCAGCGTGCCGAGCGGGCTCCCGTCCGGCCGCCTCGGGATCTCGCCGAGCACCGGTTCGGGTGTGTCGGCGGTGATGCCGGCCAGTTCGAGCGCCGCCGAATTGCACCAGACCGTGTGATAGTCCCAGGCCCGCAACATAACCGGGCGGTTGGGGACCGCGCTGTCGAGCCAGGCGGCGTCGAAGAGCCCGTCGGGGGCGAGACTGCTGTCGTAGCCCGCGCCGGTGATCCAGCCGGGGCCGGGATGCCGTTCGGCCCATCGACGCAGCACGTCGGCGATCTCGGAAACGCTTGCGCAGGTTCGCACCTGGGGGCCGACGGCCTCGAGTCCGCCGAAGACGGGATGCGCGTGCCCCTCGCCGAACGCGGGCATCAGGAAGCCGCCGTGTAGATCAACGGTCCGCAGTTCACCGGCCGGCACGGTCCGGGACCACCCCAGGGCGTCCGCGCCGGCCGCTACGACGCGGCCGTCCGCGATGCCGAGCGCCTCGCATTCAGACTTTCCCGGCGACCAGATCGACCCACCGATGAACAATGTGTGGCGTTTCCGTGGGCCTTGGGCGCACAAATGACGCTCCTCGCTCTTGCACAGAATTTGCACTGTGAGTCCCGTGAACTGAAGTCATTATGCGGGGAATTCGGGAATACGCAACCTGCCTTCTCGGCGAAACTTGGCAACGGGTCCATGCCGAAACGTACATTGGCTTCGAGCCGCCGATTTGCCTGCGGAACCGGATCATCCATTCGCCGCTCTCACGCCTTTGACCTGCTGCTACGTCGAACTTCTCGACCGAAATCCAGCCCGAGGCGACACCCACCCGGCCGACCCGCGGTGAGGCATCGGTCACACTTCCGATCGCCATGCGGATCGCGATAGAAACGCTGCCCAGCTCTTATTGCCTGGCACTATCAATCAAAGAGTTATTTCTGATTGGTTCTATCAATTGGCGCTCGATAGTTTCGAAAACAGAGATCCCACCACCTTTCGGAATGAGGCCAATTCATGTCGCTGATCAACAAGCGGATCAAGTCCTTCTCGGCGGAGGCGTTCCAGGACGGCTCCTTCGTGACCGTGTCGGACGCGAACATCCGGGGCAAGTGGGCGGTCTTCTTCTTCTACCCGGCCGACTTCACCTTCGTGTGCCCGACCGAGCTCGGCGACCTCGCCGACCACTACGACGAGCTGCAGCGCCTGGGCGTCGAGGTGTTCTCCGTCTCCACCGACACCCACTTCACGCACAAGGCGTGGCACGCGTCCTCCGACACCATCGGCAAGATCAAGTACGCCATGATCGGCGACCCCGCGCTGCGGATCAGCGCCGACTTCGGGGTGCTTCGCGAGGACGAGGGCCTGGCCGACCGCGGCACCTTCCTGGTCGACCCGGACGGCGTCGTCCAGTTCACCGAGGTCACCGCGGAAGGCATCGGCCGCAACGCATCCGAGCTGCTGCGGAAGGTCAAGGCCGCCCAGTACGTTCGCTCGCACCCGGGCGAGGTCTGCCCGGCCAAGTGGGAAGAGGGCGAGGAGACCCTGGCCCCGTCCCTGGAGCTCGTCGGCAAGATCTGATCCGCCGACGCCTGCCTGCCCGCACCCTTTCCCGACCCATCGGAGGAGACCCGCATGCTCGACGCCTCGCTCGCCCGCCAACTGAAGACACTGCTGGAGAAGGTGACTCGGCCGATCGAGCTGGTGTCCACCCTCGATGACCGCCCCAAGTCCGCGGAACTCGCCGAACTTCTCGACGAGATCGCCGGTCTGTCGGATCTGGTGACCCACGCGCGCACCGGCGACGACGCGCGCCGGCCGTCGTTCGTGATCCGCCGCGTGGGCACCGGCATCGAGGTCGGGTTCGCCGGAATCCCACTCGGACACGAGTTCTCGTCCTTGGTTCTCGCGCTGCTGCAGGTCGGCGGCCACCCCTCGAAGGAGGCCGCGGACCTGCTCGCGCAGGTGCGCGATCTGGAGGGCGAGTTCCGCTTCGAGACCTACTTCTCCCTGTCCTGCCAAAACTGTCCCGATGTGGTGCAGGCGCTGAACCTGATGTGCGTCCTGAACCCGAACATCACGCACACCGCGATCGACGGGGCGCTGTTCCCGGACGAGGTCGACAAGCGCCAGGTGCTGGCGGTGCCGAGTGTGTTCCTCAATGGTGAACCGTTCGGCTCGGGCCGGATGAGCCTCGAGCAGATCGTCGACCGGCTCGATGTCGGGGCCGCGGCGCGCACCGCCGCCGCGATCTCCGAGAAGGACCCCTTCGACGTGCTCGTCGTGGGCGGCGGACCGGCGGGAGCCACCGCGGCGATCTATGCGGCGCGGAAGGGAATTCGGACCGGTGTCGTGGCGGAACGCTTCGGCGGTCAGGTGCTCGACACGGTCGGCATCGAGAATTTCGCCTCGGTGCCCTACACCGAAGGCCCGAAGCTCGCCGCCGCACTGGACGACCATGTTCGCCGGTACGACGTCGACATCATGAACGCCCAGCACGCCACGGCGCTGACCCCCGCGGTCACCGAGCAGGGCCTGGTCGAGGTGGAACTCGCGAGCGGCGCGCGGCTGCTGGCGCGCAGCGTGATCCTCTCCACCGGGGCGCGGTGGCGGTCGATGAACGTTCCCGGCGAGACCGAATATCGGAACAAGGGCGTCACCTACTGCCCGCATTGCGACGGCCCCTTGTTCAAGGGCAAGCGCGTGGCGGTGATCGGCGGCGGCAACTCCGGCGTCGAGGCCGCCATCGATCTCGCCGGGATCGTCGCGCACGTGACGCTCGTCGAATTCGACGCCGAGCTGCGGGCCGACGAGGTCCTGCAGCGCAAGCTCCGCAGCCTCGCCAACGTCGACATCCTGCTCAGCGCGCAGACGACCGAGGTGGTCGGCGACAGCGTCAAGGTGACCGGCCTGACCTACGCCGATCGCACCACCGAAGCGTGGCATTCGATCGACGTGGATGGCGTCTTCGTCCAGATCGGACTGCTACCCAACACCGAATGGCTCTCCGGCACTGTCGATCTCACCCCGCGCGGCGAGATCGTCGTCGACGACCACGGCCACACGTCCGTTCCCGGCGTGTACGCGGCCGGCGACTGCACCACGGCCCCGTTCAAGCAGATCATCGTCGCAGCGGGCGCTGGAGCGACGGCCGCGCTCGGCGCGTTCGACCACCTGATCCGCACCAGCCCGGCCCTCGAAACCGGTGCGCGATAACTCACCTGGAACGAAGTGTTCCCACGATCAAGGGACCAGCGGGAGGGAGGGCGGGAAGGTCACCGGGACTGCGACCGGGGCTCGATGGAAAGTGCTGGTGCGCCAGGGCAATTCGGCCAGCGGGATCGCGAGTTTGATGTCGGGGAGCGCGTCGAGGAGTTGGTCGAGGGCCTCGCGGGCGATGATCGAGGCGATCGGCTGGGCCGGACAGGCGTGGGCGCCCGAGCCCCAGGCGAGGTGGGAGCGGTTGCCGGTGTGGTCGCCGGAGACGGCGGGGTCGTTGTTGCAGGCCGTAATGCTGATCAGGACCGGTTGGTTCGCCGGAAGCCAAGAGCTGCCCACCAATTGGGGCTGCTGCGGGTAGCGGGGACAGGCGTTGGCGAGCGGGGGGTCGGTGAACAGGACCTTGTCGATGGCGTCGCGCAGCTGGAGGGAGCCGGCCAGGAGGTCGTCGTGGAAGCAGGTGTCGTCGGCCATCAGGACCAGGGCGCTGACGATGAGATTCCAGGTCGGTTCGGCGCCCATGGCGTAGAGCTCGGCCAGTTGTTCGACGATCTCGGCGTCGTCGAAGCCGGCGGCGTGGCCGATCAGCGTCGAGGTGACGTCCTGGTCCGGGGAGCGGCGTCTGCTGGCTACCGACTCGGCCAGGACGGCGCGGAATCGGCGCTCGGCGGTGTCGGCGGCGGTCGTGTCGGCGGCCTCGATCAGATCCATCAGTGCGGCACCGGCTTCCGCGCCGAGCACGGGCGGCACGCCCATCAGGTCGTTGAGGACGCGCAGGGTGAGGGGGCGGGCGTAGTCGGCGAGCAGGTCGGCCTGCCCGACGCCGCAGAAGCTGTTGATCAGTGGCACGGCGGCGGACTCGACCGTGCCGCGCAGCCGGTACTGGTCGATGTCGGCCATGGCGGCCAGGTAGGCCGAGCGGTGGGTCGATCGGCCGCGGTCCGCGGATTCCACCGGGCCCCACTCCATGATGGGCATGACCGGGCAGCTTTCCGGAATGGTCGACTCCCAGGTCCCCGGATCGGCCGGAAAGCGTTCGGGGTCACCGAGAATCCGCAGGGCTTCGCGGTAGCCGAGGACCAGGGTGGCGGGGATTCCGGCGGCCAGTTCGATGGGCGCCACGGGGCCGTACCGGCGGCGCAGGTCCTCGTAGGCGCGGTGCGGGTCGGCGGCGAATTCCGGCGAGTGCAGCTTCACTCGTGCGGCCCGGCGCAGCGATTCGACAAAGGGAACGCGAACATCTTCAACGTGCAACTCCCATGAGCGGGTGAAACATGATCGGTGAGAAGTGCTCAGAACAAACGAAACAACGTCAGCGATTGCTGTAGGGATGCGATCGGTCCTGTGCCGCATCGGTATCCCGCAGCGCACGCGGATCCAGCCGTCCGGCCCCGCGACGATGCTAGGGACGCAATGGAGAGATCGTGATACGCCCGGCTATCCGGCGACACGTTAAACATGCACCGCTGTAACAGGTTTCGTTCACCCATTGGATGCTACCCGCAGCCGTCCTCGCCCGCATCCCGGGGGCAGGCGAGGACAGTCGCCCCGCCTGCCTGGAGTTGCTCAGGGTATGTCGAGGATTAGCTGGGTATCTGGTTGGCCAAGTCGTTGCGCCGGAAGTCCGAGAACTGTTGGGAGTCGGTGCAGAAGCCGCAGTTGGGGCCGAAGAACTCGGTGCGGGCGTTCGTGTCGTCCATCAGCCAGTAGCGGAGCCAGGCGGTGGAGGGGCCGCGCATGTCGCCGCCGGTGATGCCGGTGCCGAAGTGGGTGGCGCCGCGGAGTTCGGCGTATTCGGCCGGGACCTGGTCGGCATTGTTGTACATGGCCTTCACCAGGGCCGGCCACACGATGGCGTCGAATTGGCCGGCGAGGAACAGCGCCGGCTTGTGGAGCTGGCCGACGTCGTTGAGCGGTCCGGGCTGGATCGCCGCCACCACGTCGACGCGGGGGTCGACGGCGGCGTTGATCGCACCCGATCCGCCCTGGGAGTGGCCCGCGGAGCCGATCCGGTCGAGGTTGACCTTGCCGTAGAAGACGCTGGACGGGTCGGCGTTGAGCTTCTCGATGAGGTCGATGCCGCTGCGCATGGTGATGGCGAAGTTGCTCACCGGCGTATTGGCGGCCACCACGATGAAGCCGTGACTGGCGTAGTGCCGCAACAGCAGGGTGTACGCCCCGGGCAGCACGCCGGTGCCGTTGCCCCAGATGATCACCGGGTGCTTCTCGCCGTGCGCGCCCATGGTCTGCGGGTAGTAGAGCGTGTGCACGACACCGATGCTGACCTCCGGCGAATAGGGGCCCGCCGCAGCCCAATTCCGGCCGACGCTCGGGATTCCGTCCGCGTGGGCGGGGACCGCGACGGCGGTGAGAGTCAGCGCGAGGACCACGGCGGTGAGGACCGCCGCCAGTGTGGCGCGGAGGTTGGAAGTGCGAATGCGCATGCGCGAAACACCTTCCCTTTCGATTGATGACTCGGCCATTTGCCTGGCGGGAAAGCTATTGCGCGGGTCTGCCGCGTGCGGCCGGAATTCTCGTCGCGGCGCAATTCTTGTGCCTGGGCACATTACGGCGACCGCGAGACTGTCTCGCCTGCCCAGACGGGTTATCGGCGGGCCGCCTCCACCGCCAGGGCGAGCTCGATCATGGCGCGTGGTTCGGCGATGGACCGGCCGGTGAGTTCCTCGATGCGCCGCAACCGATTCAGCACGGTATTGCGGTGGCAGTACAACGCCGCCGCCGCGCCCGCCGCCGAGCCGCCCGCGTCGAGCCACGCGGTCACGGTCGCGAGCAGGACGTCGCGTTCGGCCCCGGGCAGCTGGAGCACCGGGCCGAGCACCACGGTCCGGAGTCGCTCGGCGAGTTCGGACTGCGCGGCGACCAGCGCGGCGGGCAGGCGCTGATCGAGCACCACCACCTCCGCGTCGGGTGCGCCGGTCTGCAACGCGATCTCGGCCAGCCAACGGGCCCTGGCCAATTCGGCCAGCGAGCCCACCACAGGACTGATCCCGGCCGCGACCCCCTGCTCGCGCAGCAGCCGCGCCGGCTCGGTCAACGGGTCGCCGCCGAGCGCGATCAGCCCGACCTCGTGATCGGCCCGGATCCGCCACAGGATGTGGAAGCCGTCGGTGGCCGGGTGTCCCCGATCGCGAGGCAGACTCGCGCCGCCGACCGACCGCACCGCGGCCACCGCGTACCGGGCCCGTTCGGGCAGGCCGAGAACCGCCGACGCCTGCGCGACCAGGCCCGCTCCCCCACCCGCGGGAAAGGCCGCCCCCGGACCGCCGAGCAGCACGTCGAGCACCGCGTTCCGCCGCTCACCGTCCCGCGCCAGGCGCTCCGACTCCATCGCCTGGTAGGCGTCGGTGACCGCGCCGATGAGGAGGTCGACGATGTCCCACAGATCACCCACGCACGGCAACAGATCGGGCAGCGAGGCCGGATCCCGTTCCGCCACCGTCTCGATCATCGCCTCCCACAGCAGCCGACAGCCGCGCCGGTACGCGTCCTGCAGCGAGGCCAGCGGCAGCCCTTGCGTTGCCCGTGTCCGCCCCGTCCAGGTCGCGTCGGACAGGTCGACCGGCCGGTCCTCGGACCGATCGAGCATCGAGGCCACCGTCTGCCGCAGGTTGCGCAGGATGGTGTCCCGCAGTTCAGTGGGCGCCACCAGAGCCGCGTACGCGGTGTCCTCAGCGAGGATCCGCTCGGACAACCCGCGGGCGATGCGGGGCAGCCGATCCGACAGCGGCTCGGCCACGGCGGTCAGGATGTGCGATGTCTTGCCACGGTCCAGCACCCGGCCGCCCTTCTCCACGAACGATCCCGCCGCCGCACCGGTGCGGGACCCGCATGGTAGCCCCGCGCCGGGCGGCGCGAACCGATCAGCGCATGGCGAGGCCGAACCAGACGCAGGCGGCGAGCAGGAAGACAGCGATGGCCCAGACCGCGCGGGTCGTGTAGGTGTGGCGCACGGGAGCTCCGATTCAGACGAAGGTGAACCGCTCGGTGTGGACGCGATCGGCGGGGACTTCCAGTGCGGCCAAGGCATTCTCGATCGCGGTGACCATCGGCGCCGGGCCGCAGATGAAGTACTGCCGGGTCGGATAGCGGTCCGGGAGGTGGCGGCGCAGCAGTTGCTGGTCGATGAATCCGGACTCACCGCTCCAGTCGGCGGGTGGGTGCTGTGGGACCGGGACCACGGTGAGTTCGAGGTGCGCGGCGAGGGCGTCGAGGTCGGGGTCGAAGGTCATGTCGTCGAGCGCCAGTCCGGCGTACAACAGCAGGAACGGACGCTTGTCTCGGCGATCCGCCATGGTGTGGAGGATGGATCGCATGGGGGTGATGCCCACTCCGCCGGCGATGAGGACGAAACCGGGACCTTCGTAGCGGTCGGGGGTGAACACACCATGGGGGCCGTCGACGTAGGCCCTAGTGCCGGTGGGGATGCTGTCGATGGTGCCGGTGAAGTCGCCCAGAGCCTTGATCGTCATCTGGACGTGTTCGGTGTTCTGGGCGCTGGACGAGAACGAGAACGGGTGCGACGTGATCGAGAACGGCGACCGACCCACGACGAGCCAGCCGAATTGTCCAGGTTCGAAACGGATTCCAGGATGTCCGATCGGCGTGAGCGTCAGGGTCCGCGCGTTGCCGCGCTCGGTGGTGTTTGCCGTGATCTGCCAGGGGCGGCGCATGCGGCGGATCGGCGCGACCACCCGAACCCACACGAGCAGGCCCACCAAGGCGACGGTCATCGCCGTCCACAACCCGATCTTCCACGGCTCGTCGAGATAGTGGCCGACGAGCACCATATGGGCGAGGGCGAGAGCGACCACGGCGACGGACAGGGATCCGTGCAGAATCTGCCAGACCTCGTAGCGGATCCGCAGTCGGCCTCGCCAGACCGATGTCGCGACGAGGATCAGCAGCAGAACCGTCGCGGTGATCGCGCAGCGGGCTCGCCACGGCGCCTGCGCGAGGTTGAACAGTGCGGCGATGTCGATGCCGCCGAGCTGCAGCAGCACCGGATGGGCCAGGATGAATGCCAGTGCGACGTAAGAGATCTGGCGGTGGAACTGAACGAGAGCGTCCTCACCGAAGGGTGCGGCGACCGCCTGGAACCGGGCGACGAGCGCGAACTGCAGTCCCAGCATCGACATGCCGACGAATCCCAGCGCCACCGAGAACTCCGTGAGGAAACCCCGTCCCCCGTCGACTGGACCGACCACCGCGAAGACCAAGGGCACCGCGGACGCGGCCAGGTACAGCCCGATCCAGGCGCCGCCGCGAATCGCCAATCGCACAACCGTCTCCTGGGGGATCGCGGCTTACGGCGCGTACCGCAGGATCGCGGCGGCGGGGGCGCCGTCGGGCATGTCCTCGGTGCGGACGGCGAGCACCCGGCCGTCGGACAGGAGCACTCGCCTGCTGATCTCGTCGACGACACCTGGTGCGTCGGAATCCGATTCGGTCTCCAGGGTGACCGCTCCGTCCTCCGGGGCGACGACTCCGGGCACGGTCACTTCGATGTCGACCAGCAAGGTGTCGACCATGCCGAGGGTGGCGGCGCGGGCGATATCGGCGATATCGGTGGTCGCTCGTCCCTCTGCGCGGCGCTTGTCGAACAAGGCGTGCAGGTCGGCCAGTTGGCTCGCGTAGTGGGTGTCGAGAATGAGCCGGGCCCGAGCACCGAGTTCGGCGGCGGACAGCTGCTCGGGATTGCCCGGAATGGACTCCGCGAGCAGATCCGGGTAGCTGTTGACGGACCGGTACAGCGATTCGATCGGCTCGGCCGCCGCGAGAATCAACGGCACCTCCCGTCCTGTCAGCAGATCCCTCAGCCCCTGGTCCACGGCCCTGGCGTATTGCCGCACCCGCACTTTGCGGCCCTCGGTCCCCTGAATCCGGCCTTTGGGCGCACGGCCGCTCAGCGACGCCTTGCGGGCATGATCGGCCGCGCTCACCGGAAGACCCGGTATCCGAGTCTCCTCGGCGCCGCCGTCCGAGCTGACCTCGATCAGGCGGACAGCACCTTCCGACAGGGCCAGCACGAACGCCGCCTGCGGAAACGTGGTCGCCCGCAACAGTGGTTTGAGCTGGAATCGGGATCCTACGAAGACGCCTTCCCGCAAGCGATTCGGGAGGCGATAGGTCCGCACCCGTTCCGGAGTGGCCAGGGCGACCAGCGTATTGGATTGGAATCGCCAGAAGTCCTCGTCGTCGACCAGATCGTCGAACTCTTCCTGCAGCGCCGCACGGGCGTGGCGGTCATCGATCCCGCCCAGCGCCTCGCGCACATGGTTCGAGAATGCGATGCGGTTCTGATCGGGCGCCGCGGTGTCGGCCACGGTCGGGGTGTATATCGCGACACTCCACGGTTCGGCCTCGGCGGCCAGCGCTTTGATCTCGCCTCGCGTCGGAACATCGGTGTGCAACATCTGGCCTCCTGCGTCATGCGTCGAGCCGGCGTGTTCCCTGATGTATCGTGCTTCTCCCGTACCGACCATACCGAACGGAACCCTCCGGCAACTAGTCAGCAATATTTTCCGTGGACCCTCGCTGCCGGCGGACGGCATGATCGCCGAACCAGTTGCAAGATCGCTCACGGCAAGGGACTGAAGTAACGTGCCGTCACATGAGTGAGAACTTGGCGGGTAAGAGTGCACTGGTCACCGGGGCGAGCCGGGGTATCGGGTTCGCGGTGGCGGCGGAGCTGTTGGCCCGGGGGGCCAATGTGGTGATCTCCGCCCGGAAGGCCGAGCCGCTCGAGGAGGCGGCGGAGCAACTGCGGGGGCTGGGGCATGCGGGGAAGGTGGTGGCGGTCGCCGGGAACTCGGGGGATGCGGCGGCGCGGGCCGAGCAGGTCGCTACCGCGGTGTCGCAGTTCGGGTCGCTGGACGTGCTGATCAACAACACCGGCATCAACCCGGTGTACGGATCGCTCATGGACGCCGACCTCGAGGCCGTCCGCAAGATCTTCGACGTGAATGTCGTTGCGGCGCTGGGCTATGTGCAGGAGGCGTACAAGGCGTGGATGGGTGAGCACGGGGGTGCGGTGGTGAACGTGGCCAGCGTCGCCGGGCTGCGGTCGACCGGCGTGATCGCCGCGTACGGGGCATCGAAGGCGGCGCTCATTCGGCTCACCGAGGAACTGTCGTGGCAGCTGGGGCCGAAGATCCGGGTGAACGCGGTGGCGCCGGGCGTGATCAAGACGAAGTTCGCGGACGCGCTGTACTCGGCGGACGAGGAGGCGGCCGCGGCGGTCTACCCGATGAAGCGGCTCGGGTCGCCGGAGGATGTGGCGCAGTTGATCGGGTTCCTCGCCTCGGACGAGTCGGCGTGGATCACCGGGACGACGATCCGCGTGGACGGCGGCCTGCTGGCCACCGGCGGCATCTGAGCATCGGAATCGAAAAGGTGTGCCCGGCACCGGGATTCGGTGCCGGGCACGGTCTGCCGGGGAGAACAACCGGTCAGCGGAAGGCGAGGGCGCCGAGGGTGTCGCTGTTGCGGTACTGGAGGTACTTGCTGACGGTGGCCTCGTCGACCGCCGCGGTGGCGGTGGCGACGGTGACGACGACGAACTTGCTCTGGCTGCCGTCGCGCCACTTGCCGGTCTCGAAGTCGGCGATGTAGCTGCCGTCGGGCAACTCCAGGTCGGTGTCCTCGAACTGGTTGTGCGCGGCCGACGCCTTGGCGTCGTCGGACATGGTGAGGACCAGCTGGGTGAGCATGAGCCCGCCGCTCTCGGCCTTCCACGCCATGGAAGAGGCGCGCTTGCAGCCCAGGCCGGTCATCTTCCCGGCCTTCTCGATCGGAGCGCAGGAGTCGAAGTCCTGGCCGGTCACGTAGGTGGCGTGCAGGGCGACGTCACCGAGCTTGAAGTTCCAGTCCTTGCCGTACTCGGTGTAGCTGAAGCGGCTGCCGCCGGGCGCGGCCTTGGAGGTGGTCGCGGTGGTGCGGGGCGGGGCCGAGGTGGCGGGCACCAGGGTCGGGCTCTCCGTGGTGGAGGTGGCGCCGGCCTGGGTGGTGTCGTCGCCACCGGAGACGAGCACGATCGCGCCGACCGCCACCGCCAGCAGCACGACCGCGCCCAGCACCACGCCGATGATCAGCCCGGTGTTCGACTTCGGCTGCTGCGGCGGATAACCCGGCTGCTGCGGGAAACCGGGCGCGGGCGGGAAGCCCGGCCCGCCCGGCTGCTGCTGGCCGTACCCCAGGCTCTGCGCGAATCCTGGCGGCTGCGCGTATCCGGCGTCCTGCGGCTGTCCCGCCTGCGGATATCCCTGTTGCGCGGGCCAATTCGTCTGCGTCGGCTGCCAGCCCTGGTCGACCGGCTGCTGTCCCGGCCATCCGGGCTGCTGCACCTGGTGCCCACCGGTCCCCTGGGCGGGCTGATCCCACCACGCGGCATCCGACTCGCCGGGTCGCGGCTGCCGGTGGACAGTGGGATCGCCCCCGGATCCGGCTGGTGGATACGTCATCTGATCACCTTTCGCGGACGGCCCGAGCCCTCCCCGGCCCGGCATTCGATTCCCGAAGCGTATGCGGGCGATCCGGCATGATCCAATCACGGGGTGACCGACGATCTGCTCATCTGCGGCGCGGGCCCGGCAGGACGAGCCCTCGCCCACCGCGCCCTGGCGCACGGGCTGACGGTCACCGTGGTCGATCCGCACCCGCGTCGGCGGTGGACTGCGACCTATGCGGCGTGGGCGGACGAGCTGCCGGCCTGGGTCGCCGACGCGGCGATCGCGACGCGGATCGAACGGCCGGTCGCCTGGACGACCCGCCGCATCGAGATCGACCGAGCCTATCTCGTGTTCGACACTGCGGCACTTCAGGATTCGCTCGACATCTCCGGCGCACGTCTGATCCAGGACTCCGTCACCGCCATCGACATCGCGGCCCGCCACCGCCACGACGGACTGGACCTCCCGTCGGTGCGGCTCGCCTCCGGCCACACCCTCCCCGCGGGCCGGGTCATCGACGCGCGCGGCATCCCTCGCTCCCCCGCCCTGGCCGAGCAGACGGCGTACGGCGTGATCATCGACCGCGCACGCTACCCCGACCCGGACTCGTTGTTCATGGACTGGCGCGACGACAACGGTGCCGCCCCGACCGACCCGCGCTCGTTCCTCTACGGGGTTCCCCTGGGCGACGACCGCATCCTCCTGGAAGAGACCTGCCTCGCCGGACGCCCCGCCCTCGACCAACACACCCTCGAGGCCCGCCTGACCCACCGATTGCGTTCCCGCGGAATCACTCTCACCGGCGCCGAACCCGTCGAACGCGTCCGCTTCCCCGTCCACGGCGGCAGGCCGAACCGGTCGACGTTCGGCGCGGCGGGAGCCTTCACCCACCCCGCGACCGGATACAGCGTCGCCACGTCACTGCGCCTGGCCGACACCATCCTCGTCGGCGAATCAGCCTGGCCCGCCTCGGCCCGAGCCGTACATCTGTTGCGTCAGGCCGGATTACGCGCCCTGCTGGCGCTTCCGCCCGCCGAGCTGCCGCTGTTCTTCGACGCCTTCTTCGCGCTGCCGATCCCCGCCCAGCGGGCCTACCTGTCGGGCCGCGACGATCTTCGCGGCACCGCGGCGGCCATGGCGGCACTGTTCGCGGCACTGCCCTGGCGGCTGCGGCGCGTCCTCGCGGCCCGGGTCGCCCTCCCGATCCGGTAGTTCTCAGATCAGGTAGGGAATCATGGCCTTGCGGTCGCTCGGATAGTCCTCGAACCGCTCGCGGTACCACCGATGCGTGGACACCGCCCGCGGCAGCAGGTTGGCGATGGTGAACAACACGAACACCAGTCCCGCCCATGTCCACGACATGAGCGCCCACCCCACCCACAGCACCAGCTCGCCGAAGTAGTTCGCGCTCGACACCCAGCGGAACGCGCCGCCGTAGGGGATGCGGTAGCCGGTGAAACCGTCACTGCGCAAAGCGATCAGCGCGCGGTCGGCATGGAAGTTGATCGCCCACCCCGCCACGGCCACGACCAGCCCGACGAGGAAGCGCGGGTCGGTGAACCATCCGGAGTCCCGGAGGTGCTGCGCGTCGGCGACGGCGTACCCGTTGACGAATCCGTTGGCCGCGTTGAACACCATTCCGAACGCGATCCCGTACACGGGGAATCCCTTGCTGGACGCTCGCAGCAGCGGATAGATCAGCCCGCGATAGAGGTAGTGCACCTGCCACAGCGCGTACAGCACCACCGCCGGGGGCTGCGGATCCTTCACGACCAACCAGAACGTGACGGTGAACGCCCACCACTGCGGATTCTCGAACAACAGCCACGCCCACGGCCCGCGCACCGCGAATCGCTCACCGTCCTGGGCGAACCGCCCGTAGGGGTTGGTGTAGCCGAACCCGCTCGCGAACGTGATCACCGTGAGGACGATCAGAAACCCGAGCACGAAGTGAAAAGCATCCCGCATGACGTAGTGCATACCCTCCTTCGTCCCGGTAAACAATCAAGCACTTGCTTGGTCTCGGCCTGTTCGCTATGAACAGTGAGAAGCAACCGAGGAGGAATCGTGGACGACTTCAGTCATCGGGCGGGCGCCGCGCTGGTGCTCGGCGCGAGCGGCGGGCTCGGCGGAGCGTGCGCGCGGATGCTCCTCGAACGCGGCAGCGACCTCGCTCTGACCTACTACCGCTCCCCCGCCGCACTCGACGGACTCCGGTCCGCCGCGGAGGCCGACGGACGCCGCGCCGCGACCTGGCAACTCGACCTCGCCGACGCCGCCCGCACCGCCGAGGTGGTCGCGCAGGCGGCCGAACAACTCGGCGGCATCCACACCCTGATCTACGCCGCGGGCCCGCACGTGCCGATGCGCCACCTCAGCAAGGTCGACCCGGCCGATTTCCGCAGCCAGATCCTCGACGACGTGTCCGGATTCTTCAACGCCGTCCACGCGGTCCTGCCCCACCTGCGGGCCAGCAAGGGCAGCATCGTCGCCATCACCACCGCCGGAACCGCCCGATTCCCCGTGCGGGACGGCATGTCCATCGCCCCCAAGGGCGCGGTCGAGGCTCTGGTGCGCGGAATCGCCGCCGAGGAAGGCCGATTCGGCGTGCGCGCCAACTGCGTCGGCCCGGGCATGACCACCGACGGCATGGCCGACCGCCTCATCGCCTCCGGCGACCTGGACGACCACGCCCTGGAAGTCACCCGGAACAACATCCCGCTGCGCCGCTTCGGCGACGCCCAGGACATCGCCGAGGCGGTCTGCTTCCTCGCCTCGGACCGCGCCGACTTCATCAGCGGCCAGAAGCTGGACATCGACGGCGGCTACGGCGTCTAGCCGCCCAGAACGAGGACAACCACATGACCGATCACGCGGAGCAGATCCGATCACTGCTCGCCCACCTGTCCCATCTCGCCGACGAGGGCCCCATCGACGAGTACTTCGAGCACTACACCTCGGACGCCGTCTGGGAGCGCGCGGGCGACCCGGAATCCGGCATCGCCCCCCAAATCTTCCGTGGCGCACAGGAAATCGCGGCCAGCGCGCAAGCCCGCCGCGACGCGGGCATCGCCGGCCCGGGAACCAGAACCCGCCACGTGACAAGCTGCACGGCCATCACGCTGCTGGGACCGGATTCCGCACGGGCGGAGTCCGTCTGGCAGTTCTTCGCCGACACCACGACCGCCCCCCGCCTGGTCGGCATGGGCAGATACCACGACACCTTGATCCGAATCGACGACCGCTGGCGCGTATCCGTCCGCTCCATCACAAACGGCTGACCCGCCCAGTGGCACACCCTGGAGGCGAATCCGGACAAATCCCCTCCACTATGTGCCGCTCGGCGGGCGGTAGCCGTGGTCCAGCCCAAACCAGCGCGGCCACCGCTCGCCCTCGCGCATCCAACCGCACTCCCCGCGCGACGAACGTATCCGGATGCACCCGCTCGCACCCCCGCACCGCCCACCGGCTCAACTCCCCACCCGCAACAGCAGCACTCCCCGAAAACGCCTCCCCCGATTCCCCCATCCCCCAACCATCCCACCGGCTACCCTCCCCCACCCCACCACTCCAAACCCTGCACCCCCCTTTCGCCGAGTGGCACATCGTGGAGGTGAATCCAGACAAAACCCCTCCAGGGGGTGCCGCTCGGCGAAAGGGGCTAGGGGGTGAGTTGGTTGGTGGTGAGGGCGGTGGTGAAGGTGGTCCACTGGGCCGGGGTGAAGGTGAGCGCCGGGCCGGTCGGAGCCTTGGAGTCCCGGACAGCCACGGCATCCGTGTCGAGGAAGGCGACTTCCACGCATTGTCCACCGGTTTCGCTGTAGCTGCTCTTGAACCAGTCGGCCCTGGACAGGTCAATACTCACGTTCATGCTCCTTCGCTGACCGCCGCAGTAGATCTCGGGTTTCGTTCTCGCCCAGGGCAGTAGCCCGTATTGCACTCGCCAACTCATCGTAGCGCGCTACTTCAGCAGCCTTTTCGAGGTAGACATCGCTGCTGGGCCCACCTTCGAGATACACCACCGAGGGTTCCGCCCGACCGCTCTTCACCTTCCCTTCGAAACTGAGAATCACAAACTGGCCATGCAGGATGCCCCATGTCGATCCAGCAGCGAACGGGTGGATCCGGACGGTGACGTTCGGCAACTTGCTGGCCTCGGCGAGATGACGAAGCTGCGCCGCCATGATCCTTCGGTTGCCGACTACCCGATGCAATGCGGATTCGTGCAGCATGACTTCGAGTACCAATGGAGCCGACCTCCGAGTGACGATGGCCTGCCGCTTCATCCGCAGCTCCACTCGGCGATCGATATCCTCGACAACACTGTTTCGGTAGAACTCGCCGATCAGTGCCCGCGCGTAGTCCCTGGTCTGCAAAAGGCCGGGAACCTGCTCGTGATACATCAGCAGACGGCGCGCCGACGCTTCCAACCCGACGTACATGTTGAATTCGTCGCTGAACAGTCCACCGAAGGCGTGGTACCAACTTCTGACTTTGGCCTGCTCCGCCAGTTCGACAGCCTGTGCGGTAGGTGCGATGTCGACGCCATAGGTCTCACACAAAGCGCGCACGTCTTGTTTCCGAATTCGTTGATTTCGTCCGGCTTCCAGTCGTTGCAGAGCCGATTTCGACAGGTCGACGAGCCGCGCGGCGGCGTCGATCGTCAGGCCGTGCTTTTCGCGTTCCTCGCGCAGAAACCGTCCCAATTGCCGTCTCGGCAACGTCGATGCGGAGCCTTCTTGATCATCCTTGCTGGTCATCGTCGCAGTCCCCTGTTTGCGAAGTCGAATCGAGCCGGGTCGCAAGACGGATCTGTTGTACCGCGAAGATGGGTCTGGTCGTGGGCATTTGGACCAACTGCGCGCGGGATCCCAGATTCTCCTGCCCCACGCGTGAACCGGTGGTGTGCTGATGGGGTCAGCGATCCCCGAATGACGGGAGGTTCCAACGATGTTCGGGCTTCCAGCGACCGGGCACAGCGCCCTGGCGGTGATGAGTGAGGATGCGGCGAAGCGGGCACTACGGGAGCATGCCGAGTGTCCGATCACCGTGTGCCCGGCCAAGTTACAGGCCAAGACGTATCTGGTGCGGATGGGCAGGCCACCGCGACGACCGCCTCGGGGAGACTGAGATGGACGAGATGGCCGAGGTGGAAATTCGCGTTCTGCGGGATGTGATCGACGCGGTCGAGGAGCGATTGCGGGCGCATGAGGGCGGGGGCGGGTCTGTGATCACGCCGCGGGCGCAGTTGTACGCGGCGGTGATCTACGCGGTCCTGGCCAGTGCGAGAGCGTGCGGACACTACGGGGCGGGAAGTCTGGTGCACGCCCCGCTATTGGACGAGATCCTGGGCGGGGTGGAGCCGAGCCCCTGGGACGCGGCGGCGTACACCGTCGTCCTGGACGACGCGTTGATCTATTGAACGCGGGAACCGCTGACCCCTCATCGGTCAGCGGCTCCCTGCGCGGGGTGGGTGGTCGCGAGGTCGTCCACGACCGGGAGCTGGACGGTGAAGCGCTCGATCACCCATCCGGCGGGCAGCGCGGAGCCGCAGTGCCCGTGCGGGGTCCACGGCAAGGTCGCGGCCGGGGCGGCGGTCATACGATCCAGCTCCAATCATGGTCGGGGTCTTGGTATTCCAGGCCGATCCAGCCGTCGTAGCCCGCGGTGTCGAGGGCGGTGAAGAGGGCTTCGAAGTCGAGGGTGCCGGTGCCGGGGCGGCTGCGCTCCGGGGCGTCGGCGATCTGGACGTGCCCGATGCGGTCGGCGTAGGTGGCGATCACGGCGAACAGGTCCTCGCCCATGCGGGCCAGATGATAGAGGTCGCACAGGAAGCGGAGGTTCGGCGCGCCGACCTCGTCGATGACCCGCACCGCGTGCGCGGCAGAGACGATCGGATAGGCGGGCGACTCGATCGAATTCAGCGCCTCGAGCACGACCTGCGCGTCGATGCGGGCCGCGGCGTCGGCGGCCAGGCGGAGGTTCTCGAGGGCCAGCTCGTCTTGCACCCGAGGGTCCACGCCCGGAATCCGGTTGCCGTACAAGGCGTTCAGGGACCGGCAGCCCAGCCGTTCGGCGATACCGACCGTGACGTCGATATTGTCGCGGAACTCGGTCTCCCGACCGGGGACCGAGACCAGCCCGCGGCCCGCGGGCACCAGGTCGATGAAGTTGAGACCGATGAGCTGAACCCCGGCGTCGGACACGGCGGACACGAACGCGTCGACCTCCTTGTCCCCGGGCACCGGGTTCTCGCCGAACGGCCACCAGAATTCGACGGCGTCGAACCCGGCCGCCTTCGCCGCCGCCGGACGTTCCAGCAGCGGCAGGTCGGCGAACAGGATCGAGCAGTGCGCGTCGAATTTCCGGAGAGCTCCGTCGGCGGTGTACTTCATCGTGTCGATTCCTCCCGGTAGGTGTGCCAGCTGCCGTAGTCGGTGATGTCGATGAGCCGCGGGTCGGAGATGACCGGTCGCCGCAGCAGCATGGACAGCACCGAGCGGCTGTCGTCCAAGGCAATCACACCGAGTTCCAGTTCCGGCGGCTCGGCCGGGAGCAGGCGGTTGCGCAGCACCTCCATGGGCACGTCGAACAGTTCACCCGTGATCGGCGCGCCACCGTAGGCGACGGGATGCAGGCCGGGGAAGCGGTCGCCGACCGAATAGAACCGGTACTGCGGCGCGGTGGTGACCTCCCCGGCGCAGGGTGCGCCCTCCAGCAGGTAGTGCAGGGGTTCGCCGCGCATGGCACCCCCGTTCAGGAAGATCAAAGGCATGGCCGTGGGCTCCTCATCGGGTCGGCGGGGCGGGTCAGACGGAGAGCCGCAGGGCGTCCGGGGAGTCCGGCACGATCACCTCCGGCACCGCGACCGCGTCGCGGTGGATCGGTCCGCCGTAGGCGCCCAGGGATATCCCGGTGCCCCCACGGCGGACCGCCACGATCTCGGCGGCGATGGAGACGGCCGTCTCCTCGGGAGTGCGGCCGCCGAGATCCAGTCCGATGGGCGACTTCAGCCGCGCCAGTTCGGCATTCGTCATCCCGACCGCGAGCAGCCGCTGGAGGCGGTCCTCGTGCGTCCGCCGGGATCCCATCGCACCCACGAACGCCACCGGCAGGCGAAGCGCCACTCGCAACAGCGGCACATCGAATTTGGCGTCGTGGGTGAGTACACAGACCACGGTCCGGGCGTCCACCCGGGTCCGGGCCAGATATTTGTCCGGCCATTCCACGACCACCTCGTCGGCGTCGGGGAAGCGCGCGGGGGTCGCGAAGACCGCCCGCGCGTCACACACCGTGACGTGGTAGCCGAGGAACTTGCCGATCCGGGCCACCGCGGCCGCGAAGTCGATCGCCCCGAAGACGATCATCCGCGGCGGCGGCACATGCGATTCCACGAAGACCGTGATCTCCTCGTCGCCGCAACCGACGGTTCGCACCGCGGTCGCGCCGGCGTCGAGCATGGCCTGGGCTTCGGCGATCACGCGATCGTCGAATTCGTGGCCGGAGCTCCACCAGGTGCCCAGCGCCATCACGGCGCCGCTGTCGAGGTCGCGGACCATGGCCACGGCCTCCCCCTCAGCTCGCAGGACCTGTTCCACCGCGGTGCGGTTGGCTTCGGTCACCGACTGGACGAACACCTGGATCGTTCCGCCGCAGGTCAATCCGACGGCGAAGGCGTCGGTGTCGCTGTAGCCGAAGGTCTCCCGGATGGTGGCGCCGGTGGCCAGCGACTCACGGCACAACTCGTAGACCGCGCCCTCGACGCAGCCGCCGGAAATGCTCCCGACGACGGTGCCGTCGGCGTCCACGGCCAGGGCCGCGCCGATCGGCCGCGGCGCGGAGCCGCCGATCCCGATGATGGAGGCCACGGCGTAGTTCTTGCCCGCCGCGTGCCATTCCAGTAGTTGTGCCGCGATGTCGCGCATGGCTAGCCTCCCAGGGCCAATTCGATGCCGTTGATACCGAAGTAGGCGACGAAGACGACGCTGACCACGGCCACCAGCCAATGGATTTCGCGGTACTTCCCGCGAGCGAGCTTGATCACGGTGTAGGCGATGAGGCCCGCGCCGACACCGTTGGTGATCGAGTAGGTGAAGGGCATGAGCACGATCGTGATGAAGGCCGGCACCGCGACCTCGAGATCGTTCCAGTCGATCTTGCGGGCCTGCGTCATCATGAGCGCGCCGACCAGCACCAGGGCGGGAGCCGCGGCCTGGATCGGCACCACGGCCGCGATCGGCGTGAAGAAGATGGCGGCGCAGAACAATCCGCCGGTGATCACCGACGCCAGACCGGTACGAGCGCCCTCACCGACACCCGTCGCGGACTCGACGTACACCGTGGATCCGGCGCCGCCGGAAAGCCCGCCCACGATCTGGGCGACACCGTCGGTGGTGAGGATCTTGCCCATGCCGGGCACCTCACCCTTCTCATCGGTCAGACCGGCCTCATCACAGACGCCGAAAACCGTTCCCATGGCGTCGAAGAAGCCGGTAAGCACCAGCGTGAACAACACCACGGTGGCGGTCACCGCGCCCGCGGTGGCGAAGCCGCCGAACAGGTCGATATGACCGATCAGACCGAAATCCGGGGTGGCGAACAGCGATTTCGGCTTCTCGGGGACCACGGTCCCCCACGCCTTCGGGTCGATCTTCGCCATGGCGTTGACCGCGATGGCCAGCAGCGTCGAGATGGCGATGCTGATCAGGATCGCGCCGGGCACCTTGCGGATGAACAGCGCGAGCATCACCAGCAGGCCGACCGCGAAGATCACGGTGGGCCAACCTGCCAGGTGCCCGTCCACGCCGAGCGTCACCGGCGGACCGCCCGGCGCGCCGTGGCCGACGACCCCGGAGGAGACCAGGCCGATCATGGCGATGAACATGCCGATGCCGACGCCGATGGCGTTCTTCATGGCCAGCGGAATGGCGTTGATGATCATCGTCCGCAGGCCGGTCGCGGCCAGGATGACGATGACGATGCCCATCAGCACCACCAGACCCATGGCCTGCGGCCAGGTCATGTGGGGCGCGGCCTGATAGGCGACCACGGGGACGAGTCCGAGACCGGCGGCGAGCGCGAGGGGCACATTGCCGACCAGGCCCATGAGGACGGTGGTCAGACCGGCCGAGAAGGCGGTCGTGGTGGTGAGCTGCGCGATGCTGAGCTTGTCCCCGTGCGAGTCGGCGACGCCGCCGAGAATTAGCGGGACCAGCAATATGACATACGCCATAGCGACGAATGTGGTGATGCCGCCACGGATTTCACGGGTTATGGTGGTCTTGCGCTCCGATAGCCTGAAGAACTTCTCGAGCGCGGACCCCCCGGTTTCCGGGGTGGTGATCGGTGACTGAGTCTGGGTCATGGCTGCCCTCCTATGGGCGTAGCCGACCAGCGGCCCGGGGTGCTGGGTAATCCCGGGCCGCGGATTCGGTGATGCTTGTTGTGGGGTCCCTACCGCGCTCCGCCTAGCCGCGGAGCGCGGTCTGCCCCTGTTAGTCAACTGTTCCGGATGATGTCTTCCGGACGCACGGGCACGCGGTTGATGTTCCCGGTGCCGCCCCGCTTGCGGCAGGCATCGCGAATCGCTGCGGCGATCGCAGGCGTGGAGGAGAGGGTCGGAGGCTCGCCCGCGCCGCGCAACCCGTAGGGGGCGTGCGGATCCGGGTTCTCCAGGATCTCCAGTTTCTGTGGGGGTGTGTCGAGAATGGTGGGGATCAGATAGTCCGTGAAGGACGGGTTCCGCACCTTGCCGTTGGTGACCTGAATTTCCTCCATAACCGCCAGACCGAGGCCCTGAATGGAGCCGCCGTGGATCTGGCCTTCCAGCGAGAGCCGGTTCATGATCTTGCCGACGTCCTGGACGGCGTCCAGGGCAACGACTTTCACGAGCCCGAGTTCGGTGTCCACATCGACCACTGCCCGGTGCACGCAGACCGCGAGCTGGGTGTGGCTCGAGCCCTGACCGGTGACCTTGTCCATGCCGGTGGTGGGCTGATGATGGTATTCGCGGGTGAGGTCGATGACGTCCGCGCCGAGCACGTCGGCGATGGCCGCGACCACCTCCCCGTTGTTCTTGACGACCTTGCCGCCGTCGAGGTGCATGAAGCCGTGCACGTCGAACTTCTGGCGCGCCAGCACGAACAGCTCGTCGGCGACCGCGCGGCAGGCGGTCATCACCGCGCCGCCGGTCATGTACGACTGGCGGGAGGCGGAAGAGGAGCCGGAGCTGCCGACATTGTTGTCCGACGGGTGGCTGACCACGCGGTCGATGGTGAGTTCGGTGCGCGCGATCTGCGCCTCGAGGGTGATCAGGCCCTGACCGACCTCCGCGCCGGCGGTGTGCACGAGCGCGACCGGCTCGCCGCCGATCACCTCGAGCCGCACCCGGGCGGTCGAGTAGTCGTCGAAACCCTCGGAGAAGCAGATGTTCTTGATGCCGACGCCGTAGCCGACGCCGCGGTACACGCCCTCGCCGTGGGTGGTCTGGGACGCGCCGCCGGGCAGGTTGCGGATGTCGGTGGCGTCCACCGAGTCCGGCAGTTCCATGTCGCGCAGGCTGTCGAGCATCTCGACCAGCGGAGTGGGCGCGTGCACGATCTGACCGGTGGCCAGCGTGGAGCCCTGCGACACCACGTTGATCTGACGGACCGTGACCGGATCCATGTCGAGGGCGTCGGCGAGCTTGTCCATCATCGACTCGTGTGCGAAACACGCCTGCACGACGCCGAATCCGCGCATCGCGCCGCACACCGGGTTGTTGGTGTACACGCCGTAGGCGTCGATCTCCAGGTGCGGGACCTCGTAGGGGCCCAGCGCCAGGGAGGCGGCGTTGCCGATCACGTTCTGGGTCGCCGAGGTGTAGGCGCCGCCGTCGAGGACGATGAGAACCTTGGCGTAGGTGAGCTTTCCGGTCGCGGTGGCGCCGTACTCGTAGCGCATGATCGCCGGATGCCGGTGCACATGGCCGAAGAACGACTCCTGGCGGTTGTACATCATCTTGACCGGCTTGCCGGTGCGCATGGCCAGCATGCCCGCGTGGATCTGCATGGACAGGTCCTCGCGGCCGCCGAACGCGCCGCCGACACCGGACATGGTCATCCGGATCTGGTCCTCGTTCAACCCGAGGCAGGGGCCGATCTGGGTGAGATCCCAATGCAGCCACTGGGTCGCGACGTAGAAGTCGAGGGAGCCGTCCTCGTTGGGGATGACCATGCCGGACTCGGGGCCCAGGAAGGCCTGGTCCTGCATGCCGACCTCGAACTCCTCGCTCACCACGACGGTGGCCAGGGTCTTGCCGATCTCGATGTCGCCGGCGCGCACCGGCTGGTAGCGGGCGATGCCGCCGCGCTCCTGCACGGCCAGCCCGACCGGGTCCTCGATCACGGCCATCGGGTCGGTGATCGGTTCCAGCACTTCGTATTCCACCTCGATGGCGGCCACGGCGCGGCGCGCGATCTCGGGGTGGTCGGCGGCGACCAGGGCGATCGCCTCACCGTGGTGACGCACCTCGCCGAAGGCCAGCACCGGCTGGTCCCAGGTGTGGTCGAGGCCGTAGACCTTGCGGCCGGGCACGTCCTCGTGGGTGAGCACGGCGTGGACGCCGGGCATGGCCAGCGCCTTGGCCGTGTCGATGCCGATCAGCTTGGCGCGAGCGTGCGGGCTGCGCAGGGTCGCGCCCCACAGCATGCCGTCGATCCACAGATCCGAGGAGTAGGCGAACTCGCCCTTCACCTTGAGGGTGCCGTCGGGACGCAGCGGGCTCTCACCGATGCCGCCACTGCCCGGGATCGCTACATCCCCGGGGAACCGAGTGGTGCGTGCGATGGTCATCGGTTCTCCTGCTTCATGATTCGCCGGCGCGCCGCCACGCCGTTCTGACCGACCTGATCGTGCGGCATGGTCTTGAGCTCATCGTTCTCCACGACGGTGTTGCCGCCCACGAGCAGACGCGCCAGCGGCGGCTGCGGGCCGAACACCAGCGAGCACACCGGGTCCTCGATGGCGGCGCGGAAGCCGTCCACCTTCCAGACCGCGATATCGGCGAGCTTGCCGACCTCGAGCGAGCCGATCTCGTGCTGGCGGCCCAGGTTCCGCGCACCACCGAGGGTGCCGACCTCGAGGGCCTGGCGGGCCGTCATGGCGCGGGGGCCGTGCACGGCCCGCTGGAACAGCATGGCCTGCCGCATCTCCCCGGCCATCGAGGTGAGTTCGGAAGAGGCCGCGCCGTCCACGCCCAGGCCGACCGGGGCGCCGGCGGCGAGCAGGTCCATCACTCGCGCGATGCCCGCGCCGAGGCGCGCGTTGGAGGTCGGGCAGTGCGCGGAACCGGTGCCGGTCCGGGCGAAGGCCGCGATGTCCTTGTCGTGCAGGTGCACCGCGTGGGCGAACCACACGTCGTCGCCGAGCCAGCCCAGCTTCTCCATGTATTCGACCGGCGTGCAACCCATCTGCTCGATGCAGTGCTCTTCCTCGTCGAGGGTCTCGGCGAGGTGGGTGTGCAGGCGGACGCCGTGCTGACGGGCCAGGGCCGCGGATTCCACCATCAGGCCCTCGGACACCGAGAACGGCGAGCAGGGGGCGACGGCCACGCGCAGCATCGAGTCGAACGACGCGTCGTGGTACTTGTTGATGATCTCCTCGGTGTTGAGGAGGATCTCCTCGCGGTTCTCGACCACCTCGTCCGGCGGCAGACCGCCCTGGGACTGGCCACGATCCATGGAACCGCGGCACGGGTGGAAGCGGATGCCCAGCTCGCGGGCGGCGCGCACCTCGGCGTCGAACAGATCGCCACGGCCCCGGGGGAACACGTAGTGGTGATCGGTGGAGGTGGTGGTGCCGGTCAGCGCGAGCCAGCCCAGACCGGCCGAGGCCGCGCCGTAGACGATCTCGGCGTCCATGGTGGCCCACAGGCGGTACAGGCCGGTCAGCCACTCGAAAAGCGTCGCGTCCTGGAACAGGCCCTGGGTGGCCCACTGGTAGAGGTGGTGGTGGGTATTCACCAGGCCCGGGGTCACCAGGCAGCCGGTGCCGGAGAGGCGTTCAGCACCCACCACCATCGGCGCAGGTCCTGCGCCGAGAGCTTCGATCCGGCCGTCGTCGCCGACGATCAGATAGCCGTTGGGGATCTCCGCACCGACGACCGGTGCGATATAGGCGTTCTCGATGACGAGCTTGCTCATTTCGCCGCCGCCTTCCGCTCGGCCGCCATGCGCACGGCATCCAGAATCTTCTCGTAACCCGTACAGCGGCACAGGTTTCCGGCGAGCGCCTCACGGATCTCGACGTCGGACGGGTTGGGGACGCGCTCGATCAGGTCGTGCGCCTGCACGATCAGGCCGGGCGTGCAGAAACCGCACTGCACCGCGCCCGCCTCGACGAACGCCTGCTGCATCGGGTCGAGCCGGTCGCCCTCGGCCAAGCCTTCGACGGTGCGGACCGAACGGCCCTGCACCTGACCGGCTGCCACCAGGCACGAGCACACCGGGGTGCCGTCCAGATAGACGGTGCAGGAACCACATTCGCCCTGCTCGCAGGCGTTCTTCGCGCCGGGCAGGCCGACCCGCTCGCGCAGCAGGTACAGCAGGCTCTCGCCTTCCCAGACGTCGTCGGCGGTTTCCTGCGATCCGTTGACGGTGAAGTCGATACGCATCAGGCCGCCCTCCTCTCCGCGGTGTAGTCGTTCCACGCCCAGCCGAGGGTTCGGCGGGCCATCACCGACAACGCGTGCCGGCGGTAGTCGGCGGTGCCGCGCACATCGTCGATGGGCTTGGCCGCCGCGCCGACCAGGCGGCCGAACTCGTGGGCCAGCTCCTCGTTCAGCGCACCGCCGTTGTCCCAGTCCAGGTTGGCGGCCAGGAAGTCCTGCGCCTCGACCGGACGGATCGGGGTCGGACCGGCCGAGCCGATGCCCGCGCCCGCCGTCCGCGAATCCGCGTGCAGGGCAACGGAGAACGAGCACACGGCGATCACCATCGCGTTGCGGGTGCCGACCTTCGAGAAGTACTGGGGGCCGGCGGCGGGCCGCAGCCACACCGCGCGGATCAGCTCGTCGGGCTCCAGGGAGTTCTTCTTGACCCAGACGTAGAAGTCGTCGATGTCGATCATGCGGGTGCCGCGGGCGGCCGACTCGACCTCGACCACGGCGTTCGCGGCCAGCAACGCCGGGTGGGCGTCACCGGCGGGCGACGCGCCGCCCAGATTCCCGCCCACGGTGCCGCGATTGCGGATCTGCGGGGAACCCACGGTGCGCGAGGCCTGCGCCAGACCGGGCAGGCGATCCTGGTACCGGTTGATGATCTTCACGAACGGGACGCCGGAGCCGAGGCGGATGCGGCCGTCGGCCTGCTCGTCCACCTGGAACAGCTCCCGGCACGGGTTCAGATCCAGCAGGGCGTCCGGGCGGTGCACGTCGAAGTTCATCTCGACCATCACATCGGTGCCACCCTGGATCGGAACCGCCTCGGGGCGTTCCGCTTTCAGCTGGAGCGCCTCGGCCCAGCTGCCCGGTTGTAGGAAATCCATTGCGTTCCTCTAGATATCGGTTCTGCGCAGGTACGACAGCCTCGGCTGCCCCGGTACGTAGAGAAGGAGTGGGGACTCAGACGGTGGTGGAGGGACTCACACGCCCTCCAGGAGCTTGCGCACGCGCAGACCGGTGATGTCGGCCAGCTCGCGCCGCACGACCAGGTGCTCCTCGGCGGCCGTGTTGCCCAGGCGGTGCTGGAGCTGCTCGAGCATCTCGGTGGCGCTGCGACCGGCGGCGCGGATCAGGAAGACATGGCCGAACTGTTCCTCGTAGGCCAGGTTTCCGGCGGCCAGGTCGGCCAGCACCCGGGCGTCGGCGTCGGTCGCGCCGGACTGCTCGTCGGCCGACCATTTGGCCTCCCGCTCGGACTGGTGCCGGGCCGCGGTGCGCTCACCGATGCGCGGGTGCGCCGAGAGCGCCTCCTCGACATCGATCCAACTCAGCTCGGTGACCCCGGCCACGGCCGCGGCGATCAGACTCGACTCGTCCGCGTACGGCCGGTTCGCCACCATCTTGCGAGCCCAGTTCCGGGACGCGTTGCAGGTCAGCAGGTGCGTCTCGGCTTCTTCCAGGGGCAGCGAACCGAGCCATTCCAGGCGACTCGACATCCGACCTCCATCCGTGTTTGGCGTGTGTCAACCACTAAACCCGGGGGGTGGTCGTGCCCGATAGGACGAGACCTCCGAACCTGTGGCCTGCTTCACAGGGGCGCGTTCGTAGTTACATCCAAGTTCGGTAACCACCGCGTCACTCACTGTTAGCCTCGAGAATCATGCGGTTACGTTCCCTGCTGACCATGCACGATCTGGGCTTGCGGCTCGTCTCCGGAGAGGACGAGCTGGACCGCTTCGTACGCTGGGTCGTAACCACCGACATGCTCGACCCGGGCCGGTACCTCTCCGGCGGAGAATTCGTGCTCACCGGGCTGCAATGGCGGCACAGTCCCGAGGACAGCGACACCTTCGTCGGCGCGCTCGCCCGTGCCCGGGTCGCCGCGCTCGCCGCCGGTGACGCGCTCTACGGCGAAGCGCCCGAGGATCTGGTCGCGGCTTGTAAGAAACACCGAATCCCGCTGTTCCGGGTCGAGGAGCAGATCGCGTTCGCGACCGTCACCGAGACCATCAACCGGAAGCTGTCCTCGGGGCGGGCCGCGGACCTGAGCGCCATCCTGGACCGGCATCGGCAGCTGGTGTCCGGCGGCGGACTGGACTCGGTCCTCGACCTCGTCCATCGCACGCTCGGCACCCGCTGCTGGGTGGTGTCGTCCATCGGCCGCGTGGTCGCCGGGCCCACCCGCGACCTGCCCGAGCAGGTGCGGTCGGCGGTCCTGAGCGCGCGGCGACTGCCACATGTGCTGTCCCACAACCAGATCCGGTACACGCTGTTCGCCGTCGACGCCGACGCCACCTCGCGCATCGCGGACTGGTTCCTGGTCTTCGAGAGCGACTTCAAGGACTGGCCCGAGGAACGCCGCGCGCTCATCGGCGAACTCGCGGCGGTGGTGTCGCTCGAACGCGCCCGCCACGACGACCGGCACAGCGCCGAGGGCCGTCTCGCGCAGGAACTGATCGAACTGATCATGTCCGAGGCCAAGTCCGCCGACATCATCTCGCGGCTGGAGCTGACCGGGCTGGGTCTGTCCGACCGCTACCTGGCTGTCGCCGCGACCGCCGACTCCGGCGCGGTGCGCCCCGGTGAACTGCGCGCGGTGCTGCGCGAAATCCTTTACGGCAGAAGCCCTGCCATCGGCGTCGTGGACGGCGAGGTCATCCTGCTGGTCGCGCTCGGCGACGAGCAGGCCCTCGACGACCACATCCACCGCGCCATCGAGGCCCTCGAACCCGGGCTGCAATTGAGCCGCCTGTCCGTGGGCATCAGCGGCGCGGTCGACGGCGAGGGGCTGCGCGGCGCGGTCGAGGAGGCACGGTACGCCCGCCGCATGGCCGCCGAACGACAGCAACCCACCAGCGTCGTCCGCCACGACGAGCTCGCCACCCACATGCTGCTGCTGGCCAGCGTCCCCGACGAGGTGCGCCGGATGTTCCGGGTGCGCCTCCTCGACCCCCTGCGCGTCTACGACCAGGACAACCGCGCCGACCTGGTCCACACCCTCGAGACCTTCCTCGAGGTCTCCGGTTCCTGGACCAAATGCGCGGATCTGCTGCACGTCCACGTGAACACGCTGCGCTACCGCATCCAGCGCATCGAGGAACTCACCGGGCGCGACCTGTCCCGCCTCGAGGACCGCGTCGACTTCTTCCTCGCCCTGGCCCTGCGCTGACCGCCCGACCCCGCACTAAACTTTCCCAGCGAGAAACATTGCCCACTGGGCACGTTTTGCGCATACTGGGTTCATGCCGGAAGAGCAGCACCTCGGCCTCCGCGAACGCAAGAAGGCCGATACCCGAAAGGCCTTGAGCGACGCGGCACTCCAGCTGATGTTCGAGCGCGGACTCGAGAACGTGGTGCGCGAGGACATCGCCGCGCGCGCCGGGGTCTCGGTGCGCACCTTCAACAACTACTTCTCCGGTAAGCACGAGGCACTCGCCTACCGTCAGCTCGCCCGAATCCGTGGCGCCATCGAGATCTTGCGCTCGCGCCCGGCTCATGAGCCACTCTGGACAGCGCTGACGGCCGCCATGGTCGAGCCGCTCGAAGCCGAGCTCTCGGAGTCGGGCGGGCGGGCCCCCACCCCGGAACAACTCACCGAAGCCCGGAAACTGATGGCCGCGCCCGAGACCCGGGCCATCCTGTCCAAGGGTTTCGAGGACGACCTGATCGCCGCGATCGCCGAACGCACCGGCACCGATCCGGACCGCGACATGTATCCGCGGCTCGTCGCGGGTGCGGCCGCCACCGCCCAGCAGGCCGCCTTCGAGATCTACGTGCGGGCGGACCCGCCGGTCCTGCTGCCCCCACTCCTCCGACAGGCCATGGCCGCTCTCGCGGCGGGCCTGCCCGAACCACCGGCCTAGCAGCGCCGCTCAGCCGGTCATCACCGAATACCCTCAGCGACAAGAGGTCTATTTGTCATGCCCGAAAACACCGTGCCCGAAAACCTCGCCGACATCGTCATCGCCGGAGCCGGACCCAATGGGCTCATGCTCGCCTGCGAACTGGCTCTCACCGGCCTCCGACCGATCGTGCTCGACCGACTGCCCGCCCCCAGCCTCGAACCGAAGGCCAACGGCCTGGCCGGACAGGTGGCCCGGGTACTCGACATGCGCGGCCTGCACGGCGCGTTCACCGGAAACCCCGGACCGCCGGTCCCGGTGCCGCAGTACCTGTTCGGCGGCATGCGTCTGGATCTGACCGCCGTGCAACCCAATCCGGTGCACCTCGTCCTCAAACCCCAACCCGAGATGGTCCGCATCCTCACCGAACGCGCCATCGACCTCGGCGTGGACCTGCGCTGGGGCCACGAACTGACCGACCTCGAACCCGCCGACGATCGGGTCACCGTGTCGATCTCCGCCCCGGACGGGTTTTATCGGATCAGTACCCGCTTCCTGGTCGGAGCCGACGGCGGAAAGAGCCTGGTGCGCAAGCGAACCGGAATCGACTTCCCCGGCATCACCTCCGACGCCCATGTCGCCCGCGTGGGCCATGCCACCATCCCCGACGAGTTCCACGTCCCGGGCGGCGGTATCGACATTCCCGGCGTCGGCCGCTTCGGCACCGGCCATCACCGCCTCGAACGCGGCGTCTTCGTCTTCGCCGAACTGCAACCCGGCCGCCCCCTCATCGGCACCGTCGAGTTCCAAGGCGGCGAGCGCTTCTCCGATACCACCCCCATGACCTTCGACGAACTCCGCGACAGCGTCGAACGAGTCCTCGGCACGCCGTGGCCGATCACCCCGCCCACCGGCCCCGGCCCCCACAACCTGCGCCGCACCGTCGGCCAGAACACCCGAGTGGCACAGCACTATCGCCGCGGCAACATCCTGCTCCTGGGCGACGCCGCCCACGTCCACTCCGCGATGGGCGGCCCCGGCCTCAATCTCGGTCTCCAGGACGCCGTCAACCTGGGCTGGAAGCTGGCCGCCGAACTGCACGGCTGGGCCCCCGAGGACCTCCTCGACACCTACGAATCCGAACGCCACCCGGTGGCCGACCGCGTAGCCATGCACTCCCTCTCCCAATCGGCGTTGGTCTCCCCCGGGCCTGAAATCACGGCGCTCCGAGAGCTTTTCGGTGAACTACTCCACCTCCCCGAAGTGGCCACCCATATCGCCGACCTCCTCGCCGGATCCGACATCCGCTACGAGGTGGGTGACACCCACCCCCTGTCCGGACGCTTCTGCCCGGACTACCGCTTCGAAACCGGCAGCGGCGCCACCCGAATCTCCGAACTGCTGCGCCCCGCCCGCCCCATCCTCCTGACATTCACCGCCGATCCCGCCGCTGACACAGACGGTTGGGCCGACCGCGTCACACTCATCTCCGCCACCTCGCCCGAACCCCCGGCCGCAGCCCTACTGATCCGCCCGGACGGCTACGTAGCCTGGGCAAGCGACGATTTCTCCCCTGCCGGCTCCGACAGCCTCCGCACCGCCTTGCGGCGTTGGTTCGGCGCGCCCCGTACCAGCGATCGGGCGAATGACGGATCCCGCGCAGGCTGACGGCTCGTTGTCGGGCGCGCTCACCGAACCGGTCGGCCCGGCTCGATCACACGGGGTGGGAGCGTGCCGTGCGGCAGGGCCGGGCCGACCGCGACCAGACTGCCCGGGGCGCGGCCCTTCCCCCAGCCGAGTTGCTCGCGGTAGCGACCGATGTGGGCTTCGGGGATCGCGGCGCGGTCCCCGAGCGGGGCGGCCTCGGGCGCGACATAGAGGGCGTCGGCCGGGCAGTACGCCTCGCACATGAAGCAGGTCTGGCAGTCGGATTGCCGTGCGA
The DNA here is from genome assembly GCF_040630175.1 of Nocardia sp. NPDC005825. NCBI lineage: Bacteria > Bacillati > Actinomycetota > Actinomycetes > Mycobacteriales > Nocardiaceae > Nocardia > Nocardia sp. NPDC005825. The sequence goes on from NZ_JBEXXC010000001.1 coordinate 584,413, forward strand.
TGAGCGGGATTCCGCTCTCCGTGCGGTCGAAGACATCCGTCGGGCAGACGTCGACGCACTTGTCGCAGGCGATGCAGTCCTCGGCGCGCACCAGCTCGATCATGACGCCACCGCCACCGGTGCGGTCGCCGACGTCGCGGTCCACACCTCACCGAGGCCGCCGGACAGGATGTGGTGGTGCTGGCCCGGATCCAGCTCCGGATGGTCGGCGCGTTTGCTCATCCCGCGAGTCTCCGTGCGCGCCAAGGTCGATCGGTACATCAGGCGACCGACAGCGGTGATGGCGGCGGCCTGCCGTGCGCGGACCCGGTCCACGCCGGACACGCCGCCGAGACCACGCGCGGCCCGCTCCCAGAGAGCATCGAGTTCGGCCAGGGCGGGCCGGATGCGATCACCGTGGCGCAGATAGTTCTTCTCGAACGGGATCAGTTCGCGCTGCGCGTCCGATACGACCTCGTCCGCGGACACCGATTCGGTTGTCTCGGGCCGCAATCCGACCCGTCCGATGCCCCGGACCGCGGCCGCATCGACCCGTCCCGCGCGCAGGGCGAACCGCGCCGCGCCCCGGCCCGCCCAACTGCCCGATGACATGGCCCAGGCCGAATTGTGGCTGCCGCCGCCGGTGAATCCGCCGCAGATCCGCTCCCGGGTCGCGGCGTCGCCCGCCGCGTACAGGCCGGGAACTGTTGTCGCGCAGTCATCGTCGACGACATCGATCCCGCCGGTGCCGCGCACCGTGCCCTCGGCGAGCAGGTCCACTTCGAAGCGATCGGTGAACGGGTCGATCCCGCGGCGGTCGAATTGGAGGAAGAAGTTGGGCTGCCCCAGCCGCATCCGGGCCTGCACGTCGGCGTCGGCCCGGTCCAGCTGCGCGAAGACGGGCTCCGACAACAGGGTCCGGGCGATCACCGACCGACCCTGCGCCGAACCCGCGCCCTCGAGCACGCGACCGTCGGCGTGAAAGAACGTCGCGTAGCCGTAATAGGCGGTCTTGGTGATGGTCGAGCCCTTGGGCACGATGCCGTAGGCGTTCGAGAACTCCATGCCCGAGAACCGCGCCCCCGCCTCGGCCGCCATGAGTGCGCCGTCGCCGGTGTCGACATTGGTGCCCAGCGCCCGGGACAGGAAGGCACAGCCGCCGGTGGCCAGCACCACCGCGCCCGCCAGCACGCGATAGTCCCGCTCGTCATGCCGCTGATATCCGGCGGCTCCGCGCACCACGCCGTCGGCATCGACCAGCAGTTCCAGGGCCGGCGCGTGATCCAGGATCCGCACGCCGAGCCGTTTCACCCACGCGCGCATACGCCGCATGTACTCCGGTCCCTGCACACCGGTGAGCAGGGGTTCGCCGGTCTCGGGATCCGCCGGGAACGGGTAGCGGCCCTCGACGGCGAGCCGGTTCATGTTCACGTAGGTCTGATCGAGGACCCGGTCCATCCAATAGTGGTCGGCCAGATGCCCGCCCAGCGCCTCACGACTGGCCTTGGCCGTGGCGCGGGCGGTGGCCTCGGGGCGACGTACCAGACACCGGTGCCCGAAGGCGCGGTGGCGCCGCTGGTTCCGCAGTAGCCCTTGTCGACCAGCACCACCTCCGCCCCCGCTTCCCGGGCGTGCACCGCCGCCCAGCACGCGGCGGGTCCGCCGCCGATCACCAGTACGTCGGTCCTGGTCTGCCATGGTTCGCTCATCGGCACAGTCCTCCCGGGAGAGTTGGTGCCGGAACGGTAAGGCGGCCGGTCGCGCTCGCCGAAGAGTTGCGATCAGGCCGATCCTTTGGCGGCGGAATTTCCCACATCGTGGCAAACCGCTTGCGTCCGGCGCGGTGTCCGACCAGCACACGATCGACCTCCACTCGGACACGCATACATTCAGGGTTGTATGTAACCGTGGTTAGCACTTACCGTGGTGTGTGTCGCGCCGCACAGGAACGGCCCCCGCCCGACGCCCGGGCGGCGCGGTACACAGACGAGGAGGCAATGATGGCTCTGACGACGAGGTCGGGCACCGGAACCGAGGCACACGAATACGCGGACGTGCTGCACACCCTGTCGGAGGGATCGGTGTACCGCCGGTTCGATCCGTATCTCGACATCCCCTGGGACTCCCCCGAATTCGCGATCGACCCGCACGATCCGCGCTGGGTGCTGCAACCCGATATCGACCCGCTGGGCGCGACCCAGTGGTACCGGGACCAGCCGCTGCAGCGGCAGATCGAGATCGGCAAGTGGCGGATCGCCAATGCCATCAAGGTCGGCGCGGCCTTCGAGAGCATTCTGATCCGCGGAATGATGCAGTACATCATGAAGCTGCCCAACGGGTCGCCGGAGTTTCGCTACTGCCTCCACGAAATGACCGAGGAGTGCAACCACATCCAGATGTTCCAGGAGCTGGTGAACCGGATCGGCGTCGACGTGCCGGGAATGCGGCCCTTCTTCCGGAAGCTCTCACCGCTCATCGGCGTTGCCGGCGGATATGCCTGGCCGATTCTGTTCATCGGCATTCTCGGCGGCGAGGAACCGATCGACCACTATCAGAAGGCCGTCATCCGCAATGGCGCGAATCTGCCGCCCGCGGTGGTGCGCTGCATGGAGATCCATATCGCCGAGGAAGCCCGGCACATCTCCTTCGCCAACGAGTTCCTGAAAAGGCACATCCCGCGGCGCAGCCCGATGTACCAGAATTTCTGCGGGATCGCCTTCCCGCTCGCCATGCGCTGGCTCGCCGGGGAGATCATGGCCCCACCGCCGGAATTCGCGCGCACCTTCGATATTCCGCGCGAGGTCATCAAGGAAGCGTTCTGGCAGTCGCCGACCGCGTCGAAGATCCTGACCGGCTACTTCGGCGACATGCGTTCCCTCGCCGACGAACTGGGCCTGATGAACCCGGTCACCAAGCGACTGTGGAAGACGCTCGGCATCGACGGCGACCACTCCCGCTACCGCAGCGAACCCGACCGCCGGGTGGCCTGACCCGACGGGTCCCGGTCACTCGTCGGCCTCCAGGCAGAGCACCGGGACCCGCTGGACCAGATTCACGGCGAAACCGCCGCGGTTCCACCGTTGGTCCAGCGGCTGGGTGTTGCCGTCGGCATCGGTCGCCCGGGCACCGATCAGATAGTCGCCGGGGGTAGCGGTCCAGTCGAAACGCCAGCGCCGCCACGCCCAGCGGCGGCCCTGGTCGGGATCCAGTTCCGCATCGTGCCAGCTGTGCCCGGCATCGGTGCTCACCTCGACCCGTGCGACCGGCGCCTGCCCGGACCAGGCCCGTCCCTCGAGCGGCACCGGGCCCGGTCGCACCACCCGCGACCGCGACATGTAGTCCGGGAAGCCGGGCGGAACCAGCAGCGCCCGCGGCACGATCCGGGTCACCGGCTCACCGGCCTCGCCGATCTCCTGCCGGATCCGATAGTTCACGGCCTGCTGGTAACCCGTGAACGGCGCGTCGGACACCGTGATCTCCCGCAGCCACTTCACATGCGCCATGCCATACCAGCCCGGCACGATCAGGCGGATCGGATATCCGTGCTGCGGCGGCAGCGGCACGCCGTTCATCTCGTACGCCACCAGCACGCCGCAGTCACTGCTCATGGCCACCTCCACCGGCAGCGCCCGCTGGTAGTCCTGCTCGACGCCACGCTCGACGCCGTGATCCGCGCCGGTGAAGACCACCTCGACCGCGTCGGCCTCCAGCCCGGCCTCCGCCAGCAGCAGGCGCAGCGGCACACCCGTCCAATCGGCGGTGCCCACCGCCCCGACCAGCCAGGGCTGACTCACCGGACGCGGCGTGAGCAACGCCCGCCCATTACCCGCGCACTCCAGCGTCACCCGCGTGGTCACCTGGGCGAACGCCCGCAACGCGGCCACGTCGAGCCGCAGCCGACGGCGCACCCGCCCGCCGATCTTCAACAGCCACAGCGTGCTCGGGTCGACATAGGGAATGTCGTAGTGGGTCAGCACGTAGTGCAGGCCCGGCGGCGTCACGTCGTACCGCAACGCCTCGAGGGGAATGCCGTGGTTGCGAGCGGCCAAGGCGAGTTCGTCCACGCCGATGCCTTCACCCGGTGCGGCCAGCCGAGCACGAGCGCTGGCGTCAGCGATTCGACGGCCCATATACGCATTATCGCGGACACCGGCCGGAACGTTCCCGCGATCACCGGTCCCGGATGACCTTCCCGCCGCCGAAGTCGTCCCCTACGGCGCGAGAGCTCGCGTGAGGCCATCGACCAGGCGCCGCCAACGGGCGACCATGTCGGCCGCCGAGTTCTCTGGGTGAGCGAGCCACCAGCGGACGAGGGTGGACAGCGTGCTCATCCAGATGCGGGCGGCCGCGTCGATATCGTCGGGCGCGGTGACGCGCATGACGGTCGTCACCTGGTGCACGCCGTCGATCGCGAGTTCGGCTACGCGCCAGCGATGTTCGCGCACGGCGGCGGCCACCGGGCTGCCCCCGGGAACGACGGTGTCATAGAGCAGCGGCCAGTCGTGCGGCCGCGGCTCGAGCGCCTCGAACACGGCCACGAAGACCGCGTCGGCCATGGCGAGCCCGGGCGCCACATCGGTCAGCCGCTCCCGCACATGAGCGGCGATATTGGCACTCGCCCGATCCAGGCAGGCCTCGAACAACGCGTCCTTGGGGCCGATGTAGCTGTGGATGAGCGGCTTCGTCACTCCCGCCGCGGCCGCCACATTCGCCAGCGAGGTCGCGGCGTATCCGTCTTCGGCGAAGCGCCGGGTCGCGGCGTCCAGGATCAGCCGTTCACGCTCCCCGCGCGGCATCTTCTTGGTCCCAATATTCGTCGCCATATGCCCTTCCGCCCTGTTCGGGGCAATTTTCAAACATATGCCCCGCTGGTAACTTACCGCCGAGTCACCCTCCTGGCCGCACCGGATCGGCCATTCCGAGAAAGGCGTCGGCGATGACCGTCCCCGTTGTCCGCACCGGCTCCGGCGAGCCCGTGGTGCTACTGCACCCGTTCACCCTGGCCCAGCACATCTGGACCGGGGTCACGGAACGGCTGGGCGGCTCTCACGAGCTGCTCGCCGTGACCCTGGCCGGACATTGGGGCGCGCGGCCGCTGCGCTCGAGCTCGATCACCGCCTACGCGGAAGCGGTCGAGCGGGCGATGGACGACGCGGGCTGGGAGACCGCGCACATCGTCGGCAATTCGCTGGGCGGTTGGGTCGCACTGGAATTGGGCCGACGCGGCAGGGCACGCTCGGTCCTCGCGATCGCGCCGGCCGGCGGCTGGCGGCACGTCTCGACCACCAGTCTCGCGATGCTCGGCCGGTTCCTGGCGTACTTCCCGTTCGCGGTCGGCGGCCACCTGCTGGGCGACCGGGTGCTGCGGCTCCGGCCGATCCAGCGCGAGGTGCTACGCCGTCTGGTCGCCGACGTCGACGCGCTGACCCCGGAACAAGCCCTGAACACCTTGCGCGCCGCCACGCATTGCCGGGCCTACCTGCAGACCTTGCTGATGGGGCTGCGGCACGGCGGCGCGAAGCACCTCGACCAGGTGACGGTTCCCCTGATGCTGGCCCTCTGCGAGCGGGACGCGTTCCTCCCGCGGGCGCGCTACGGCGTCTTCTATCAGCGAAACCTCCCGGAACACCGGGAATACCGCCTGCTGCCCGGCGTCGGCCACGTGCCCGCGCTCGAGAATCCCGGCCTGGTCGCCGACACCATCGCCGACTTCGTCGCCCGCCACCGCGTCACGACGGCCGGCGTCACCACGTAATCGCGACCGAACTCCGCACCTCCCGCCTCCGCAATCCCTTCGACTCCACAGGAAGACGATGACCCACGCCGCCACCCGGCTTCACGAATACCACTCCGCCCCAATTCCTTCCACGTCCGCGCCCGCTTCGATGGCCGCGACCGTCTACCGCCATCGGGAGCAGTCGCCGGACCTGGTGCTGTTCCAGCGCCCGCGAGCCGACGACCGATGGCTCGACGTCACCGCCTCCGACTTCGCCGACGAGGTCCTCGCGGTGGCGAAGGGCTTGATCGCCTCCGGAATCCAGGTCGGCGACCGGGTGGCGATCCACTCGGCGACCCGCTACGAGTGGGTGCTGCTCGACTACGCCATCTGGGCGGTCGGGGCGTGCACGGTGGCCGTCTACGACAGTTCCGCCGCCGACCAGGTGCGCTGGATCCTGCGGGATTCCGGCGCGGCACTGCTGATCACCGAAACCGAGCGGCATCGAGCCCTCGCGATCGAGGCGAGCACCGACGCACCGGACCTCCGCGAGATCCTGACCATCGACGCCGACGCGGTCGGCGAACTCGTCAGGCGCGGAACCGATCTCGACGACGCGGCGGTGCGCCAGCGGTTGCGCCAGATCGGACCGCACTCCCCCGCGACGCTCATCTACACCTCCGGCACCACCGGCCGCCCCAAGGGCGCGGTGCTGACCCACGGCAATCTCGCCGCCGAGGTGCACGCGGTCGTGTCCGTCGCGGACGGACTGCTCGGCCCCGGCCGCAAGACCGTGCTGTTCCTGCCGCTGGCCCATGTCTTCGCCCGGGTCATCTCGGTGGGCGCGGTCGAAGCGGGCGCGACCGTGGTGCACAGCTCCGACTGGAGCACCTTGCCCCAGCAATTCGCCACGCACCGACCGGATTTCGTCCTAGCGGTGCCGCGCGTGTTCGAGAAGGTCTTCACTACCGCCGAGCAGACAGCCCGGGACGCCGGACGCGGACACGTATTCGATCGCGCCGTGTCGACCGCCATCGCCTGGAGCCGGGCGCGGGACACCGGTCGCGCGGGATTGCAGCTTCGCCTGGAACACAAGCTCTTCGACCGGCTGGTCTACGCCCGCATCCGCTCCGCGCTCGGCGGCCGCTGCACCCAGGCCGTCTCCGGCGGCGGACCGCTCGGAGCCCGATTGAGCGAGTTCTTCCGGGGCGCGGGCATCACCGTCTACGAGGGCTACGGCTTGACCGAGACCAGCGCGGCCGTGACCCTCAACACCCCCGGCTCGATCCGGGTGGGCAGCGTGGGCCGGCCGATTCCGGGCCAGTCGGTGCGGGTAGCCGCCGACGGGGAGCTCCTGCTGCGCGGCCCGGTGGTGTTCGGTGGCCGCTGGAACAATCCGCAGGCCACCGCCGAGGCGTTCGAGGACGGCTGGTTCCGCTCCGGCGATCTCGGTGAGATCGACGCCGACGGCTTCGTCACCGTCACCGGCCGCAAGAAGGAGATCATCGTCACCGCGGCCGGAAAGAACGTCTCCCCAGCGCAGTTGGAGGATGTGCTGCGGGCGGACCCACTGGTGAACCAGGCCATGGTGGTCGGCGACGGCCGCCCGTTCATCGGCGCGCTGATCACCCTCGACGCCGCGGCCCTGCCCGGCTGGAAACAGCGCCACGGTGTCGCCGCGGATACCCCGCTCACCCAGCTCACCGCCCACCCGACCCTCCTGGCGGAGATCGAGGCGGTAGTCGCGCGAGCCAATGCGACGGTGTCGAATGCCGAGCGGATCAAGCGGATTCGCGTCCTCGACGCGGACTGGACCCAGGAGTCCGGCGAATTGACGCCCAAGCTCTCCCTCAAGCGCGCCGTGGTGGCGGCGAAATTCGCCGCCGAGATCGAGGCCCTCTACCGCTGACCCGCCACGCCCGTGACGGGCGCGCACCACGATTACCTCGCCGACCTGAAACCCCAGGTCGGCGGCGTGTTATCTGTCGGGAATGCCGGTCCGAAGTAGTATCGGGCAATGCGGTCCATTTGGAAGGGCTCCATCGCGTTCGGATTGGTCAATGTCCCCGTGAAGGTGTACACCGCCACGGAGGACCACGACATCAAGTTCCACCAGGTCCACGCCGCCGACGGTGGGCGTATTCGGTACGAGCGGCTGTGCACCGTGGACGGGCAGCCGGTGCAGTATTCCGATATCGATCGGGCCTATGAATCGCCCGACGGTGACCGGGTGATTCTCACCGATGAGGACTTCGCGAAACTGCCCGCCGCGGAGAAGCACGAAATTCCGGTCCTGCAATTCGTGCCCTCGGAGCAGATCGATCCGATTCTCTTCGACAAGAGCTACTATCTGGAACCCGATTCCACCACGCCCAAAGCGTATGTGCTGCTGGCCAAGACCCTCGAACGGGTGGATCGGGTGGCGCTGGTGCATTTCACGCTGCGGCAGAAGACCCGGCTGGCCGCGCTGCGGGTGCGCGACGGCGTGATGGTGTTGCAGACCCTGCTGTGGCCCGACGAGGTGCGGTCGGTGGCCTTCGACAAGCTCGACGGCGTCGCCGAACCCAAGGCGCAGGAACTGAAGATGGCCGAGACCCTCGTCGACACGCTGTCCGACGACTTCGATCCCGGCCTCTACGTGGACGAATACCAGATCGAGCTGAAGAAACTGCTCGACGAGGCGATCGCCAGCGGCTCCAGCAAGGTCACCCGGGCGCCGGAAGCGGCTGCCCCGGAGATGGACGCCGAGGTGGTCGACCTGGTCGCGGCCCTGCAGCGCAGTCTCGAGGCGTCCGGGCGCGCGACCGGATCGGCCCCGGCCGCCAAGGCCGCGCCCGCCAAGAAGGCGGCCGAGAAGAAGCCCGCCAAGAAGGCCGCGAAGAAGGCTCCGGCCAAGCAGACCCGCAAGGGTGCCTGACCCTCCAGCACCCACCTGGCAAACTGTCGGCATGGATCCCGATATATCCATCCACCCGGACATCGCCATCGTGCCCATGGGGCTCGGACACCTGCGGCAGGTCATCGACCTCGGCTACCAGGTGTTCGACACCCAGGCCAAGCCCTACACCTCGTGGTCGCTGACCTCGGTCGCCGAACATCTCGACAGCCCGGGCAAATCCTGCTGGGTGGCGGTGGATTCGGATCAGGTGGTCGGATTCGTGCTGGCCTCCATGGAATTCGAGCTCCGCGAGGACTGGGCGTACCTGGAGTGGATCGCCGTCTCCCCCGAGGTGCAGGGGCGCGGCGTCGCCAGCAAACTCATGACCGCCTGCTGCGACCTGCTGTTCCGGCACGGCGCGGCCCGCATCGTCACCGACGTCGAGATCCACAACACCGCCTCCGCGGCCATGATGCGCCGCAACGGATTCACCGAAGGCACCACCGTGACGCTGTTCGTGCGCCCCAACCCCGACGACCGCGCCGCCGGCGAGGACGAACAGGTCACCCTCGGCCCCGGCACCAAACGCGACCTCATCCGGCGCGGCCGCATCACCGGCGACGGACGTCACGGGCGGCCCGCCCGCTAGTTGTCGGACCCTCCCGCTACGGTCGCCGTCATGACCGCCCCCGATTCGACCATGAGCGCCATCAACGACGCCGTAACCCTTGGACGCCAAGGCGATCCGACGACGGCCCGCCAACAGCTGACCGCGTTGTGGGACGACATCGGGGCGGGCGGCGACCCCTTGCACCGGGTCTCCCTGGCGCACTTCCTCGCCGACCTCCAGGACCACGCGGCCGACGCCCTCACCTGGGACATCCGCGCCCTGGACGCCGCCGACTCGCTCACCGACGAACGCGCTCAGGCCCACCACGCGGGCCTGAGCGTGCGCGGCTTCTACCCCTCGCTCCACCTCAATCTGGCCGACAACTACCGCCGCCTCGGCGCTTTCGACACCGCTCAGCGGCATCTGACCGCCGCCCACGACCGCCTCGACGCCCTCGACGAGGACGGCTACGGCCTCGGCGTACGGGCCGGTCTCGCCAATGTCGAAGCCGCGCTTGCCGAGCAGTCCACCGACCCGCTCCCGACGCACCCGGCCCCGTAACAACGGCGCGCGACAGGGGGCGAGGAAGCACTCCCGGTCCCACACCCGCGCGTGCACTCACAGCGCCGGGCATCACCACCGCGGCCGCCGCACAGTGCAACTCGCTGGGCGGCACTCCGTTCGGCGGTGGCAGTCGCCGGACACGCCGCTGGTCGCGCGCTCCCAGCGCGTTGCTGGACCGGAACCGCCGATATACGCTGGCCGCGATCATCAGCCAGCGAAGGGAACGCGTCGATGCCGGATCCGCTACCGAATGCCGTTGCGCCGCAATTCGATGCTCGGGGACGCCGCCTGGTCGCGGGTGCCGCCGCGCTGCTGGCGATGACGGCCGTGGCGAGCGGGCCGGTCGGGCCGGCGGCTGCCGAGGCACCGGTCGCAGGCTCGCTTTCCTGTGCGCCCATCGAGGCGCGCGTGGCGATGCCCACCCGGGCTCCGCTGCTCGACTGGTCGGAGAACCTCACCTTCGACGAGGCGACCGAGAGCTTCTGGGTCGCCCGCACGCAGCGCGATGTGGTGGAGAAGTACGACGGGGATGCCCATCTGGTCGCCAGTGTGCCGGTGCGGGTTCCCGGCGCGGTCCGACGCGGCCCGGACGGGCTGATGTACGCGACCTTCGGCAATTCACCGCTCTCCGGCCTCTCCGGAGGCAGCGGGGTGGTGCGGTTCGATCCCGCCGCCGCCGACCCGACGCCGGAGGTGTTCGTGTCCGGGCTCGGTCAGGCCAATGGCGCGGCCTTCGACGCCGACGGCACCCTGTACGTGGCCGACACCTCGGCGAACTCCGTGGTGCGGATCCGGCGCGACGGCAGCATCGACGCCGACTGGACCGCCCGCAGCCACACCGCGCTCGCGGCCCTCGGCCTCGGCGCCGACGGCATCGTCGCCGCCGACGGCATCCTCTACGTGACGCTGCTGGAAAGCCCGACCGGGCGGGTAGTCGCCCTGCCGATCGACGATCCCGCCCGGGCGACGGTCGCCGTGGATCTGGCCCCCGCTCCCCTGTCCGGCCCCCTGCTGCCCGACGACCTCGCGATCGTCGACGGGCTGCTCTACATCGCCACCGGCAGCGGGCAATTGGTGCTCGCCGATCCGGCCGCGCACACCAGTTGCACCGTGCTGTCCGGCCAGCCGCTCACCTCCGTGGCCGTCGCCCCGGCCCCTGCGCGCACACTCCTGCTCGGCACCGAGAGCGGGGACGTCCTGAAGGCCCACTACGGCTGACATCAGTTGTCCTGGGCCGCATGGGCTCTGCCCTCGTTGAAGAACTCCATGAGGCTCTGCACCGTCGCCACTTCGGTGCGGGGCCGCATGGCTCCGAAGGGCGCGTTCCAGAATTCGCCGCGGCGGCGGGTCCACGGGCCGACGTAGGCGTACGGCGTCGGGTTGTCCCAGTCGCCCGGGGAGACACCGTAATTCACCTCGTCGACCGCCACCGACAGGTCGAAGTGCTCGGGCCACAACACCGGCTGCTGTTCGGCGGCGAAGCGGCGTAATGCGGTGTCCCCCACCGCGAACCAGTCGTGCACGGCGGTGGCGGCCTCGGAGTCGACCTTGAACGGCTCGTCCGGATCCATCCGGGTGCCATCGGAATACAGTCCGTCGGGCGGGCCGTCGGCCTCGAATCCGGCGGTCGAGGCGAGGTCACTGTAGGTGCCGTGCAGGCGGGTCCGGCCCTGCGGCCACACCAGATCGGTGCCCGTCACCGACACCGGCCACTTCATGCCGGTGAATCCGCCCAGCACGATGCGCATGCGGATGCTGCCGAACCGGCGATACTGCGGACCGGCGATCAGCAGTTCGGCCGCCGCATGCAACGCGAACCGGGTGTCCTCGTAGGTGATGTCGTCCACGGGGAAATCATCGCCGCCGAGCCCGGGGTGTTGCTGGAAAATGGACTCCCGCAAACAAAACAGCGCCACACCGGACGAATCCGGTGTGGCGCATGAGTGTTTCGTGGAACGTCAGCTCGCGTTGTCGGTGCAGGCCGACAGAATGACCTTGGCCTGACGCGGCGAGGACGAACCCGTGTCCGGGAAACCCGGCGCACTCTTGCCGAGCACATTGATGGCGGCCGACTCGGCCTCCACCTTGGACGGCGCCCACGCCCAGCCGAAGCGGGTGTCGGCGCCCTGCGCGACCGCGCCACAAGCATTGGCGAAGTGCACGACGACGGCACAGTCGCCGCCGCCACACTGGCTGACCGCGGAGGAGTCCGCGGCGTCCCAGCTGCCGTAGTTCACGGCATACGCGACGTTCCCGGTGCTCTTGGACAGCGCCAGCGCGCCGTACAGGTCACCGGAGGTCGCGATGAAGACCGGCTCGCCGTTCTCCGCCGCGGAGGCGGATCCGGCGGCCACGGTGCCCATCGCGGCCATCGACGTAACGGCGAGGCCGACACCGGCCTTGCGCAGCAACGACATTCGATACTCCCCGGGGATGGATGGTGATAACGGCGGTCATCATGCCAGACGCTCAGACCCGGCGCATGACCGAGACGACCTTACCCAGTACCTGGGCATTGTCACCATCGATCACCGGGTACGCGGAATTGCGCGGCTCCAGGTAGACATGCCCGTTCGCGCGCTTGTAGACCTTGACCGTGGCCTCGCCCTCGATCATGGCGGCCACGATCTCGCCGGTGTGCGCCTCGTGCTGTTTGCGCACCACGACGATGTCTCCGTCGCAGATGGCGGCGTCGACCATGGAGTCGCCGCGCACCCGCAGACCGAACACGGTGCCGCGGCCCACCAGTTCCCGCGGCAGCGAGAGCACATCGTCGGTGTGCTCCTCCGCCAGGATCGGGGTACCGGCCGCGATATCGCCGACGACCGGCACCGGTACCGAGTTCTCGTCCTGCTGCCGCGCGGGCGCGGACGCCCGCAGGAACAGCCGCACGTCCATGGGACGCGTCACCGACTCACTGCGCTTGAGGAACCCGCGCTCCTCCAGCTCACGCAGATGCCGCGACACCGATGACGCCGACTTCAGGCCGACCGCGTCCCCGATCTCCCGAGTGCTCGGCGAATACCCGTGCCGCTGCACCCAATCCCGAATACTGCACAGAATGCGTTGCTGGCGTTCGGGCAACGTGGAGGTGTCGAGATGCTCGAATCCGTCGAAGTCGTCATAGGTCACCGAAGAATCCTACGGCGAGCCACCGCCCGAACCCCGGCACGACCGGCCGTAACACGCCAATGCGCTACATCCCGGAAGGCCCCAGCACCGCGTCCCCGGCCGCCGGCGCGGGCTCCTTGAGTTCGATGAACAGCGCGTGGGTCTCGCCCTCGCCGATGTTCTCGCCCGCATGCTCCTGCGCCCCGAGCCACCGCACCTGCCCCGCGGTGAGCTCCACCTCCACCTGCTCCCCGTTGGCCGTGATCCGGCGCCGGAAGGAGTTCAAGGGGTACAGGACGCTGTCGGGATGACGGTGGGGCGAGGTGCGGTCGCCGGGCTTGTCGCGGTACTCCAGCACCCGCACGCGCTCGTTCTCGAAGATGACCCGGTACAGATCCGGATTCACGACAGCGGGATCGGTGCTCATGGCAGCCCTCCGGGACTCGATATGGGATCAGAGTACCATCATGGGCATGGCCGTACCATATGAGGACACCGGGCGCACCAACCAGAAATCCCGCACCCGCACGGCCCTGGTCACCGCGACCCGGAAGCTGTTGGCGCAGGGCGCGATACCGACCGTCGAGGACGCCGCGCAGGCCGCCGGCATCTCCCGCACCACCGCCTACCGCTACTTCCCCAACCAGCGCGCCCTCCTGGCGGCCGTACGCCCCGAGATCGACCGCGAAACCCTGCTCCCGGACCCCGCTCCCACCGATCCTCGTGAGCGCCTCGACCTCGTCATGCGCGAATGCGTCCGCATCAACCTGGAGTGGGAACCCGAACTACGCACCTCCCTGCGCCTGTCCCTGGAGCCTGCCGGAGGCAACCCCTCCCCGCTACGCCGCGGCCGGGTGATCGGCTGGCTCGAGCACGCGCTGGAACCCCTGCGAATCACGCACCCGGACATCGACATCCATCGCCTGGCCATCGCCATCCGCTCCGCCACCGGCATCGAGTCCTTCATCTGGCTCGTCGACATCGCCGCCCTCCCCCGCCCGGAGGCCGCCGAAATCCTCTGCGCCACAGCCAGAGCCCTCCTGAACGAGGCGCTGGGCCGCTGAAACGACGATGCGGACCGATCCACCAGGGATCGGTCCGCATCGTCGGAGTGTGTTCGGCCTACACCGTGAAGCCGAGGGCGCGCAGCTGTTCGCGGCCGTCGTCGGTGATCTTGTCGGGGCCCCACGGGGGCATCCAGACCCAGTTGATCTGCAGGTCCTCGGCGAGGCCGGAGCGGACCAGGGCGTTGCGGGACTGGTCCTCGATCACGTCGGTGAGGGGGCAGGCCGGGGAGGTCAGGGTCATGTCGAGTTTGGCGATGCCGTCCTCGAAGGCCATGCCGTAGACGAGGCCCAGATCGACGACATTGATGCCGAGTTCGGGGTCGACGACGTCACGCATCGCCTCCTCCATGTCGTCGAGGTGCTGGAGCTCCTCGGGAGTGAGTTCCTTGGTCTGCTGCTCGGTCTCGCTCATCGCTTCTCCCCGTTGCCCATCGTCTTCTTGGCTTCCTCGGCCGAGGCTATCCGCACCACGGCGTCCTTGAACGCCATCCAGCCCAGCAGCGCGCACTTCACGCGGGCGGGGTACTTGGCGACGCCGACGAACGCGACACCGTCGCCGATCACCTCCTCGTCACCCTCGACGGTGCCGCGGCCGGTGATCATCGCGTCGAACTCCTCGACCACCTTCAGCGCCTGCTGCACCGGCAGGCCGATCACCTGATCGGTGAGCACCGAGGTGGAGGCCTGGCTGATCGAGCAGCCCTGACCGTCGTAGGACACGTCCTTCACATCGCCGTTGTCGTCGATGTGCACGCGCAGAGTCACCTCGTCACCGCAGGTCGGGTTGACGTGGTGCACCTCGGCGCCGAAGGGCTCCCGGAGCCCCCGGTGGTGCGGGTGCTTGTAGTGGTCCAGGATCACTTCCTGGTACATCTGCTCCATGCGCATGGTCTATGCAACTCCGAAGAAGCTCTGGGCCTTCCGCACCGCGGCCACCAGCTGATCGACCTCGTCGAGCGTGTTGTACAGCGCGAAGGAGGCCCGGGCGGTGGCGGCGACGCCGAAATGCCGGTGCAGCGGCCACGCGCAGTGGTGACCGACACGGATGGCGACACCCTGGTCGTCGAGGATCTGGCCGACATCGTGGGCGTGGATACCATCCACCAGGAACGAGACGGCCCCGCCACGGTTCACGGTCTCGGTCGGGCCGATGATCCGGACACCGTCGATCGCGCCCAGACCTTCCAGTGCCGCGCCGACGAGCGTGTGCTCGTGCGCCGCAACGGCATCCATGCCCACGTTGCCGAGATACTTGACGGCAGCGCCCAATCCGACGACCTGCGAGATCATCTGCGAGCCCGCCTCGAACCGCTGCGGCGGCGGGGCGAAGGTCGAGTGATCCATGAACACGGTCTCGATCATGGAGCCGCCGGTGATGAACGGCGGGGTGTCCTCGAGCAGCTCACGCCGCCCGTACAGGATGCCGACACCCGACGGGCCCAGCATCTTGTGGCCGGAGAAGGCGGCGAAGTCGACGCCCAGCTCCTTGAAGTCCACACCCATGTGCGGCACCGACTGGCAGGCGTCCAGCACGACGATCGCGCCGACTTCCTTGGCCCGGCGCACCAATTCGGCGACATCGGCGACCGCGCCGGTCACATTCGACTGATGCGTGAACGCGACCACCTTGGTGGCGGGCGACAATTCCAGCGAATCCAGGTCGATGCGGCCGTCGTCGGTGATGCCGTACCACTTCAGCGTCGCACCCGTGCGGCGCGCGAGCTCCTGCCACGGAACGAGATTCGCGTGATGCTCGAGCTCGGTGATGACGATCTCGTCACCGGGACCCACGTGGTACGGGAAGCGGTCGTCGGAGAAGGCGTAGGCCACCACGTTCAGCGACTCGGTCGCGTTCTTGGTGTACACGATCTCGTCCGGGCCGGCGCCGACGAACGCCGCGATCGCCGCGCGCGCCGCCTCGTAGGCCTCGTTGGCCTCCTCGGCGAGCTGGTGCGCGCTGCGATGCACGGCCGCGTTGTGCTCGAGCAGGAATTCCCGCTCGGCGTCGAGCACCTGCAGCGGACGTTGCGACGTCGCACCGGAATCCAAGTACGCCAACGGTTTCCCGTCGCGCACGGTCCGGCTCAGGATCGGGAAGTCGGCCCGGATCCTGGCGATGTCGAGAGTCCCCACGGTGCTTGTCATTATTAGGCTCCTACGGCAGCAGAAGTGAAGCGCACGTAGCCGTTCGCGTCGAGTTCCTCGGCCAGCTCGGCGCCGCCCTCGGCGACGATCTTGCCGCCCACGAACACGTGCACGAAGTCGGGCTTGATGTAGCGCAGGATGCGGGTGTAGTGGGTGATCAGCAGGATGCCGCCGGTCTCCCGCTCCTTGTAACGGTTCACGCCCTCGGAAACAATCCGCAGCGCGTCGACGTCGAGGCCCGAGTCGGTCTCGTCGAGCACGGCGATCTTCGGCTTGAGCAGGCTCAGCTGCAGGATCTCCTGGCGCTTCTTCTCACCACCGGAGAAACCCTCGTTGACCGAGCGCTCTCCGAAGGCCGGATCGATCTCCAGCTCGGCCATGCCCTCCTTGACTTCCTTGACCCAGGTGCGCAGCTTGGGGGCCTCGCCGCGGATCGCGGTGGCGGCGGTGCGCAGGAAGTTCGACACCGAGACGCCGGGCACCTCGACCGGGTACTGCATGGCCAGGAACAGGCCCGCACGAGCGCGCTCGTCGACCGACATCTCCAGCACGTTCTCGCCGTCGAGGGTGATGGTGCCCTGGGTGACGGTGTACTTGGGGTGGCCGGCGATGGCGTAGGACAGAGTCGACTTGCCGGAGCCATTGGGGCCCATGATGGCATGGGTCTCGCCCGACTTGATGGTCAGGTTCACGCCCTTGAGGATCTTGATGGGCTCGGCGTTCTCGTCCGGGCTGGCGACCTCGACGTGCAGGTCCTTGATTTCCAGGGTGGTCATCGAATCGGATTCCTTTGCGGGATGGGAAGTATGGGATCAGGCGCCGACAGCGGCGAGCTCGGCCTCGATGGCCGCCTCGAGCCGCTCCCGGACCTCGGGGACGGAGATCTTCTGCAGCACCTCGAAGAAGAAGCCGCGCACCACCAGGCGGCGGGCGACCTCCTCCGGGATGCCGCGCGAACGCAGGTAGAACAGCTGCTCGTCATCGAAACGGCCGGTGGCCGAGGCGTGTCCGGCCCCGACGATCTCGCCGGTCTCGATCTCCAGGTTCGGCACCGAGTCGGCGCGCGCACCATCGGTGAGCACCAGGTTGCGGTTCAGCTCGTAGGTGTCGGTGCCCTCGGCGGCCGCCCGGATCAGCACGTCGCCGACCCACACGGTGTGCGCGTCCGGCTTGGCCGAGGTCGGATCACCCTGCAGCGCACCCTTGTACTGCACGTTCGACTTGCAGTTGGGCTGCGAGTGATCGACCAGCAGACGCTGCTCGAAGAACTGGCCGTCATCGGCGAAGTACACGCCCAGCAGTTCGGCGTCGCCGCCCGGGCCCGCGTAGCGCACATTGCCGGTGAGCCGCACCAGATCGCCACCGAGGGTGACATTGGTGTGGCGCAGGAGGGCGTCCCGGCCCAGCATGGCGTGATGCGCGGTGACATGCACGGCGTCGTCGGCCCAGTCCTGGACCAGGATCACGTTCAGCGCCGCGCTGTCACCGAGGATGAATTCCACGTTCTCGGCATAGGTTCCGCTGCCGCGCTGGTCGACGACCACGGTGGCGCGGGCGAAATTGCCGAGGCGGACCTGCAGGTGCCCGTAGGCGACCTTGCCCTCGCCCGGGCCGGTGATGGTCACGGTGACCGGTTCGGCTACTTCGGTTTCCGCGCCGACCGTGATGACGGTGGCGGCGTCGAAACCGGAGTACGCCTGCGCGGCAACACGATCGGTGGGGGTACCGCCCTCGCCGAGGCGAGGGTCGGTGCGCTCCACGGTTTCCGCGGTGACACCGGCGGGCGCGGTCACCTCGACGGTCGGCTGACCGTCCTTGACGGCGGTGCCGTCGTGCAGGCCGTTGAGGCGGCGCATCGGGGTGAAGCGCCACGCCTCGTCACGGCCCGAAGGGATTTCGAAGGCGTTCACGTCGAACGACGCGAACACCTCGCCCTTGTTCAGGGCAGGGGTACGAGCCTCAGCGGCCTCGGCAACGTTCTCCACGGCCATCAGCCGACGGCTCCTTCCATCTGCAGTTCGATCAGGCGGTTCAGTTCCAGGGCGTACTCCATCGGGAGCTCCTTGGCGATGGGCTCCACGAAGCCGCGCACCACCATGGCCATCGCCTCGTCCTCGGTCAGACCGCGGGACATCAGGTAGAACAGCTGGTCCTCGGACACCTTCGAGACGGTCGCCTCGTGGCCCATGGTCACGTCGTCCTCGCGGATGTCGACGTAGGGGTAGGTGTCGGAGCGGGAGATGTTGTCCACCAGCAGCGCATCGCACTTCACGGTCGACTTCGAGCCGTACGCGCCCTTGTTCACCTGCACCAGGCCGCGGTACGACGCCCGGCCACCGCCGCGCGCCACCGACTTGGAGATGATGTTCGAGGAGGTGTTCGGCGCCAGGTGCAGCATCTTCGCACCGGTGTCCTGGTGCTGGCCCTCACCGGCGAACGCGATGGAGAGCACCTCGCCCTTGGCGTGCTCACCGGTCATCCACACGGCCGGGTACTTCATGGTGACCTTGGAGCCGATATTGCCGTCGACCCACTCCATGGTCGCGCCGGCCTCGGCCTTGGCACGCTTGGTCACCAGGTTGTAGACGTTGTTCGACCAGTTCTGGATCGTGGTGTAGCGGCAGCGGCCGCCCTTCTTCACGATGATCTCCACGACCGCCGAGTGCAGCGAGTCCGAGGAGTAGATGGGCGCGGTGCACCCCTCGACGTAGTGGACGTAGGCGTCCTCGTCGACGATGATCAGCGTCCGCTCGAACTGACCCATGTTCTCGGTGTTGATGCGGAAGTACGCCTGCAGCGGGATGTCCACGTGCACGCCCGGCGGCACGTAGATGAACGAGCCACCCGACCACACCGCGGAGTTCAGCGCGGAGAACTTGTTGTCACCCGAGGGGATGACCGAGCCGAAGTACTTCTGGAACAGCTCGGGGTGCTCCTTGAGACCGGTGTCGGTGTCGAGGAAGATGACGCCCTGCTTCTCCAGGTCCTCACGGATGGAGTGGTAGACGACCTCGGACTCGTACTGGGCCGCGACACCGGCGACGAGACGCTGCTTCTCGGCCTCCGGGATGCCCAGCTTGTCGTAGGTGTTCTTGATGTCCTCGGGCAGCTCCTCCCAGGACGCGGCCTGCTTCTCGCTCGAGCGCACGAAGTACTTGATGTTGTCGAAGTCGATGCCGTCGAGCTTCGAGCCCCAGCTCGGCATGGGCTTCTTGTCGAAGATGCGTAGTGCCTTGAGGCGGAAGTCGAGCATCCATTCGGGCTCGCTCTTCTTGGCCGAGATGTCGCGCACGACCTCCTCGGACAGTCCGCGCTTGGCAGCGGCACCGGCGACATCCTTGTCGGCCCAGCCGTACTCGTAGGTACCCAGGGACGCGATGGTCTCTTCCTGGGACAGCGGCTGCACCTGGTCGGTGGTCGTCGTCATTCGGCACTCCTTCCGGAGTCATGTGTAGAAGTCGTCGCGGGCTGCGCGACGGGGGTCTGGGCGGAACTTTCGGGGGCGGTATCGGGCATAGCGGGCGAAGCAATGAGGGGAACGTGCGTGGTGCAGGCGCAGTCACCGTTGGCGATGGTCGCCAGGCGCTGCACATGCGTGCCGAGGATCGCGCGGAAGGCCTCCAGTTCGGCCGCGCACAACTCCGGGAATTCCTCGGCGACGTGCGAGACCGGGCAGTGGTGCTGGCAGATCTGCACGCCGGCGCCGACCTTCCGGGTCGAGGCCGCGAACCCGGCGTCGGTGAACGCTTCCGCGATCTCCTCCGCCTTGGCCTCGGTCTCGGCCGGGGCGTGGACGGCGAGATCGCCGACCCCGGCCACGATGGACGCCACCCGCTTGCGCGCGAAATCGGCGATGGCCTGATCGCCGCCGATCTCCCGCAGCTGCCGCATGGCCGCTCCGGCGAGGTCATCGTAGGCGTGCGCGAGGCGGCCCCGGCCGGTGGCCGTCAGCTGGTACTGCTTGGCGGGACGGCCGCGGCCCTTCTGCTGCCACGGCGCCGACCTGGTCGCCTGCGCCTCACCGGACTCGATGAGCGCGTCCAGATGCCGTCGCACCCCCGCCGGACTCAGACCCAGCCGCTCGCCGATGGCGGTCGCGGTGATCGGGCCCTCCTCCAACAGCAGCTTCACGACAGCTTCGCGCGTGTGTCCCTCACCCGCCGGTCCGGGCACGACAACGGACCGGGCACCGTCGTTCTGGTGCCCGGCCTGTTCCGCGTTCCGCAAACCCACGGTTTTCACAACACAAGTGTGACGGAATTCCATTCCTCGATCCAGTAAGGGTCCCCTGACCGAAAATGCGCGACCTGGGAATATGGCGTCGCATGTGAGCTGGCACACCATATACATCCCGGCAATTCGGAAATCAGGGCCGGTCATGAGGGGTTCTGGACGGGTGTGAACAGTGTGCTCGTAACGGGTGGGACGGGAAATGTCGGCCGAGGAGTAGTCGCGGAACTGGCGGCGGCGGGGGTGCGGACTCGGGCCTTGGTCCGGGATCCGGCAGCCGCCGGGCTTCCCCCGGAGGTGGAGGCGGTGCGCGGCGATCTGTCCGAGCCGGGTTCGTTGGCGGCGGCCGCGGACGGGGTCGATTCCGTACTACTCATCTGGCCGTTCCATGACGCCGAGAACGCCGAACGCGTGGTGCGGGCGTTGAGCGGATCGGATCGGCGGCTGGTGTATCTGTCGTCGACCACCGTGAACGACCAAGGGCCGCAATCGGATCTGATTCCGCTGGTGCACGCGGAGATGGAGGCTGCGGTCGAGGCGCACGCGGCGGAGTGGACGGTGTTGCGCGCGGACACCCTCGCCTCCAATGCGCTGAGCTGGGCGGGTCAGATTCGCGCGGGTGCCGTGGTGCGCGGGTTCGCGGTCGCGCCGAGTGCGGTCGTGCACGAAGCGGATGTCGCCGCGGTGGCGGCGCGGCTGCTCACCGAATCCGGGCACGCCGGGCGGAAATACCTCGTGACCGGGCCGCGAGTGGTCGGCCGGCCCGAGCAGGTGGAGGCCATCGGGGCGGCGCTGGGGCGTGAGCTGCGATTCGAGGCGCAGCCGCTGGACGTCGCGCGGGAGTCGATGACCGCGGCCGGTCTGCCCGCGCACCTGATCGAGGTGCTGTTGTCGATGGCCGAGTTCCGGCCGCCCTCGGACCTGGTCACCGGTGTGGTCGCCGACCTCACCGGGCGGCCGGCGCGCGATATCAGGGAGTGGGCCGTGGAGCACGGGGCGGAATTCCGGTAGCCGACCGGTCGCTTGCCGGCGCGGGTCCGGGGCGCGGGCGGGGAGAAATTCGGCGGGCGGGCATAAGTTCGACGCTGATCGAATTAGTACTGAGAGGTGGGCGCACCCCGCCCGCTCTCCGCCGAACAGCCGATCCACGAAAGCCGGTGCCAGCATGCCCTTCGCCGTATCCATCCTCGACCTGGCGACGGTCGCGCCCGGGCAGACCGCGCGCGACAGCTTCCAGCACAGCGTGGCGCTGGCGCGGGCGGCGGAACGCAGCGGGTATCGGCGGGTCTGGTACGCGGAGCACCACAATATGAAGTCGATCGCGTCGAGTGCGACCAGCGTGCTCATCGGGTACGTGGCGGCGCACACCGAGAGCATCCGGCTCGGCGCGGGCGGGGTCATGCTGCCGAATCATTCGCCGCTGGTGATCGCCGAGCAGTTCGGGACGCTCGAATCGCTGTATCCGGGGCGGATCGACCTGGGGCTGGGGCGGGCGCCGGGCAGTGATCAGGAGACCATGCGGGCGCTGCGGCGCAATCCGTCCTCGGCCGACACGTTCCCGCAGGACGTGCTCGAATTGCAGGGGTTCCTCACCGGCAACAGCCGGATTCCGGGAGTGCAGGCGGTGCCGCGGGCGGAAGGTGTTGTACCGCTCTACATTCTGGGGTCGTCGCTGTTCGGGGCGCAGCTGGCCGCGCATCTGGGGCTGCCGTACGCGTTCGCCTCGCACTTCGCGCCGGACGCGCTGCACCAGGCGGTCACCGAGTATCGGGAGCGGTTCCGTCCTTCGGAGCAGTTGGCCGAGCCGTATGTGATGGCGGGCGTGAACGTGTTCGCCGCCGAGGACCGGGAGGCCGCCGAGCGGCAGAAGACGATCTCCTATCGGGCGCGCACGCGGGCCTTCATCAAGCGTGGCGCGGCGGGGATGGACTTCTCCGACGAGGAGATCGACGCGTTCCTGGCCTCACCCAATGGCCGTCACCTGGCGGCGATGACCACCTATACCGCGGTGGGCACGCCCGATGACGTCGTCGACTACCTCGAGGATTTCGCGGCCGGGATCGACGCCGACGAGCTGATCCTCGCCCACCACACGCAGGGCGTCGAGGATCGGGTGCGGTCAGTGGAGCTC
The DNA here is from genome assembly GCF_040630175.1 of Nocardia sp. NPDC005825. NCBI lineage: Bacteria > Bacillati > Actinomycetota > Actinomycetes > Mycobacteriales > Nocardiaceae > Nocardia > Nocardia sp. NPDC005825. Next base: position 606,844 of record NZ_JBEXXC010000001.1, read on the forward strand.
ACCGGGGCGGCCGTGGCCGCGCGCGAATCCGTCACGCCCCGAAGCTGATCGGGGCGCCGCGTCAGGGACGCGGGATATTGCGGAGGTTGGATCGGGCCATGTCGACCATGCGCCCGACACCGCCCGCCAGCACGATCTTCCCGGCGGCCAGGGCGAAGCCCTTCACCTGCGCGGCATCGATCTTCGGCGGCAGCGACAGCGCGTTCGGGTCGGTGACCACGTCGACCAGCACCGGCCCGGGTTCGGCGAACGCCTTGGTCAGCGCGCCGCGCACCTGCGCTGGATCGGTGACCCGGATCGCCGGCATGCCCACGGCCGCGGCGATCTCGGCGTAGTTCACCGGCTCCTGATCGGTGCCGTAGTCGGGCAGGCCGTCGACGAGCATCTCGAGCTTCACCATGCCGAGGGTCGAGTTGTCGAACACCACGATCTTCACCGGCAGCCGGTGCCGCCAGACCGTCAGCAACTCCCCCATCAGCATGGCCAGGCCGCCGTCGCCGGACAGCGAGATCACTTGCCTCCCCGGGAAAGCCGACTGCGCGCCGATCGCGTGCGGCAGCGCGTTGGCCATGGTGCCGTGCCGCCAGGAGCCGATGATGCGGCGGCGGCCGTTGGGGGTCAGGTAGCGGGCGGCCCAGACATTGCACATGCCGGTGTCGACGGTGAAAACCGCGTCGCTGTCGGCGATTTCGTCGATCAGCGACGCGACGTACTCGGGGTGGATGGGGGTGTGGTGGTCGATGTCGTGGGTGTAGGCGTCGACCACGTTCTCGAGGACGGAGACGTGGCGGCGCAGCATGTCGTCGAGGAAGGCGCGGCTCGGTTTCTGGTGCAGCAGCGGCAGTACCGCGTCGATGGTCGCGGCCACGTCACCGTGCACGGCGACGTCGACGATCACGCGGCGGCCGATGTGGGCGGGGTCGCGGTCGATCTGGGCGACGCGGCCGTCCTGCGGCAGGAAGGTGTCGTAGGGGAAGTCGGTGCCGAGCAGGATCAGCAGGTCCGCTTCGTGGGTGGCCTCGTAGGCCGCGCCGTAGCCGAGCAGGCCACTCATGCCGACGTCGTAGGGGTTGTCGAACTGGATCCACTCCTTGCCGCCGAGGGCGTGGCCGATCGGGGCGTGCAGGCGCTCGGCCAGGGCCATGACCTGCGCGTGCGCGCCGCGCACACCCGCGCCCGCGAACAGCGCGACGGTGTCGGCGTCATTGATGGCCTCGGCGAGACGGTCGACCTGGTCAGCCGGCGGGACGACCGTGGCAGCGGAAGTCACCAGATCCGAGGGGCGGCCACGGTTCTCGGCGTCGGCGCTGAGCACGTCACCGGGGACGACCAGGACCGACACCCCGTGGCGGCCGAGGGCGGTCTGCATGGCGATGGTGGCCAGGCGCGGCATCTGGGCGGGGGTGCTCACCATTTCGCAGAAGTGGCTGCAATCCACGAAGAGTCGTTCGGGGTGGGTCTCCTGGAAGAAGCCGGTGCCGATCTCGCGGCTCGGGATGTGCGAGGCGATTGCCAGCACCGCGGCGCCATTGCGGTGCGCGTCGTAGAGGCCCTGGATGAGGTGGGTGTTCCCGGGTCCGCAGCTGGCCGCGCAGACGGCGAGGCGACCGGTGAGAACCGATTCCCCGCCGGCGGCGAAGGCGGCGCTCTCCTCGTTGTGACAGTGCACCCACTCGATGCCCTCGGTGCGGCGCAGGGCGTCGACGAAGGGGTTCAAACTGTCACCGACCAGGCCGTACACCCGTTGGACTCCGGCGGCGACGAGGGCGTCCACCAATTGACTGGCAACCGAGTTCCGACCCATCATCGCTCCGTTCGCCGTACCGAGACCGGGCATGATCGAAGGTCACTTTAACCGACATCGGACACACTGGTTGCTAGATGGTTGCCGCCGTGTCCGTATCGGCGGGCTTGCCCGAGGCGACCCGGCGATCGGCGGGACGGGTCGCCCAGGAGACCGCCGTCAACGTGGCCATGACGAGCAGGATCGGCACCTCGATGAGCTTCTCCCCGGTGGTCAGGTGCGAAGCGATGGCTCCCGAATAGACGAAGAAGGTCCCGGCATAGGCCCACTCCTTCACCAGCGGCAGCCGCGGGGCCAGCAGCGCCACCGCGCCGAGCAGCTTCCAGACGCCCAGGATGACCAGGAAGTAGGTCGGATAGCCCAGGGCCGTCACGACCTGGCGAACATTCGCGGTCCGGGCGACATCCCACCAGCCGCCCACCGCCAGTTCGGCGGCGACCAGCACGGTCGAGGTCCAGTAGAGGAGGGCGCGGTCGGGGACCATTCGTGTGACGATGGTGTGTGTAGTCATGTCACCGCGACGTTCGGCGAGCACGAAATATGTCGGTCAGCGACTCCGGATCCCCCGCAGCCCGATTCGAGCGGCGGCGCGCCCACCTGACCGCCCAGGCCTTCCGGATGCTCGGCGCCTCCAGCGAGGCCGAGGACGCGGTGCAGGACACGTGGATGCGCTTGAGCCGCACCGATATCGACACCATCCGCAATCTGGACGGCTGGCTCACCACCGCACTGTCCCGGATCTGCCTGGACGTGCTGCGCGGCCGCCGGGTCGATGACCGGTTCCCGCTCGGGCCGGGCGCACCGGAGCCGTTTCCCGAGGCCGCGATCCTGGAAACCCCGGAGGACCGGGCGATTCTCACCGACGAGCTGGAACGCGCGGTGCTGGTGCTGCTGCGGCGACTCCCGCCCGCCGAACGGGTCGCGTTCGTCCTGCACGACATGTTCGCGGTTCCGTTCTACGAGATCGGCGAGATCCTGGACCGGACGCCGAACGCGGCGCGACTACTGGCGAGCCGGGCCCGGCACCGGGTGCTCGACGACTGCGACGGGCTGCGACCCGAGGCGCTGCGGGAGCACCGGATCGTGCGGGCCTTCCTGGCCGCGGTCCGGGCCGGGGACATCGAGGCGGCGCTCACCGTGCTGGATCCCGAGATCATGGTGTCCGCCGATCGGGTGGCCGCACCCGGATCGGTGCCGGTCACCGCGCAGGGCACGCGGGTGGTGGCCCGGTTGGCGGCCGGTTTCGCACGGCGCGAGGAGTTCTCGGCGGTCATTCTGATCGACGGGCGGCCGGGCGCGCTGGTGGTGTCGCACGGCGAATCGCCGGAGGTCATGGTCTTCACCATCGCCGCCGAGCGGATCACCGCCATCGAGGTGATCGCCGAGCCGGAGGCGCTGGCCCGCCTGCGGCTCACGGTGCCCGATTTCACCGCGTGATCGGGGTCGACCTCAGGGTGAATGCGCCTCGACGGCAACGGCTTCGGCCAGACTCAGGCGCAGCAGCCGGGCCATGGACTCCGACACCGTGTGCAACGGCTCGTCGGTGCGGCGCACCCGGGCCAGGATGGTCGCGCCCTCGTAGGCCGCGACCACCGTGGTGGCCAGCCCCCGCGCCTCCCCCGGCTCCAGGCCCAGCTCGATCAGCAGTTCGGTGAAACCGCGCGCCATGGCATCGAATGCCGAAACGCACGCCGTGCGCACCGATTCGACATCGCTGCCACCGTCCAGGGCGGGCGTGCCGACCGGACAGCCGGTGGTCCAGTCGGTCTCGTCCAGCTTGCCGGCCATGAAATCGAACAGCGTTGCCGCGGTGCCGAACACATCGCCGGGGGCCTGCCCGATCATGCGGCCGAACAGCACCCCCGTGCCGGTGATGGCCGCGACCGCGATCTCCTCCTTGCCGCCGGGAAAGTGGTGGTAGATCGACCCATACGGCAGCCCCGCCGCCTCGCTCAACTTCTTCAGCCCGAATCCGTGGTAGCCGTGCCGGGCTAGCAACCCGGCCGCGGCCGCCTCGATTCGCCGTTTCGAATCGGACACCATTCATCCAGAGTATGAGCGGGGTCCGACACCGGCAGGGCGAATCGTGTTCGGGCAGTGGAGCAACCGGGCGTGAGCGGGCCGGATCAGCCGAGGGCGGCGATGGCCGCACCGAGCTTGGCGGCGGCGGTGTCGGCCACCTCCTTCAGCCCGGGATCACCCGCGACCTGCACCAACAGCTGCGGATCCATGGCTTCGACGAGTACCGCCCCCTCGCGTGAACGGTCGTCGCGCACAATCACATTGCACGGCAGCAGCAGGCCGATCTGGCGGTCGACCTCGAGGGCGGCGTGGGCCAGGGGCGGGTTGCAGGCGCCGAGGATGAGGTAATTCTCCAGGTCGGCGTCGAGCTTCTGCTTCATGGTGGCGGTGACGTCGATTTCGGTGAGAATGCCGAAACCCTGCTCGGACAGGGCCTTCCGGGTGCGCTCCACCGCGGTGGCGAAATCGGTGTAGAGGGTCGTCGACAGGGCGAGGGTCATCACGCGGTCCTTTCGGTTGCGGGACTGCCCGTCCGGGGCACGCCCAGACGTCGCAGGAGCAGGGTCACCGGACACCAGCCGGCGAACCCGTAGAGCAGCAGGTTGGCCGCCACGAACGTGGTCAGCAGCAGCCACCAGGGCGAGAACGCGAGCACCAGCGCGATGCTGATCAGCACCATGGTTCCGGCCAGGACCGGCACGATGCGGTCGATGGTCCAGCGGCGGGTCGCGGTCATATGACTTCCTTTCGATCCCGGCGTCAGGCGAGCGCCAGGAAGAGTTTCTCCAGTTCCTCGACCGTCATCGGCTCCGAACCCTCGGCCTGTTCACCGGTCAGGCAGTCGCGCAGACCGGTGGCGACGATCTTGAAGCCCGCGCGGTCCAGCGCCCGCGAGACCGCGGCGAGCTGGGTGACCACGTCCTTGCAGTCGCGGCCCTGCTCGATCATGGAGATCACGCCCGCGAGCTGGCCGTGGGCGCGGCGCAGGCGGTTGAGGACCAGTGCGATGCTGTCTTCGTCGCCGATCATGAGGGTTCCTTCCCTGAGTTCGATGACTCCATCATACCCCTGGGGGTATGTGAGGGCCGTGAGAGCGGGCTCACCGTTTTCCCACGGCCCCCACCGTTCAGTGCGCGAAGCTGATGTCCGGCAGCACCTTGCGCAGCCAGCGCGGCGACCACCAGGCGGCATGCCCGGTCAGGCGCAACAGCACCGGCAGCAGGATCAGGCGGATCAGCACGGCGTCCAGCAGCACGGCCACGCCGAGGATGATGCCCATCTCCTTCGGCGGCAGCGGATCGGCCAGCGCGAAGGTGAAGAACACCGCCACCATGACCGCCGCCGCGGCCGCGATCACCCGGCCCGAATGCGCGATGCCGTCGATATGGGCCACCGCGGGATCCCCCGAGCGCTCGTAATGCTCCTTCGCCGTGGCCAGCAGGAAGACCGTGTAGTCCATCGCGATCGCGAAGATCATGGCGAAGAAGAACACCGGACCCCAGCCGTCCAGGAAACCCTGCGGGGTGAAGCCGAGCAGGCTCGCGCCGTGGCCGTCCTGGAACACCAGCTTGGCCACGCCGAACGCGGCCGCGGTGGACAGCAGGCTGACGCCCGCGCCGAGCAGCGCGATCAGCGGAGCGCGCAGAGCGACCAGCAGAAGCAGGAAGCCCAGCACCAGGATGATGCCGACGACCAGGGGCAGGTAGTCGTTCAGGGCCTGTTGCAGGTCCAGGTTCTCGGCGACCGCGCCGCCGACCAGCGCGTCGGCCGGGAGGGCCGTGCGCAGGGAGTCGACGATGTCGCCCATGGCCGGATCCGACGGGTCGACGGCCGGAGCCGCCTGGATCAGGACCAGTCCGCTGCCGTCGCCCGCGGGCTGCGGCGGCGAGACCATGCCGATCCGGCTGTCCGAGGCCGCGATTCGCGCGACATCGGCGGCGTCGGAGGCCGGGGCCACGATCTGCAGCATGCCCGGCGCGCCCAGCCCGAATTCGCGCTGCACCAGTTCGTAGCCCTGGCGCACGGAAGAATCCTCGGGCACCACCTGAATCGAGGGCATGGCCACCTTCAGGCTCGTCACCGGAATCGCGAGCGCGATCAGCACCAGCAGCGAACCGATGGCGAACGGCCACGGGCGGCGGTGCAGCAACTCTCCCCACTTGGCGAAGACCGGCGAACGATGCTGCTGGCGCGCCACATACGGCAGCGAGCCCGCGTTCACGCGCTTGCCCAGCGCGCCGAGCACGGCGGGCAACAGGGTCAGCGTCGCCAGCAGGACGAACGAGACCGCGAACATGATGCCGACCGCCATGGTGCGCACGGCGGGCGCGGGCACCACCAGCACCGCCGACAGGCTGACCAGCACGGTCAGACCGGAGAGCAGGACCGCCTTGCCCGCGGTGGCCATGGTGACCGCGACCGCGGTGCGGGGTGAGGTGTCGCCGCGAATCGCGTCACGGAAGCGCGAGACCAGGAACAACGCATAGTCGATACCCAGGGCGAGGGCGAACATCATGGCGAAGTTCATGGCCCACACCGAGATCGGCGTGATCTGGTTGAGCAGCACCAGGCCGCCCGCGGAGGCGACCAGACCGGTGAGGGTCAGCAGCAGCGGCAGACCGGCGGCCACCAGGGAGCCGAAGGCCAGCACCATGATCGCCAGAGTGACCGGCCAGGAGAACATCTCGGCCTTCATCATCGCGTCGTGATTGGCCTTGTTGAAGTCGCTCCACAGCGCCGAGGCGCCGGTCGGGTAGATGTCGAAGCCGTCGGCGGCGACGTCCCGCAGTTTCGGGCCGAGGTCGGTGACCGCGGTGACCATGTCGTCGGTGCTCGCGTTCGCACCCGCCAGCAGGATGCCGGTGTGGCCGTCAGGGCTCACCGATCGACTGGGCGTGGGCGGGACGATCGCGCCGAAGCGGCTGTCCGCCTGGAGGACCGCGGTGAGGTCGGCGACCAGGCGCTGCGCGTCGGGGCTGTCCATGGCGGCGGTGTCGGAGTGGATCACGACCTGCACGGCGGCGGCCGAGTTGCCGCCGAAGTGTTCCTGCGCGAGGTCGCGGACCTGCACGGATTCGGAGCCGTCGGCCTGCCAGCCCGCGCCGGCGAGAGAGTCGAACACCGACGGCGCGGCAGCGCCGAGCGCCACCGACAACAGCAACCAGAAGCCGAACACCCAGCGGGCGCGGTCGGCCATGACCGCGCCGAGGCGGCCCAGGAGACCGCCGGGGGCGGCCGTGCTCGGAGAAGCGTCGGCGACGCCGACTGTCGTACTTCGCATCTGAGACTTCCTTCCATACCCCCTGGGGTATGTCACGACTATACCCCCAGGGGTATCTGAAGCAAGCGGGTGTGACCGACGGCAACCACCGGGCACACCCTCGACCCCCCGCTACGGCCATGCGATCGGCGTCCGACCCGCGGCTCCGGACTAGGCTTCGGTCCTGTGGCGGTAGTGGAAGGCGCGGGGCGCAGAGTCATCGATATCGGACGCCGGGCCCTGGGCCTGGACGTCCCTGCCGCCGATCACACCGTCGCCGTGCTGCACAGCGTCGACCACGACGTGCCCGGCCTGGACCGGCGAGAAACCCTGCAGCTGATGCGAATCCGGCTGCTCGGCGCGACCGGCGCGGTCATCATGGCGATTTCGGCACTCGGTGTCGGCGCGCAGCCGGTGCATCAGAACCCGACCTCCGGGCTGCGGGTGCTCGGTTTCTTCGCCCGCGCGGGCACATCCACGCTGGCCATGTGCATGATCGGCACCGTCCTGGTGATCATGGCGTGGCTACTGCTGGGCCGCTTCGCGGTCGGCGGGTGGGGCGGGGATCCGCGGCACCGGCTCAGCCGGTCGCAGATGGATCGGACGCTGCTGCTGTGGATCATTCCGCTCAGCGTCGCGCCGCCCATGTTCAGCAATGACGTGTATTCGTATCTGGCGCAGAGCGAGATCGCGAACCGCGGCCTGGACCCCTATTCGGTCGGTCCGGTCGACGGGCTCGGGCTCGACAATGTGCTGACCAACAACGTGCCCAATATCTGGCGGTCCACCGCCGCGCCCTACGGGCCGCTGTTCCTCTGGATGGGTCGCGGGATCGCGCAGATCACCGGCGACAACATCGTGCTCGGCGTGTGGCTGCACCGGGCGCTCGCGCTGGCGGGCGTCGCCTTGATCGTGTGGGCGCTGCCGCGGCTCTCACGCCGCTGCGGGGTCGCGCCGGTGAGCGCGCTGTGGCTGGGCGCGGTCAACCCGCTGGTGCTGTTCCACCTGGTCGGAGGCGTGCACAATGACGCGCTCATGCTCGGGCTGATGCTGGCGGGCCTGGAGTTCTGCCTGCGGGCCATCGACGACTCACCGGAATTCGATCGGCGGGCGTGGGCGCTGCTGATCTTCGGCACCGTGGTGATCACGCTGTCGTCGGCGGTGAAGATCACCTCGCTGGTGTGCCTCGGATTCGTGGGCATGGCACTGGCCCGGCGATGGGGGCGCGGGCTCAAACAGGTGCTGCTCGCGGGTGCTGTCCTCGGCGCGGTCGCCGTGGCCACGACCTTGTTCGTGAGTTACGCCAGCGGGCTCGGATTCGGCTGGGTCAATACCGTCGGCACCGCGACCGCCGTGCGCAGCTACCTGTCGTTGCCGACGGCCATCGGCATCATCACCGGATTCGGTGGCGTACTGCTCGGTCTCGGCGACCACACCACCGCACTGCTCGACATCACCCGGCCCATCGCCGAATCCGTCGCGGGCTTCGTGACATTGCGCATGCTCATCGCCGCCTGGACCGGACGTCTGAATCCGATCGGCGCACTGGGTGTTTCACTCGGCGCGATCGTGCTGCTGTTCCCGGTCGTTCAACCCTGGTACCTACTGTGGGCGATCGTCCCCCTCGCCGCGTGGGCGAACCGCCCCGCCTTCCGGGTCCCCGCAGTCGTCCTGTCGGTGATCGTCTCCGTGATGGTGATGCCGCGCGGCGCCGACTTCTACGTTTTCCAGATCGTCGAATCGGCCATCGCCACCCTGATCGTCGGCGGCTCCCTGATCTTCCTCACCCGAAATGTGCTGCCGTGGCGCAATCAGCCGGGGGTGTCGGCTCGGTCACAGCAGCCCACGCCTTACGGTGTGTCCTCGTGACCGCAGCATCCGGACCCGCCGTACGCGTCGACGGCGTCGTGAAACGCTACGGCGAGACCACCGCGGTCGACGGCATCAGCTTCGACATCGAACGCGCGCAGGTGCTGGCCCTGCTCGGACCCAACGGGGCGGGCAAGACGACCACCACCGAGATGTGCGAGGGGTTCGTGTCCCCCGACGCCGGGCGCGTGCGGGTGCTGGGGCTCGACCCGATCGCCGATTCCGATCAGCTGCGACCGCGCATCGGTGTGATGCTGCAGGGCGGCGGCGCGTATCCGGGGTCCAAGGCCGGGGAGATGCTCGATCTCGTCGCGTCCTACTCCGCGAATCCGCTCGACCCGGCCTGGCTGCTGGACACGCTCGGGCTCAAGGACGCTCGGCGGACACCGTATCGGCGACTATCGGGCGGGCAGCAGCAGCGGCTCGCGCTGGCGTGCGCGCTGGTCGGGCGGCCAGAGATCGTGTTCCTCGACGAGCCGACCGCCGGGTTGGACGCGCAGGCGCGGCATCTGGTGTGGGAGCTCATCGACGCGCTGCGCCGCGACGGGGTCAGCGTGCTGCTCACCACGCACATGATGGACGAGGCCGAACAGCTCGCCGACCAGCTGGTCATCATCGACCACGGGCGGGTCGTCGCCCAGGGCACGCCCGCGGAGGTCACCTCACACGGCGCCGAAGGGCGGCTCGCGTTCACCGCGCCCCCGAAACTCGACCTGTCGCTGCTGGAAGCCGCGCTGCCGGAAGGCTTCACCCCGCGCGAGACCGCGCCCGGCTCCTACCTGCTGCAGGGCGACATCACCCCGCAGGTGCTGGCCACCATGACCGCGTGGTGCGCGCGAATCGACGTGCTGCCCACCGACATTCGCATCGACCAGCGCCGGCTGGAAGACGTGTTCCTCGAACTGACCGGGCGGGAGCTGCGCGGGTGACCGAGACCGAGAACCGATTCGCGGCGGGCACCTTCTCCCCCGCGCCGCAGCCGACCACACGCGCCAAGATGCTGGCGGCGCAGACGCGCATGGAACTGATCCTGTTGCTGCGCAACGGGGAACAGCTGCTGCTCACCATGTTCATTCCGATCACGCTGCTGATCGGGCTGACGCTGCTGCCGGTCAGCGGGCTGGGCGAGCATCGGGTGGATCGGGTCGTGCCCGCGGTGATGATGGTGGCGATCATGTCGACCGCGTTCACCGGGCAGGCCATCGCCGTCGGATTCGATCGGCGATACGGGGCGTTGAAGCGGCTCGGGGCGACTCCGCTGCCGCGGTGGGGCATCGTCGCGGGCAAGTGCTCGGCGGTGCTGATCGTGGTGGTGTTGCAGTCGATCCTGCTGGGCGGCATCGGGGCCGCGCTGGGCTGGCGGCCGTCGCTGGCCGGGCTGCTGCTGGGGGCGGTGGTGATCGGGCTCGGGACCGCGACCTTCGCGGCGCTGGGACTGCTGCTGGGCGGAACGCTCAAGGCCGAGGTGGTGCTGGCGCTGGCCAACATCCTGTGGTTCGTGATGCTCGGGACCGCGAGCCTGGTGTTCATGTCCGACGATCTGCCGCGCGCGGTGAGCGTGATCGCGCGGATCATTCCCTCGGGCGCGTTGTCGGAGTGCCTGGATCGGGCGATGCGCACCAGCGTCGACTGGTACGGGCTGGCGGTGCTCGCCGGCTGGGGTGGTCTCGCGGGGTGGCTGGCCACCCGATTCTTCAAGTTCGATTGAGTCCGAGCGTGTTTAACGACACGCTGTAGTAGGGCGGGTGACGGGCCGCTATAGGCCCCCGCTACGATCGGTGCGTGCTGTCTCGCGCCTTCCAGCGACTTGCCGACCTGTTCCCGATGCCCTCCCTGCGGGTGCAGCGGCTCATCGCGTTCCTGGTCATCCTGTCCCAGGCCGGAATCTCGGTGACCGGCGCGGTCGTCCGCGTCACCGCGTCGGGTCTGGGCTGCCCCACCTGGCCGCAGTGCTTCCCGGGCAGCTTCGTGCCGACCGCGGTGGCCGAGGTGCCGGTGGTGCATCAGGTCGTCGAATTCAGCAATCGCATGCTGACTTTCGTGGTGACGCTGGCCGCGGCGGCGATCGTGCTCGCGGTCACCCGGGCGCGGCGGCGGCGCGAGGTGCTGGTCTACGCGTGGCTGATGCCCGGCGGCACCGTGCTGCAGGCCGTGATCGGCGGTATCACCGTGCGCACCGGACTGCTGTGGTGGACCGTCGCGGTGCACCTGCTGGCGTCCATGCTGATGGTGTGGCTGGCGACGCTGTTGTGGGCCAAGGTCGGGGAACCCGACGACGGCATCGACACCGTGCGGGTGCCGCGGCCGCTGCGACTGCTCACCGCGCTGAGCGGTGTCGCGCTCACCGCCACCCTGATCGCGGGCACCCTGGTGACCGGCGCCGGCCCGCACGCCGGTGACAAGAGCGTCGAGAAACCGGTCGAGCGACTCCAGGTCGAGATCGTGACCCTCGTGCACCTGCACGCCGAACTGCTCGTCGCCTATCTCGCCCTGCTGGTCGGTCTGGCCTGCGGCCTCGCCGCGATCGGGATGAACAAGACCCTCCGCAACCGGATGATCCTGGTGATCTCGCTGGTGTGCGCGCAGGCCCTGGTCGGCATCGTCCAGTACTTCACCCACGTTCCCGCCGTACTGGTCGCCTTCCACGTGGGCGGGGCGGCCGCCTGCGTCGCCGCCACCGCCGCACTGTGGGCCGCCATGCGCACCCGCGAACCGCTGACGTCGACCGCTCCCGCGGCCGTGGGTCACGCCGCCGCGTAGTTTCAGCACAGGAAGTGGCCGAGTGCCGCTCCGACCTCGAGTTGATGGCGGTCGGCGCGAGCGGGCGGCTTCGTCGACCAGGCGCTCGACGTCAGGTGCGGTCGGCGGTGAGGATGTGGCCGTCGGCTCGGAGGGAGCGGTGTTTGCCCTCGATATTCGCTTCCACGGCGAGGGATTCGAGGTCTCGGTCGGTGGTGACGGTGAAGCCGTGGGTCGCGAGGAGGGTTGCCAGGGCGTGGGGGGTCCAGGTGGAGCGTTGGGGTTCGTGGGCCATGGGATTAGGGCGGCCGGTGAGGGTGAGCAGTAGTTGCATTGCCTTGCGGCCGTATTTGTAGACGCGGTTGGGGGTGGGGTAGGTGATGATCAGGCGGCTGGCGGGGGCGCTGCACTGCGCGATCGCGGCTACCGTGTCGGTGACCTGGGCCGGGGTCAGGTAGGGGACGACGCCTTCCCAGATCCAGGTGGTGGGGACGGAGTCGTCGTGGCCGGCGGCGGCCAGGGCGGCGGGGAGGGAGTCCTCGGCGAAGTCGACCGCGACGAAGTGGAGGTCGGCGATCGATCGGCGGTCGCCGAGGCGGGCACGCTTCTCGGCTTGGGAAGCCGGGTGGTCGACTTCGAAGACGGGGGTGCCGCGCAGGTCGGGGATGCGCCAGGCGCGGGCGTCCAGGCCTGCACCGAGGATGACGAGCTGAGGGTTGGCGGCGGCCAGTAGGGCGTCGTCGATGGCGATGGTGCGGACGGCCATGACTTCGGCTGTGGCGGAGAGGAGTTCGTATTCCATGTGGGGACCGAAGGCGGCCGGGACGGCGCCGGATCGGACGAGGGTGACGAGGCCGCGTTCGTCGTCGGTCAGGAGTTCGGTGGCGATCGGGTCGGAGAATCGGCCGATACCCAGTCGGCCGTCGGCGACGGCCCGGCCCTGGCAGACCAGGATGGCGGTGCGGCTCGCTGCGCGCTCGGTCACGAGATCATTATTGGCGGTGGGGAGCGATTTCGGGCAGCGGCAGGCCGGGGACCGGTCGATGAGACGGGGATGGAGTGGCGTCTCACGGCGAGATGAGGGTTGACAGTGCCCGGGTGGGGCGGGAGTTTGGCTGCTGTAGGTCAGGTCCGTCGCAGGAAAGGTCTCCCGAAGCAGTGAGCATCGAACACGCCAGCCAGTCCCCCGCCGAGGTCGTCAACGCGTTGTGCGCCGAATGGCTCACCGGCACACCGGAATCCATCGCGGAGTTCTTCACCGAGGACGCGGTGTACCACAACATTCCGATGGATCCGTTCGTCGGCAAGGCCGCGATCCTGGAGTTCCTGCGCGGGTTCATCGGCGCGTTCGGCGGGATCGAATTCTCGATCCACCATCAGGCCGTCACCGGGAACATCGTGCTCAACGAGCGCACGGATCGATTCAGCCTGGGCGACAACAAGGTCGAGCTGCCGGTCACCGGCGTGTTCGAGGTGCGCGACGGGAAGATCGCGGCGTGGCGGGACTACTTCGACATGGCCCCGTTCGCCGCCATGCAGGCGGGCGCCTGACGGTCAGAAGCTCTGCCAGGAGGGCTTGTTCGCGACCGCGAAACGGTAGTAGTCGACGGCCTTCAGGTTCGCCGCGGCGGCCGGGTCGACGATGACGGTGACGTGCGGGTGCATCTGCAGGATCGAGGCCGGGCAGAACGCCGAGACCGGGCCCTCCACGGCGGCGGCGACCGCCTCGGCCTTGCCGTCGCCGGTGGCGATCATCAGCAGATGGTCCGCGTCGCTGATGGTTCCGAGGCCCTGGGTGAGGACGTGGGTGGGCACCTGCGCGAGGTCGTCGTCGAAGAAGCGGGCATTGTCCTCGCGGGTCTTCGGGGTCAGGGTCTTCACGCGGGTACGCGAGCGCAGCGAGGAGCCGGGCTCGTTGAAGCCGAGGTGGCCATTCGCCCCGATGCCCAGGATCTGCACCGAGATCGGGCCATTCGCGGCGATGGCGCGCTCGTAATCGGCTGCGGCGGCGGGGATGTCGGCGGCATTGCCGTCGGGGCTGTGCACGTCGGCGTCGGCGAAGTCGACGTGGGCGGTGAACTCGTCGCGGATGAACCGACGGTAGGACTGCGGGTGTCCGGGCGGCAGGCCGATGTACTCGTCGAGCAGGAACGCCTGCACCCCGGAGAAACTCAGCCCCTCCTCGCGGTGCTGCCGGATCAGCTCCCGATAGGCGCCCAGCGGCGAGGACCCCGTGGCCAGACCGATGGCGCGGGCTCCGCGGCGGACGTGGTCGGCCATGATGCGGCCGGCCAGGACACCCGCCTCGGCGGCGTTGTCGGTGATCACGAGTTCCATATCGCTCCGTTCTTGTACACCCTTACGGGGTCCAGGAAGTGGTCGGTGACCAGCAGGTCGGCGCGCATCCCCGCCGACAGCGCGCCCAGGTCCCCGGCCAGGCCGAGCAGCCGGGCGGGGGTGGCGCAGGCGGCGGTCACGGCCGCGGTCAGATCGACACCGGCCTGGAAGACGGTGCGGCGCAGGACATCCGACGCGGTGGCGGTGCCTCCGGCGATCGGCCCCTCACCGTGCGGGTCGTAGATGCGGGAGACGCCGTCCTTCACGACGACATCCAGACTGCCCAACTGGTAGCGGCCATCGGGCTGGCCCGCGGCGGCCATCGCATCGGTGATCAGGGCCAGATTGTCGGGGCCGATGGTGTCGAACACCATGCGCACGACCCCGTCGGCCAGATGCACGCCGTCACCGATCACCTCGGCCACCACGTCCCCGCGTCCGGCGGCGGCCATGGCGGCGGTGAGGAAGTTGGCGTCGCGGTGCGCCAACTCGGGCATGGCATTGAACAGGTGGGTGATCGACACCCGCCGCCCGCGCCGCAGCGCGTGCACCGACCGCGCGTAGTCGGCGACGGTGTGCCCCAGGGAGAGAATCACATTCGCGTCGGCGAGTACGCTGGCGACCTTGTCGAAGTTGGCGGTTTCCGGGGCCACGGTCACCGACAGGATCCGCCCGCCCGCGTAGTCGAGCAGCCGCTCCAGCAATGCCGGATCACCGGGCACGATGCGGTCCGGGTCGTGGGCCCCGCGCCGGTGCTCGCTGATGAACGGGCCCTCCAGGTGGATTCCGGCGAGCAGTCCCGCGTCCACGGCGGTGCCGAGCACGTCGATGCGGTCGCGCAGTTCGGCTTCGGTGGCCGACACCAACGAGGCGACCAGGGTGGTGGTGCCGCGCCCGCGATGGTAACGGGCCGCCGCCGCCACGCCCGCGGCATCGGTTTCGGGGAAGCCGAATCCGCCGCCGCCGTGGCAGTGCACGTCGATCAACCCCGGCAGGATGATCGGCGACCGGTCATCGTTCTCCGGCAGCTCACCGTCGAATTCCGCCGCCGGACCGACATAGTCGAGAAAAGGACCGTCGAACGACACCACCCCGTCGGCGAGCTCGCCCACCTCGGTGAGTGTGACGACCCGGCCGCGCAGGGTGGTCCTCACGTATCCGCCCCCAGGGCGGCGCGCGCGGCCGATAAGGCGTCCGCGGCGGTCCGGGCCGACACCACCGCGGCCGCGGCGGCTTCACATCTGGCCCTGGTCACCGACGCGAGCCGGGCGCGCACCCCGGCGAGGGAGCGCGGCGCCATGGACAGCGTCTCCACCCCGAGACCCACCAGCACACAGGCGAAGTCGGGATTGGACGCGGATTCCCCGCAGACGCCGACCTTCACGCCCTGCTTCGCGGCCCCGGCCACCGCCAGGGCGATGGTCGCGGCCAGCGCGGGCTGCCACGGATCGTGCAGCGCCGCCACCGCCGCGGACATCCGGTCCGCGCCGAACAGGTACTGCGACAGATCGTTGGTCCCGATGGAGAAGAACTCCACCTCCGCCCCGAGCTGCTCGGAACGCAGTGCGGCGGCGGGGATCTCGATCATGATGCCGGGTGTCTCGAGTCCGGCCGCGCGGGCGCGGGCGGCGAAGTAGGCCGCCTCCTCCGCGGTGGCGACCATGGGCGCCATGACTTTGACCGGAGTCCCGGTCTGCTCGACCGCGGCCTGGATCGCGGCCAGCTGGCCGAGCAGCGTCCCCTCATCGACGCTGCTCAACCGCAGTCCGCGCACGCCCAGCGCCGGGTTCTCCTCGTCCGGCAGGTCGAGGTACGGCAGCGGCTTGTCCGAGCCCGCGTCGAGGGTCCGGACGATCACCGGCCGGTCGCCCATCACACGGAAGATCTCCGCGTACCGCTCGGTCTGCTCGGCCACGGTGGGCGCGGATTTCCGGTCCAGGAACAGGAATTCGGTCCGGAACAGGCCGACGCCCTCGGCCCCGAGTTCGACGGCGAGCAGCGCATCGGCGGCCGAGCCGACATTGGCGAGCAGCGGCACCGGGTGGCCGTCGGATGTGCGGCCCGGACCGGTCGGCGCGTCCGCCTGACGCGCCCGGAATGCCGAAACTTCCTGGCGGCGGGCCGCGCTCGGCTCGAGCTCCACCACACCGGCGGTTCCGTCCAGCACGATCTCCGTGCCCTCCGCGATCCCGACCGCCTCCGGTGCGGCGACCACGGCCGGAATGCCCAGGGCCTTGGCCAGAATCGCGGTGTGCGAGGTCGGCCCGCCCGCCACCGTGAGCAGTCCGATGACCCGCTCCGGATCCAGCGTCGCGGTGTCGGCGGGCGCGAGATCCTGGGCGGCGAGAATGAAAGGCGTTGTGCTGTCCGGGATTCCGGGCGGATCCACACCCAGCAGTTCGGCGACCACCCGCTGCCCCACGTCGCGCAGGTCCGAGGCCCGTTCGGCCATCATCCCGCCGAGCGCGGTCAGCTGTTCCCCGAAGTGCGCGACGGCCCGGGTGACCGAGTGCGCGGTCGGCGTCCCGCCCCGGATCTCGGCGCGCACCTGGTCGAGCAGGGCCGGGTCGGCGGCCAGCGCGGAGGTCATGAACAGGATGTCGGCCGCGGGCCCGGCGGCCGCGAGCGCCTGCGCGGAGTACCTTCCCGCGACGGTCTCGAAAGCGGTTTCCGCGCGGGCGATCTCGGCCTCGACGTCGCTCCCGGGTGCGTCGTCCGGGCTGGTGACGGGCGCGGCGGCCAGCCACTTCACCGATCCGATCGCGATCCCGGGGGCGGCGGCGACGCCGCGCACCTCACGCGTCAAGATCTGTCTCCAGCATCGAGACCAGTTTATCGAGGGCCGCCTCGGAGCCTTCCTCGGCGTGCAGGGTGACGGTGTCGCCCTGTTCGGCGCCGAGGGTCATGATCTGCAGCAGCGAGTTGGCGGCGACGGGATCCTTGCCCTCCTTCGAGATCTTCACGGGCACACCGGCCTCCCCGGCGGCCTTGGCGAACAGGGCAGCGGGCCGAGCGTGCAGTCCGGTCTTCGAGGCGATGACGGCGGTTCGGGTGATCATGCTGCGATGTTCTCCTTCTCGATTTCGGACTCGTCCGGTTCCCGGCCGGGTGTCGGCAGGTTCCAGCGCTTGATGATGAAGCTGAAGGTGACGTAGTACAGCGCCGCGTACCCGAGTCCGATCGGGATCAGCAGCAGCGGATGGGTGGCCTTGCCGAAGTTCAGCAGGTAGTCGATGGCGCCGGCCGAGAAGGTGAACCCGTCGTGGATGCCCAGCGCGTTGGTCAGCGCCAGCGCGGATCCGGTGAAGAGGGCGTGGATCAGCAGCAGTGGCCACGCCACGAAGATGAACGAGAACTCCAGCGGCTCGGTGATTCCGGTGAGGAACGCGGTCAGACCGGTGGACAGCATGATGCCGCCGATCATCTTGCGGTTCTCCGGGCGCGCGTGCCGCCAGATGGCGATGGCCGCGGCGGGCAGGCCGAACATCATGATCGGGAAGAAGCCGGTCATGAAGGTGCCCGCGGACGGGTCGCCGGCGAGGAAGCGCGGGATGTCGCCGTGGGTGCCGTGGTAGTCGCCGATCACGAACCACACCACCGAGTTGATGATGTGGTGCAGGCCCAGCGGCAGCAGCATGCGGTTGGCGAAGCCGAACACGCCGCCGCCGGCGACCGAGTTGTCGGCGACGGTGGTGCCCAGCCAGGTGAGCGCGGCATTGAAGGCCGGGTAGATGAACGACATGAGCACGCCGATGACGACCGCGGCGCACGCGGTGAGGATGGGCACCAGACGACGGCCGGAGAAGAAGCCGAGGTAGTCGGGCAGCTGGGTGCGGTGGAAGCGGGTCCACAGCGAGGCCGCGGTCAGACCCATGACGATGCCGCCGAGGACGCCGAAGTTCACCAGTTGTGAGGCCTTGGCGGTGGCCATGTCGGCCACGACGGGGCAATCCCAGTGCGCCGCACGGAACAACCAGCCCAGCACCGGACCACAGCTACCATCCAGCACCACCGGCGACATGGCCTTGAGGACACCGGCGAAGGCGAGGTATCCGACCACCGCGGCCAGTGCGGTGGACCCGTCGGACTTCTTCGCCCAGCCGATGGCGATACCCACCGCGAACAGCAGTGGAAGGTTGTCGATCAGGGTCCCGCCCGCGCCCGCGAGCACCGCGGCGACCGAGTGCAGGGGCGAGAATCGGCCGAGCATGTCGTCCTGTCCCAGCCTCAACAACAGGCCCGCGGCAGGTAGCGTGGCAATCGGCAGCATCAAGCTGCGGCCGAGCTTCTGCAGTCCGGATAGATCGAGCTTCTTACGAGAGCTCTCGGCGGCGGAATCGGCCATGGCGGGTCCTCAGATCAGTTAGCGTCACTGGTTATAACCAGACATATACTGGTTATAACCAGCTTTGTCTACTCGACACGCACGGAGGAAATATGTCGAAAGCGAATCAGATCATCGCGGGCCTGGGTGGCGCCGACAACATCGTCGAGGTGGAAGGCTGCATCACCCGTTTGCGCGTGGAGGTCAAGGACGCGGGCAAGGTCGACGACAAGGCG
Organism: Nocardia sp. NPDC005825; assembly: GCF_040630175.1. NCBI lineage: Bacteria > Bacillati > Actinomycetota > Actinomycetes > Mycobacteriales > Nocardiaceae > Nocardia > Nocardia sp. NPDC005825. The sequence goes on from NZ_JBEXXC010000001.1 coordinate 625,434, forward strand.
CTCAAGGCCGCCGGCGCGCACGGCGTCGTGAAGATGGGCGACGCGGTGCAGGTCGTCGTCGGACCCACCGCCGACGCGCTCGCCGAAGACATCAACGACATGATCTGACAGCCATGAGCACCGAGATTCTCGCGCCGCTCACCGGCCGCTCCATGCCCCTGTCCGAGGTTCCCGATCCGGTCTTCTCCGCGGAGATGGTGGGCGCGGGCGCGGCCATCGAACCCCCCGACACCGATGCCGCCACCACCGTGGTCGCCCCGGTCGCCGGATCGATCGTGAAACTGCACCCGCACGCGGCGGTCATCGTGACCGCCGACGGCACCGGCGTGCTGCTGCACGTCGGCATCGACACCGTCGGCAAACCGGATCTGTTCGAGGTGAAGGCCGCCGAGGGCGATCGGGTCGAGGTGGGCGATCCGCTGATCACCTTCTCCCCCAACGCGGTTCGCCGCCTGGGCCTGAGCGCCGCGGTGCCGGTGGTGGTCATGGACAGCACCCCCGGTTCTGCCCACGGGGTCGTCGCCGGTGAGATCGCCACGGGCGCGGTTCTTTTCACCATCTGATCCCGTTACGACACGAGCCGCTGTCCCGGACGGGGCAGCGGCTCAGTCGTTTCCGGGCTTCGGGCGGCTAGACGTCCTCGGCCGAGACGGTCATGTACACCTGGTAGCGGTCGGCCCGGTACCAGGACTGCGCGTGCTCGACGGCCCGATCGCGCGAGTACGAGATCCGGTCGAAAGCCAGGAGCGGGGAACCGGTTTCGGTGCCCAGCCAGCCCGCGTGGCGCTCGTCGGCGGCCACCGCGCGCACGCTCTGCTCGGCCCGGTCGATCGGGCAGTCGTACTCCCGCGAGAACAACGCGTACAGCGACTGCGTCAGTTCGTGATCCAGCAGATCCGGCAGCAGATCGACGCGGTACCAGCCGTCGTCGATCGACATCGGCAGGCCGTCGGCCAGCCGCAGCCGGACCAGGTGATAGGCCTTGGTGTTCACCGCCAGCCCCAGCGCGCTCGCCGAGGCGGCGGGCGGCACCGCGTAATCGGTGTGCAGCACCACGGTGCCGGGGGTGCGGCCCAGGCGGCGCATGTCGTCGGTGAACGACGCCATGTGCAGCCGCGATCGGGCCACCCGTTCGGCCACGAAGGTGCCCTTGCCGGGGACGCGGGTGATGACGCCCTCGGATTCGAGCTGGCCCAGCACCTCACGCACGGTCATGCGGCTGACGCGATAGTCGTCGCAGAGCTGGCGTTCGCTGGGCAGCATCTCACCGGGACGCAGGGTGGCGCACAGGGTGGTGAGGGCCGACCGCAACTGCGCCTGCTTGGTCACCCGACCCGGCACGTCGTTCCGGTCCTTTCCGCCCCCGCCTGCTGCGGGCGCGGTCATTTCTCGTTGCGCGCCTTGGGGAATCGCTTCTGACGCGCGACCCAGCCCGCCATCTTGGCCCAGTGCCCCTTCGCGGGGGTCACCTTGGAGATCAGCTCGCGGTCCCATTCGTCGGCCTCGGTCAGGCCGTCGACGGTCTCGACGAGGGACTTGGCGGACTCCAGCGAGCCGACGACCCGGTCGCCCAGCACGCCGTCGGCGCCGACGAGGGTGACACGGACGCCGATGCGGCCGATGGGCTGCAGCACCGCGGTCGCGGAACCGCCGTGCTCGGCCACGAATCCCTTGACGGAATCCACGACGGACGGCGACAGCTTCTCGGGTGCCGGGGCGGCGGTAGCGCTCATGTGTCGCAGTTTACCCACCGGTAAATCAGCGTCCATGGACCGCCGTGCATCTCACACTCGGCGTGCCGCCGCGCACACCGATTCCGGGCCGGTGTCAGACTGGTCGGCATGCGCGCCATCCAGGTTTCCGAGCACGGCGGTCCCGAGGTCCTGCGGCTGGTGGAGGTGCCCGACCCGCAGGCGGGTCCCGGACAGCTGCTGGTGCGGACTCAGGCCATCGGAATCAACTTCATCGACACCTACATTCGGACCGGACGCTACCCGCAGCCGGTGCCCTACATCCCGGGTGCCGAGGGCAGCGGCGTGGTGGAGGCGATCGGCGACGGCGTCACCGACTTCCGGGTCGGGGACCGGGTGGCGTGGGCGGCCGCGCCGGGCAGTTACGCCGAACTGGTGGTCGTGCCTGCGGCCGTGGCGATTCCGGTGCCCGACGGGGTGGACCCGCCGGTGGCGGCGTCGGCGCTGCTGCAGGGCATGACCGCGCACTACCTGATCGAGTCGATCTACCGGCCCGAGCCGGGCGAGACGGTCCTCGTGCACGCGGGCGCGGGCGGGGTCGGGTTGATCCTGACCCAGCTGCTGAGCGCGCGCGGGGTGCGGGTGATCACCACGGTGTCCACCGACGACAAGGAGAAGTTGTCACGCGAGGCCGGGGCCGCCGAGGTGCTGCGCTACGACGAGGACATCGCCGCGCGCGCCCGCGAACTCACCGGCGGGGAGGGCGTGGCCGCGGCCTATGACGGGGTCGGCGCGTCCACTTTCGAATCCAGCCTGGCCGCGACCCGGATCCGGGGCATGGTGGCGCTGTTCGGCGGGGCCAGTGGGCCGGTGCCGCCGTTCGACCTGCAGCGGCTCAATCCGCTGGGCTCATTGTTCGTGACCCGGCCGACGCTGGTGCACTACACCCGCGATCGGGCCGAATTGCTGTGGCGGGCAGGCGATATCATGAACGCCATCGCCGAGGGGACGCTGCGGGTGCGGGTGGGCGGCAGCTATCCGCTCGCCGACGCCGAGCAGGCGCATCGGGACCTGGAGGGTCGCCGGACCACCGGCTCGATCGTGCTGGTGCCCTGAGGTTCTCGTCAGTCGGGATCGCGGCCGGTGAGGCCGCGGTAGACGAATCGGGTGAGGGCGTCCACGGCCTGCTCGTCGGTGAGCGCCAGGCCGCCCTCCTCCACCGCCTGCAATAGACCCATCGCCGAGGCGAACATCATGGACAGGCTCGCGTCGGCGGAGCCCGGCAGGCGCGGGCCCGACGGGCCGAAGCCGTCGAGATGGTCGGCCACCTCGTCGCGCTGTTCGGTCGCGAAACGCGTTGCGATGCGGGCGAAGTCGTCGTTGACCAGGGCGGCCTGCTGGACGGCGCGCAGCACCGGCCAGTTCTTGCGGGCGAAGGCCCAGTAGCTCGCGATGTGGTAGCGCACCGCGGCCGGGTCGGTGAAGTCGGCGATGTGCGCGGGATCGGCGGCGGAGATGTCGCTCTCGTCGGCCAGGTCCTTCAACAGCGACTGGAGCAGTTCTTCCTTGCTCGCGAAGTGGTTGTAGAACGAGCCCGCGGCGCGATCGGCCGCTGCGGTGATGTCGGTGATCTTCGTGTTCAGGTAGCCGCGCTCGGCGAACAGCCGCCGGGCGGCGGTTTTGAGCGCCTGCTCGGTCTCGGCCGACCTCTCACTGCGGCGTGCTGCCACGATCCACCTCCTTGACAGCGGAAGGTACCACCCAGAATACTGAATTCACGTTCAGTGAATTTGTATTCAGTATTGGAGTTATCATGAATCCGCAGGTCATCATTGCGGGAGCCGGGCCGACCGGACTCACCCTCGCCATCGATCTGGCGCGGCGCGGGGTGGCGGTGCGCATCGTGGACCGTGCCGCGGAGTTCTTCGCCGGATCGCGCGGGGACGGGTTGCAGCCGCGCACCCTCGAGGTCTTCGACGATCTCGGCGTACTCGACGCGGTGCTCGCCCAGGGCGCGCCGCAGGCCCCGCTGCTGGTCCACCTGGACGGGGAATTCGTGATGGAGCGGCGAATGAGCGCGTGGCGCGAGCCCACCGCCGATGTGCCGCACCCGAATCCGTGGGTGCTCGCCCAGGCCGACACCGAGCGGGTGCTGCGCGAGCGGCTGGCGGAGTTCGGGGTGCGGGTCGAATCCGGAACGGCGCTGGTCGATTTCAGCGCCGACGCGGACGGGGTGACGGTGACGTTGGAGCACGACGGCGTGACCGAGCGGGTGCGAGCCGGGTACCTGGTGGGCGCGGACGGCGGGCGCAGCACCGTGCGCAAGGCGCTCGGGATCGCGTTCGAGGGCGTCACCGACGAATCGATTCGCCTGCTGCTCGGGGATGTGTGCGCGGACGCGCTCGATCATTCGGTGGGCTACTGGTTCGCCGATTCCGACTCCCCGATGGACGGAATCGCGTTGATGCCCTTGCCGGGCGGGCGCAAGTTCCAGTTCGCGACCGGACTCGACGCCGACTCCGGGACCGGTCTGGAGGTATTGCAGGAGCATGTGACGCGCCGGTCGCGCCGCGACGACATCGTGCTCAGCGACCTCAGCTGGTCGACGGTGTGGCGGCCGAATGTCCGCCTGGCGCAGCGGTATCGGTCCGGGCGGGTGTTCCTCGCCGGGGACGCGGCGCACGTGCATCCGCCCACCGGCGGGCAGGGGCTCAATACCGGCGTTCAGGACGCCTACAACCTCGGCTGGAAACTCGCGGCCGCGCTGCGTGATCCGGGGGCCGCGACCGAGGCCCTGCTCGACAGCTACGAGACCGAGCGGCGGGCGGTGGCCGCGCGGGTGCTGGGCCTGAGTTCGGAGCTGCTCGACAAGACGGTGAAGGGCGATCCGGACGCCATGGATCGGGAGGGCACCCATCAGCTCGACATCAGTTATCGGGACGCTCAGGACAATTCACCCGGAGTGCGGCCCGGGGACCGCGCACCGGACGCGCCGCTGACCGACGCGAACGGCAAGACCGTCCGATTGTTCGACCTGTTCCGCGGTCCGCACGCCACCCTGCTGGTCTTCGGGCGGGACACGACCGGCGGTCCGGACCGCTCCCCCGTGACCGACCTGCGCACCGTGCGCCTGGTCGGAACCGAAACCGCGCTGGTCGAAGGCGAATTCAGCGATGCCGACGGGCACGCGCGACGCGCTTACGACGCCGCCGACGGCACCTGGGTGATCGTCCGCCCCGACGGCCACCTCGGCGCCGCCGACGCCGCTACCGCGCGGTAGCTCGCGCGTCCCGGGTTCCCGGCTCCGAGCTGTGCAACCCCTGGGAACCCGGGAGTCGCGTGAACCGTGCAGAATGATCATGCTGCCGCGCAAGACGATTCGCCCGGACCGAACATTTTCGGCCACGCGAGGGAGTCGCGACCCCGTAAGGTGGTCGCGGCGAGGGTTCGGGCGGCCGGCAGGTAGAGGCGCATCGGTCAGAGGTGGTCTGGGATGTTGGTGAAGGTCCGTAACGACGACCCGTCGCGGCTGTCGAGCACCGAGCGCACCGTGGTGAACTGGCTCAAATCCTGGAGCGGGCCGCACGCCGTGCCCGGAATCGCCGTGGTGCAGTGCCAGGACGCCGATGTGGTGGTGTGGACGCCGCAGACCTGTGTGGTGGTCGGGGTGCACGGATTCACCGAGCGGGTCACCGGGACGCTGTCGTGCGCGCAGGACGAGCCGTGGACCGTGGACGGGGAACCCGCACCGATCGACGGCGACGGCGATCCGCTCGACGGGGTGCACCGCCAGACCATGGACCTGGCCGAGCAATTGCGTTCGGCCCCCGGCCGGGAGGCGGTGCCGGTGAGCGGGCTGGTGCTGCTGGTTCCGCAGCTGGGCAGCCGGGTCAAGCTGGAAAAGGGCGATCTGCCAACGGGTATAGACGTACTCATCGGTGACGGCCCGTCCTCGCTGCGCGCCTATTTCACCTCGCTCGCCGAGGGCGCGCCCGCGTCGTGGCACGCCGCCCAGGTCGGGCAGGCGCTGGGCGCGCTCGGGTTCGCCGCCGCCGCAACCTATTCCGACCTGGTGTCGGAGGGCTTCCCGGTGCCGGACTCCGCGCGCGACGCACCGCTGCCGTTCGCGAACCGGCCCACCGAGGTGATGGTGCCCTCGGTGCCGTCGGCCGCGTCCACCCCCGAGGACACCAGACCCCCGCTGTCCAAGCGGGAGCCCGGCGCGACCGGGCACGGCAGCGCCGAATCCCGGAGCGGCGCCTCGCCCCGGTCGGGCGATCGTCCTGTGGCGCAACCGGAACCGGCCGCCGGGCGCGGTCCCGGTGTCGGCGCCGCCATCGCGGGCGCGACCTCCGCCACCGCCGCCGAGCGGGCCTACCGCGCACTCGCGGGCACCTCCGATCCGCAGCCGGGACCCGGCCGCACCCCGCCGCCCGCGACGCCCATTCCGGGCGCGGCGCAGGCCGGACGACCGGCGGGACCGCCGCAGGCCCAGCCGCCGGCGTCACCGCCGCGGCCGGGTATCGGCGCGGGTCCTCAAACCCGGCCCGAGCCCGCCCAGTCCGGTCCCCCGCAATGGTCGGTGCCGACCGCTCAGCAGGAACGCGACCGGTTCCCCGGCTGGAACGAGCCGCAGCCGAGCGGGGATGGCCGCAAGCGCCGCCGCGACCTGCCGATCCTCGGCGGACTGCTGCTGGCCCTGGTCATCCTCTTGATCGCCGTCGCCTGCGTGGGCGGCGGGAGCACTCCGACGAAGTCCCCGGACAAACAGCCGCAGCCGACCCATTCGTCCGTCGTCGACGCCCCGACGTCCGGGCATTCCGCCGATCCCACGCTGCCCAAGACCACGGTGCCGCCCGCCTGCTTCCCGTTGCAGCCCTGCCGCTGATCCGGTCGGTCGTGTCGATCGAGCGGATCACCGTTCGATGAGAGGGTAGGGGCGGAACCCGCCGCCCCCTCCCCCGAGAGGCTCGCGCCATGCCGAAGCTCCGCGTCCACAATTACGCCGTCTCCCTGGACGGTTTCGCCGCCGGCCCGGATCAGGGCCCCGACACGCCCCTCGGGGTCGGCGGAGAACGCCTGCACGACTGGGTGTTCCGCACCCGCTACGGCCACGAGATGATCGGCGAGCCCGGCGGCGATGCCGGACCCGACAACGACTTCCTCGCCGCCGGTGACGTCAATATCGGCGCCACCATCATGGGCCGCAATATGTTCGGCCCGGTCCGCGGCGAGTGGCCCGACCACTCCTGGACCGGCTGGTGGGGCGACAACCCGCCCTACCACCACGACACCTTCGTGATGACCCATCACCCGCGCCCGGCGCTGCCCATGAAGGGCGGCACCACCTTCCACTTCGTCTCCGGCACCCCCGAACAGGTGCTGGCGCAGGCGTTCGAGGCGGCGCAGGGGCAGGATGTGCGGCTCGGCGGCGGGGCGAGCACGGTGCGCGCCTTCCTCGCCGCCGGTCTGATCGACGACCTGCACATGACGATCGTCCCGACGCTGCTCGGCACGGGTGAGCGGCTGTTCGACAACCTCGGCACCCTGCCCGGCTACCGGGTCAGCGACATGCTCGCCACCGCGGCGGTCACGCACGTCTGGATCACCAAGACGTCCTAGCTCCCTGCCCGCCGATGAAGGCGCGGCTCATGGGAGTTCGACTCCGGTCGCTCGAGGAACCACACAGCTCCCCGAGCGCCGGAGCCGAAACCACCGGTCCGCCAATGGGACCGAGAGGTCACGACGGAATCATGCGGGTCAAGCTTGGTCTGTGTCGAGAATCTCGCGCAGTCGCCGGGCGAACGGCTCGGGCTGGCCCGGGTAGCCGGAGTCGGGGCCGGTGAAACCGCCGTGATGGCTGGGGAAGACGGCCGGGTCCGAACCGAGCAGGGCCGCGGTGGCCTCGGCGGTGCGGGCGGTGAAGGTGCCCGCGGATTCCTCGCCGACGGCGATGACGACGCGGGTGGGCGCGGCCCGCAACGCGGCGGCGTCGGGGACGTAGGAGGTGATGGCCCAGGACGCGTCGGACAGCAGCGGGTCGTCGCGGGTGCCGTCGTCCTCGGTGGGCATGCCGAACATCGCCGGATCCGCCGGGGGCTGGGCGAAGTAGGCGTCGGTGAATTCGCCCTGCCAGGAGGTCAGGGCGATGAACGCGGCCATGCCCGCGAACGAGCCCTTCGCCTGGTAGGCGTCGCGGACCTGGGCCTGGGCGCGGGCGGCGGCCTCGGCGTCGGGCAGCACGGTGATGATCGGGGGCTCGTGCGCGACGAGCGTGGTCACGGCGCCCGGATGGGCGGTGACCAGGGCCAGGGCGGTGACCGCGCCGCCGCTGCTGGCGAACAGGTCCACCGGGCCCACCTGCAGGGTGGTGAGCAGGGCGTGGAGGTCTTCGGCTTGGACGGTCGGCGAGTTGTCGGAGCGCCCGTCGGTGCGGACGCTGCGGCCGAGCCCGCGCGGGTCGTAGGTGATCACGGTGCGGTCCGGGAAATACGCTGCCAGCGCCGCGAAACCCTCCGCGGTCATGGGCTGGCCGATCATCAGCAGCGGCCGGTGCGCGCTCTCGGCCGGGGCGGGGCCCAGCAGATCGTAGGCGAGGTCGGCGTCGGGCAAGGCCAGAACGTGTTCGGTCATCAGGCGGTCGTTCCTCTCGGGCGAGGGCGGCGGGTCCGCCCTACCTTCTCATCGAACGCCGACAGGCTGAATCGACACGCGTGCCCGATTCGGGCCGGAAACGGTCAGGACCAGCCGAAGAGGGTGTGGCCGACGGTGTTCCAGCCAAGCACCGAGTCCACCGCCAGACCGCAGAACACGACGGCCAGATAGTTGTTGGACTGCAGGAACAGTCGCAGCGGCTTGACCGATTCGCCCTTGCGGACACCGGAGTACAGCTGGTGCGCCATCAGCAGGAACCACGCGCCCGCGACCAGCGCGGTCGCGGCGTAGATCACGCCCGCCGCGGGGACCAGGGCGAAGGTGGCCAGTACGGTCGCCCAGGTGTAGAGGACGATCTGCCGGGTGACGGTCTGCTCGGTGGCCACGACCGGGAGCATCGGGACGCCCGCGGCCTTGTAGTCCTCCTTGTACCGCATGGCCAGCGCCCAGGTGTGCGGCGGCGTCCAGAAGAAGATGACCAGGAACAGCACGATGGCGGGCCAGCCGATAGTGCCGGTGACCGCGGACCAGCCGACCAGGGCTGGCATACAGCCCGCCGCGCCGCCCCACACCACGTTCTGCGAGGTGCGGCGCTTGAGGCCGAGGGTGTAGACGAAGACGTAGAACAGGATGGTCGCCACGACCAGCGCGCCGGAGAGCAGGTTGGCCTGCCACCACAGCCAGGCGAACGACGCCAGGCCGAGGGTGACGCCGAACACGAACGCGTTGCGGGTGGGGACGGCCTCGCGGGCCAGCGGACGCTTGGAGGTCCGCTTCATCACCTTGTCGATGTCGGCGTCGGCGACACAGTTGAGGGTGTTGGCGCTGGCCGCGCCCATCCAGCCGCCGAACAGGGTGACCAGGATGAGGCGGATGTCGACATTGCCGCGGTCCGCCAGCAGCATGGTGGGAATCGTTGCGACGAGCAGCAATTCGATGACCCGGGGCTTGGTGAGCGCGATGTAGGCCAGGACTCGCCTGGTCGCCGCCGAGATCGGGCCGCTGCCCGTGACACGGTCGGCGAGCACCGCCCCGGAGGAGCCGTGAGCGCCACCCGGCTGTTGCCCAATCCCCACTGTTTCTCCTCGCACGCCGTGACTACTACAGAGCATGGTAGACCCACGCCGACCATGCTCCCGACCAGGTCCACCTCGACGCGCACCGAGACCGGTTCGCGACGCGTACACCGGGTAGTCACGAACAGGTCCGCGAAACGCCACGAACCAACGACACGGCCGACGGGGATTGCGGGTTCCCGTTCGAGCACGAAACGCCGCCCTTTAGGGTGGTTGTAGATCGGTGCGGCCGCGTCGCACCCGGATCGAACCGCAGCGAATCCCCCGCCGCCCACAACCGCATCGTTTGACGAGAAGGTCAGGAGAACCTCGGTCGTGTCAGTCACAGACGACATCCGCGCGCTCACTCAGCCGAACCACCCCACCGACTGGACCGATCTGGATACCAGAGCCGTCGACACGGCCCGGGTCCTCGCCGCCGATGCGGTCCAGAACGCCGGCAACGGCCACCCGGGCACCGCGATGAGCCTCGCTCCGCTGGCCTACACCCTGTTCCAGCGCGTGATGCGCCTGGATCCGGCCGATCCGTCGTGGGTGGGTCGCGACCGTTTCGTCCTGTCGTGCGGCCATTCCAGCCTCACCCTCTACATCCAGCTGTACCTGGCCGGCATGGGTCTCGAGCTGACCGACCTCGAGCACCTGCGCAAGTGGGGTTCGCTGACCCCGGGCCACCCGGAGTACCGCCACACCGATCACGTCGAGATCACCACCGGCCCGCTGGGCCAGGGTCTGGCGTCGGCGGTCGGCATGGCGATGGCGTCGCGGCGTGAGCGCGGCCTGTTCGATCCCGAAGCGGCGCAGGGCCAGAGTGCGTTCGATCACTTCATCTATGTCGTCGCCTCCGACGGTGACATGGAGGAGGGCGTCACCTCCGAGGCGTCCTCGCTGGCGGGCACCCAGCAGCTGGGCAACCTGGTCGTCTTCTACGACGACAACAAGATCTCCATCGAGGACGACACCCGCATCGCGTTCACCGAGGACGTGGCGGCGCGCTACGAGGCCTACGGCTGGCACGTGCAGACCGTCGAGGGCGGCGAGAACGTCACCGCCATCGAGGAAGCCATCGCCGCCGCGCAGGCCGTGACCGACAAGCCGTCGATCATCCTGCTGCGCACCATCATCGGCTTCCCGGCCCCGAACAAGATGAACACCGGTTCCTCGCACGGCGCCGCGCTGGGCGCCGACGAGGTCGCGGCCACCAAGAAGATCCTGGGCTTCGACCCGGCCAAGAGCTTCGACGTGGACGCCGCCGTGATCGCGCACTCGCGCGGCAATGTCGCCGACCGCGGCAAGGCCGCCCGCGCGGCCTGGCAGGAGCAGTTCGAGGCGTGGGCCACCGCGAACCCGGACAACAAGGCGCTGTTCGACCGCCTGCAGGAACGTCGCCTGCCCGAGGGCTGGACCGAGACCCTGCCGGAGCACGAGCCGGGCAAGGCCATGGCGACCCGTAAGGCGTCCGGCGCGGTGCTCGCGGCGCTGGCCCCGGTGCTGCCGGAGCTGTGGGGCGGTTCGGCCGACCTCGCCGAGTCCAACAACACCACCATGCCGGGTGCGGCGTCCTTCGGCCCGGAGTCCATCTCCACCGGCGCGTGGAAGGCCAACCCGTACGGCCGGACCCTGCACTTCGGTGTGCGTGAGCACGCCATGGGCTCGATCCTCAACGGCATCGCCCTGCACGGACCGACCCGTCCGTACGGCGGCACCTTCCTGGTGTTCTCCGACTACATGCGTCCCGCGGTGCGCCTGGGCGCGCTCATGCGCACCCCGGTCACCTACGTGTGGACCCACGACTCCATCGGCCTGGGCGAGGACGGCCCCACCCACCAGCCGATCGAGCACCTGGCCGCGCTGCGCGCCATCCCCGGCCTGAACGTGGTCCGCCCGGGTGACGCCAACGAGACCACCTACGCCTGGCGCACCATCCTGGAACGCGATAGCGCAGAACGGCATTCGCACTTCCTGGTCTCCGAGCCGCCGCACCAGGACGGCCCGTCCGCGCTGGCGCTGACCCGCCAGGACCTGCCGATCCAGGAGGGCACCAGCTACGAGGGCGTCCGCAAGGGCGGCTACATCCTGGCCGAATCCTCCACCGGCACACCGCAGGTAATCCTGATCGCCACCGGTTCGGAACTGCAGCTCGCGGTCGATGCGCGCGCTACGCTCGAGGCACAGGGCATCGGCACCCGCGTGGTGTCCATGCCGTGTGTGGAGTGGTTCGACGCGCAGGAGCAGTCCTACCGCGACGAGGTGCTGCCGCCGTCGGTGCGGGCCCGCGTCTCGGTGGAGGCCGGCATCGCGATGCCGTGGCACCGTTTCACCGGCGACGCCGGTGAGAACATCTCCATCGAGCACTTCGGTGCCTCGGCCGACTTCAAGACGCTGTTCCGCGAGTTCGGCATCACCGCCGATGCCGTGGTCGCCGCTGCCACCCGCTCGCTCGCCAAGGTGAAGGGATAGTTGTCATGACCCAGAACTCGAACACCGCGGCCCTGTCGGCCGCCGGGGTTTCGGTGTGGCTGGACGACCTGTCGCGCGATCGCATCAAGTCCGGGAATCTCCAGGGCCTGATCGACTCTCGCAATGTCGTCGGCGTCACCACCAACCCGACCATCTTCCAGGGCGCGCTGTCGGCGGGCCACGCCTACGACGAGCAGGTCACCGAGCTCGCCGCGCGCGGCGCGGACGTCGACTCGGCCATCCGCACCATCACCACCGATGACGTGCGCGCGGCCTGCGACGTGTTCGCCGACGTCTTCGCCGCGTCCAAGGGCGTCGACGGCCGCGTCTCCATCGAGGTCGACCCGCGCCTGGCCTTCGACACCGACGGCACGGTGGCCCAGGCCATCGAGCTGTGGAAGATCGTGGACCGGCCCAACCTGTTCATCAAGATCCCGGCGACCGAGGCCGGTCTCCCGGCCATCACCCGGGTCATCTCCGAGGGCATCAGCGTGAACGTGACGCTGATCTTCTCGGTGCAGCGCTACATCTCGGTGATGGGCGCCTATCTCGACGGTCTGCGCAACGCCACCACCTCCGGGCACGACATCGCCAAGGTCCAGTCCGTCGCCTCGTTCTTCGTCTCCCGCGTGGACACCGAGATCGACAAGCGGCTCGAGGCCATCGGCACCCCGGAGGCCCTGGCGCTGCGCGGCAAGGCCGGAATCGCCAACGCGCACTTGGCCTATGCCGCTTACCAGGACATCTTCGACGGCGGCAAGCACACCGACGTGTTCAACAAACTGGCGGCGCAGGGCGCCAACAAGCAGCGCGCGCTGTGGGCCTCGACCGGTGTGAAGAACCCCGAGTACTCCGACACCATGTACGTGACCGAGCTGGTCGCCCCCGACACCGTGAACACGCTGCCGGAGAAGACCCTCGAGGCCGTCGCCGACCACGGCGTGATCGTGCCGAACGCGGCGGTCGGCAAGGCGGAGCAGGCACAGGCGGTCTTCGACCGGCTGGTCGCGGTGGGCATCGACCTGGACGACGTGTTCGGTGTGCTCGAGACCGAGGGCGTCGACAAGTTCGTCGCCTCCTGGCAGGAACTGCTCGTCGCCACCACCGAAAAGCTGCAGGTCGCGGGAGGCAACTGACCGTGGCTCGCGCGGCGACGACGGTCGCGATGCCCAACCCGCTGCGCGATGATCGCGACAGCCGGGTGCCCCGCATCGCCGGACCGTGCAACGTGGTGATATTCGGCGTTACCGGTGACCTGTCGCGGCGCAAAGTGCTGCCGGCCATCTACGATCTGGCGAACCGGGGGCTGCTGCCCCCGGGCTTCTCGCTGATCGGCTTCGCGCGCCGGGACTGGACCGACGAGGACTTCGCGAACCTGGTTCACGAGTCCGTGTCGTCCTCGGCGCGCACCCCCTTCCGCGAGGAGGTGTGGCAGCAGCTCAAGGAGGGTCTGCGTTTCGTTCGCGGCACGTTCGAGGACGACGCGGCCTTCCACAAGCTGGCCACCACCCTCAAGGATCTGGACCGGGATCGCGGGACGGGCGGCAATACCGCCTTCTACCTGTCGATCCCGCCCAGCGACTTCCCCATCGTGCTGGAACAGCTGTCCAAGAACGGGCTGGCCAAACCGACCGATTCCCCTGCGGGGCAACCGGAACCGTGGCGGCGAGTGGTGATCGAGAAGCCGTTCGGGCACGACCTGAACAGCGCGCAGGAACTCAACGCGCTGGTCAACACGGTGTTCCCGGAGCGGTCGGTGTTCCGCATCGACCACTACCTGGGCAAGGAGACGGTCCAGAACATTCTGGCGCTGCGCTTCGCCAACCAGCTGTGGGATCCGATCTGGAACGCCAATTACGTGGACCACGTGCAGATCACCATGGCCGAGGACATCGGCCTGGGCGGTCGCGCGGGGTACTACGACGGCATCGGCGCGGCCCGCGACGTCATCCAGAACCACCTGCTGCAGCTGCTGGCGCTGACGGCCATGGAAGAACCCGTGAGCTTCCAGCCCAAGCAGTTGCAGATCGAGAAGATCAAGGTGCTCTCGGCGACGAAACTCGTTGCGCCGCTGGACGAGACGACCGCGCGCGGCCAGTACACGGCGGGCTGGCAGGGCAGTGAGCCGGTGGTGGGCCTGTTGCAGGAGGAGGGCTTCGACCCCAACTCCCGCACCGAGACCTACGCCGCCATCACCCTGTCCGTGGCGACCCGCCGCTGGGCGGGCGTGCCGTTCTATCTGCGCACCGGCAAACGCCTCGGGCGGCGCGTCACCGAGATCGCGGTGGTGTTCAAACGCGCCCCGCACCTGCCGTTCGACCAGACCATGACCGAGGAACTCGGGCAGAACGCGCTGGTCATCCGGGTGCAGCCGGACGAGGGCATCACCATGCGATTCGGGTCCAAGGTGCCCGGATCGTCCATGGAGGTGCGCGACGTGAACATGGACTTCAGCTACGGCGAGGCGTTCACCGAGGACTCCCCCGAGGCCTACGAGCGGCTCATCCTGGACGTGCTGCTCGGGGTGCCGTCGCTGTTCCCGGTCAACGAGGAGGTCGAATTGTCCTGGCGCATCCTCGATCCCGCGCTCGAACACTGGGCCGCGACCGGCAAACCCGACCCGTACGAGGCGGGCGGCTGGGGTCCGGAATCCGCCGACGAGATGCTCGCGCGCAGCGGGCGCGAATGGCGGCGGCCGTGACCACACCCACCCAGGAGCCCGCCCGATGATCATCGACATGCCCGACACCGACACCCGTGAGGTGTCGAAACGCCTTGTGCAACTGCGGGAATCCAATGGCGTGGTCACCATGGGCCGGGTGCTCACCCTGGTGGTGTGCACCCTCGACAGCTCCGAGGCCGAGGACGCCATCGACGCGGCCAATGACGCCAGCCGCGAACACCCCTGCCGGGTGATCGTGCTGGCCCGCGGCGACCGCATGGCCCAGACGCGGCTGGACGCGCAGATCCGCGTGGGCGGCGACGCGGGCGCGGCCGAGGTGATCGTGCTGCGGCTGCAGGGCGATCTGGTGCCGCACGAGGCCAGCGTGGTGATCCCGTTCCTGCTGCCCGACACCCCCGTGGTGGCGTGGTGGCCGCGGGGCGCGCCGGAGTTCCCGTCCAAGGATTCGGTGGGCCGCCTGGCGACTCGCCGCATCACCGACGCCACCTTCGCGGCCGATCCGCAGGCCACCATCAAGGCGCGTCGCCACTCCTACGCGACCGGGGACACCGATCTGGCGTGGAGCCGGGTCACCTACTGGCGGGCGCTGCTGGCGGCGGCGCTCGACGAAGCCCCGTTCGAAACCGTTGAGTCGGTGACGATTTCGGGTCTGAAGGAAGAACCGGCGCTGGACATGCTGGCGGGCTGGCTGGCCGCGCGGCTGGACTGCCCGGTGGTGCGGCGCACCGGCGAGCTGAAGGTGGAGATGCACCGGCCCTCGGTGTCGATCGCCATCTCCCGCCCGCAGCACGGCCGCACCGCGACCCTGTCCCGCACCGGCGAGCCCGACCAGCGTTTCGCGTTGGCGCGCCGCGAGACCAAGGACTGCCTTGCCGAGGAACTGCGTCACCTCGACGCCGACGACATCTACGCCGAGGCCCTCACCGGAATCGAAAGGGTGACCTATGAGTAAGCCCGCCGTCGAAACCTTCACCACCGTCGACGATCTGGTGATGGCCGCGGCCGCCCGCTTCGTCGCGCAGGTGGTGGAGGCGCAGCGTCTGCGCGGCTCCGCCTCGGTGGTCCTGACCGGCGGCGGCACCGGCATCGCGCTGCTGGAACTGGTGCGCAAGGCCCCCGGCGACATCGACTGGGGCAAGGTCGATATCTTCTGGGGCGACGAGCGTTTCGTGCCCACCGGGGATCCGGAGCGCAACGAACTCCAGGCCCGCCACGCGCTGCTCGACCACGTCCCGGTCGACCCGGCCCGGGTGCATCCGACCGAGACCTCGAGCGGCGACTACCCGGACCCGCTGGAGGCCGCGGGCGAGTACTCGGCCACCGTGCACGCGCACCTGGCCGAGCACGGCGCGTTCGACCTGCACCTGCTCGGGATGGGCGGGGAAGGGCACATCAACTCGCTGTTCCCGCACACCGACGCCACCCGTGAGGAACACGAGCTGGTTGTCGCCGAGACCCATTCACCCAAGCCGCCGGCCGTGCGCATCACGCTGACGCTGCCCGCGATCCGCAAGTCGCGCCACGTCATGCTGATCGTGTCCGGTGAGGCCAAGGCGGCCGCGGTGGCCGCCGCCCTGAACGGGGCGTCGCCGCTCGACATCCCGGCGGCGGGCGCGATCGGCACCGAGTCCACCACCTGGCTGCTGGACGAGACCGCCGCGGTGGACCTGCCGCGCTAGTTCCATCGAACGGCGGGCCCGGATCGATCGATCCGGGCCCGCCGTTCGTCGTTTCTGCCGAAATCCCGGCCCCCGTCCGACCCCCGGCGTCCCCGCATGCCCTGATCGCCCGAACCCGTGTAAACGGGTAGCCCACTACTCGCGATTAGCTGGTAGGACGCTTCTAGCGTCGAATCCGCGCCGAAAGGTTCGGCGCATGGAGGGGTACGCCATGATCGACATCATCACCCTGCGCGGCACCGGGGAGCCGCGCAATTCCGACGGGACACCGGCGGGCATGCTGCACGATGTCGCCAAGCTGCTGGACACGAGCAAGTTCAGCGCGTTCGAACCGGACTGGCCCGCCGAGATCGGCCCGGTGCCCAGCACGTGGGGTTCCTCGCTGAACACCTCGGTGCGGCTCGGGGTCGCGGCCGGGGTCAAGGCCATCCAGGATTCGCCGAATGTGTGCGGCCTGCTGAGCTATTCGCTCGGCGGGATCGTGGCCAGCACGATCCTGCAGGGTGTGCGCGCGGGCGTCTACACCAATGTCGACGGGTCGCCGCTCGAGATCGCGTTCACGGTGAACATCGCCAATCCCATGCGCCGCAAGGGCCAGTCGGTGGGCGACCTGTGCCCGCCGGACACCTACGGCCTGCACGGTCAGCGCGGCGCCTGGCCGGTGGGCCTTGACGTGCGCGAGTACGCCAACCCCAATGACATCATCACCTCCTCCCCCGGCGACTCCCCGTTGCGCGCCATCGACACCGCCATCTCCCCGTTCTCGCTCGTCGAGGGCGCGCGCATCGGCAACCTCACCCCGATGCTGTTCCACGAACTGCTGAACTTCCTGCTCCAGAACCCGGTGGCCAACCTGGACCGCTACACCACCGCGATGCGCGGCCTGCTCGGCTACCTGACGCCCTGGCCCGACGGCGAGCACGTCCGGTACTCCGGCCACAACATGCCCGGCACGAACGTGCTGTGGACGACCCACGCGGCGGAATACCTCAACGCCCACTACTGAACGCCCGTCCACGACGCCGCGCGGGCGGCGGGATAGATTGCGGGAGAGCAGTAGCGAGGTGATTCGTGGGTGGTCCGCCGAGTGACGCCGAGGGGGTCGGCGTTCGGCCGGAAGTGTTGGTGAATGTCCTGGGTGGACTGGCCGCGACGGTGTCGGGGCGGGCGGTCGACCTGGGCGGGTTGCGGCAACGGAGTCTGCTCGCGGCCCTGATCGCGGCCTATCCGCGGGAGGTGTCCGCGGACCGGCTGCTCGAACAGGTGTGGCACGATGCGGCCGAACCCTCGGTCGGCTCACTGCATTTCGGGATCTCGAAGCTGCGCGACCGGCTCGAACCCGATCGGCGGCGCGGCGCCGAAGGGGTGATCGTGCGGTCCGGGACCCGGTACCAGCTGGCCCTGAACGCGGATCGGATCGACGCGCACCGCTTCGCCGGGCAGCTCGCTGTCGCCGAATCGGCCTGTGCGGCCGGGGATTCCGCGGCCGGGCTGCGCGCCTACGAAACCGCGTTGCGGGAGTGGAAGGGCGCGCCGTACGCCGATATCGCCGACGCCGATTTCGTGCGCCCGGAGATCGCGCGGCTGACCGGACTGGAACTGCGGGCCCGGAAAGCCTTGGTGGAGTTGCGACTCGACACCGGCCGGATCGAGGCGGCGCTCGCCGACGCCGAGGCGCTGGTGGCCGCGCATCCCCTCGACGAGCGGGTGTGGGAGCTCGCGGCGCTGGCCCGCTACCGCGCCGGGCGGCAGTCCGAGGCGCTGGCGGCATTGCGGGATGTGAGGCGGCTGCTCGACACCGAACTCGGCATCGAGCCGGGCGTCGGGTTGCGCGAGCTCGAGACCGCGATCCTGCGCCACGACGAGGATCTGCTGCCCGGGTCGGCGGCCACGGTCCGGGCCGGCACCCCGTTGATCGCGGCGACCTGTCCGATGCCGGTTCCTCGCACCCAATTGATCGGGCGGGCGGGCGAACTCGACGAAATCTATCGCGCGGTACGCCAGAGCCGGCTGGTGACCCTGGTCGGCACCGGCGGGGTCGGCAAGACCCGGCTGGCGGTGGAGACCTGCCGTCGCCTGCTTCGCACACCGGCTGTCGAGGATCAGTCGTGGTGGGTCGATCTGGCCCCCGTCGAATCCGACGACCTGGTCGCCGCCACCGTGGCCGCGGCCATGCAGGTGTGCGGCGCGAGCACGCCCGAGCGGCTCGCCGACATCGTCGCCACGTGGGAATGCACGGTGCTGCTGGACAATTGCGAGCACGTCCTCGACGGGGTCGCCGAGGTGGTGAACGTCCTGCTGACCCGCTGCCCCCGGGTCCGGATCATCGCCACCAGCCGCGAACCGCTCGCCCTCGACGGGGAGCGCGTCATCGACGTTCCGACGCTGGACGAGTCCGAGGCCGTCCTGTTGTTCGCCGCGCGGGCCGCGGGCATGGTCGAGGGCTGGAGCCTCGACGACCGTGTGCGCGAACCGGTTCGGCGCATCTGCGCCGACCTGGACGGCATCCCGCTCGCGGTGGAGTTGGCCGCGGCCCAGCTGCGGGTGCTGTCCGAACAGCAGATCGCCGACGGTCTGGCCGACCGGTTCACCCTCCTCGAGGGAGGTTCGCGCACCGCGCCCGTGCGGCAGCGCCGTCTGGCCGACACCATCGACTGGAGTTATCGGCTGCTCGATCCCGCCGAAGCCCGGCTGCTGCGCGATATCTCGGTCTTCGCCGGCAGTTTCGACATCGACGCGGCGGCCGCCGTCCACGGGGCGACCTCGTCGATGGCCGTGCTGGCCCCGCTCACCGGTCTGGTGCGGCGGTCCCTGCTGCGGGTGCAGCCCGCCTCGTCGCCGCGCCGGTACCGGCTGCTGCAGACGATTCGCGAATTCGCGCTCACCCGTTGCGAAGCCGGGGAGCTCGAGCGCGCCCGGGCCGCGCACCGGCAGTGCGTGCTGGAGCGGGCGCAGGCCGCGGCCGCGCATCTGCGCGACGCCCGCTCGGCGCAGTCGATGGACACGCTCAACCGCGATGTCGCCGAACACCGCGCCGCCATCGCGTCCGCCTTCGCCGCCGGCGACCCCGCGTACGTGCTGCGGCTGGCGGCGGCGCTGTACTGGTTCTGGTACCGGCGCGGATTCATCGAGGAAGCCATCCCGGCCATCACGACGGCGCTCGCCTCGAGCGAACCGCCCGACCACGGCGTGGACGCCGCGACCCTGTCCCTCGCCCTGGGCGGACTGGGTGGGCTGCACTATCTTTCCGGCGATCCGGTGCGCGGCGTCGCGATGGCGGAGCGCGCGGCCGCCATCGCGAACACGGAAGGCGACCGCGACACGGCCACCTGGATGCGCACCTGGACCACCTACCTGCGCGCGGTCGCCGACCCCACGCGCGACACGGCCGCGGATGCCGCCGTGGCCGTGGCCGTCGCCCGCCGCGACGGCCGCCCCTGGCAGCTGGCCGACGCGCTCATGGTGGAGGGCCGAATCCTGCGCTACGCCAATCGTCCCGCCGCGGCGCGCGCCGCCCTGACCGAGGCGATCGCGGTCGCCGAACGCTGCGGCCATCGCCTCACCGTCGCCTCGGCCTCCTGGACCCTGACCCGCTGTGCCCTCGAGGCCGACGACCACGCCGAGGCGCGAACCGCCTTGCGCACCATGCACACCGCGGTCGAGCTCGACGGTGACGTCACCTCGTGGCTGGTGATGGCGCACCTGGCCGCGGCCCTGGCGACCCGCACCAGCCGCCCCGCCGACGGGGCCCGCCTGCTCGGCGCGGTCCGCGCCCTGGGCATCCGGATCGGATTCCAGCCGGAGGTGATGGACCCGGTCGACGCCGCTCGCGAGGCCGACGCCGTCGAGAACGCGCTGCCCCCGGCGGAATTCGAGGCGAGCCTGGCGGCGGGCGCGGCCATGTCGCGCGACGAGGTGAATGTGCTGGTCGGATCCATTCTCGACGCGTCCGCGAGGCTGCCGAGCAGGGCGCTAAGTTCGCGCTAAGCGGCAGGCCTTCTGCTGGACGTCGACGACCCCGTCGAGTGACAGGAGCTTCATGTCCAGCGTCTGCGATCCGCCCGCGCCCACCGGTGCGCGTCCGCTTCCGGCCTATCGGGTCGCCGAGCGGGTGCGGGTGGCGATCGCAGGCGCGGTGCCCACGCCGGGAGCCGACGCCTACCGGCACCCGGCCGCGGATGCCGCTCCCGCCGTCCGGGTCTCGGCCGGAGCCGGCGCGCTCTACGCGGGCGGTCTCACCTATCGCGTCGAGGACTCGGGCGTCGTGCTTCGGGCCTGGCGGCGCTGGCTGGCGGCCGCGCCGGACGGCGTCACCAGTTCCGTCGCGGTGCTGAACCTGCCCGCGGTCCCGGTCCTCCCGGCGGCGCTGCACGGGGCCACGGTCCTGCACCTGCGCTACGCCCACTCGGGAGATCCGGCGCGGGGCGCCGAGTTGCTCGCGCCGCTGCGGCAGGTGGCCACACCCTTGCTGGACACCACCTGCATCCACCATGACCCGGCGCATCCGATGCCCGTCCCGGCCGTCGACGCCTTCCTGGCGTCCGCGGCCGGGCAACCGATCGACTTCGCCGAGATCCGGGCCCTGGGCGGGGCGATCGCCCGGCAGTCGCTGTCCCCCGGCATGATCGCCGGACGCCACGCGCTGGGTCATGCGCGCGGACTGATCGGCTACCCGGCGCCCGAGCCCGACGACTGATCGCGCGGCGGTGATGCGCCTCGCGGTCCTCACAGCGATAGATTGCCGAGTGAGAGCTCGTGAGGTGATTCGTGGGTGATCTACCGGGTGACGGCGAGGAGAACGGTGCGCGGCCGCAGGTGCGTCTACACGTCCTGGGCGGACTGGCGGCCACGGTCGAAGGACGGCCGGTCGACCTGGGCGGGCTGCGGCAGCGGAGTTTGCTGGCGGCATTGAGCGCGGCGTACCCGCGGGAGGTGTCGGCGGACCGGCTGCTCGAGCAGGTGTGGCACGATGCGGCCGAACCCTCGGTCGGCTCACTGCATTTCGGGATCTCGAAGCTGCGCGATCGACTCGAGCCCGACCGGCGGCGCGGCGCGGCGGGCGTGATCGTCCGGTCCGCCACCAGCTACCAGTTGGATCTGGCCGCTGATCGGATCGACGCGCATCGCTTCACCGGGCATCTCGCGACGGCCGAAGCAGCCTGCGCCACCGGTGATTCCGCCTCCGCGCTGAGGGCCTACGCGGCTGCGCTCGACGAGTGGCGTGGCGCGCCGTACGCCGATATCGCCGATGCCGACTTCGTCCGGCCGGAGATCGCGCGGCTCACCGCGCTCGAGCTCCGGGCGCGAAAAGCGCTGGTGGAGTTGCGGCTCGACACCGGCCACGCCGAAGCCGCGCTGCTCGACGCGGAGGCCTTGGCGGTGGCGCATCCGCTCGACGAACGCGTCTGGGAGTTGACGGCGCTGGCCCGCTACCGGGCCGGACGCCAATCCGACGCGCTGGCGGCACTGCGGGATATCCGCGACCGGCTCGACACCGAGCTGGGTATCGAACCCGGGCTGCGGCTGCGTGAGCTGGAGACCGCCATCCTGCGCCACGACGAGGAGCTGCTGCGCGGATCGGAGGCCCCCGCCCGGGTTGTCGTCACCGTGCCCGAGACCGGCCCGGCCTGTCCCCTGCCGGTGCCGCGGACCCAATTGGTCGGCCGCACGGCCGAACTCGCCGACATCGGCCAGGCCGTGCGCGCCGCCCGCCTGGTGACGCTGGTCGGCACGGGCGGGGTCGGCAAGACCCGGCTCGCCGTCGAGACCTGCCGGAGGCTGCCCCGCGTGACGGGCTCCGCGGACGAGCCGTGGTGGGTCGATCTGGCCCCGGTCGAATCCGACGACCTGGTCGCGGCCACCATCGCCGAGTCGCTGCAGGTCCTCGGCGCGAGCACACCCGATCGCCTCGCCGAGGTCGTCGCGAACCGGGAAGGCCTACTGCTGCTGGACAATTGCGAACACGTCCTCGACGGGGTCGCCCCCGTGGTGCACACCCTCCTGCTGCGGTGCCCCGGCATCCGGGTCCTCGCCACCAGCCGCGAGCCGCTCGCGGTCGACGGCGAGCAGATCGTCGAGGTGCCGCCGCTCGACGAGTCCGACGCCGTCGAGCTGTTCGCCACGCGGGCGGCGGGCGTGGTGGCGGGCTGGTCATTGAACGAGTCGGTGCGCGAACCGGTCCGGCGCATCTGCGCCGACCTCG
Source organism: Nocardia sp. NPDC005825 (assembly GCF_040630175.1). Classification (NCBI taxonomy): domain Bacteria; kingdom Bacillati; phylum Actinomycetota; class Actinomycetes; order Mycobacteriales; family Nocardiaceae; genus Nocardia; species Nocardia sp. NPDC005825. The sequence continues at coordinate 647,876 of NZ_JBEXXC010000001.1, forward strand.
ACGGCATCCCTCTCGCGGTGGAATTGGCCGCCGCGCAACTGCGGGTGCTGTCCGAGCAGCAGATCGCCGACGGCCTGGCCGACCGCTTCACGCTGCTCTCCGGAGGCGCCCGCACCGCGCCCGTGCGGCAGCGCCGCCTCGCCGACGCCATCGACTGGAGCTACCGGCTGCTCGACCCCGCAGAAGCCCGGCTGCTGCGCGACGTCGCGGTCTTCGCCGGAAGCTTCGACATCGACGCCGCCGCAGCCGTTCACGGCGTCTCGAATTCGATGGCCGTGCTGGCGCCGTTGACCGGCCTGGTACGCCGATCGCTGCTGCGGGTGCAGCCCGCGTCGTCGCCGCGCCGCTACCGGATGTTGCAGAGCATCCGCGAATTCGCGCTCGCCCGTTGCGAAGTCGACGAGCTGGAGCGGGTGCGCGCGGCGCACCGCCGCTGCGTGCTGAACCGGGCCGAGGCCGCCGCCATCCATCTGCGCGACGCGCGCTCGGCGGAGCTGTTGGACATACTCGGCGCGGATGTCGCCGAGCATCGGGCCGCCATCGCCTCCGCCTTCGCGGTCGGCGACCCCGGGTACGTGCTGCGGCTGGCCGCGGCGCTGCACTGGTTCTGGTACCGGCGCGGGTTCATCGCGGAAGGCATCGTGGCCATCACCGGCGCTCTCGACGCGACCTCAGCGCCCACGCACGGGGTCGAACCCGGCACGCTGTCCATGGCTCTCGGCGGGCTCGGCGGGCTGCGCTACCTGTCCGGCGATCCGCTGCGGGGCGCGGCGGTCACCGCGCGGGCCGAGCAGGTGGCGGCCGAGGCGGGCGATCTCGACACCGCCGCCTGGATGCGGTCGTGGACCACCTACCTGCGCGCGATCGCCGAGCCCACCGCCGAGGCGGCCGGCACCGCCTCGGCCGCTGTCGCCGCCGCCCGCGCGGACGCCAGACCGTGGCAGTTGGCGGAGGCGTTGATGATCGAGGGCATGATCCTGCGGTTCGGCAACCGTCCCGAGGAAGCGCGGGCAGCACTGCGGGAGGCGGTCGCGGTCGCCGATCGCTGCGGGCACCGCTGGTCGGGGGCTTCCGCGTCGTGGACGCTGGCCCGCTGTGCGCTGGACGCCGGTGACATCACCGACGCGCGGACCGGGTTGCGCACCATGCAGACCGCACTGGAACTGGACGGGGACGTGACGTCGTGGCTGGTGATGGTGCAGCTGGCCGGAGCGCTCGCGGCCCGCGGCGGCCGTCCCGGGGACGGTGCGCGGATGCTCGGAGCGGTGCGCGCCCTGGGTGGGCGGATCGGGTTCCTGCCGGAGGTGATGGATCCGGTCGACGCGGTCCGCGAGGCCACCGAGGTCCGGTCGGCGCTGTCGGAGGCCGAGTTCGAGGCAGGCGTGGCCGAAGGCGCGCTACTGACCCGCACCGAGGTGAACGACCTGGTCAGCGCCCTCGCCTCCGAGCCCGCCGGTGATGCTTGGCGGAAGCTAAGTTCGCGATAAGCGTCGTGCGGTCTCCTGAGTATCGATCAGCACCATCGACTTTCAGGAGCCCCATGTCCAGCGTCTTCGATCCGGCAGCGCCGACCGGTCTCGACCGACATCCGATTCCGGCCGCCACCGTCGTCGAACGCCTGCGCGCCGCCGTCGCCGGTGCCGTCCACACCCCCGGTGAGGACGGGTACGAGCGCTCGGCGGCCGGATTCAATGCCGCGATCGAGCACGCGGCCACGGCCGTCGTGGTGGCCAGCAGCGCCGCCGACGTCGCGGCCACCGTGCGCGTCGCCATCGAGACCGGCTACACCGTCGCAGTGCGGGCCACCGGTCACGGGGTGCTGCCGACACCCGCGGACAGCATCCTCGTCGACACCACCCTGCTCGACGCGATCTCGATCGACCGCGATCAGCGCACCGCGACCGTGGGTGCGGGCGTGCGCTGGCAGCAGGTCCTCGACGCCGCCGCGCCCTTCGGGCTGGCCGGGCTCGCCGGGTCCTCGACCAGCGTCGGTGTCGTCGGGTACACCCTCGGCGGTGGATTGGGCCCGATCGCGCGCACCTACGGTTTCGCCGCCGACCATGTCACCGCCATGGAGGTGGTGACCGCCGACGCGACCCTGCGCCGCGTCACCCCCGACACCGAACCCGAACTGTTCCGGGCCCTGCTGGGCGGCGGCGCGGCCTTCGGCATCGTCACCCAGATGACGTTCCGGCTCTTCCCGATCCACACCCTGTACGCCGGCAGTCTCACCTACCGCATCGAGGACGCGGCGGTCGTGCTGCGGGCATGGCGGAACTGGGTGGCGGCCGCGCCGGAGACGGTCACCAGTTCGGTCGCGATCCTGAATCTGCCGCCGCTGCCGGAGATTCCGGAACCGCTGCGCGGAGCCACGGTGCTGACCCTGCGCTACGCCCATGTCGGCGACGCCGACGAGGGGGCCGCACTGCTGGCGCCGCTGCGCCCGGTCGCCGCGCCATTGATGGATACCGTCGCCGAAATGCCATACACGGCTTTGGCTTCCATCCACAATGACCCGACCCATCCGATGCCCGCGCTGGACCGGGGGACGTTGCTGCGGGAACTGCCCGACGCCGCGCTCGACGCGCTGCTCGGGGCCGCTGTGGGGGCTCCGATCAACATGGCGGAGATCCGGGTGTACGGCGGCGCGATCGCGCGGGACCCGCAGTCGCTCAACACGATCGCGGGCCGTCACGCGGCGTATCAGGTCTTCGCCGTCGGCGTGCTGGCCCCACCGATCGCCGAACTGGTGCCCGCCGCGCTCGAGCGGGTGACCACGGCGATGGACCGGTGGAGTCTGAACGCCGCGACACCGAACTTCGGCCTGAATCCGCTCGGCGGGGCGACCGACACCTTGGCGGCCTGGACCGAGCCGCAGCGCGATCGCCTCGTCGACACGCGCCGCCGCTACGACCCGGCCGGGGTGTTCGCCCGGGCCGCGCGCTGGAACCTGCCGGTGCGCTGAGCTCCGGTTTTCCGTGCCGAGCGCCGACGGGACCTGCCGCTGGTCGAGAGACCCCGCGGGGTGCGGCAGGTCCCGCCGTCGCAACTTCTTACCCACCGGTAGGGTCTGCTGGCAGAATGACAGGGCGCTCCGGCGGCGGTGCGTGAACAAGGAGGTTGCGCGTGGCATTCGGTGATTTTCAGAACGAGATCTACTTCAACGGGCTGCGCGGGGTGGTGCCGGCGATGCCGGTGAGTTACGCGGATCTCGCCGAGCGGGCGCGGGCGGCGATGCCGCCGTCGGTGTACTCGTACGTGGCGGGCGGCGCGGGCGACGAGCGGACCCAGAATGCCAATGTGGCGGCGTTCGATCGGTGGGGGCTCATGCCGCGCATGTTCGTCGGGGCGAAAGAGCGCGACCTGTCCGTGGAGTTGTTCGGGAGCACCTGGGCCGCACCGGTTTTCATGGCGCCGGTCGGCGTGATCGGTTTGTGCGCGCAGGACGGGCACGGGGACCTGGCGACCGCGCGAGCGGCGGCGCGCACCGGGGTGCCGATGGTGGCGTCCACGCTGACCGTCGACCCGATGGAGGACGTCGCCGCCGAATTCGGCGACACCCCCGGCTTCTTCCAGCTCTACACCCCCACCGACCGTGACCTGGCCGCGAGCCTCGTCGAGCGCGCCGAGAAGGCCGGGTACAAGGGCATTGTCGTCACCCTCGACACCTGGGTGACCGGGTGGCGGCCGCGCGACCTGTCGACCGGCAACTTCCCGCAGCTGCGCGGACACTGCCTGGCCAACTACTTCACCGACCCGGTGTTCCGGGCGAGTCTGGCCAAGTCGCCCGAGGAGGATCCGCAGACGGCGATCCTGCGCTGGATCCAGGTCTTCGGCAACCCGCTCACCTGGGCCGATCTGCCGTGGCTGCGGTCACTGACCAAGCTGCCACTGATCGTGAAGGGCATCGGCCACCCCGATGACGCGCGCCGCGCCAAAGATCTGGGCGTCGACGGCATCTACTGCTCCAATCACGGTGGCCGCCAGGCCAATGGCGGGCTCCCCGCGCTGGACATGCTGCCGGGCGTGGTCGCGGCCGCGGACGGGCTGCCGGTGCTGTTCGACTCCGGGGTGCGGTCGGGCGCGGACATCATCAAGGCTTTGGCGCTGGGCGCGTCGGCGGTCGGCATCGGGCGGCCCTACGCGTACGGGCTGGCACTGGGCGGCGCGGACGGGATCGTGCACGTGCTGCGCACGCTGCTCGCGGAGGCGGATCTGATCATGGCGGTGGACGGGTATCCGACGCTGAAGGATCTGACGCCGGACGCACTGCGACCCGTCACGGTGTAGCGCGGCGATTCGGCACTGTGCACCAGCCGGACCCGCCCGGGTCCGGCAATCCGCCGAATTGCGTTGAAGGGCAATACTTCCTGTTACACGCAGGCAGTGTCCACCGTCCGCTCTCCCTCGCCGCCGTCAGTCCTGGATGCGGCGGAAGGGGCGCTCCGCCTCCAGGGTGTAGGCGAGTTCGAGCAGGGTGCGTTCGTCGCCGTGCGCGGCGGAGAACATCATGCCGATGGGGAGGCCCTCGGCGGACGCGCCCAGGGGCAGCGAAAGGGCCGGTGCGCCGGTCACATTCGCCAGCGGGGTGTAGGTGACGTAGTTCAGCAGCCGCTCGAAGACCTCGTCGAAGGGCTGGTCGGGGCTGAGGTAGCCGAGCGGCGGAGTCAGGCTCGCCAGGACCGGGGATACGACCAGTTCGATGTCGCGGAAGGACGCGGCGTAGGCCTGACGCAGGCGGGCGAGGCGGTACAGGACCGCGGGCGAGCGCAACGCTGAGCCGCGGAAGCGGTCGGCCAGGCCGCGGGTGAACGGGTCCAGGCGGGCGGCGTCGAAGGTGCGGTCGAGGGTGAGTTTGCCGGTGCGGCCCAACAGGAATGCCAGCATCGCCCAGTAGGTGGCGAAGTCATCGGCGAAGCCACGTCCCACTGGGTAGGCGATCGGGCGCACCTCGTGGCCGAGACTCTCGAGCAGTGTGATGGTGTCGTCGTGGACCGCCCGCACCTGCGGGTCGAGGGTGGCCCCGGTGATGGGTTCGGTCAGCACCCCGATGCGCAGGCGGCGCTGGGCGGGACCCTCCACGAGGCCGACCGGCGGCAACGACGGATTGCGCCAGAAGCGTTCGGCGGCCGCGAAATACGTGGCGGTGTCGCGGACCGTGCGGGTGAGAACACCCTCCGACACCAGATTGATCGGCATGGACCGGGCCTGCGGTCCGTCGATATGACGGCCCCGCGTCGGCTTCAACCCGACCAGACCGCAGCAGGCGGCGGGGATGCGGATCGAGCCGCCACCGTCATTTCCGTGCGCGATCGGCACCACACCCGCCGCGACCATGGCCGCTGCGCCACCCGAGGACGCCCCGGAGGAGTACCCGGTATCCCATGGATTGCGCGTCGGCGCGGCCGCGACGAACTCGGTGGTCGCGTTCAACCCGAACTCCGGCAGCGTGGTCTTGCCGAGCACGCTCATCCCGGTGCTGAGGAACTGTTTCGTGAAGGGGCCGTGCGCTTTCGCCGCCTGCGCCCGCCATGCCACACTGCCGTGCTGTGTCGGCAGCCCGGCCACATCGGTGTTGTCCTTGACGTAGGTGGGCACGCCATAGAGCAACGCATCCCGCTCCCCCGACGCCAGCGGCGTATCCACATCCACCACCAACGCGTTCAACTCCGGATTCACCCGAGCCGCCCGCTCCCGGGCCGCCTTGGCCACCTCGGCGGCACTGAGCTCCCCCCGCCGGATCAACCCGGCGATCGCGACGCCATCGTGCTCGCCGAGCGCATCATCGCCGAAGCCGTGAACTCGCGTCACCATCCGGGCCTCCTCATCGACTCTCCCGACTGAGCCCGACCGTACCCCTGGACTGGACGTACGAACAGAAGATGGCGGGTGGACGCCCACTCATGACCGGTTCTGCACCTGAATGTCCGGTTTTACACCCACCGGTCGAATCATCCGGGCTGATGCACGCGCACCCGGCTCACCCCACCCCGAGACAGGAAACCCTGCGGCGGCCCCGGGAAGCGGCCAGACTGTGCGCATGGTTCTGGTGCCGGGGGCAGTTTTCGCCGGATTCACGATCGAAGCGTTGCTCGGCAGCGGGGGCATGGGTGAGGTTTACCGGGCACGACATCCCCGATTGCCTCGGCAGGTCGCGATCAAGGTTCTCACCGATGTCGCGGCCCGAGATGCCTCCTTCCGCCTGCGCTTCGATCGTGAAGGCGCGCTGGCGGCTCGCGTCAACCACCGCAACCTGGTGACCGTCTACGACCGCGGCGTCGAAGGCGACCGGCCGTGGATCTGCATGGAATACGTTCCCGGACACGACGTCTCCACCCTGGTCCGCCGGGGCCCGCTGGCGGTCGAGCAGGCCGTCTACATCGTCGGGCAGGCCGCGCTGGGTATCGACCACGCCCATCGCCAGGATCTGCTGCACCGCGACATCAAGCCCGCCAACATCCTGGTGGCCCCCCGCCGATCGCTTCGTCACCGCCCGCGAACTGTCCGACGCCGCAACCGCAGTCCTCGACTCCCACCGCCCGGTCCCGTCTCGACCGCCAGTGCAGTACGCCCCACCACCGTCCGCGACGACCATCGCGCGAACACCCCCGGAGACCCGTCCGACCCAACCACCCGCCCTACCGAGGGCCACCGCCGAGCCGCCTCCTCCTACACCCCTCCGCACCCCGCCCAGCAGCGAAACCCCAGGAAGAGGAAATCCCGTCGCTGATGCGCCACTCCGCGCGCGGGCACGGCGGCGGCGATGGGTGGAGGCGGGCGTCCTGGTGTCCATCGCGGTGGTTCTCGCCGCGATTGCCGTGGGCTACAACATGATTCGGTCGCAGTTCTATGTCGGCGTGGACGCCGGGAAGGTGGTGGTGTTGCGGGGGTCGCCCGGCACCGTACTGGGTTTCACGATCCGGGAAGTGGACGGGGCAGCCTGTGTCACCCGGAGCGGTGAGCTGACGGTGCTCGACAGTGGTCGCGGGTTTCCGGCCGGGTGTGCCGAGCTGACGCGGTCCGATCTGACGGCGTCGGCGCGTGCGAGCGTCGACGGCGGGCTGCCGCCGGGGAACCGGGGTGAGGCGATGCAGGCCCTGCAGGCGCTGGTGAAGTCCGGGCTGCTGCCGCCCTGCGACAGCGCGGCGTCGCCGGGGTCGACACCTCCGGTCGCGCCGCCGACCACGACCACGGTTCCCGCACCCACGCTGGGAGCGCCGGCGGCCACGACCGCGCCGGTCACGACGGGGCAGAACTGCCGTTCCACCAACTGACCCCGACCCCGCTCACGCCCGTTCGGGGATGGACGCCGAACCTGCCGACGGCTCGGCGTCCATCCCCTGCGTTCTCAGCGATCAGGCCGGGTCGAGGCTCTTCAGCGCCCCGATGATGAAGCTGTTGACCGCGTCGGGGCGTTCGAGTTGGACGAGGTGGCCGGCACCGGGGACGTCGACGACCTCGCGGAGGTCGGTGACGTTGGCGCGCAATGTGGCGAGGGGGTCGCGGCCGGAGAAGCCTTCCATGTCCGGGTCGTTCTCGCCGTAGAGGAAGTAGGTGGGGACTTCCACCTTGGCGTCGGCGTAGGCCTCGGTGAGTTCCCAGTTGCGGTCGAGGTTGCGGTACCAGTTGAGGCCGCCGGTGAAGCCGGTGCGCTCGAAATCGGCGACCAGGGTGTCGAATTCGGCCTGGGACAGCCACGGCCAGGGCAGGGCGGGGGCCTGCGGGAGGACGTCGAGGTAGCCGAGGCCGGGCGGGTTCTTCCAGGTGTCGAGGTAGTGGTAGTCGCCGGAGAGGGAGTAGTAGACCCGGGCCAGGAAGCCGCGCGGGTCGGCGGCGAGCTCGCCGTCGGCGACGCCGGGGGTCTGGAAATAGGACAGGTGCAGGAAGTGGCGTTCGGCCGCTTTGGTCCAGAAGGCCGACGGCGGGCGCGGGGGCCGCGGGGCGAACGGGTTGTTCAGGACGACGACGCCGGCGACCCGTTCGGGGGCGCGCAGACTCAGTTCCCACACCAGTTGCGCGCCGAAGTCGAGGCCGACGAAGACGGCCTTTTCCGCGCCGATGTCGTCGAGCAGGGCCATGAGGTCGCCGATGACGGCGGCGTTGGTGTAGGCCTCGGGGTCCGCGGGGGCCTCGGTGCGGCCGTATCCGCGCAGGTCGGGGGCCAGGGCACGGTAGCCCGCGGCGGCGACCGCGTCGAGCTGGTGGTGCCACATGTACCAGGTGTGCGGGAACCCGTGACAGAAGACGACCGGGAAGCCCTCGCCCTGATCCGCGACATGCAGGCGGACCTCCCCGGTGTCGATCGTCCGATGCGTCAGTTCCACTCCGCCTCCAATTTCTAGAACACGTTCCTATTTCAAGGTAATGTCCAGAGGTCGTGAGCGAAATACCCAAGATTCTCGCCGGAAAGGTCGCGGTGGTGACCGGGGCCAGCCGGGGCATCGGCAAGGGCATCGCCCTGGAGCTGGGCGCGGCCGGGGCGACCGTGTACGTCACCGGGCGCACCGTCACGCCCGGACACCTGCCGGGCACCGTCTCCGCGACGGCCGCCGAGATCGACGCCCTCGGCGGGCACGGGGTCGCGGTGGTCTGCGATCACCGCGACGACGCCGCGGTGGAGAAACTCTTCGCGCAGATCCGCGACGAGCAGGGCCGCCTGGACGTCCTGGTCAACAATGTCTACAACTCCCCGGCCTCGGCGCGCTGGATCGGGCGCAAGTTCTGGGAGGTGCCGCCGAAGGCCTGGGACGAGGGCTTCGACATCGGCGTCCGATCCCATTACGTGGCCAGCGTTTTCGCCGCACCCCTGCTCATCGAGTCGCAGGGGCTGATCGTGAGCGTGTCCTCCCCCGGCGCGGTCCGCCACATGCACAACGCGGTCTACGGGGTCGGCAAGACCGCCGTGGACCGGCTCACCGCCGACATGGCCCACGACCTCGAGGGCACCGGCACCACCGCGGTGTCGATCTGGCCGGGCATCGTCAATACCGAACTGCTGCAGCTGGTTCCGGCCGATGCCCAGGGCCGCCGCCTGGTCACCCTGCCCGGCGAGGGCACCTTCGACCTGGATCAGGCCGAGACCCCGCACTTCGCCGGTCGCGCCGTCACCGCCCTGGCCGCGGACCCGGATCGCCTGGCGCGCACCGGGAAAGCCTGGAAGGTCGCCGACCTGGCGCAGGCGTACGGCTTCACCGATATCGACGGCCGCGTCCCGCGCGCCGACTAGACACAACGAATTACGTTCCCGAAGAACAGGAGTGGACAACCCAATGCGACGCGTTTTCGTCGTCGGCGTGAACATGACGCCGTTCGTCAAGATCGGTTCCCGCGAGTGGACCTACCCGCAGATGGTCGCCGAGGCCGTGAACGGCGCGCTGAAGGACGCGGGCGTCACCTATGACCAGGTGCAGCGCGCCGCGGTCGGCTACGTCTTCCAGCCCTCGGCCGCCGGTCAGCGGGCGCTCTACGACATCGGTCTCACCGGCATCCCGGTCGTGAACGTGAACAACAACTGCGCGACCGGCTCCACCGCGCTCATGTTCGCCCGCGAGTGGGTCGCCTCCGGCATCACCGATGTCGCCCTGGCCGTCGGCTTCGAGCAGATGACCAAGGAGGCCATGGCGGGCCCGGCCACCAAGCCGAAGGTCACCACGGTCGACCACCACCTGAAGGTGAACAAGGAGCTCTTCGAGTTCTCGGCCGCGCCGATCACCACCCAGTTCTTCGGCAATGCCGCCATCGAGCACATGAAGCGCTACGGCACCACCCCCGAGCAGCTGGCCGCGGTCGCGGTGAAGAACCACCAGCACTCGACCAACAACCCGCTGGCGCAGTTCCAGGACGCGTACACCCTCGAGCAGGTCCTCGGCGACAAGCCGGTGCACGGCCCGCTGACCCGCTCGCAGTGCTCGCCCATGTCCGACGGCGCGGCCGCCGCGGTCGTGGTGAGCGAGGAGTTCGTGAAGGCCAACGGTCTCGAGGACCAGGCCATCGAGATCCTGGCCCAGGAGCTGGCCACCGACGACGGCACCTCCTTCTCCACCGGCTCCATGATCGACGTGGTGGGCGCGCCCATGACCCGCGCCGCGTCGTCGAAGGTGTTCTCGCGCGCCGGGATCACCGTCAACGACGTCGACGTGATCGAGCTGCACGACTGCTTCTCCATCAACGAGCTGATCACCTACGAGGCGCTGGGCATGTGCGGCGAAGGCGAGTCCGGAGCCCTGGTCGAGTCGGGCGCGACGACCTACGGTGGCACCTGGGTGGTCAACCCGTCCGGCGGCCTGATCTCCAAGGGCCACCCGCTCGGCGCGACCGGCCTGGCGCAGTGCACCGAATTGAGCTGGCAGCTGCGCGGACTCGCGGGCGATCGTCAGGTCGCGGGCGCGCGCACCGCACTGGCGCACAATCTGGGCCTGGGCGGCGCGGTCGTCGTCACCCTGTACTCGGCCTACACCGCGTGACCATCGGATGAATTGAGAACCCCATGAGTGCAATCGATCCCGACACCATGCTCCGGCTGCCCGTGCACAACGGGCACGCCCTGGTGGCCGGGCTGAAGCGGCATCGCAACCGTCCGGTGCTCACCCTCGGCGACCACATCCTCACCGGCGGTGAGGTGCTCGACGGCATGAGCCGCTACATCGACGCCTTCGCCGAACACGGCGTCACCACCGGCACCCCGGTCGGCGTGCTCGCCCTGAACCGGCCCGAGGTGCTGTTCACCATCGGCGCCGGTCAGATCGTGGGCTCGCGGCGCACCGCGCTGCACCCGATCGGCGGCCTGGACGATCACGCGTATGTGCTTGCCGACGCGGGCATCTCGACGCTGATCCTGGACCCGGTGCCGGCGTTCGTGCAGCGTGCCCGCGAACTGGTCGACATGGTGCCGACGCTGACCAAGATCCTGGTGCTGGGCCCGGTGCCCGAGCAGCTCGCCGACGTCGGCGTGGACATCCTGGCCGCCGCCGACAAGTACGAGCCGCGGGCGGTCGAGGCGACCGAACTGCTGCCCTCGGATGTCATCTCGATCAGCTACACCGGCGGCACCACCGGCAAGCCCAAGGGTGTCATCGGCACGGCGCTGACCATGAACACCATGACGCAGATCCAGCTCTCCGAGTGGGAATGGCCCAAGCAGCCGAAATTCCTGATCTGCACCCCGCTCTCGCACGCGGGCGCGGCGTTCTTCCTGCCGGTCGTGCTGCTGGGCGGGCAGTGCGTGGTGCTGCCGCGTTTCGACGCGGGCGAGGTGCTGCGCGCGATCGAGGAGCACAAGATCTCGGCGACCATGCTGGTGCCGTCGATGCTGTACGCGCTGCTCGACCACCCGGACTCCAAGACGCGGGACCTGTCCTCGCTGGAGACCGTGTACTACGGCGCGTCCGCGATCGACCCGAATCGGTTGCAGGAGGCCATCGATCGGTTCGGGCCCATCTTCGCCCAGTACTTCGGGCAGTCCGAGGCGCCGATGGCGATCAGCTACCTGGGCAAGGACGAGCACGACAAGGCGCGGCTCACCTCGTGCGGCCGCCCGTCGACCGCGGTGCGCGTGGCGCTGCTCGACGGTGAGGACAAGCAGGTTCCCCAGGGCGAGGTCGGCGAGATCTGCGTCTCCGGGCCGCTGCTCGCGGGCGGGTACCTGAACCTGCCCGAGGTCACCGCGGACACCTTCAAGAACGGGTGGCTGCGCACCGGTGACCTGGCACGTCAGGACGAGGACGGATTCCTGTTCATCGTCGGGCGTTCCAAGGACATGGTCGTCACCGGCGGGTTCAACGTGTTCCCCCGGGAGGTGGAAGACGTTGTCTCCGAGCACACTCTGGTGCACGAGGTCGCGGTCGTCGGCGTGCCGGATCCGCAGTGGGGCGAGGCGGTGACCGCGGTGCTCGTGCTCGATCCCGCCACCGCCGCCGATCCCGCCGCGGTCGAGACCGTCACCGCCGAGATCCAGGCCGCGGTCAAGCAGCGCAAGGGTTCCGTGCAGGTGCCCAAGCACGTGATCGTGATCGAGCGGCTGCCGTTGACCGGTCTGGGCAAGCCGGACAAGAAAGCGATCCGGGTCCTGGCGGCCGAGCGCCTCGGCATCGCCTGATCACCCCGCGGGCGTCCGGCTAGGCGAACCTGCGGGTTCGGATCAGCCGGGCGCCCCGGCGGGCGCTGTCCACGCCCGCCTCCACCACGGCGCGGGTCACGAAGTGGCCCAACGCCGTTGCCACGAACACCGCGGCGATCAGCACCGGGGCCCAGTTCCAGCTCAACGCCAGCATCATGCGGTCGAAGGTGCCGCGCGGCTGCACCACCGGCTCCCACGAGTTCAACCGCACCCAGCGGCCCAGGAAAACGCCTACCGCGCACAGCAAATGGACCGCGAGGGTCACCGGGGTTCGCCACGCGGCCAGTCCGCGCGCCTCCAGGAAGCGGCCCATCTCGGCCAGCACCAGGTAGTAGGCGACGAATCCGGACACGATGAACACGCCGTACACCGGCAGAATCGTCGTCACCACCGGGCCGTTGCCCGCGGCGCGGATGTCGTCGCGCAGATGCACCAGATCGGTCACCACGTACGGCGCGTTCGGCAGGAACAGCAGCAACAGCACCACACCGGCCCACCAGAACGGCGAAATCGGCAGTCGTCGTTCGTCTTCGGGCGGGCGCCGGAACACCAGCAGCGCCAACGCCACCGGGATCCAGGCCAGCACGGTGTTCCACACCATCCAGAACAGATTGCGGTCCAGCACCCCCGCGAGGCTCGGCGCGACCGTTTTCACCGGGTCCATTTGTTCATGATGCCTTGTGCGGCGCGCCCCGTCCCGCGTGTCGAGGACACCGGTTCGGCAACACCCTCGCGATCAGCGCACTCGGACAGCGATTTCCGCGATGTATTTGAGGACGAGTTTGGCAATCGGCCGCCACGCGTTCTCGGCGACTTCGCGCACGGCGGTCTTCTCGAAGGTCTTCAGTCCGTTCGTGCCGCCGAGGTCGCGTTCGATCGCCTTCCACAGCGGCCGGCATTCGGACGCGACCACGAGCTTGGGTGCGGCATCGAAGAAGGATGCGGGGCGGCTGTGGTCGCCCAATTCCTCGAAGATGCCCGACGCGCCGCGCGCGCAGCTCTGCACGTCGGAGAAACGATTGGCGAAGCCGAGGCCGAGCTTCTCGATACCGGTCTTCGCCAGCGCACCGGCCAGGGTCGTCACGCTGCTGGCCGAATAGTCCATCGCGATGCGCACGCTGGACCCGCCGGTCGCACGAACAGATCCATTGGGCGCCACCAGAACCGATCCATCGGTCGCGGCCGCGGTGGGGACGAGCTCGGCTGTCAGGCCGCTGACCGCATCGGCGGCGGTGACTGTCGGCAGGAACGCCTGCAGACGTGGATTCCCGATGCCGGGCGAGACCCGCAGGACACCCTCGGAGGTGTTGGTGATGACCCAGATTCGCGCCGAGGCCCGCACCGCCGGGTCGCCCGCACAGACCCGGTAGGAGTCCTCCCATCCGGCGAGCACCTTGACCACCCGCAGCGCGGGGCACGGCGTACCGTCCTCGCCGGGCAGCGGAACCGCGCGTGCGGTCACCGGCGTGAGGATCACGGCGCCGAATGTCGTGGCACCGATCAACAGGGCGGCGGCCGATTTGACCATCATCAGAGGCTCCTCGGTTGTCTGTGATGATCATCGGCGCCGGGGACCGGACGGGCACGAGTAGCCGACTACCTGCCCGGGGTTTGCGGCCGTTGTGGCAACACGCCCGCGATCGACGCGCCCGGGTTCGACTCGAAACTGTGGTCGACAGGTGGCGACCAGCTGTTTTACGATCGTATTATGCGGCCGTGGGATATGAGATTCCCGAGTGGGCCCTCGAAGTCGCGGCCCGGCTCGGTATCGCGCCGGAAGAGGTCCTGCGGGTCCTCACCGGACCCGGCCGGCGCTGGCCGCGACCGGTGCGCGGGACGGGCGGACTACCCGCCCTCATGATCATCGGCCGCACCGGCGCCGGGCTGCCGCTCGCGGTGGTGGTTCGCCCGCTGTCGCAGTGGGACCAGCAGGTCATCGGCGTCCGGCCGGTGACCGGACGGCTTCTCGCCCAGTTCGAACAATGGGAGGCGGACCATGAGTGACCATCCGGACCAGGGGTACCCGAACACGGCGGCCGAGGCGCGCGATTTCCTCGACAGCCTCACCTTCGACGAGGACGCGCCCGAACCCGACCTCCCCGGCCCCGACACCCCCGTCACGGTGCTGCGCACGGTCCGGCTCCCCTACGCCATGGATCAACGCATCCGGGCCGAGGCCGACCACCGCGGCGTCAGCATGTCCGACCTGATCCGCGACTTCCTCACCATCGAGCTGGCCGCCCTCGACGACGACACCCCCATCAGCCGTGCCGACGCCCGCCGCGCCCTGTCGGCGGCTCTGGCGAATCTCTCACCGGTCCACGGTCATCGGAGCTGACATGACGAATCGCCCGGGCACCTTCACGGGTGCCCGGGCGATTTCGGAAGCTGTGGACTTAGGAGAACTTGATTTCGAGCCCGATCCCGAGGATCGAGATCAGCCAGATGACGCCGAGGAAGATGGTGATCCGGTCGAGGTTCTTCTCGACGACAGTGGAACCCGACAGGCTCGACTGCACTCCACCACCGAAGAGGCTGGACAGACCTCCGCCCTTGGCGCGGTGCAACAGCACCAGCAGCACCAGCAGCACGCTGGTGATAACTAGGAGGATATCCAGGAACATCCGCATACCGGAGAGTGTATGCGGTGCTTGTCGGTATCAACGAATCAGCCCTGGTCGCGCCGACGGGAAAGATCAACGCCGATCGATCGCCCACTCGGCGCGGTAGTCACGGTGGTCGGACCAGAGGGCCGCCATCTCACGCACGGTAGGGCACGGCCAGGCCACCGTGCCATCGTCGCTGGAGGCGTCAGCGACACGGCACACCGAACACCGATGGTGCTCGTCCGGCGCGTGCTCGCCGAAGATCAGCCGCAGCACGGCCACGTGCCGCAGCGTCTGTTTCGGGGTCAGCACGCCCGGCACGAACACCGCCGACGGGGCGGTGCGACTGTGTTTGGGTCGCACGAGACGAACCCACTGGTATTCGATCTCGCGGCCGGAGTCCCGGAAGTCGTGCTCCAGTTGCAGCGCGAACTCTGCGGCTTCCTGCTGCTGCTCGAGTCGCCGGTCGATGAACTGCTCGATGGTCATCATCGCCGGACCATCCACAAGACGGTCGCGATCACGACCAGAGCAGCCCACAGCACCCAATAGAGCGAGCTAGCGCCCACGGCGACGAGCACCGCGGCAGAGACGGCGAGCACTACGACCGTGGAAGTGCGCATGATCGATTGTCTCTCACCACACCCGATATGCCGCGAAGGCCCGGAGACGACGGTGCCGCGGCGCTCGATGATGAGTCGAAGGCATTGCGTTGATCCGTCAACCTAGACGACCCCACTCGGTGAGCCGTAGTAGCACCACTCGTCGTCGCAGGACTCGAGACTGTAGGCAACGACTTGCTGATGCCCCTCCGGGCCCTCTACTTCGAGGGCCGTGGGCTCACAGTCACTGCAGTCCGCGGCGTCTGCGGCGACGGAAGCCGGCGGCTGAGACGATTCGCTGCCTGCCCGGTTGCGGCGCCGCCGGAGCAGCGACGCCGTTTCGACTACTTTGCCGGTCTCGTCCACCGTGCGGACTTCCATCTTGATTGCTGTCGTGATCGTCGTAGTGCCATCCGTATTGCGGACGCTCCGCGTGGTCCATTCCGGCGTAGGCGGATATTTCAGCGACATCTGACGCGCTCCTTCGAATCGACCGGTGCTGGTTCGCTGTCTATGCGCGCGTGCGGCTCGGCGGAGGTGTGAAACCTTTCGGCCACACGGTTGGAGCGGTGTAGAAGATGTCGTCCAGTGTCGCACCTCGCGGAAGACAGAGAACTCGAATCCCAAGCTCTGAGGCTCAACACCGCTAGCAACGGGTTCCGGCCGACCTGACCGGTTTATCTTCCATCGCAGACGCACGAGATGCACCGACCCGCGGTAGGTCGTCGCGGGCCAACCGTGACTTGTCTCGATCGAGGACGCTCAGGTTCGGCGGCGGCGCTCGGATCGACTGTGGCGCTGGTGAATCGCACCGGTGTCGCGTGAAGCTGAGCGCGGCGGCGGGTGTGGCGGTAGGGTCTCGACGTCGGATGAGGAGTGAGCATGAGAGCGATTGCCGTCGTCGCGCTGTCCCTTGCTGTGCCGCTGCTGGCGGCTTGCAATCCCGGGGGCGAGACGAAGTCGAGTTCGGCGTCGTCGACGTCGGCCGCGGCGGATTCGGTGCACTGTGACGCGAAGGCGTGGCCGTTGGCGATGCCGGATCTGCGGGGGAAGCGCCTCGACGCGGCGCGGGCGGGTGGCGGGGCGTGTTTCCTGTTCGCCTCGGCTACCGCGCCCGACGGGCGCAATGTCCTCGACGGCCAGGACAACTCGGCCTGGGTCGTGAAGGATCAGTCGCCTGATCCCGGCGCGCTGGTCGCCGAGAAGCAGCCGATCACCGTGACGGTCAAGTCGGCCGGCGCGAAATAGGGTCTCCCGCCGCGCAAACCGACGGTCGCCGGCGGCATGGAGTGACGTAGGTCGGAGTCGAACCGACGTGGTTCCTGAGTGAAAATCAGGCTGCCCATCCCGACAGAGCAACTACGCCATGAGCCGCCATTCGACGGACCTCGCGGAAGACAGAGAACTCGAATCCCAAGCCCTGAGGCTCAACACCGCTAGCAACGGGTTCCGGCCGGCCTGACCGGTCTATCTTCCATCGCGGAAAGCTGAGGAGTCGAACCCCCGGGACACAATGCCCGCCTCCGGTTTTCAAGACCGGCTGGCCCCCACAGGCCGGAACCTTCCGTTTCCGCCGCTCGGTTGAGCTTGCGGTGTAATCACATTCGCAGGAGCGCGGAATGGTTGCAACCGATTTTCCGCGCACGCTGAGGGCACGAAATTCTGACTGCGCGACCGGTTTGCCGGGAAGGTCAGGATTGTGGGGACACATCGTGCCAAGGTGTTGCTGAAAGGTGTACAGGCGCGGGGAATCAGCGCAGGGTCTGTGGGCGTGAAAGTCCATCGTTTGCGATTGCTAGGTCGTAGCGTTATCGCTCTCGCCGCTGTCACGCTCGGGGCGGCGCTGATCTCCGGGTGTGGGCCGGCCTCATCGTCTCCGGCCGGTACCACCAGTCGACCGGTGACCTCCGTGAAGGCGAGTACGACTCTGGTGACACCCAGTAGCACCACCACGGTGGCACCGACTACGACTGCCGCCGCGGAGGTTCCGCCGCTCAGCACGGCGGCCGAACCCGCGCCGCCCGCGCCTGTTCCGTTCGTGGCCCCGGAGCCACGGCCAACGGTGGCACCTCCGCCTGCCGCCGCGCCTGCTCCTCCCCCGCAGACCACGAGTGCTCCGTCGGTGTATTACCGCAGTTGCGCCGAGGCGAAAAGGGCGGGTGCCGCGCCCCTGCGGGTCGGCGATCCTGGGTATCGGCCCGGACTGGATGCCGACCACGATGGGATCGCTTGCGAGAGATAGGTTTCGCGGACCGGCCGTTGCATCGGCCGCCGGGATGGAGACTTGCGCCTCACAAGGAACGACGGACGTACTCCTTGAGCGAATCCCTCACGAACGCAGCGCAGTTCGGGTTGCCGTAGGCGGCGGCGTAGTTCGGGTCGTCGGCGTACATGTCGGCCATGGCGGTGATCATGGCGATGGAGCGGTCGCGGTCGCCGTCGGCCACGGGGGTGCCGGGGATGGCTCGGAACCAGGCTATGTGGCGGGCGGCTTGGGATTGGGCGGGGGCGGAGGAGGGGGTGTGGCCGGATTTCCAGGTGGTGATCCAGGTGGCGATCATGTCGTCGAGGTCGCGTTTCCATTCGCGTCGCTGTTGCAGGGATTTGGCGTGCCACCACTGATTGCCGGCTTCGAAGGCATGCTCGCCCCAGCGGGAGATGACTTCGTCTCGGTAGGGGTCGTTGAAGCCTTCGAGCATCATCTGCGTCGACCCCTCGGCGCCTGCGCGGGTGTCGAGGGTGTGGCGGAGGGCCCGGATTCGGTCGTCGATGCGGGCCCGTTCGGCTTCCAGGAGACGAAGGTGGGTGAGCAGGGCGGTGTCCTCGGCGTGGTCGGCGTCCACGTCATCGGTTGCGCGGTCGAGGATTTCGGCGATGACGGGCAGGCTCAGGCCGAGTTCGCGCAGGAGCAGGATGCGTTGGAGGCGGGCGACGGAGTCGGCGTCGTAGTAGCGGTAGCCGTTGTGGCCGACTCGGGCGGGAGACAGGAGGCCGATGTCGTCGTAGTGGCGCAGGGTGCGGCTGGTGATGCCGGCGCTGTCGGCCAGCTGCTGAATCGTCACTCCATGAGGGCCTCCGGTCTCGTCGCTACTGCTTGCCGACCCAGTCGCCATCGAAGGTCGCCGCCCATTCCTTGGCCTGGTCGAGTTCGGCCAGGCGCGGTGCGGTGATGATGACGCGGTTGCCGTCGGGGTCGGTGAGGGTGATGTCGGTGGTGAACCACGCGGTGTCGGTGGGGCCCGCCACCGCGGTGCCGGGAAACGCGCGTGCGCGCAGGGTGTTCGCCAGCTCGGCGATGTCCTGTTCGCCCGCGGAGAAGCTGACCGTGGCGCTCCCGGGTGCGGGTTCGCCCGGGACCAGCAGCAGGTCCTGGTATTTCATACGCCGCAGGTGCACGACCGCGGGCGTGCCGTCGTCACCGGGAATGGTTGCCAGCGCGATGAATCCGGCGGCCTCGTAGAACGCCGTCGTGGCGGCGATGTCGCGCACCTGGAAGGTCGCGAACATGGGCATGGGGTAGATGGTGCGGTCGATGGCGGGGTGGTCGCTCATGGGGTCGACGGTAGGAGTTGACGTAGCGGCAAGGTCAACTCGGCGGCGCGGTGTGCCGGGAGTAAACCGCCAGCATGTCCTCGACCAGACGCAGCACGGTGACATCGAGATCGGGTCGCTGGTACACCCCTCGCACCACGGCCTCGCCGGAGAACAGGTGCAGCATCATGAAGAAGATGGGTTCGCGCAGGTCGGCGGGGAAGTCGGCGAGGACCCCGCTGTGTTCGAGGGCCGCCACGATCTCGCGGTAGTAGTTCTCGGCGATGGGCGCGATGCGGTCGCGCAGTTCGGTGTCGGAGCGGGCGGCCAGGAAGATCTCACGCAGCGCGTGGGTGAGGTTGGACTGCTGTGCCTGGCGCAGGAACCGCAGCGCCACGTCGATCGGATTGTCCTGGGCGCCAAGCTGTTCCATGGTGACGCGGTAGCCGATGAGCTGGCGGGCGAAGATCTCCTCGGCGGTGCGGACGATCAGGTCCAGGCGGGTGTCGAACTGACGGAACATGGCCCCGGCCGATAGTCCGGCGCGGCCGCAGATCTCCTGCACGGTGGTGCGCTGGTAGCCGACCTCACCGATGGCCGCGATGGTGGCGTCCACCAGCTTGGCCACGGTGGCTGCCCGGCGCTCCTGCTGGGTGCGCCGCGGGCGGGAAACTTCGCTCACGACACCCCATCCTGCCCCGTGAACACGGGTAGCAAACATCCGGCCCGGGGTGACCGTTGACACATTCGCCGCAGGCGGCATATGGTCGCCGCGCAACTTAGGAAATATCCACTCCCTTTCTTGGGCGGGTGGGTACGCGGCCGCCGCAGCGGCGTGGAGGAGTGCGATATGACGGGGACCAGGACGATCGCGCGAGTGTGTGCGGCGATCGCGGCGGGGATGACCGTGGCGTTCTGCCCGGCGGTGACGGCGGGCGCCGATCCGGTGCCGGTGCAGCCGAACCTGCCGTTCCCGATCCCGCCCGCGCCGCCCTATCTGGATCCGGGCTTCTACCAACCGGATCCGGCGCGGGTGGCGGCCGCGGAGCCCGGGGAGATCCTGGCGGCGCGGCAGGTCACCCTCGCCAATGTGTGGCTGCTGCCGCTGCATGCCGATGCCTGGCAGCTGTCCTATCGCAGCACGAACACCCGCGGCGAGCCGATCGCGGCGGTGGCGACGGTGGTCGTGCCGCAGCGGCCCGCGCCGAGCGGGCAGCGCGGGCTGGTCTCGTTCCAGATGGCCGAGGACTCCCTGTCGATCAACTGCGCACCCTCCTACACCCTGCGGACGGGTGCCCTGCCCAATCCGCTGAATCCGGTGATGGAAGCCGAATTCGTGGAGGTGCAGGCCATGTTGCAGCTCGGGCACGCGGTGGTGATCCCCGATCACGAGGGCCCGAACGCCGCGTACGCGGTGGGCCCGCTGGGCGGGCGGATCACGCTCGACGGGATTCGCGCCGCGGAGCGTTTCGATCCGGCCGGTCTGCCGGGCACCGACACGCGAGTCGCGTTGTGGGGCTACTCGGGTGGCGCGATCCCGACCGCGCATGCCGCGGAGTTGCAGCCCGCCTACGCGCCCGAACTCGCACTGGCGGGAGCGGCGGCGGGCGGCCTGATGGCCGATATCCGCGCGGCCATCGACTACAACAACGGCACCTCGAGCTTCGGCGGCGCGGTGCTGGGCGGGCTGTTCGGGGTGGCGCGGGAGTATCCGCAGGTGGATCGCTTCATCGCCGACCACATGAACCCGCTGGGCAAGGCCACTCGGCTGGTGCACGAGAACCAGTGCGTGGCGCTGCAATTCGCGGCGTTCCCGTTCGTGAACATCAAGGGCCTGTTCGACTATCCCGGTGATCCGATGCTGGCGCCGGAGGTGCAGCCGGTGCTCGACGAGCTGAGTCTGGGCCGGCGCGGGACGCCGATCGCTCCGCTCTACATCTATGAGGGCACTTTCGACGAGGTGATGCCGCTCAACGCGGTCGACAATACGTATGACATTTACTGCCACGACCCGAGCGCCCGCGTGCAGTACACGCGCGATCTGTTCAGCGAGCACGGCATCGCGGCGGTGTCGAATACCGCGAGCGCGGCGCTGTGGCTCGATGACCGTCTCCATGGTGTTCCCGCGCCGCAGGGCTGCCACAACCGCGATGTGTATTCCGGCATCCTGGATCCGGGTGCGGTCGGCGCGTTCGTGAACACGATCGGGCAGACCCTCGCGTCGGCGCTCGGGATGCCGGTGTAGCGGCCGTACGATCGGGCTCATGCCAGCACCCCGGGTTTCGATCCTGCTCGCACTGACCGCCCTGGCCGCCGCCGGATGCTCCTCGGACGGCGGCGGAAACGACATCGCGCCCGCCTCGCCGGCCGGTCGCACATTCGTCTCGACGGCGGTGTCGGGGACCCCGATCCCGGGCGGCGGGCCGTTGACGCTGACCTTCACCGAGGGCCGGGTCTCGGCGTCCTCGGGCTGCAATACCGCCACTGGTTCGGTCGACCTGCAGGGCAATACGCTGCAGGTCGGCGAGCTGTCGTCGACGTTGATGGCGTGCCCCGGCGAGCTGGCGGGCGCGGACGAATGGCAGAACTCGCTGTTGCGTTCCCAGCCCACCTGGACCCTGTCCGGTGACACGCTCACCGTGAAGGGCAGCGGCTCCACCGTGACCATGCTCGACCGCAAGGTCGCCCACCCCGACAAGCCGCTGGTCGGCACCACCTGGATCGTGACCAGCCTGCTGCGCACGCAGGCCAAGATCCGTTCGGTCACCCTCGACGAGGTCCGCCCCACGCTGACCATCACCCCCGACGGCAAGGTCTCCGGCAACGCGGGCTGCAATCAGATGACCGGCACCGCCGCGATCGACGGCGAGGACGTCACCTTCTCCATCGCCACCACCCGCATGATGTGCGCCCCCGAGGTCATGGAGGTCGAGCAGCAGGTGCTGGAGGCGCTGAACGGAAAGGTCAAGGCCACCATCGATTCCGACGTGCTGACCTTGCGCAATGCGGGCAACGACACCGGAATCGAGTTGCGCGCCGAGTAGGGCCCGGTCCGAGCGAAAATCATTGTCGCCGGACGGTATCGGCGCGCTAGCGTCCGATTCCATGACGACAACCAGATTCCTGAATGTGGTGGATGTGGAGGCCACCTGCTGGGAGGGGCCCAATCCGCCGGGACAACCCAGCGAGATCATCGAAATCGGGCTGTGCGTGCTCGATACCGTCACCGGGGAACGGGTGAGCAAGCACAGCATTCTGGTGCGGCCCGAGCATTCCACGGTGAGTGAATTCTGCACGAGCCTGACCACGCTCACGCCCGAACAGGTGAGCACGGGCATTACTTTCGCGGAAGCGTGTGAACTGCTGCGCACCGAATTCCACGCCGATTCCCGGCCGTGGGCCAGTTGGGGCGATTACGACCGCAAACAGTTCACGGCGCAATGCCGGGGGACGGGCGTGCGTTATCCGTTCGGCAGCGCGCACACCAATGCCAAGCTGGCGTTCTCCGCGGCGCACGAGACCAAACGCCGCTACGGCATGGCCGGTGCGCTGCGGCTGGCGGGTCTGCCGTTGAAGGGGACGCATCATCGCGGCGGGGACGACGCCTGGAATATCGCGGCCTTGATCGCGGATCTCATGGGCAAGGATTTGTGGCCGCACTGACGGTTCGTGCCATTGCCGGAAAACCCTGCGCAACAGGGTTTTCTATGCATCTCCGACCAACAACAGAACGTTGTGAAACAACCATTTTTTAGTGTTTCAACTCCGTGCCCCGGCGACCCTAATGTTCATTCACCCATCGAACACTAGGAAATCCATGGCACACAGAGTTACCGCCCGCGGCGTGGCCGCCTGCGCGGCGACCACCACGGCGGCGGGCGCGCTGGCGCTGTTCGGCGCCGGCGTGGCCCAGGCGGACGCGGGGACCATCACCTGGAGCGACGGCTCCTCGCAGTTCACCCGGACCGTCAGCAACTCCACGCCCGCCGAGGGCGACATCGTCACGGTCACCACCAAATTCGATCGCACCAGCTGGGTCGACGAATTCATCTACAACATCAAGGACCGCCACGCGGCCTGCCTGACCTATGTGCCGGGCTCGACCAAGATGACCGGCAACGACGGCGACCACCCGTTCGCCAACCCCGAGGTGACCGCCGACGAGGGCAATGGGACCGGGTTCGTGCGGGTGTCGTTCGGGGTCACCGACTGGGTGGTCCAGAACCGCCCGGGCTTCCACC
The DNA here is from genome assembly GCF_040630175.1 of Nocardia sp. NPDC005825. Classification (NCBI taxonomy): domain Bacteria; kingdom Bacillati; phylum Actinomycetota; class Actinomycetes; order Mycobacteriales; family Nocardiaceae; genus Nocardia; species Nocardia sp. NPDC005825. Next base: position 670,971 of record NZ_JBEXXC010000001.1, read on the forward strand.
AGAACCCCGTGCTCACCGTGCAGTACAAGGTCGGGCCCAACTGCGCCCGCGGCGTGGCGCTGGCCGGCGGCATGGATTACGGCGGGTCGCTCGGGTCGGGCAACTACGGCACCAAGGGTCCCTCGATCACGGTCGGCAAGAACGCCACGACCACCACCCTGGCCGCGGTCACGGGCGCGCGCGTCGGCGTGGCGACCACCCTGACCGCGACCGTGACCGGTGGCGCGCAGGGCGATCCGGTCGACTTCTACGACGGCGCGACCAAGATCGGTTCCGGTGCGCTGGGCGGTGCCGGCACCGCGACCTTCCAGTGGACGCCCACGGTGAAGGGCGATCACACCCTCTCCGCCCAGTACGCGGGCACGGCCGCGGCCAACGGCTCGAAGTCGGCGAATGTCACCGCGCAGGTCTCCGAGCAGAACGCGACCTCGACGGTCAGCCTGGCCGCGGGTTCCGGCGCGCAGGTCGGCAAGGCGACCACGCTGACCGCGACGGTGAACCCGGCCGCGGCGGGCGGCACCGTCGAGATCAAGGACGGCGACGCCTCGCTCGCCGTCGTCCCGGTCGGCAACGACGGCACCGCCGCCTACCAGTGGACCCCGGCCACCGCGGGCGCGCACACCCTGAGCGCGACCTTCTCCGGCCGTGACGGCGTCACCGGCTCGACCACGACCACCCAGGTCACCGTGGCCGAGGCCCCGGTTCAGAACACCGACTCCACCACCACCCTGTCCCCGGTCTCGGGCGCGCAGGTCGGCAAGGCGGTGGCGGTGACCGCGACGGTGAAGCCCGGAACCGCCGGGGGCAGCGTCACTTTCAAGGACGGCAACACCGTGGTCGGCACCGCGCAGGTCTCCGGTGACGGCACCGCCACCATCCAGTGGACCCCGGCCACCGCGGGCCAGCGCACGCTGACCGCCGAGTACTCCGGTCAGGGCACCGTGAACGCGTCCTCGGACCGGGCCTCGGTCGTGGTGGGCGCCGCCGCGGGCGGGGTCGATACCGGCAGCGGGACGGGCAGCCTCGGCTCCCTGCTCGGCGGTACCGGCTCGAGCAAGTAGCGGGAAGATGTCGCCGGGCGGTCCCCTCCCCGCCGTCCGGCGACATCTCCGCGAAATGGTCCCCGGCCGCGCCGATTCGCGGCAGGCTGGACGGACCGGCCGTGGGATCGGATGTTGCCGCAGGCAGCGCCGCTTCACCTCTACGCTGATTCCCCGGCGTACTCGATGTATCGGGCATATGGGAGGGCGTCATCAACGATCGCGAAGCGGATCTGGATCAGTGGTTTCGCGCGGAGGTCGCCGCGGCGACGCCGGGACCGGCTCGCGCGCAGGGGGAATCGATCGGCGCCGCCGGGCTCACCGGTGAGCTCGCCCTGGCGCTGTTCGACGCCCAGGCCACCTCCCGGCACCTGGATCTGGCCGCGCGGCGGCTGGGCCGCGACGGGCACGGCTACTACAGCATCGGATCGGCCGGGCACGAGGGCAACGCCGCGGTCGCGGCGGCGCTGCGGGTCACCGATCCGGCGCTGCTGCACTATCGCTCGGGCGCGTTCTTCGTGTACCGCACCCGGCAGGTGCCGGGCCTGGACCCGATCCGCGACGTCCTACTGGGCGTGACCGCGGCGGCCGCGGACCCGATTTCCGGTGGGCGGCACAAGGTTTTCGGCAGCCAGCCCGCCCACATCATCCCGCAGACCTCCACCATCGCCTCGCATCTGCCGCGCGCGGTCGGGCTGGCCTTCGCGCTGGGGCGCGCCGCCCAGCTGGGGCTGCGCACCGAATGGCCCACGGACGCGGTGGTGGTGTGCAGTTTCGGCGACGCCTCGGCCAATCACTCGACCGCGGCGGGCGCGATCAATACCGCGATCCACACCGCCCACCAGGGCGTGGCCATGCCGATCCTGTTCGTGTGCGAGGACAACGGCCTGGGCATCAGCGTGCCCACCCCGCGCACCTGGATCGAGCAGGCCTACGGCTCCCGCCCCGGACTGGCGTACTTCGACGCCGACGGCACGGACCTGCCCGCGGCGCTGGCGGCGGCGACCGCGGCCGCCGATCATGTTCGCGCCCACCGCGAACCGGCCTTCCTGCAGCTGCGCACGGTGCGGCTGCTCGGCCACGCGGGCTCCGATGTCGAATCGGCCTACCGGCGTCCGGCCGACATGGCCGCCGATCTGCGCCGCGACCCGGTGGCCGCGACCGCCCGGCTGCTGGTCACCGCCGGGGTGGCGACCCCGGACGCGATCCTGGCCCGCTACGACGAGATCGCCGAACAGGTCGCCAAGGCCGCCGACAGTGCCTGGCACGAACCGAAATTGGGCTCGGCCGCCGAGGTAGTGGCCCCCTTGGCCCCCGCCCATCCCGCGGCGGTCCGCGCCGACGCTCTGCGCGGCACCGAAAGCCCCGAGAACGGGGACCCGCTCACCCTGGCCCAGGCGGTGAATCAGACCCTGGCGCATCTGCTCGCCCGCGACCCCGACGTGCTGGTGTTCGGCGAGGACGTGGGCCGCAAGGGCGGGGTGTACGGCGTCACCAAGGGCTTGCAGCAACGTTTCGGCGCACGACGGGTTTTCGACACCCTGCTCGACGAGCAGAGCGTGCTGGGCACCGCGCTGGGCGCGGGCCTGGCCGGGTTCGTCCCGATCCCCGAGATCCAGTACCTCGCCTATGTCCACAATGCCGAGGACCAGCTGCGCGGGGAGGCGGCGACGTTGTCGTTCTTCTCCGGCGGCCGCTATCGCAATCCGGTGGTGGTGCGCATCGCGGGCCTGGGGTATCAGAAGGGGTTCGGCGGCCACTTCCACAATGACAATTCCCTTGCCGCGCTGCGGGATATCCCCGGTCTCGTGCTGGCGGTGCCGTCGCGCGCCGACGACGCCGCGGCCCTGCTGCGCACGTGTGTGGCGGCGGCGCGGGTGGACGGCCGGGTGTGCGTGTTCGTCGAACCGATCGCGCTCTATCACACCCGCGACCTGTATCTCGACGGCGACGGCGGCTGGCTGGCGCCGATTTCCGGTGTGCCCCATGCCGAGATCGGCCGGGCCCGGGTACACGGCACGGGCACGCATCTGACCATCGTGAGTTTCGGCAATGGAGTGCCGATGAGCCTGCGGGTGGCGCGGCGACTGGCCGAGCACGACATTCACGCCCGGGTGCTGGACCTGCGCTGGCTGGCCCCGCTGCCGGTGCGGGATCTGCTCGACCATGCCCGCGCCACCGGACGGGTGCTGATCGCCGACGAAACCCGCCGCAGCGGAGGCGTTTCCGAGGCGGTGTGCGCGGCGCTGCTGGACGCCGGATTCGAGGGCAGGCTCGCCCGGGTGACCAGTACCGACAGTTTCGTGCCGTTGGGCCCGGCGGCAGCGTCGGTGCTCCTGGACGAGGACGCGATCGAGGCGGCCGCGCGCAGCCTGCTGGCCGCGCCCCGGTGACCACGGACGGAGCCGGGCCTGCTCGCTTGGAAGCCCGGCCCCGCCCGTGGTCGACGCCGGTTCCGGTCGGCGTCCCGGTGCCGTCGGAGGACGACACCCAGACCATCTACGTATCAACTACGTAGATACGTAATACCGTAGACGCGGGGTCCCACGCAAGGGGCGGGTGGCGACCCGCACACGATTCGCAAACTCGTGCACGACAGTAAGGCTGTCCTCAGTTTTGCCCCCTACACTCGGGCGGATTCCACGGGAGGAGATCGGATGCGGGCCGCGCGATCGCGGGTGGGCCGATGAGTGTCGCCGTCTGCCTGTTGCTGTACGGGTTCGCGGTCGCGGTGCTCGCGCCCCGGGTGCTTCGGCGGATCAGCGCGTCGGGGGCCGCACCGCGCATCGCGGTCGCGGCGTGGGTGGCGGTGATGATCTCGACCCTGCTGGCCTGGACGGTGACGGTGACCATCATCGTGGTCGACATCGGCACCCACAAGATCTCGGTGCTACCGGCCCGCTTCCTCGACACCTGCCTGCTGCACCTGCACGACGCGGCGGTCGGCCACTACGGGCGGCACCTGCAGACGGGCCTGCTGGTCCTGTCCTTCTTCGCGGCGCTCGCGGGCCTGGTGGTGGCGTTCCGGCTCGCCACCACGCTGTGGCGATCGCGCCGCAGCACGATCGAGCACGCACGCATGGCCCGCCTGGCCGGACGCCACCACCCCGAACTGGACGCCGTGATCATCGACGTGGACCAACCCGCCGCGTATTGCCTTGCGGGCAAACCCCATACGATCGTGGTCAGCCGCGGTGCGCTCACCGCCCTCGACGACCACCACCTCGAAGCGGTGCTGTCCCACGAGCGCGCCCACCTGATCGGCCGCCACCACCTGCTGCTCACCCTGACCCGCGGCCTGGCGACCGTACTGCCGCGGATCCGACTGTTCACCATCGGCGCGGCCGAGGTGGCGCGGCTGCTGGAAATGCTGGCCGACGACGCGGCCGCACGTATCCACGGCCGCGACACGGTCCTGCAAGCGCTGCTCACCATGGCCGCGCTGCCCGAACAGTCCGACACCACCCACGCGGTGCTGCGCGCACGCGTGCGGCGACTGTCCGAACCGGCCGAGCTGGCCCGCTCCCACTCGCGCACCGCGGCCGTGGCCGCGACCCTGACCGCCATGCTGATCCCGGTGGCCGCGCTCATCGCGGCCGTCCTCGGCATCGAGGTCTGCCTGACCTGACCGCAGGCGATGTCAGCGTCGCGCCGGCAGCGGCTGGGTCGGGTAGTCGATCACCCGGCCGCTCGGGGGCATCCGACGCGGTGGCCGTTTGCGATGCCGGCCGCCCGGCGTGGGCTCGCGACTCGCACGGTCCAGCACCGCCAGCGCGACCGCCGCGATCGTGCCGATCACCACCAATCCCAGCCAGACCGCCCACTCCGCGCCCGCGGCGTGCGCCGCGCCCAGCAGCGCGCCCGTGGCCAGGTTGCCGATCAGGATGCCGATGCCCACCACGGTGTTGTAGAAGCCGTAATGCGTGGCCACCAACCGATTTCCCGACAGCGACACCACGGTGTCCATCTCGAACGGGAACACCGCCGCCGTCCCCACCGCCAGCACCGCCGCCGCCAGCAGCAGCGCGCCGAGCGCCACGGCGTCACCGAAGACGCCGCCCGACGGCACGATCGCCAACGGCAGGAACGACACCGCCAGCAATGCCACCCCCACCACCAGACCACGCCCGGTCCCCCACCGGCCGCGGAACCACGCCGTGATGCGCAACTGCCCCGCGACCGCCACGACACCGGAGATCACGAACAACGCCGAGGTGACCGTCTGCGCCCGCGCCCCCGCCAGGAATTCCGCCTGCAACGGCAGCGCGAGATACACCTGGAACGACAGCACATACGAGCCGACCATGGCCACCGCGAACGCCACGAACCGGCGATTCGCCACCACCGTGCGCCAATCCTCGAGCACCGAGGTGCGCACCGCGGGCTCGGCCGCGCGGCGCGCGGGCAACGCGAACAACTGGGCGACGGTGAGCGCCGCGAACACCACCGCCGCCGCGGCCGCCGTCACCCGGAAATCCAACGCCAGCAACGCTAATCCGACCAGCGGCCCCGCCAGCGTCCCGGCCTGATAGAAGACGTTGAACACCGCGAACGCCTCTACCCGCCGCTCCCCCGCCTCGGCGGCGAGGTAGGCGCGCACCGCCGGATTGAACAGCGCCCCCGCGAAACCCGTCGCCGCCGAGGCGATGATCAGGCTCGGCAGATCCGAGGCGAACGCCAGCAGCGCGAAACCCCCGGTCCGCAACAGACATCCGGCCACGATCAGCGGCTTGTACCCCAGCCGATCCGCCAGCGTGCCGCCCACCAGGAACATGCCCTGCTGCGAGAAGTTGCGCACGCCCAGCACCAGCCCGACCGCCCACGCCGCCAACCCGAGCGGGCCGGACAGGTATCCGGCCAGATAGGGCATGAGCATGTAGAAGCCGAGATTGATGCCGAACTGGTTGACCATGAGCAGCTGGGCCGCCCGGTCGAACCCGCGGAACTTCGCCACGACGCTCACGACCGCGGCCCCGGGGTCGCGTCACGCGGGTGGTCGGGTATGCGGGGGTCGATGACGGTCGTGCAGCGGGTCCAGCGCTCGACCTGCCGCTCGCGGGGATGGGCGATCACCTCGGGATCCGCCGGTTGACCCGCGTCAAGCAGGCCGTGTGCGGCGCAATAGGAATCGTTGTAGACGGTGTCGAAGTAGCGGTGCGGACCGTCCGGGAAGACGGCGGCGATGCGGGCGCCTTCTGGATGGGTGCGGGCCGCCCACCCGGCCACCAGCGCGACCGCGCCGACGCTCCAGCCGCCGCTGGACAGGTAGCCCGAGGCCAGGGTGCGGCAGGCCCAGACCGATTCGGCCGGTGCGACCCAATGGATTTCGGTGAAGGCGCCGTAGTCGACATTGCGCGGATGGATGCTCGAGCCCAGCCCGCGCATGAGGCGGGGACCGGCCTGCTGACCGAAGATGGTGGAGGCCACGGTGTCCACGCCGATCAGCGACAACGCGGGATTGGTGCGGCGCAGGGCGCGGGCGATGCCGGCGGAGTGCCCGCCGGTGCCGACGGCGCACACCAGCACGTCCACGCCGCCGAGCTGCTCGATCAGTTCCCGGGCGAGGGACTCATAGGCGTCCACATTGTCGGGATTGCTGTACTGGTCGGGGCACCAGGAACCCGGCTCCGCCGCCAGCAGTTCGGCCACGCGATCGCGGCGCGCCTGCTGCCAACCGCCCTCCGGATGCGGTTCGCGCACCAGGTCCACCCGCGCACCGTAGGCCGCGAGCAACTGGGCGACCATGGGTTCCAGCCCGGGATCGGTCACCACCGTCACCGGGTGCCCGTACACCAGCCCGGCCAGGGCCAACCCCAGCCCCAGAGTGCCGCTGGAGGATTCGATGACTCGCGCACCCGGCGCGAGCTCGCCGCGCTCGCGGGCGCGGCGCACCATGTGCAATGCGGGCCGGTCCTTCATACCGCCCGGATTGCGGCCTTCGAGTTTGGCCCAGAAGCCGCGCCCGGCGGGCGCGAAGGGCTCGCCCACCCACAGCACGGGCGTATTGCCGACCAGGGCGCGCGGTTCGCGGGCCAGTACGGGCACGCCGGAACTGGTGGTGAGCATGTCGAATTCATCGAGCAGACCTCGGTCCATGACTGTCGCTTTCGGTATCGGACCGCCATATGCGGCGGAATGACGTGCACGGCAACGGACTCCGGCCGTAGGCGATGAGCCCCGGCCTGCCGCTGACCGATCAGCGTCGGGCGATACACAAGCGCGTCAGCAGTATTCGGCCGCCGACCGCACCTCCTGGCGGTCCGCGCACACCGTGAACGGCGGTGGCGACGCCCTGGCTCGCGAGACCGATCTCGAAGGCCGTCCGCTCGGTGGTGAACTCCGGAGCATGCTCCTCGCCGGGTGCGGCCGAGCGGATGGCGTGTTCCACATGCGGGTCACAGTGTGCGGATTCGCCGCCCACCGGCTCGTGGGAGACACCGACGGCCTGGGCATGGCTCAATCCGGGCGAATGGTCGGCGCCCGCCCCGGCGGCACAGTCGGTGATCGCGGCGACCAGGACCAGCACGGCGAACAGCAGTCCCCACAGGAACCGGCCCGAACCGCTGCCACGGCCCACGCCGCCACCTCCTGCCCGAATTCGACTGTTCCGCCGTCACTTTCACCGATCGAGCGGTCGCGTTCGCCGTACGAGGTCATCGCCACGGAACCCGATTGACACGCTCCCGAAACAATCTACTATCTACGTACGTAGTTCGTAGCAACCCGGTGACCGGGTTCACGTCCGCGCGAGGCGAATGCGGAGCAAAAGAACAGGACACGCATGGGGTTCGCATCATCGAAACACCCGACACGCCGAACTCGCGCCATGCCTACGACAGGAAGGACCACCGGCCCCCGGCGATCAGCGCTTGCCGCGCGTGAACTTCCGCAGCGCCGCGCGCAGCCCCTCGGACTCCTCGGCGCTCATCTGCTCCACGAAATGCGCGAGCACCAACTCCGAACGGCCGCCACTGCCCAGCGCCTCACGCATGAGCCGGGCGCTGTACTCCTCGCGACTGAGACTGGCCCAGTAGCGGTAGGCCTTGCCGACCCGCTCACGCTCCAGCCAGCCCTTGCGGTGCAGGTTGTCCATGGTGGACATGACGGTGGTGTACGCGATGTCGCGCTCGGCGGCCAGCTCGTCGAACAGCTCGCGAACCGTCGTCTTCCCGGGGCGATCCCAGATCCGTTCGATGATGACGGTTTCCAGATCGCCGAAGCCTCGTGCACTCACGTCCGACGTCTCCTCACCTCGGCGCGCCATTCGTACGTTCTACGTACGTAGACAGTAATGTGGGCTGCCCGTCCTCACAACATTTGCCGTTGCCCGGGTCCGCCACGCCGCACCCTCACTCCGCCAGGCGGTGCCCCGCGTCCCGCAGTGCCGCCGACGCCTCCTCCAGCCGATGCGCCGGAACCAGAATGAGATCGGCATGGAACGTGGAGGCCACGAACACCGGGATCGACGAATCCGCCAGCGGCCCGATCAGCGCGGCCAGCGTGCCGGGCGAGTTCAGACTCCCGGCGTCGATGCCGTAGAAGCCTTTCCAGGTCTCCCCCTCGGCCCACGCCGGCGCCTCGCGAATCACGGTGAGCCCCTCCGGCGCTCGCACCAGCGCGATCCACTCGTCGTCCTCCGGAAACGTCGAATTCGGCAGATGATCCACCGCGAACTGCGACGGGACGATCCGCAAACGCTGGGAGCCGGTCATGGCCACATCGTAGGCGGCGGACCCGACAATCCCGATTCTCCCACCGGACCGACCAGTATTGGTGTTAGCGACTAAAATTCGGATGACGGTTACGGGACCGGCCCGTAGTGTCGGCGAAATGACCACCAGCCCACGACAAATCGCCACCGAGAACGAGCAGATCGCCGCTCTCGGCACCTACCGCACCAGCGACGGCACCCTCGTCGACATCAGCACCCCGCTGACCGAGGCCCGCGCCTGGACCGTCTGCCACGAGCCCGAAGAAGACCTCTATACGCCGGTCGCCGGACCGTTCACCGGGCGCCTCGAGGTCACCGGCGAAGGCAGCGTCCAAGCCGCGCGCCGGATCCACGCCGACGGTGGAAAACGCCTGGCGGTGCTCAACTTCGCGTCCGCCCGCAACCCCGGCGGCGGCTACCTTCGCGGCGCCCGCGCCCAGGAAGAGGATCTCTGCCGCAGCGCCCTGCTCTACCGGTGCCTGCTCGAGACACCCCGCTACTACGCGGCCCACCGCGCCTCCGACGACCTCGGCTACAGCCATCGGGTCATCTACGCGCCCGAGGTGCCGGTCATCCGGGACGACCGCGGCGAACTCGACCCGCACCCGTTCACGACCTCCTTCCTGACCTCCCCCGCCCCGAATGCCGGTGCGCTCGCGGACCGTTCGGGCCACCCGGTCGACGTGCGCGGCCTCCTCACCGAACGCGCCACCCGCGTACTCGCTGTCGCCGCCCACCACGGAGTGCGTGAACTGGTGCTCGGCGCCTGGGGTTGCGGCGTGTTCCGCAATGACCCGAACGACGTCGCCGAAGCCTTCGACCTCGCGCTGCGCGTGCACGGCGCCGCGTTCGAACAGGTCGTCTTCGCGGTCTGGGACCGCTCCCCCGCCTCGGCCAACCGCACGGCGTTCGAAGCCCGATTCGGCTCGCGCGCATCCTCGTAGCCGCGGTTGCCCGCGGAACCCATGCCGGGTCTCGCGGCAGCCGCGACATTCCTGCAATACATGTTTAGATTGCAATATCTACAGATGCGGATACTGGGATGTTGTAACCAGTCGCGACACGCCCCGGCTCGATGGTCGGCATGCTCCCGTCAATCGGGCCAGACGGGCGAACGCTTCTCCAGAAAGGCGGCCATTCCCTCACTCGCGCCGGGCAATTGGGAGGCGGCAGCCATGACTTCCCGCGCCAGGGTGTACGCGTCCGCTTGGGGGCGGTCGAGCTGGGCGTAGAGGGTGCGCTTACCCAGGGCCTTGCTGGCACGACTCCCCCGCGTGGCCCGGCCGAGCAGGTCGGCGACCGCGGCATCGAGGTCGGCGGCCGGGACCGCGTAATTGATCAAACCCCAGTCGACGGCCGTGCGAGCATCGATCACATCGCCGGTCAGGGCCAGTTCCATCAAGCGCTTTCGGCCGATGGATCGCGCGACGGGAACAGCCGGGGTATGGCAGAACCAGCCGCCCTTGCCGCCGGGCAGCGCGAAGCCCGCGGAGTCGGCGGCGACGGCCAGGTCGCAGGAGGCGACGAGCTGACATCCGGCCGCGGTGGCCAGCCCGTGTACCCGGGCGATCACCACCTGCGGGACCTCTTCCAGGGTGGTCATGACCTCCTGGCACTGGGTGAGCAGATCGCGAACACCGAGCAGGTCCCGCGCGGCGACATCAGCGAAATCATGGCCCGCGCTGAACACCGGCCCGGCCGCGGCCAGGACGATGCCGGACGCGTCGGTCTCCCCCGCCGCACGGAACGCCGCGAGCAGTTCGGACAGGTGATCGGCGGACAACGCATTGCGCCGATCGGGCCGGTTCATGGTGATGGTGATGGTGTCACCATCGGTTTTGACGAGCAGGTACTCGTACTCCGCGGTCATGCTTCCACGGTAGTGCGGGCGGCCCCCGTTCGCGGTCACACGGGCGAAGGCGCGGCCACCCCCAGTTGCAGCCATCGGCCGACCGAGGGAACCCCGGCGGCGTCCACGACCGCCACGAGGTACCAGCCGGGCGGAGCCAATGCCGGATTCGAGGGCATGGCCACCGAAACCGTGCCGGCCGCGGTCGCGGTGATCGGCAGATCGATCAGGCGCTGGTTGTTGTCACAGGAGTGGGTGCACGCGGTGGGATGCATCAGGCTCACCTCGCGGACGTCGGCCGATGTGGTCAGCGTCAGCGTCGCCCCGTATTCGACGGTGCCCGAGGTCATCTCGAATTCGGGTCGAGCGCCTCGGAACAGGTAGGGCGGCCAGAACACTTCGATGCGCAGCTCCTCGGTCTTGCGCTGCGGATTCGATCCGGCCGTCGCGACTTTGCCGTCGGGAGTCAGCAGCGCCACCGAGTGGTACAGCCGCGCCACCCGCTGCGGGGCGGTCGGAGTCCAGGTTCCCGCGGCCGGGTCGAAGATCTCCCCGCTGGGCGGGACCGCGTCGGCCATCTCCTCCATCGCCGAACCGCCCGTGACCAGCACGGTGCGGTCCGGCAGCACCACCGCGCAGACGTGCATGCGGGCGTAGGTCATGGGCGGACCCGCCTGGTAGGCGGGTGCGGCGGCGCTCAGGTCGGCGATGCGCGTGTCGGACAATGCCATTCCGGGGCCGTGCGCGTCGACGGTGCCGCCGCCCAGGATCATGACCCGCTGTTCCTGCGCGGGCGGCAGCAGCACGCTGGTGGACTGGCTGCGGGATTCGGGATCGTAGAGTCCGGGTACCTCGGTGACCGAACCGAGCACGGGATCCCAGATCGAGGGCCGCATCCCGTTGTTGGTGCCGTATTGCCCGCCGGTGTAGAAGATGCGGCCGTCGGCGAGCAACACCAGATGCGCGTACATCGGGATCGGCCCGGGCACCGGCAGTGTCGACCAGGTGAGCTTCTCGGGATCGAACAGCTCCGGCGTCTGCGACAGGAACCCGTCCGCGCCGAGTCCTGAAACAGCGACCACCTCACCGGTTTTCAGCGCCGTGAGGGTGGGATACCAACGCCCGTAATCCATATCGGGCTGCGCGGTCCACGCCAGCGTCGCCGGATCGAAGATCAGGGTGTCGCGCAGGCCGAAGAACGGGTCGTACCGCCCGGTTCCCCCCGCGGCCAGCACCCGCCCGTCCGGCAGGTACGCCTGACCGGAACAGAACAGGTCGATGGGTGTGGCGGGCGCGGCCAGGCCGGGATTCGGGTAATGCCAGACGCGGGTGCGGAACTCGTGGGCATCGAGCCGGTCCGGGTCGTTGCCGGATCCGGCGAAGAACAGGACGTCGCCGGTGTGCAGCAGCGCCGCGTGCACCGGATTCACCTCGGTGCCGAAATCCAGTATGCGCCAGGCGCCTTGGGTGGCCGCGGTGGCCAGGTCGGTGTCGAGGTCCAGGACGCGCAGATAACCGGAGTTGCCGCCCGCGGGGTGATCGATGGCGCCCACCACCAGTTTCGGGAGCCCGCCCGCACCGGGCAGCAGCGCGACGGCCGCGCCCTGGTTGGCGGCGAAACCCCAGTCGGGTACGCGCGACCAGCGGCTCCAGCCGTCGACGCAGTGTCCGGTCCCGTCCAGGCCCCAGCCGACGGTGTACAGCCCGCCGTTGCCGTTGCGCGGGTGGTCGACGGTGAAGACGATGAGCTCGGGGCGGCCGTCGCCGTCGAGGTCGGCGACGGTGAGGCCCGCGCCCTGGTTCTCCCAGCCCCACCAGTCGGGCACCTCGAGCCACGGCGTCCACTGCCCGACCGAGCCGTCCGCGGCCAGGCCCTTGGCCAGCCGGAATCGGCCGCTGTTCTGGCCGTCGGGATTGTCGACGGTCAGCACCACCAGGACCGGCTCGCCGTCGATGCGGGTCAGACAGATGTCGGCGCCCTGGTTCTCCCAGCCGTACCAGTCCGGGATCTGCTGCCACGGGGTCCAGCCGCCGGTGACGGTGCCGTCGGGGGCGAGGTCACGGCCGACGCGGTAGTAGCCCTGGTTCTGACCGGCGGGATTGTCGACGAGAAAGACCACCAGGTCGGGTCGGCCATTGCCGTTCAGGTCGCCGACGGCGATGCCCGCGCCCTGGTTCTCCCAGCCCCACCAGTCGGGTACCGCCAGCCAGGGTCCCCACTCCCCGACCGTGCCGTCGGCGGCGAGGGCGTGACCGACGCGGTAGTTTCCGCTGTTCTGGCCGGCGGGGTCGTCGACCATGAGGACCACGATGTCGAGTGCGCCCTGTCCGCTCAGGTCGGCGACGGCGATGCCGCAGTCCTGATTGTCACGCGAGAACCAATCGGGAATGGGAACGAATTGTCCTGCCACACAGCACATTATCGGTGTCACCGGCCGTATGCGGGAGCCGATGTCCAGATCTCGCCGATGGCCGTTTACGCCAGGTTACGGAAAACCCTCCCGACGAATGGGAAACCCATTACCCTGCGAAACGCTCTCGTTTCACACACTGAGGACTTCACCATGAACAAGGCACTCTGGGCCAACGGCCTGGCGCTCACCGCCGCGGCCCTGCTCGCGGGCGCGGGCACCGCGGAGGCGTCGCTGGCCACCGTCATCGGCTCCGACTCCACCTTCAAGGTCGGCATCGACATCCAGCCCGGCGTCTATAAGACCACGACCGCGACCCAGGCGTGCGCCTGGGCGCGACTGTCCTCGCTCGCGGGCGGCAACGGCGGCACCATCGAGGTCGGCGGCGCGGTCGGCGGCAAGGCCACCGTCGAGATCAAGTCCACCGACGTCGGCTTCTTCACCAGCGGCTGCGGCACCTGGAGCATGGACACCACCACGACCGTGTCCGGCTCCTCGAACTTCAGCACCGGCAGCATCGGCGGCTTCATCCCGACCGGCTCCGCCTCGGGCTCGACGCACTGATACGCGGGAGGTGAGCCGCCCACCCGGTGGGGGCGGCTCACCGCACCGGCGTCGACCTCAGCAGTCGCAGCAGGTTTCCTCGCAGCAGCAACAGCCCTCGCCACAACAGCAGCAACCCTCGCCGCAGCACACACAGCCCTCGCAGCACGGCAGGCAGCAACCGCTCCGGCGACGCGGCGCGCGCCCGTAATAGCCGGGCCCCGGGCCGTATCCGCCGTAGCCCGGCGGCGGACCCCACGGGTCCGGGCCGCGCCGACGCCAGCGCGACTGCGGCGCCACCACGGCATGATTCGCGCACGCGGGCGCGGAGCCGCCGAAAGTCCGGGTCACCGAGCGACCCAATTCGTGTTTCAGCAGTTTGTGAATCAGCCGCGAATCGGTGAACTCCACTTCCGCCAGCGCCAATTCGATGCCCAGTAAGGCATCCGCGCACAGCCGGTGCGCTTCGGCGACATCGGCGCCCGTGGCCACCAGAGGATTCCATTTGCCGCGGGCCACGTCATCGGTCTTCGAGCTGCGCCATCCAAGTGTGCTCACCGCCGCGCTGGCGACGCCGTTGCGCCCCGTCGCCGAAACCGACTACATCGCACAGGCTTTCGCCTCTCTGATCGGCCAGCCCCGCGCCGCCGTTCTCACGCTCGACGGCGGCGTGGTGCCGGCCTGACGCTCGGGCGGCTACTTGCCCGCGGCGTGCAGGGCGGCGAGGTAGCCGTAGACGATGGCGGGGCCGATGGTCGCGCCGGGGCCGGCGTAGGTGTGGCCCATGACGGGGGCGCTGGCATTGCCCGCCGCGTACAGGCCCTCGATCACCGAACCGTCCGCGCGCAGGACCCGGCCGGCGGTGTCGGCGCTCAGGCCGCCCTTGGTGCCGAGGTCGCCGGGAACCAGCTTGGCGGCGTAGTACGGGCCGGTCTCCAGTGCGCCGAGGTTCGGGTTCGGGCGGTTGCGCGGGTCGCCGTAGTAGTTGTCGTAGGCGCTGTTGCCGCGGCCGAAGTCGGGATCGGTTCCGGTGGCGGCGAATTCGTTGAACCGGGTCACCGTCGCGCGGAGGTTCTCGACCGGGATGCCGATCTTCTCGGCGAGTTCGGGGAGCGAGTCGGCACGGGTCAGCGCGCCCGACTTGAACCAGCGGCCCGGCAGCGACTGCCGGGGCGGGACGCCCGCGAACTGGTAGCGGTTGCGGTAGCGCTGGTCGAAGATCAGCCAGGCGGGCAGGTTCTCACCCGGGCCCGCGCCCTGGCCGTACTCGCCGCCGTACATCTCGTGCGTGGCCTCCACATAGGGCAGGCACTCGTTCATGAACCGCTCGCCGCGGTCGTTGACCACGATGCTGCCGGGCAGATTGCGTTCGGCCAGGCAGAACCAGGGCAGGCGGGGCAGCGGGATGGACGGGCCCCACCAGGCGTCGGACATGAATTCGACGGCGCCACCGGCATTCTCGCCCGCGCGGATACCGTCGCCGGTATTGGCCTTCGCGCCGACGGTCCAGTCGGTGCCGATGGGTTCGCGCTGGTACTGCTTGCGCATGGCCTCGTTGTGCTCGAAACCGCCCGCCGCGATGATGACGCCGCGGCGGGCGGGCAGCACCAGTTCGCGGCCGTCACGGCGCACCACCGCGCCGGTGACCCGGCCGTCCTCGGTGCGCAGGTCGAGCAGCGGCGTCTCCAGCCACAGCGGGACATTCGCCGCCAGCAGACCCGCGCGCAGCATGGCGCTCAGGGCCTGGCCGCGGGCGAGGACTCGGCGGCGCAGCACGGTCGCCGCCAGCCAGCGGCCGGCGACGCGAGCGCCGGTCAGCGGGCTGCGCGGGTTGCGCAGGCCCAGGTGCAGCTGGCGGAACTCGGCCTGGGTGATCACGACGTTCTTCGGGGCCCGCACGTAATCCGGTTCCAGGGTGGACAATTCGGTGCCCAGACCGGTGGCGTTGTAGGGCGCGGGCTCGACCGAGCGGCCGTGCGAGCGGCCCCCGGGAGCCTCCGGGTAGTAGTCGGAATAGCCGGGCACCCACCGCATGCGCAGCGGCGAGTGCGCGGCGAGGAAGTCGAACGCCTCCGCGCCGCGGTCCAGGAAGGTGTCGATGCGTTCGGGCGGCACGCCCGGACCGATGATGTCCTTCAGATAGACGCGCGCGGCCTCGAGGTCATCGGCCGGAGCGGATCGCCGCAATGCCGTGTTGCCCGGAATCCACACGCCGCCACCGGATCTCGCCGTCGATCCACCCCAGTGGGCGGCCTTCTCGACGATCACCGTCGACAGCCCGTGCCGCGCGGCGGTCAGCGCCGCCGCCATACCCGCCGCACCGGATCCCACCACGATCACATCGAAGTTCTGGCCGGTCGTCTTGTCGTCCTGCATTGTTCCTCACCCTGATTGTTCTGTTCGAAGCTGTTCACTGACACGCCAAGGCTTTTCAGCCGCGCCAGCGCTCCCCCGTCACGGCGTCGAGCGCGCCCTCGACGCACACCGCCAGCGACATCTCCGGATGCGCCGAATTCCGCAGCCACTGCAGATATCCGAACTCCGCCGCCGCCAGCATGAGATGCACCAGCAGACCCGGCGTGCTGTCCTGACCCGCGTCCCGCCCCATCCGCTCCGCGACCAGCTCGACCAACCGAGTCCGATGTTCCGGAGTGATCAGCGCGACCCGTTCCAGCAGATGCGGCGCGGTCTGGAACGCCGCCCGCCACTGCTCCAGGTCCTGCGCGGCCAGGGTCGTGGAGCGCGTCAGAATCGACTGCGCCAGCGCCACATCCGCGGACTCCCCCGCGACCCGCTCCTCCAGCAGCGCCACGATCCCGGCACCGCCCTCGCGCACGGGATCGAGCAGCAGGTCCTCCTTGCTGCGCACATGCCGGAAATAGGTACTGGCCGACACCCCCGCGGCGGCCGCGATCTGCTCGGTGGTCACCTCGCCGAATCCCTGCGCCGCGAACAGCTCGAACGCCGCCCGCTGAATCTCGGCCCGGATCTGCCGCCGTTGCCGCTCCCGTAGTGACATCCGCAGACCTCCTTCCGTTATCGACAGCATCTCCCTTTGTGATAGTTACTGTCAAGAGTGGATTCACAGTCACCTTCGCTGGCTATCCAGACAAACCCGGCAAGTAGTGGCGACACGGCCGGTGACATGCCGCGATTCGGCCGGACTCGCGTTCCTGATGCGGCGCGACCCCGCATCATGGACGGCTGAAAGGAGGTTCGAATGGTCACCGTCATCGGCGCGGGCATCGCGGGCTCGGCCCTGGCAGGCGCACTCGGGCGGCACGGCGCAGATGTGACGCTCTACGAGCAGTCCGCGCGCACCGACGCCGGGGCGTTCCTCTTCATCGACGGACGCGGTCATGAGGCTCTCATCGGCCTCGGCGTCGACACCGACGCGCTGATGGCAGGGTCGTACCCGCTGACCGGCGGCCTCTCCTACGCCAACAGCGCGGGCCGCCACGGCGCCTCTCCCAGTCGCGGCCACCGATTCTGGTTGCGCCACAAGCTGATGCGCGTCCTGCACGGATTCGTCGAGTCGTCCGGCGCGCGGACACACTACGGGCGGGAGATGACCGCCAGCGCACTCACCGGCAACATCGGAGATGACCTACTGATCGGAGCGGACGGCATCGATTCGGTGGTCCGGTCCCGAGTCGAACCCACCCGCGTTCCCGTCTACACCGGCGACAACGTCGTGTACGGCATGACCACCGAGCCGGTCGAACTCCCGACCGCGCCCGCCACGCTGCACTTCTTCGCCGAAACAGACTCCGCCGGTATGGTTTTCAGCACCCTCGGCCACCTCTGGCGGCCCGGCGATCCGGCGGCGCTGTGGTTCGTTCGCATTGTGGCCCCTCCCCTGCCCGACAACGGTGAGGCGTCCGGGACCAGGCCGGTGCCCGAATGGGCCGACCGCATTCGCGCCGCCTGCCCCTCCAACCGCGCCCTCGCGGATACGTTCCTGGCGGCCACGGATTCCGTCCACGTCAGCAACGCCCGCAGCGTCCCCCTCGAAGACGCCGCATCACCCGGCGAACGGATTCTCCTGATCGGCGACGCCGACCACGCCATCACCCCTGCCGCCGGAGTCGGTGCCCGCGACGCGCTCGAAGACGCCCACGCCGTCCACCGGGCCCTCACCTCGGGCGCATCCCCCGCCGACGCGATGACCGCCCGCCGTCACCGCATCCTCGCCGACCGCGCCGCCGCGCTACGCGCCCGGTCGTCCGCGAGCCGAGCCCCGGCCTCACCCGAGGCCGGGGCCGACCGGTCCACCGACCTCAGACGCGACGCAGCGCGATCACCGGAATAGTCCGGATCCCAGCCGTTTTCTCCGCGTACTCCGCGAATCCCGGGTATCGCCGGGCCTGCTCGGCGTAGATCCGGTCACGGTCCGCGCCGGTCACCTCGGTGACGGCGACCGGGAAGGTCTCGGTGCCGATCTCGGCCTCCGCCTTCCCAGCGGTGACCAGGTTGTAGTACCAGTCCGGATTCGTCGGCGCGCCAGCCTTGGACGCGAACACGTAGACCACGGCGGGGTCCTGCTCATCGGCCATGTACATGGTCGGAGTGACCAGCTCACGACCGCTCTTGCGCCCGCGGTGGTGCATCAGGATCATCGGCGCGCCCTCGAACGGCCCGCCCACCCGGCCCTCATTGGCCCGGAACTCATTGATGATGTTCGTATTCCAGTCGCTCATACCGGCCATTCTGCCGACAAGGGCCGGGCATCCGTGGGATGCCCGGCCTTGTGCGACGGAAACCGTTACGGCAGCGGACCGCCGGCGGCGATGGCCGACAGGGTGGCGAACTCGTCACCCTTCAGCGACGCGCCGCCCACCAGGGCCCCGTCGATGTCGGCCTGGCCGACCAGTTCGCCGACGTTCTTGGCGTTGACCGAACCGCCGTAGAGGACGCGGACGCCCGCGGCCACTTCGGGATTCGCCAGTTCGGCGAGCTCCTTGCGGATGGCGCCGCAGACTTCCTGCGCGTCGGCCGGAGTGGCGACCTTGCCGGTGCCGATGGCCCAGACCGGCTCGTAGGCGATGACGACCTTCGAGATCTCCTCCGCCGTCAGGCCCTTGAGCGAACCGCGCAGCTGCTCGAGGTTGTACTCCACGTGGGTCTTGGACTCGCGGACGCCCAGGCCCTCACCGATGCAGACGATCGGGGTGATGCCGTACTCGAGCGCCTGCTTGGCCTTGGCCAGCACGGTGGCGTCGTCCTCGTTGTGGTACTGACGCCGCTCGGAGTGACCCACCACGACGAAGGTGCAGCCCAGCTTGGCGAGCATGGACCCGCTGATCTCGCCGGTGTAGGCGCCCTCTTTGTGAGTGGACACGTCCTGAGCGCCGTAGGTGATCAGGAGACGGTCACCCTCGACCAGGGTCTGCACGCTGCGCAGGTCCACGAACGGCGGGATCACCGTGACGTCGACCTTGTCGAAATACTTCTCCGGCAACGCGAATGCGATCTTCTGCACCAGAGCGATGGCCTCGAGGTGGTTGAGGTTCATCTTCCAGTTGCCGGCGATCAAAGGCTTACGTGCCATGACTCAGTCCTCCAGAACCGCGAGACCGGGGAGTTCCTTGCCCTCCAGGTATTCCAGCGACGCGCCGCCACCGGTGGAGATGTGCGAGAAACCGTCGTCGGGCAGACCCAGGGTGCGCACCGCCGCGGCCGAGTCGCCACCGCCGACGACCGTGAACGCGCCCTTCGCGGTGGCCGTGGCGATCGCCTCGGCGACACCGCGGGTACCGGCCGAGAACTTCTCGAACTCGAACACGCCCATCGGGCCGTTCCAGAACACCGTCTTGGCCTCGGTCAGCAGCGCGCCGAAGCGGGCGGCCGAGTCGGGGCCGATGTCCAGACCCATCCAGCCGTCCGGAATCTCGTTGGCGGGCACCGTCTTCGACTCCGCGTCCGCGGCGAACTTGTCGGCCACCACGATGTCCACCGGCAGGTGGATGACGTCGGCGTACTTGTCGAGCAGGTCCTTGCAGGTGTCGATCATCTCTTCCTGCAGCAGCGAGGTGCCCACCGAAAGGCCCTGTGCGGCAAGGAAGGTGAAGCACATGCCGCCGCCGATGACCAGCGTGTCGACCTTCGGCGCGAGGGCCTCGATGACCGCCAGCTTGTCGGAGACCTTGGAGCCGCCGAGCACCACCGCGTACGGGCGGGCCGTATCCTCGGTGAGCTTCTTCAGCACCTCGGTCTCGGCCGCGACCAGCGTGCCCGCGTAGTGCGGGAGCAGCTTGGCCACGTCGTAGACCGACGCCTGCTTGCGGTGCACCACACCGAAACCGTCGGACACGAAAGCGCCGTCGTCGCCGACCAGTTCGACCAGGGCGTTGGCGAGCTTGGTGCGCTCGGCATCGTCCTTGCTGGTCTCACGCGCGTCGAAACGGATGTTCTCGAGCAGCATGACATCACCGTCGGTGAGGCCCTCGGAACGGGCGAGCGCGTCCTGGCCCACCACGTCACCGGCCAGCTGGACATTGCGGCCCAGCTCCTCGGCCAGTCGCGCGGCGACCGGGGCGAGGGAGAACTTCGGGTCCGGCTCACCCTTGGGGCGGCCCAGATGCGCGGTCACCACGACCTTGGCGCCGGCCTCGGCCAGCGCCTTGATGGTCGGCGCGGACGCGATGATGCGGCCCGGGTCGGTGATGACGCCGTTGTCGAGCGGCACGTTCAGGTCCGAGCGCACCAGCACGCCCCGGCCCTCGACGCCCTCGTTCAGCAGATCCTGGAGAGTCTTGATGGTCATCGGCGCTTACAGGGACTTGCCGACGAGGCCGACGAGGTCGGCGAGACGGTTGGAGTAGCCCCACTCGTTGTCGTACCACGAGGCGACCTTGACCTGGTTGTCGATGACCTGGGTCAGCGGCGCGTCGTAGATGGAGGAGTGCGGGTCGGTCACGATGTCGGAGGAGACGATCGGGTCGACGTTGTACTTCAGGATGCCCTTCATCGGGCCGTCCGCGGCGGCCTTCATGGCGGCGTTGATCTCCTCGACCGAGGCGGCGCGCGCCAGGTCGACGGTCAGATCGGTGAGCGAACCGGTCGGAACCGGCACGCGCAGCGCGTAACCGTTCAGCTTGCCGAGCAGCTCGGGCAGCACCAGGCCGATGGCCTTGGCGGCGCCGGTGCCGGTGGGCACGATGTTCAGCGCGGCGGCGCGGGCGCGACGCAGATCCGAGTGCGGGCCGTCCTGCAGGTTCTGGTCCTGGGTGTAGGCGTGCACGGTGGTCATCAGACCACGCTCGATGCCGAAGGAGTCGTTGAGCACCTTGGCGATCGGGCCCAGGCAGTTGGTGGTGCAGGACGCGTTCGAGATGATGTTCTGCGAACCGTCGTACTTGTCGTCGTTGACGCCCATCACGATGGTGATGTCCTCGCCCTTGGCGGGCGCGGAGATGATGACCTTCTTGGCGCCGGCGGCCAGGTGGCCCTTGGCCTTGGTGGCGTCGGTGAAGATACCGGTGGACTCGACGACCACGTCGACACCCAGGTCGCCCCACGGCAGGGCGGCGGGGCCCTCCTTGATGGCCAGCGCGGTGATGCGCTGGTCGCCGACGACGATGGTCTCGTCGCCGTCCAGGGAAACGTCCTGCGGCAGGCGACCGAGGATCGAGTCGTACTTCAGCAGCGTCGCCAGCGACTTGTTGTCGGTCAGGTCATTGACCGCCACGATCTCGATGTCGGTGGTGCCGAGGGCCTTCTGCGCCTCGACGGCTCGGAAGAAGTTTCGCCCGATGCGGCCGAAGCCGTTGATACCTACCCGGACAGTCACGTTTCGCTCCTCAGCTTTGCGGATCGTTTCCGTTGCAGGGCTAACCCTAGCCTTGTAACGGAAACATCACGGACACACCCCCGCCACGGTGAACTACCGAAACGTTCACATACGTCACAGACGACCGGAAGCGCCGCAACCGTTGGGGTTGCGACGCTTCCGGACGGAATCACCGTGCGGTTGGCCTCAGTTTAGGCGGCACCGCAGCGGAATCATGCCTCTTCGAGCAGCTCTGCGGTGACGGCACTTTCGGTGTCTGGCACGCCGAGTTCCTTGGCGCGCCGGTCCGCCATCGACAGCAGTCGCCGGATCCGGCCCGCGACAGCGTCTTTCGTCATGGGCGGATCCGCCAGCTGACCCAGCTCCTCGAGCGAGGCCTGCCGGTGCAGCACCCGCAGCTTGCCCGCGGCGGCCAAGTGGTCGGGAACATCGTCGCTCAGTATTTCGAGCGCCCGCTCCACCCGGGCCGCGGCGGCCACGGCCGCGCGCGCCGACCGACGCAGATTCGCGTCGTCGAAATTGGCCAGCCGGTTCGCGGTCGCCCGGACCTCGCGGCGCATGCGCCGCTCCTCCCAGGTGAGCCGCGTGTCCTGCGCACCCATGCGGGTGAGCAGGGCGCCGATGGCCTCACCGTCGCGCACCACGACGCGATCGGTGCCGCGCACCTCGCGCGCCTTGGCCGAGATGCCCATGCGCCGAGCCGCGCCGACGAGCGCGAGCGCCGCCTCCGGCCCGGGGCAACTCACCTCGAGCGCCGAGGACCGGCCCGGCTCGGTGAGCGAGCCGTGCGCGAGAAACGCCCCGCGCCAAGCCGCTTCGGCGTCACCGATGCTGCCGCCCACGACCTGCGCGGGCAGGCCCCGGACCGGCCGGCCGCGCACGTCGAGCAAACCGGTCTGGCGCGCCAGCGCCTCGCCTTCCTTGGAAACTCGCACTACATACCGGGAGGTTTTCCGGAGCCCTCCGGCGCCGAGGACATGCACGTCCGAGCCGTACCCGTACAGCTCGAAGATCTCTCGACGCAGCCGACGCGCTATGGAACCCATATCCACTTCGGCTTCGACGATCACCCGACCGCCGACGATGTGCAATCCACCGGCGAACCGCAGTAGCGCGGACAATTCCGCTTTGCGCGAGCTCACCTGTGATACAGAGAGCCGGCTCAGCTCGTCCTTCACTTCCGCTGTCATCGCCACGAGACGCGCTCCTTTCCACCCAACCCGGACCGCACACGTTGGCCCATATGCCGTCCTTCGACTCGAAGCCCTGCTGATTCCGGCCGAGGTTGCCGGATCACCTGATCCAGTGCGGCGGCAAGCTTTCCGGGGTGGTGCCGGTCCGTCCCCGCCTCGGCGACATCAGCGAAGGTTACTCGCGCACGCAGCTGTTCGGCAGCTCTTGCCAGATGTTCGCGTTCCCTACCCTCGGGTACGGAACCGGAGTCCACCAGAACATGGTCGACTGTGAAATCCGGTGCGTGCTGGGACAATACATGCAGGTGCCGTTCCGCGGAGAATCCGGCCGTTTCGCCCGGTTCGGCAGCGAGGTTGAGCACCAGCACTTTCCGCGCCCGCGTATGCAGCAGCGCTTCGTGCAAATCCGGCACCAGCACGTGCGGAATGACGCTCGTGAACCAGCTCCCGGGGCCCAGCACGACCACGTCCGCGTGCTCGATCGCCGAGGTCGCCTCGGGGCTGGCGGGCGGATCCGAGGGGATCAGCCGCACCCGGCGCACCTTGCCCGGCGTGGTCGCCACCGCCACCTGACCGCGGATGCAGCGACTCACCCGCGGATCGCCTTCCAGCCCAGAGACATCCGCCTCGATGGTCAGCGCGATCGGTGACATGGGTAGCACTCTTCCGGTGACCCGCAGAATCTTTCCGGCCTCGTCGAGGGCCGCGACGGGGTCGCCCAGCTCCTCGGTCAAGCCCGCCAGAATGAGATTGCCGACCGAGTGCCCGGCCAGCGCGCCGGTGCCGCCGAAGCGGTGTTGCAAAGTTCGCGCCCAGTGCCCGTCGGCCTCTTCGGCCAAGGCCACCAACGCCATTCGGAGGTCGCCCGGCGGCAGCATGCCCAGCTCCGACCGCAAGCGGCCCGAGGAGCCGCCGTCGTCGGCGACAGTGACCACCGCGGTGATCTTGCGCGTGAGCCGCCGCACGGCGGTCAGCGTCGCGTACAGCCCGTGCCCACCGCCGAGCGCCACGAAGGCGGGATTGGCGGTGCGGCCGGAAGTGCTCTCACTCATTCCCGCCCCAGATCCCGGTGGACCACGCGCACGACGTCACCCGAATCGCTGTCCGCCGCATGGCCCGCCAACGCGTCACCCAGCGCCTCCGCTATCGCCACACTGCGGTGTTTACCGCCGGTGCAGCCCACTGCCACGGTCATGTATCGCTTCCCCTCTTGGCGGTAGCCCTCGGTCGTCAGGTCGACGAGATGGTGCGCGGTGCCCAGGTAGTCCTGTGCGCCCGGGCGCGACAACACATACTCGCTGACCGGGGCGTCCTGCCCGGTTTTTTCGCGGAGTTCGGGAATCCAATGTGGATTCGGCAGGAAACGCAAATCGAACACCATGTCGGCGTCGAGCGGAACTCCGTACTTGAACCCGAACGATTGCACGGTCAACTGCAATACTGCGGCGGCGTCACCGCCGTAGACCTCCTCGAGCTTGCGGTGCAACTGGTGGATCGACAGCGCGGTGGTGTCGATGACGACGTCCGCGGCGGTCTTCACCGGATCCAGACGGCGGCGTTCGGCGGTGATGCCGGCGGTCAGGGTGCCGTCGGCGCTCTCGCTCTGGAGCGGGTGGCGGCGGCGCGCGAAGCCGAAGCGGCGGATCAGCACGTCGTCGGAGGCCTCGAGGAACAGGATGCGGGTGCGCACACCGGCGGACCGCAGCTGTTCGACCACCGCGGACAGATTCCCCGTGAAGAAGCGGTTGCGCACGTCCATGACCAGCGCGAGTTTGCGGATCGGCGGATCGGCGGATCGGCCCAGATCGACCATCCGGCCGATCAGTTCGGGCGGCAGATTGTCGGCGACGTAGTAACCCAGGTCCTCGAGCACCTTGCCCGCGGTGCCGCGGCCGGCGCCGGACAGGCCGGTCACGATGACCACCTCGACCGGAGCGGGTTCGGAACCGGGCCGCCCCTTGCGGGGATTCGGCTGGGACTCGCCTGATTCGGTTGCCGGGTTGTTCTCGGCAGTAGCTGTGCTGTCTTCGACGCGCGTCATGTCCTACCGGTTCGTGTCTGGAGTTCCCTCGATCATCCTGCACCGACGCCCGCGAACCCGGCAGGCGAGCGGTGGGAGCGCAACACAGCTGTGATTTCCGCTCCCGACCAGCACACACGGCGTGTCGCAAATTTCCCGTTCGGCGTGTCGCACTCTACCCGGTGGGTCCCCGTCCGACGCGCCGCGAAACGCCGACGCTCTACTGCTGGCGCAACGCCTCCAGGACCGCCCTGGCCGTCGCCACGCCGATGCCCGGGACCTCGGTGATCTGCTCCACCGTAGCCTCCTTGAGCTTGGCGACCGATCCGAAATGCGTCACCAGCGCGGTCTTGCGAGTCGACCCCAGCCCCGGCACCGAATCCAGCGCCGACGCCGTCATCCGCCGCGACCGCTTGGAGCGGTGGAAGGTGATGGCGAAGCGGTGCGCCTCGTCGCGCACCCGCTGCAGCAGGTACAGCGCCTCACTGGTGCGCGGCATGATCACCGGGTCCGGCTCGTTGGGCACCCACACCTCTTCCAGGCGCTTGGCCAGGCCGATCACCGCGACATCGGTGATGCCCAGCTCGTCGAGCACCTCCGCGGCCGCGTTCACCTGCGGCGCACCGCCGTCCACCACGTACAGGTTGGGCGGATAGGAGAAGCGGCGCGGCTTGCCGGTCTTCGGGTCGATGCCGGGCAGCCCGGGTTCGGTTGCCTCGGAATCGGATTCGAGCTCGGCGGCCTCGGCGGCGTCGAGTTCGCGCCGCAGCTTGCCGAAGCGGCGGCGGGTCACCTCGGCGATGCTGCCGACGTCGTCGGAGCGGCCCTCCCCGGCGGCCTCCTTGATCGTGTAGTGCCGGTACTCGGACTTGCGGGCCAGCCCGTCCTCGAACACCACCAGCGAGGCCACCACATCGGTGCCCTGCACATGGGAGATGTCCACGCACTCGATGCGCAGCGGCGCGCTGTCCAGGTCCAGGGCGTCCTGGATTTCCTGCAGCGCGGCCGACCGCGCGGTCAGGTCACCGGCGCGTTTGAGCTTGTGCTGGGCGAGGGCTTCCTGCGCATTGCGCTGCACCGTCTCGGCCAGGGCCTTCTTGTCCCCGCGCTGGGGCACCCGCAGCTGCACCGCCGACCCGCGCAGCCCCGACAGCCACTGCTGCACCTGCTCGTGATCGTTGGGCAGGGCCGGGACCAGCACTTCGCGCGGAACCACCGCGCCCGGTTGCTCGTCACCGCTCTGCGCGGCGACCGAGGTCTGCTCGCCGTAGAACTGGGTCAGGAACTGCTCGACCAGCGCGGGCAGCTCGCCCCCGGCCGCCGCGGCGTCGATGGCGTCGCCGGACTTGTCGACCACCCAGCCGCGCTGACCGCGCACCCGCCCGTCGCGGACGTGGAAGATCTGGACCGCGGCCTCGAGCTCGTCGACGGCGAAATCGATGACATCGGCGTCGGTGCCGGTGCCCAGCACCACGGCCTGCTTCTCGAGCGCGCGCTTGAGCGCCTGCACGTCGTCGCGCAGCCGGGCGGCGTTCTCGAAGTCGAGCTCGTCGGCGGCCTCGTGCATGCGGCGTTCCAGCTGCTTGACCAGGCGGTCGGTCTTGCCGGAGAGGAAGTCGCAGAAGTCGTCCACGATGTCGCGGTGCTCGGCCGCGCTCACCCGGCCGATGCACGGCGCGGAGCACTTGTCGATGTAGCCGAGCAGGCAGGGCCGCCCGATCTGACTGTGCCGCTTGAAGACTCCGGCCGAGCAGGTGCGCACCGGGAACACCCGCAGCAGCAGATCCAGGGTCTCGCGGATGGCCCAGGCGTGGGCGTACGGACCGAAGTAGCGGACGCCCTTCTTGCGCGCGCCGCGGTAGACGAAGACGCGGGGGTACTCCTCGTTCAGGCTGACCGCCAGCACCGGGTACGACTTGTCGTCGCGGTAGCGGACATTGAAGCGCGGATCGAATTCCTTGATCCAGTTGTATTCCAGCTGCAGCGCTTCCACCTCGGTGGACACCACGGTCCACTCGACACCGGCGGCGGTGGTCACCATCTGGCGGGTGCGCGGATGCAGCCCGGCCACATCGGCGAAGTACGAGTTCAGCCGCTGGCGCAGGCTTTTCGCCTTGCCGACATAGATGACCTGGCCGAACGTGTCCCGGAACTTGTAGACACCCGGTTGGACGGGGATGGTGCCCGGGGCGGGCCGGTAGGTCGCGGGATCTGCCACGGGTCCAGGTTAGTCAGTGCCTCCGACACCCCATCCGCGGCGCTCTCGGCGACGAAGTATGGACAAGATCAATCATCAGGAGAGGGAAGCCCACATGATCCGTCTGCGCACTCGCCGCCGCTCGCTCGCCATCGTGGGCGCGGTCTGCCTGGCCGCGGCCGCCCTGGTAGCGGTGTCGGTGCCCGCCACGGCCGAGTCGGACGACGCGTCGATCCTGGTGTCCGGGGTGCTCGCCGGATACCGGTCACCCTCCCTGTTCTGCGGTGGGGCGGTGCTGAACTCCCCGGTCGGCGTGCAGGCCGCCTGACCGAGCGCGCCACGCCGGAACAGCGATCTCCGCGAGTTTCGGCGGTGCGGCGGGTCTCGCGAGTCAGTATGGATGAACTGTTTCGCTTGATCTGTCCGTATACGAGGGAGTTTGTTCGATGACGAACCATCACCATCTCCACCCGCGCCGCCGGTCGCTCGCGATCGGTTCCGCACTCGGCATCGGCGCGGCGGGCCTGATCGCGGTATCGGCTCCGGCCGCCCACGCCGATTCGCCCTGCCGCATCGACCGGACGCTCGACACCGCCACCTTCACCTGCCCCGCGGACACCTGGTACGCCGCCGTGGTGCAGTGCCTGGGCGCCCGACAGGTCGGCAACGGCTACCAGTCCCCCACCTACATCGTGGGCGACTCGCCCCGGCCACTCATCCCCATGACCATCGAGTGCAAGGGTGAGGGCAAGAACGGCATCGTGCTCAACGCCTGGACCGACGGCCCCTTCTGAACCATCGGCGATCCGGGCGTTCCCGGAGCGCTACGCGATCTCGCGCCGCAAACGCGGTGCGAGATCGCCCTTTTCGCCCACCTCCACGGTGTCCAGTTCCAGCCAGTCCGCCATCTCCCGCAGCGCGGAAGCCAGCGCCCCCGCGATCCGGGTATGATCGCGTCCCGGCTCGGCGAAGGCGGCCGGCACCAGCAGCCGCCCGCTCGCGCGCTCGGCGCGCAGGTCCACCCGCGCGACCAGTTCGCCGTCGAGCAGGAACGGGAAGACGTAATAGCCGTGCACCCGTTTGTGTTCCGGGGTGTAGATCTCGATGCGGTAGTGGAAGTCGAACAGCCGCTCGGTGCGATCGCGGAAGAAGATCAGCGGATCGAAAGGGCACAGCAGGGCCGCGCCGACGACGCGGCGGGGCGTGCGGGCCTCGGCGTGCAGGTAGGCGGGCTTGTCCCAGCCCCGCATGGTGACCTGCTCCAATTCCCCGGCATCGAGGAGATCGGCGATGGCGGGTTCGGTCTGGCGGCGGGTGAGCCGGTAGTAGTCGCGCAGATCGGTCTCGGTGCCCACGCCGTGCGCCCGGGCCGCGCGGCGCACCAGCTCGCGGATCGCGTCCGCCTCGTCTGGTTCGCGGGAAACCACCTCGGCGGGCAGGACGCTCGCCGCGAGGTCGTAGTGCCGTTGGAAGCCGACCCGGCGGGGCACGGTCAGCTCCCCGGCCGCGAACAGCGCCTCGCACACCACCTTGGTGTCGCTGTAGTTCCAGCCCCAATTGTCCTTGGCCCGTGGCCGATCCAGCTCCAGGTGCCGTTCGATCTCCCCCGCCGTGCTGGGGCCGTACTCCTTGACCACGCCGAGCACATCGTCGGCCAGGCCCGGATTGCGTTCCAGCACTTGCCGCATGCCGTTCCAGCGACCGTGCCGGTACTGCACCATGCGCCAGCGCATCAGCGGCCAGTCCCGCACCGGGATCAGCGCCGCCTCGTGCGCCCAGTATTCGATCAGCTGCCGCGGCTTGCGCGCGCTGTGCCCCCACGCGGCATCGTCGAGCAGGGTCCGATCGTAGGCCCCGATGCGGCTGAACACCGGCGCGTAGTGCGCCCGCACCACCGCCGACACCGAGTCCAGCTGGAGCAGCCGGGTGCTGTCGAGGACCTTCATGACCGTGCGTCGGGTGGGCGGCGCGCTGGGCCGGGCGGACCCGAACCCCTGGGCCGCGAGTGCGATGCGGCGCGCCGCCGCAAGTGACAGGGATCCGGTCGGCGATGTCGGCACACTCGAACCATGCCACGACCCACCGACAACCCAGCCCGATACACAACTGTATCGAGCACCTGTACAGCAGCGACCTCGTTGGATACATTCGTGTATCGAACTTCGACACCAAGGAAATGGGCATGATCGAGAACCCGGATGTCATCGTGGTCGGGGCCGGTCTGGCCGGTCTCGTCGCCACGCACGAGCTGGTCAAGGCGGGTAAGCGAGTCCTGATTCTGGATCAGGAGAACCGCGCCAACCTGGGCGGGCAGGCGTTCTGGTCGCTGGGCGGACTGTTCTTCGTGGACAGCCCCGAACAACGGCGGCTCGGCGTCAAGGACAGCCTCGAGCTGGCCATGCAGGACTGGCTGGGCTCGGCCGGCTTCGACCGCGAGGACGAGGACCACTGGGCGCGGCAGTGGGCGCGCGCCTACGTGGAGTTCGCGGCCACCGAGAAGCGCCAGTACCTGCACGATCTCGGACTGCGGGTGACGCCGCTGGTCGGCTGGGCCGAGCGCGGCGGCGAAACCGCCGACGGGCACGGCAATTCGGTGCCGCGCTTCCACCTCACCTGGGGCACCGGACCCGAAGTCGTGCGCGTATTCCTCGAACCCGTGCTCGAGGCCGAGCAGCGCGGGCAGGTCGGATTCGCGTTCCGGCATCGCGTGGACGAACTGATCGTGGAGGATGACACCGTCACCGGGGTGCGCGGCAGCGTGCTGGAGGCCGCCACCGAGGACCGCGGCGTCGCGTCCTCACGCACCGTCACCGACGAGTTCGACCTGCGCGCCGCCGCGGTGATCGTCTCCTCCGGCGGTATCGGCCACAATCACGAACTGGTGCGGCGCAATTGGCCCACCGAGCGCCTCGGGCCCTGCCCGGAGCACATGATCGCGGGCGTCCCGGCGTACGTCGACGGCCGCATGCTCGGCATCACCGAGGCCGCGGGCGGTCGCATCGTGAACCGGGATCGCATGTGGCACTACACCGAGGGCATCCACAACTGGGATCCGGTATGGCCCGATCACGCCATCCGCATCATTCCCGGGCCGTCGTCGCTGTGGTTCGACGCCAACGGAAAGCGCATGACCGCACCGGCTTTCCCGGGTTTCGACACCAATGCCACCATGAAGCAGATCCTGGCCACCGGCTACGACTACTCGTGGTTCATCCTGACCCAGTCGATCATCGAGAAGGAGTTCGCGCTCTCGGGCTCGGAGCAGAATCCCGATATCACCGGCAAGGACCTCAAGCTCACGCTCAAGAGCCGGGTGGCCAAGGGCGCGCCGGGACCGGTGGAGGCGTTCAAGCAGCACGGCGTGGACTTCGTGGTCGCGGATACGCTGCCCGAACTGATCGCGGGGATGAACAAGATCTCGCGCGGCCCGCAACTGGACGCGGCCGACATCGAACGCCAGATCGTGGCGCGCGACCGCGACGTCGAGCACAAGTTCAGCAAGGACGCCCAGCTCATGGCCGTCAACAACGCTCGGCGCTACCTGGGCGACAAGCTCGGCCGGGTGGCCACGCCGCACAAGATCCTCGATCCGGCGCACGGCCCGCTGATCGGCGTGCGGCTCAATATCCTGACCCGCAAGACCCTGGGCGGGCTGCAGACCAATCTGGACTCGCAGGTCATCCGCCCCGACGGCACCCCGTTCCCGGGGCTGTACGCCGCGGGCGAGGTCGCCGGTTTCGGCGGCGGCGGGGTGCACGGCTACAACGCGCTGGAAGGCACCTTCCTGGGCGGCTGCATCTTCTCCGGCCGGGCCGCGGGACGGGCCCTGGGCCGCACCCTGAAGTGACGACTTCGGTTGCCGCCCACCGGATTCCGGTGGGCGGCAACCATCGTCAGTCGACGGCGAACCAGCGGTAGCAGTCGCGGCGCAGCAGCAGCGCCAGCACGATGCCCGAGACCATGATGCCGCCGAGCACGGTGAACGGTCCGACGCCCGTGGGCATTTCGGCCGACATCAGGGTGAACACCCCCAGGAAGACCTGCAGGCTGGACACGCCCAGCGCGGTCACCCAGATCCAGCGCGACCGCAGGCCGAACAACAGGGCCACACCGCCGGTGACCCAGGCGGCGAAGAAGTGGCCGATGCTGCCCGCCACGCTGTCGAAGCCGGCCGGAATGGACAACAGGCTGTGCAGCACGGCCAGGCCGGTCGCGCCGAGCGCGGCGATCTGGGTCTCACGAACCTTGGCGGGCACAACGGCGTCCGCGCTCTCGCGGCGCAGCCCCCGCACGCCGTCGATCACCCGCTCGAAAAATGTGGCTGGAACGCCGTTTTCCGTGCCTACCGGTGTCATTTCCACCTCGTCGGCAACAGCCGAGTACGAACTCACAGCACTCCTCGTCGAGTAACCCCTGGTGGCGCGCCCCCTGCGAACCCGCCGAACCTGACGCTAACCAAATGTTCAGAGTGCGGACAATCTTGTCGACGAAGTTATGACCATGGCCACAGCGGATAGCCGGCATATACAAACAGTGATCTCGAACACATAACGGCCGCACGCAATTTCGCGTGCGGCCGTCGATAACACCAGGTCCGATACTACTTGTCGTCCATCGGGATCGGCGGAAGGACAGGGAATTCCCCGGTGTAGCCCTCGCGCATCCTGGCGATGGCCAGCACCCGCGGGCTGGCGATCCGCCACCCGATGGCGAGCGCGGGCACGATGATCACCAGGCTGGCCACCGTCCACGTACCGACCGGCCGGTCGAAAGCCATCAGGATCAGGACCAATCCCAGGAACACCAGCGTCGCGATCCCGGTGTAGGGGGCGCCGAACATCCGGAACGCGGGCCGCTCGGCCAGGCCCTGCTTCGCCAGGTAGAACAGCTTCAACTGGCACAGCACGATGGTCGCCCAGGACGCCAGAATGCCCAGCGAGGCAACATTCAGCACGATTTCGAACGCCTGCGACGGCACGATGTAATTCAGCCAGATACCGAACAACGCGATGGCGCTGGTGAGCAGAATTCCGCCGTAGGGAACACCCGCACTCGACATGCGCGCGGTGAATTTCGGCGCGCTGCCGTTCATCGCCATCGAACGCAGAATTCGGCCGGTCGAATACAGGCCCGCGTTCAAACTCGACAATGCCGCGGTGAGCACCACGAAATTCATGATCGAGCCCATGTGCGCGACACCGAGTTTGGCGAAGAAGGTGACGAACGGGCTCTCCCCCGCCTTGTAGGCGGTGTAGGGCAGCAGCAGCGCCAACAGAATCACCGAGCCGCAATAGAACAGCGCGATTCGCAGGATGACCGAATTGATGGCGCGCGGCATGATCTTCGCCGGGTTCTCGGTCTCGCCCGCCGCGATGCCGACCATTTCCACCGCGGCATAGGCGAACACCACGCCCGAGGTGACGGTGACCAGCGGCAGCACGCCGGTCGGGAACCAGCCGCCCGCGGCGGAGATCATGCCGAAGCCGGTGGCCTGGCCGTCCACCTCGAACCGTCCGGCGAAGAAGACGGTGCCGACCACCAGGAAGGTGACCAGGGCGAGCACCTTGATCATGGCGGCCCAGAATTCCATCTCGCCGAACCACTTCACCGACGCCAGATTGATGCCGAGCACGATGACGAGCGCGCCCAGCGCCAACAGCCATTGCGCGACCGGCTGGAAGGGACCCCAGTAGTGCAGATAGGTGGCGACCGCGGTGGTATCGACGATGCCGGTCATGGACCAGTTCAGGAAGTACATCCACCCGGCCACGAATGCGGCCTTCTCACCGAAGAATTCGCGCGCATAGGAGACGAAGGAACCCGAGGACGGGCGGTGCAGCACCAGTTCGCCGAGCGCGCGCAGGATGAAGAAGACGAAGGCGCCACAGATCAGGTACACCAGGAACAGCGATGGCCCGGCATTGGCGAGGCGACCGCCGGCGCCCAGGAACAGGCCGGTGCCGATGGCGCCACCGATGGCGATCATCTGCAATTGCCGGGGTTTCAGGGCTTTGTGGTAGCCGCTGTCCTCGGCATTGAGGCTGGTGGCAGTTGTCCGGATCTCGGTCATACGCCGGGTTAACCCTC
This sequence comes from Nocardia sp. NPDC005825, assembly GCF_040630175.1. Lineage (NCBI taxonomy): Bacteria > Bacillati > Actinomycetota > Actinomycetes > Mycobacteriales > Nocardiaceae > Nocardia > Nocardia sp. NPDC005825. The sequence continues at coordinate 703,814 of NZ_JBEXXC010000001.1, forward strand.
CGCTATCGTGAAACGAGGCCGTCCGAGAGTACCCTGTCGTTTGCTGACCGCCATGTCGGCGCTCCGGGCAGCGTCAGCGCCGTCGGTTCCAATGCTTCGAGCAGCGATTCGAGCCAATTCATCGGCGATTGCCCTGGAAGTGCTGATCATCCAGAGGTGAGCAGACCGGTCAAACCGCCGCCCCCGCGCGCTCACGGGGCTAGAGTCCGGTCATGAGGCGCTTGCGACGAACCGGGAGCGGCGCTGCCGCCCTGCTGCTGTCGATCGGAATGCTCACCGCCTGTTCGTCATCGGCGAACGAGAGCGCGTCGTGCACGGTGTCCCCCAACGGAACTCCGGTCACCTCCGGCGTTCCGGCCGGGCCGAGCGCAACGAATCTGGCGCTGCATCCGGAGGTCGCCACCGGCTACCGCACCGGCATGACGCCGGTGCGCACCGGCGGATTCGCGGTCTCCACCGCCAATCCCGTCGCCACCGAGGCCGCCTGCCGGGTGCTGCGCGACGGCGGCACCGCCGCGGACGCGCTGATCGTGGCGCAGACCGTGCTGAACCTGGTGGAGCCGCAGGCCACCGGCATCGGCGGCGGCGCGTTCCTCATGTACTTCGACGCCGCGACCAAGAGTGTCGACGCCTACGACGGCCGCGAGACCGCGCCCCGGGCCGCCACCGAGGACTACCTGCGCTACATCAGCCCCACCGATCACACTGTGCCGCAACCCAACGCGCGCGCCAGCGGCCGCTCCATCGGCGTGCCGGGCGTGCTGCGCATGCTGGAACTCGCGCACACCGAGCACGGCAAGCAACCCTGGCGCGATCTGTTCACCCCCGCGGTGAACCTCGCCGACGACGGCTTCAAGATCTCCCCGCGCATGGCCACCCAGATCGCGGCGTCCGCGGCGGACCTGGCCCGCGACGACGGCGCCCGCGCGTATTTCCTGCTCCCCGACGGCAATCCGAAGCAGGCGGGCACCACACTGGTGAATCCGGCCTTCGCCAAGACCCTCTCGGCCATCGCCGCCGACGGCGCGAACGCCTTCTACACCGGGGCCATCGCCGCCGACATCGTCGACACCACCGCCACCACCTCCGGCGGCCGCACCCCCGGCCTGCTGGCGCTCGCGGATCTGTCGTCGTACCAGGCCAAGAAGCGCACCGCGGTGTGCTCGCCGTATCGCACCCACGAGATCTGCGGCATGCCGAATCCCTCCTCGGGCGGCATCACCGTCGAGTCGGCGCTGGGCATCCTGTCGAATTTCGATCTGGCCGCGATGAAACCGACCGACGTGTCCGGCGACAGCACCGCCGCACGCGACGGCGGCAAGCCCACCGCCGAGGCCGTGCACCTGATCGCCGAGGCCGAGCGACTGGCCTACGCCGACCGCGACAAGTACATCGCCGACTCGGATTTCGTTCCGCTGCCGGGCAATTCACCGCAGACCCTGCTGGACCCGAACTACCTGAAGCAGCGGGCCGCGCTCATCAACCCGAGCAAGAGCCTGGGCACCGCCCAGCCGGGCGACTTCGGGCCGGTCCCGGTCGGCAACGGGCCGCAACAGCCCGAGCACGGCACCAGCCACATCTCGATCGTCGACAAGTACGGCAACGCGGCGTCGATGACCACCACGGTCGAATCCGCGTTCGGGTCCTTCCATTTCGTAGACGGATTCATTCTCAACAACCAGCTCACCGACTTCTCCGCCGAACCCCGGGACAAGGACGGCGCGCCGGTCGCCAACCGCATCGACGCGGGCAAACGACCGCGCAGCTCCATGGCGCCGACCCTGGTGTTCGACCGCGCCCCCGACGGCAGCCGCGGCGCGCTCAGCCATGTCACCGGGTCGCCGGGCGGGGCGGTGATCATCCAGTTCGTGGTGAAAACCCTGGTCGCCATGCTGGATTGGGGGCTGAATCCGCAGCAGGCGGTGTCGATGATCGACTTCGGTGCGGCCAATACGCCCACCACGAATGTGGGCGGCGAGCATCCGGCGGTGAACGCCACCGACAACGGCGATCACGACGTCCTGGTCCAGAAGCTGCGCGCGTCCGGCGATCAGGTGTCGGTGGCGCCGCAATCGAGCGGACTCTCGGCGCTGGTCCGCGACGGCGACGGCTGGATCGGCGGTGCGGATCCCCGCCGCGAGGGCGCGGTGCTCGGCGGCCCGCGCTAGGCGGCGTCAGGCGCGCCCGACCGCGGGCGGGTCGAGCCTCACGAACGGGGCCAGTGCCGACCGCGGTAGCTCTCGATATCGGCGTTGAATCGGGCCAGCAACGACGCGAGCGCCGACACGTCCTCGTCGGACCAGGCGGCCAGGATCTCGTCGAGATGCCGAAGGCTCTGTGCCCGTTCGGCATCGAGCCGGGCGGCCCCTTCGGCGGTGACACGGAACTTGCGGGCGATGCCGCCGTCGGGGTCGGGGATGCGTTCGGCCAGGTCCGCGCGCAGGAGCGCGGCGGTCTGCCGATTGAGGGTGGAGGCGTCCAGCCCCAGCGTGTCACTGAGCTGACCGATCGACATCGGGCCCTCTCCGCGCAGCAGGCTGAGTAGCAGATAGGCGCTGCGGTCGAGGCCGTTGTCGCCTTTGCGCGGAATCAGGCTGTAGCGGCCGAACAGCATGGTCTCGAACTCGAGCAATTCGGTGGGCTTGGTCAATTCCGTCCTTTCCGCGGTCTCCACACCCTACGTGTGACGGGCGCCGGACATCGATTATGCATCATGCACTCGATGTGTATAGTGCACATAGATCGACGATGAGGAGAACCCCCATGACCAGACCCGAGTCCGCTGCTCGGGCTGCCGGCGCCCCGCCGGAGCCAACCCGCGCCGGCAGCACCCTCGCGGTGCTGGCCTACACCGGCGTCGTCGCCTCGCTGATGCAGACCCTGGTGGTCCCGCTGCTGGGTGACCTGCCCCGAATCCTGCACGCGTCCGCGTCGAACGCGTCGTGGGTCGTCACCATCACCCTGCTGGTCGCGGCCGTGGCCACGCCGGTCGCGGGCCGGCTCGGCGACATGTACGGCAAGCGCCGCATGCTCATCGCCTCGACCATTCCGATCATGGTGGGCTCGATCGTGTGCGCGGTGTCGACCTCGCTGATCCCGATGATCATCGGACGCGGGCTGCAGGGCCTGGGCGTGGGCACGATCCCGCTGGCCATCGCCCTGCTGCGCGACGTGATGCCGCCCGAGCGCCTCGGTTCGGCCATCGCGCTGATCAGCTCGTCGCTGGGTATCGGCGGCGCGCTCGGCCTGCCGATCGCGTCCGCGGTCACCGAGTACAGCAACTGGCGTGTGATGTTCTGGGCCGCAGCGGGTCTCGTGGCGATCGCCACCGCGCTCATCGTCCTGGTCGTCCCCGAAGGCGCCTCCGAAGGACCGTCGGGCCGCTTCGACGTTCCCGGCGCGCTCCTGCTCGGCGCGGCCCTGGTGTGCCTGCTGCTGCCGGTGTCGAAGGGCGCGGCCTGGGGCTGGACCAGCGGCTCGACCCTCGGACTGTTCGCCGCGGCCCTGGTGCTGCTGCTGGTGTGGGGCTGGTGGGAACTGCGCTCGCCCGAACCGCTGGTCGATCTGCGGATCACCGCCCGCCCGCAGGTCCTGATCACCAACCTGGCCAGCATCGCGGTCGGCGTCGGCCTGTACGCGCTACAGCTGAGCCTTCCCCAGCTCATGCAGCTGCCCGAGTCGCTCGGCTACGGCCTGGGCCAGTCCATGGTCATGATGGGCGTGTGGATGGCCACCGGCGGCATCATGATGATGCTCATCTCGCCGATCGGCGCGAAGCTGTCCGCGGCGCGCGGCCCGAAGACCACGCTGGTCACCGGCACGCTGATCATGGCCGCCGGTTACGGTGTGGCCCTGCCGCTGATGGGTTCCATCGGGGGCCTGGTGGTCGTCAACATCATCTGCAGCACCGGTGTCGCCTTCGCCTACGGCGCGATGCCCGCGCTCATCATGGGCGCGGTGCCGCAGTCGGAGACCGCGGCCGCAAACAGCTTCAACACGCTGATGCGCTCGATCGGCACCTCGGTCTCGGCCGCGGTGGTCGGCGCGGTGCTGGCGCAGATGAGTGTGCAGATGGGCAGCCACAGCATCCCGACCGAGCACGGCTTCCGCACGGTGTTCCTGATCGGCAGCGTCGTATGCCTGGTCGCCGCGCTGATCGCGGTGCTGATCCCGGTGCGGCGCGCGGTGCAGTCCGTTCCCACGCAACGGCCGGAGACCGAGAAGGCCTTCGCGGAGAACTGATTCCGAACCGGATCGGGCGAGGCACAGCCATCCGTCCGCCGCGGCCACGACGGCGCGGCGACGGATGGCTTACTTGTTCTCGCCGGTGTACTTCGCGCCGAGTTCGCGGAACCGGTCCATGGCCTCGGCCGCGCGCATCTTGTCGTTGGAGCGGATGGCCATCATGGGCACGTACTCGTCGTGCACCAATTCCAGGCGCGCCCAGGACTTCTTGTCCGGGAAGGAGATCCCGCGGATGTCCTGCCACCCGAACTCGCTGTCGCCGACGATATTGCGCACCATGACACCACGCTTGCCGACCCGCACCCGGGGCCGGGTCAGGGTCAGCACGCCCGCGGCCAGCACCAGGCCGAACGCCGCCAAGCCCAGCTGATCGGACACCCGGAAGTTGACGCCGGTGGAGCCCTGGCGCAGCACGATGCCGCCGAAGATGAAGACGGCGGCCAGCACCGCGGCCACGATCCGCACGGTGATGATGGCGCGGTGCGGGCGGACCTCGAGGTCCCACTCGCCGTCGGTGTTCGCGGCGGTGTCGGGCTTCGTCTCTGCCATGGGTGCTTCGGACTCCGGCTTCTGCTGCTCGCTACCGGCCTGCGTCGGGTGCTCGGCAGGCCCTTCCGTCGTCGCGGGGTGGCGCGGCGGTTCCTCCTCGGAGCCGCCGCGCTTCCAGATCCGGACGACGGGCATGACTAGGCGGTGAGTTCGCGCAGGGTGAGCGCGGCGTCCAGCGCGGCCGCGGCCGCCTGCTCGCCCTTGTTCTCCGCCGAACCCGGCAGGCCCGCACGGTCGAGCGCCTGCTCCTCGGTGTTCACCGTGAGCACGCCATTGGCGACCGGAGTGCCCTCGTCCAGCGACACCCGGGTCAGGCCCGCGGTCACCGAATCGCACACGTACTCGAAATGCGGTGTGCCGCCGCGGATCACGACGCCGAGCGCGACCACCGCGTCATGGCTGCGGGCCAGCGCCTGCGCCACCACGGGCAGCTCCATGGCGCCGGCGACCCGGACCACGGTGATGTCGGCGACGCCCGCCTCGCGGGCGGTCTTCTCCGCGTTCGCGACCAGCGCGTCGCAGATGGTGGTGTGCCAGCGCGAGGCCACGATCCCCAGCTTGAGGTCCTTGGCATCGGCGAGCTCGAAAGCCGGTACGCCGGTACCGCTCATCGTTGTTCCGCCCTCTCGGTTGTCAGTTCGCGGTCTCGCCCAGGTCCAGGTCTTCCAGGCCGACCAGATCGTGGCCCATCCGATCCCGCTTGGTGCGCAGGTACCGCAGATTGTGCTTGTTGGCGCGCACCGGCATGGCCACGCGCTCACTGATGCTCAGACCGTAGCCCTCGATCCCGGCGCGCTTGTCCGGGTTGTTGGTGAGCAGCCGCATCGAGGTGATGCCCAGGTCGACCAGGATCTGCGCGCCGATGCCGTAGTCGCGGGCGTCGGCGGGCAGGCCCAGATCCAGGTTGGCGTCGACCGTGTCCGCGCCGCCGTCCTGCAGCTGGTAGGCCTGCAACTTGTGCAGCAGGCCGATGCCGCGGCCCTCGTGGCCGCGCATGTAGAGCAGCACGCCGCGGCCCTGCTGAGCGATCAGCTCCATGGCGGCGTCGAGCTGCGGGCCGCAGTCGCAGCGCAGCGAGCCGAAGGCGTCGCCGGTGAGGCATTCGGAGTGCACGCGCACCAGCACGTCGGCGCCGTCGCCGATTTCGCCCATCACCAGGGCGACGTGCTCGGCGTCGTCGTACTCGCTCTCGTAACCGATGGCCCGGAAATCACCGAACTCGGTGGGCAGCTTGGCCTCGGCCACCTGCTTGACGTGCTTCTCGTTGCGGCGCCGCCAGGCGATCATGTCGGCGATCGAGATCAGCGCCAGATCGTGTTCGTCGGCGAAGACGCGCAGCTCGTCGGTGCGAGCCATATCGCCTTCGTTCTTCTGGCTGACGATCTCGCAGATGACCCCGGCCGGGCTGAGCCCGGCCATGCGGGCCAGATCCACGGCGGCCTCGGTGTGGCCGGGGCGGCGCAGCACGCCACCGTCCTTGGCGCGCAACGGAACCACGTGCCCCGGACGGGTCAGATCGTCGGACTTGGCGGCGGGGTCGGCCAGCACGCGCATGGTGGTGGCGCGGTCAGCGGCCGAGATACCGGTGCTGATGCCTTCGCGGGCATCGACGGCGACGGTGTAAGCGGTGCCGTGCCGGTCCTGGTTGACCGCGTACATCGGCGGCAGGCCCAGGCGATCGCAGTCCGCGCCGGTGAGCGGCACACAGATGTAACCGGAGGTGTAGCGGATCATGAAGGCCACCAGCTCGGGTGTCGCCTTCTCCGCCGCGAAGATGAGGTCGCCCTCGTTCTCCCGGCCCTCGTCGTCGACGACGACAACCGCCTTACCGGCGGCGATGTCGGCGACTGCGCGCTCTACGGTGTCGAACCTGGTCACGTCTGTTGTGCTCCATCTCGAATTAGGTGCCTCATTACAGTAAGGCAGTGCCCGAATTGCGCCGCCTCCGGCGTCGCGGGTCCGGTCAGCCGCGCTGTACGAGCCGCTCGACGTACTTGGCGATGATGTCGACTTCGAGATTCACGACGGTGCCGACCGGGGCGGTGCCCAGGGTGGTGAGCTCGCGGGTGGTGGGGATGAGCGAGACCTCGAACCAGTCCTTGCTGCCGTCGGCGAAGGCGTCCTCGGCGAGGCCGATGCCGGAGACGGTCAGCGAGATGCCGTCGACGGTGATCGAGCCCTTCTCCACGACGTAACGGGCAATGCTGTCGGGCAACGAGATTCGCACGACCTCCCAGTTCTCGTGCGGGGTGCGCGAGACGATGGTGCCGGTGCCGTCCACGTGACCCTGCACGATGTGGCCGCCCAGCCGGCTGTTCACCGCCGCGGCGCGCTCCAGGTTCACGCGGGAACCCGCGGCCAGGGCGCCGATGCTGGAACGGTCCAGGGTCTCGGCCATCACATCGACGGTGAACGTGTCGCCGACGACCTCGCGGTCCACCACGGTGAGGCAGACGCCGTTGACGGCGATCGAATCACCGTGTCCCGCATCGGAGGTCACCAGGGGGCCGCGGATGGTCAGCCGCGCCGAATCGTCCAGCCGCTCGGTGGCGACGATCTCGCCCAGCTCCTCGACGATGCCTGTGAACATGCGTACCTCTCCCTGATCGCGACTACGTACTCGCTCGAGCCAACAGCGCGCCCCGCACGCGGTATTCCCGCGCGGACGGCCGTCCCCCTCAGCCTAACGACGCGCGGTCGTAGGCGACATGCGGCCTCGTTCACTGGAGCGTTGGATACCGGTGGATGGACGAAATCGGGCATAAGCCAACTTGCGATCAGTAAATTGCCCGAATTGCTCGGAATCCCCTATTGCAGGATCGGAATCGAGTGGATTTATCCATGGCCTGACCAGGCCCAACGCTGGCAGGTACCCAATCCGCGACTCGCTTACACCTGAATCTTGCGCGGCAGCAAAAATGGTCGCAAGATTGTTATGCAGCTGATTCCAACAGTTCAACTCTCCGCGAGCAGTTCAGAGCAGAACGGTCAACGCGTCCACGGCCGGCCGGGCCGGGTGACGATCTACGCCAGCACACGAACCGAAGGAAGGTTGGACCCCGCGCGGGTCGGATCCAGGTGGCACACAACACAATCGGCACAGTCAGGGGTGCGGCGTGACAACGCTTCTCGATTCGACACTCGAAGTTCGCTGCGTGCAGTACCGACGCGAATTTCACCTGCCGGCATCGATCGATCCGACATCACGGCACATCCTGCTGGAGATAGGCGGTCGTTACGGGGCCGTCACCATGCCCGCCGACCTCGGCGAACGCGTCCGCCAGCGACTCACCCAGGCCGATCTGACCGGGCCGGTGGTGCACCACCCCCGGGCTCGGCGCTGGACCTTCATCACCGGTCCCGCCCGGCCCGAGACGCTCAGCACCGCGGTGACCGCGGCCCTGTTCCGGCTCTACGCCACCATCGCCTGCCCGGGCGCCCAGGTCGTGCTCCCCTCCGCCGAGGACGAGCGCACCGGCTACCGCACCTGGATCCGGTCGCCGGAGACCACCGACACGGTGCCGCCGCTGGAATCGGTGATCGAAGCGCTGCTCGAGCACTGAGCGCCGATCCCGGCGGCGTCCGCGAGCTACTGGGCCGACGCCGCCTCGATCGCGATCACCCGCTGCCGCAAGGCTTCCACCGTCGCGGCCGGGTCCGGGGTGCCGTACACCGCGGAACCCGCCACGAAGCAGTCGATTCCGGCCTCGGCGGCCTGCTCGATGGTGTCCATATTGATGCCGCCGTCGATCTCCACCACCAGGCGCAGCTCACCGGCGTCCACCAGGCGGCGCACCTGACGGGCCTTGTCCAGCACGTGCGGGATGAAAGACTGTCCGCCGAAACCGGGTTCGACGCTCATCACCAGCAGGGTGTCGAAATCGCGCAGGATCTCGAGGTAGGGCTCGATCGGGGTGTTCGGCTTCACCGAGAGCCCGGCCTTGGCGCCGGCCGCGCGAATGTCACGGGCGACCGCGATCGGGTTGTCGGTCGCCTCGGCGTGGAAGGTGACGTTGTAGGCGCCCGCCTCCGCGTACCACGGGGCCCAGCGCTCCGGGTCCTCGATCATCAGATGGCAGTCCATCGGAATGTCGGTGACCTTCAGCAGGCTCTCGACAATCGGCGGGCCCATCGTCAGGTTGGGCACGAAATGGTTGTCCATCACATCGACGTGCACCCAGTCCGCGCCCTCGATCGCCCGCAGCTCGGCCGCGAGGTTCGCGAAATCGGCGGACAGGATGGACGGGGCGATCATCGGGGCCGGACGCTGGAACGGGGAGGAAGAGGTGCACACACGCGGCAGTCTATCGGCACCACCGAGTGCGTCCCGCGTCACGGGAATGGCTGATTGCCGCGCACCGGAATGGGTAGCCTCTACAGGGTGATCAACATTTCGGCGGAACAAGGGTTGCGCGGCACACCGGTCGAAATCGGTGTCGCCGCCTCCGTATCCCAGTTGCCCATCGTGCGCGGACTCGCCGAAACCCTGGTGCTGCTCAGCGATTTCACCCTCGACGAGGTGGCCGACATCCGACTCGCCGTCGACGAGGCCGCCTCCACCCTGATCGCCATCGCCGCCCCGGGTTCCACGCTGCAGTGTCTGTTCACCGTCGGCGAGTCCGACCTGATCGTGCGGGTCCGCGGCACCGCCGCCACCGAAGGGCTACCCGACCAGCGCAGCTTCGGCTGGCACGTCCTGCGGACCCTGTCCGACGAGGTCACCGCCACCCAGGAACCCTTCGATCCGGCCATCTCCGGATACCCGACGGCGGTGGAGTTCCGGCGGGTCCGGGGGAAGGCGTAGTGACCGGAGAAGACGTGTTCTCATCCCCCGACGACGCGGCCCGGCCCGAGGATCCGACCGCCGACACCGAAGCCCCCGAAAGCCCCGAACCCGAAGAACCGGCCGAGGACGCCGCCGAGGAGACCGTCGACGCCGAGGAGGCGGAGGAGGTCGCGCGCAGCGTCTCCGGCTACGACGACGTCGCGCTGCTCTTCGAGGAACTCGCGGCCGCCGCACCAGGATCCGCGCGACGCGCCGCCCTGCGCTCACAGCTGATCAACCGGTGCATCCCGCTGGCCGACCACATCGCCCGCAAATTCAGCGGCCGCGGTGAGCCTTTCGACGACCTCACCCAGGTCGCGCGGGTCGGGCTGGTGCACGCGGTGGACCGGTTCGACATCTCCCGCGGCTCGAACTTCCTGTCCTTCGCGGTGCCCACCATCATGGGCGAGGTGCGGCGCTACTTCCGCGACAACACCTGGGCCATGCGGGTGCCGCGGCGCGTCAAGGAAACCCACCTGCGCATCGGCTCCGCCATCGACGCGCTCTCCCAGCAGCTGGGGCGCTCCCCCACCGCCAAGGAGATCGCCGCCGCGCTCGACATCGACGCCGACGAGGTCACCCAGGCGGTCATCGCCGGAAACGCCTACCAGCCCAGCAGCATCGACGCCGTCTCCGTCGGCCGCGACACCGAGGCCTCACTGCTCGACACCCTCGGCGAGGAGGAATCCCAATTCGACCGCGTCGAGGAGTACGTCGCCATCCGCCCGCTGCTGGCCGGTCTGCCGGAACGTGAACGCCGCATCCTGACCATGCGATTCTTCGAATCCATGACCCAGACGCAGATCGCCCAGCAGATGGGGATCTCGCAGATGCACGTCTCCCGCATCCTGTCCAAGACGCTGGCCCGCCTGCGGGAGCAGTCCGCCCGCGAGTGACCCCGCCGACCGGGGCGTCGGATCTCGACGGACCAGCCTGCACACGAAACACGCGAAAGCCCCTGTGGCGGTGAGTAGTTCACGCCGCAGGGGCTTTCGGCGTTCGAGTCGCTACGCGTCCAACGGTTTGCGCAGGGCCGCGAGGAACATGGCGTCGGTGCCGTGGCGGTGCGGCCACAGCTGGGCGCCAGGGCCGTCGCCGAGTTCCGGGACGCCGGGGAGCAGCTCGCGGGTGTCGAGCTGTTCGGCGCCAGTGCGGCGGACCATGTCGGACACCACCGAAACCGTCTCCGGCAGGTGCGGAGAACAGGTCGAGTAGACCACCACGCCACCCGGGCGGACGAGATCCCATGCGGCGGTGAGCAGTTCACGCTGCAAGGTGACCAGGTCGCGGACGTCGGAGGGCTGGCGGCGCCAGCGGGCCTCCGGGCGGCGGCGCAGCGCGCCCAGACCGGTACAGGGCGCGTCCACGAGGATGCGGTCGAAGCCCGGGGTCAGGCCCGAGTCACGGCCGTCGGCGACGTGGACGTCGACCGGCATGCCGCGAGTTGCCTTGCGAACCAGGTCGGCACGGTGCTCGGCCGGTTCGACGGCATCGACGCGGAAGCCGTCGATCTCGGCGATCGAGGCCAGCAGTGCGGTCTTGCCGCCCGGACCCGCGCACAGGTCCAGCCAGCGACCGCCGTCCTCACCCTCGAGCGGCGCCCGGGTGACGGCCAGGGCCACCAGCTGACTGCCCTCGTCCTGCACCGCGGCCATGCCCTCGCGAACCGGTTCCAGCTTCGCCGGATCACCGCCGTCGAGGTACACCGCGTACGGCGACCAGCGGCCTTCCTCGCCGCCGGTGATCAGCGCCAGCTCCTCGGCGGTCATATCGCCGGGCCGCGCCACCAGGTGCACCAGCGGCCGCGCGTCGTCCGCTTCGAGCACGTCGCGCAGCTCGCCCGCCCGCACGCCGAGCGCGTCCGCGAACGCCTGCGCGATCCACACCGGATGCGCGAACTCGAACGCCAAGTGCCCCAGCGGATCCGACGGCGCGAGCCGCTCCACCCATTCCTCCGGAGTGCGCTCGGCCACCCGCCGCAGCACCGCGTTCACGAACCCGGCCCGGCCCTGCCCGTACTCGGCCCGCACCAATGCCACCGTCGTGTCGACGGCCGCATGCGCCCCGATCCGGGTCCGCAACAACTGATACGTGCCCAACCGCAGCGCGTCCAGCAGCGGTCCATCGATCTCCTCGACGGCCCGCCCCGCACAGTCGGCGATCACCGCGTCCAGCAACCCCACCGACCGCGAGGCGCCATAAGTCAACTCGGTCGCCAGCGCCGCGTCCCGCCCGCTGATCTTCCGCTCCCGCAACAATCCCGGCAGCACCAGATTCGCGTAGGCATCCCGCTCCCGCACCGCCCGCAGCACATCCCGCGCCACGATCCGCACCGGATCGGCCCCCGCCTTCTCCGCCCGCCGAGCCGCCGCGGCACCGGGCTCGCCGCCCCGCGCACCGGCGTCTACCCGCTTACCACCCCGGTCGCCGTGCGAAGCCCGCGCGCTGTCGGAGGACTTACCCCGTCCACCGCCACCTGCACCACGCTTGCCACCGAACGAGTCGCCGCCCCGGCCGCCGCCGGACGCACCACGCCGGTCATCCCCGAATGAGCGCCCACCGGACCGCGAATCGCGGTCGCCGGCGAATCCACCGCGCTGGTCCTCGTTCCGACGTCCGCCACCGGACCGCTCGCCGCCGGTGCGGTCGCCGGAGCTGTCGCGACCGGCGTCGCCGAAGGAGCGTCCGCGCGGGCCTCCGCCCGGACGATTCGATCCCGAATCGCGTTCTCCGCCGCCATATCCGCCGCGGCGGTCGTCGGTGCGACCGCGATCTCCGGTGTCGCCACGGCCGCCGCCCTCGCGCCGGCCGTAGCCTTCGCGGCCGCGCAGGCCGCCGGAGGAGCGGTTCGAGCCCGAATCACGGTCTCCGGCGGGGCGATCGCCACGGCCGTAGCCCGCGCGACGGTCGCCGCTGTCGGAGCCGCGGGTCGGGTTCGAGTCGTCGGCCGCCCCGGCCGAGGAGCGGCGGAAGGGGCGGCGGGGAGGGTTGTTGTCGGGGTTGGTCATTCGGTCACCGTGCCCGGTTCCAGACGAGCGCCACGGGCCCAGTCCAGGGCGGGCATCATGCGCTTGCCCTGGGGCTGAACCTGGGTGAGGCGCACCGCGGTGGTGGCGGTGCCGATGAAGACGCCCGACTTGCGCACGTCGATGGTGCGGGGCGGGAGGGTTTCCTCCACGAGCTCGACCGGGCCGAGTTTGAGGCGTTTGCCGTCGATCTCGGTGAAGGCGCCGGGCGCGGGGGTGACCGCGCGGATACGGCGGGAGATGGCGAGGGCCGGCTGGTCCCAGCGGATACGGCCCGCTTCCGGTTCCACCTTGGGGGCGTAGGAGATGCCGTCCAGCGGCTGCGGAACCGCTTGCACGGTGCCGTCTTCCACGGCGTCGAGAGTGGATTCCAGCAGTACCGAGCCACTGTCGGCGAGACGCTCGAGCAGGGTGCCCGCGGTGTCGACGGGCGCGACCTTCTCGGTCATGGTGCCGAAGACGGGCCCAGTGTCGAGACCCTTCTCGATGAGGAAGGTGGACGCCCCGGTGTATTCGTCACCGGCCAGCAGCGCCGACTGCACCGGCGCCGCGCCGCGCCAGGCGGGCAACAGCGAGAAGTGCAGGTTGATCCAGCCGAACCGGGGAATCGCGAGCACCGTTTCGGGCAGCAGCGCGCCGTAGGCCACCACCGGGCAGCAGTCCGGCGCGAGTTCGGTGAGCTGGGCGATGAATTCGGGCTCGGACGGCTTGCGCGGCGTGAACACCGGAATCCCGTGTTCGTCGGCCAGCTGCCCGATGGGCGAGCGGGTGATCTTGCGGCCGCGCCCGGCCACCGCGTCCGGCCGGGTCACCACCCCAACCACTTCGTGCCGCTCGGATTCGATGAGTCGCCGCAGCGACGGCACCGCCGGTTCGGGGGTTCCCGCGAAGACCAGACGCATATCAGCGGCTCCGTTCCCGGCTACCGGCCGAGGCGCGGCGACCGCCGCCGATCTCGGACGCGGGCAGCACCGTGATTCCCTGTGTGAACCAAGACGATTCGCGAATCGTGCGCATGGCCTCCTTGCGGAAGGCCGACTCCAGCCGCTGCAGGAACAGCACGCCGTCGAGGTGGTCGGTCTCGTGCTGCACGCAGCGCGCCAGCAGCCCTTCGGCCCGGAACTCCACCGGCTTGCCCTCCAGGTCGACACCGCGCGCCAGCACGGTCATCGGCCGGGTCACGTCGAAACGGACGCCCGGGATCGACAGGCAGCCCTCGGGCCCGGTCTGGGTCTCCTCGCCCTCGACCTCGAAGACGGGGTTGATCAGATGGCCCTGGGCGTCGCCGGTGTCGTAGACGAAGACCCGCAGCCCGACCCCGATCTGCGGGGCGGCCATGCCGACGCCCCCGCTCTCGTACATGGTGTCGATGAGGTCGGTGACCAGCTGGCGCACCTCCCGGTCGAACGTCTCGACCTCCGCCGCGCGGGCGCGCAGGATCGGATCGCCGAACAGGCGGACAGGCTGGATGGTCACGGGCAGCTCCCGATAGCGAACGAATACGGTCGTCTCATTTTACGGACGCCCGTGACCACCCTGATCAGGAATGCGCCGCCAACACGACATCGCTGATCCCGGTGCCGAACGGCACCGGCACGCAGGCCGGTGTCACGGCGTGTCCGGGATCGAGCAGATTGACCGCCAGCTGTTGCGCGAACGGGTCGTAGACCAGGTGGAAATGCCCGGTCAGGTCGGCCTCGCACAGATCCTGCAGCACGATATTGGTCGCGCCCGGACCGCGCAGGGCGATATTGGTGTTGGGTTGGATCATCTCATCCACCCGGCTGCCGATGGTCGTGTATTTCACACCCGGCACCGTGTCGCCACCCGCGTTGAGGTCGGTGATGAACGGCGATCCCGCGGCCTGCTGGACCGCGGCGAGCGAGGAACCGAACTCGACGAGTTTGTAGATCCCCGGCACCGCGTCGGCGATCGGCACCAACCCGTACATGATCCCGCCGTAACTGGGCGAGGCCATACCGATCCACTGCCCGACCTTGGGCGCGCCGCCGAGTTTGTTGATCCAGTAGCGAGTCACGCTCGCGCCCTGGGAGAAACCGACCAGATCCACCTGCGTGGCCCCCGTGGCGGCGAGCACCTGGTCGACGAAGACGCCGATCTGCGCGGAGCTGGCCCACACGTCCTCGGTGCCGAAGGTGTCCTTGCCGGGCTTGCCGCCGTAATTCAGGGCGAAGACGCAGATCCCGGCCTTGGCGAGCAGCGGACTCAGGCCCGACCAGTCGGAGTAGGCCGAGGAATCGGTGCCGTGGGCCAGGATCACCGGCCGCGGGTGTTCGGCGGTCGGTTTGCAGCCGAAGTCGTTGGCGCCCTGGGGCGCAGCGTCCGGATGCTCTTTCAGATACTTGGCCGCCGCCAGATGCCCGGTCTGCGGCGGCCCCTGCTGAGCAGGCACCCGCAGGACCGGTGCGGCGGCCGGTTCGGCGTGCGCGTAGGTCCCCGACGGGGTGGCGGCCGTACCGATCACGGCGGCCGCCAGCGCCACTACCCCCACCGGCGCGGCGCGGCGCAAGAATCCGCGCGTCCGGTTCCTCTTTTGTCCCATGTCACAAGATCGCATGGGGCGCTGTTGTCCCATGTCACGATCTTGGCCCGTTTCGAGCCGAAAGTCCCGGTGGTTTCCGGTGATTCGGACCCGTCACTTTTCGGGTGTGTCGTCCTCGGCGAGGATCCGGTACAGCGAACGGCGAGCTTCGGTGAGCACCTCGGCCGCCTTGGCCGCCTGATCCTTGGTGCCGACGGCGGCCACCTGGGCCACCGCGCCCATCAGCTGACCGACCAGTCCGCGCAGGTCCAGGGCCTGATCACCGACGCCGTCCTTGACGTCCTGCCAGGGGTCGCCCAGATCGGTGCGATTGGCCTCGACGTACTCGACTCCGGCCGCGGTGAGCTTGGCCGTCTTGCGACCCGACACCTTCTCGATGAGCACCAGGCCCTCGTCCTCGAGCTGAGCCAGCGCGGGGTAGATGGAGCCGGGGCTGGGACGCCAGACATCCTCGCTGCGTTCGCGAATCTGCTGGATCAGCTCGTAGCCGTGCATGGGCTGCTCCTGCAGCAGGAGCAGGATGGCGGCGCGGACATCGCCGCGCCGGCCACGTCCGCCGCGACCGCGACCGCGACCGAAGTGCGGACCGGGGCCGAAGCCGGGACCGAAGTCCGGGCCGAATCCACGGCCGTGGCCGTGGCGGTGCGGGCCGAATTCACCACGCGGGCCGCGGGGCCCGCCTCGACGCATCCGCGGATGTTCGGGGCCCTGCTGCTCGTCGCCGCGTCGCCGCCAGGGGCCGCGGCCCCGTTCGATGTTGTCCATGTGTTCCATGGTCGTGCCTCCTTCAAGGCTCGTCGTTGCATTTGCTGCTATCGACGATATATCGACAATCTATCCGCAGCAAGGGTGAACTGGAACACGAACCGACCAGTTTGGAGGTTATGGGGTCAGGAGGTCGTGCGCGCGGACCGCATCCCACAGGCCGGTCGCGCGCTCGTCCGTCGGCAGCGGGTCGACCAGGGCGAACGCGCAGCCCAGGGCCTTGGCGCCACCGTCGGCCTCGAGGCTGTCGCCGACCATGAGGGCCCGACCGGGAGCGACGCCGAGGCCGTCCAGGGCAGCCTCGAAGATGCGGGCATCCGGCTTCATGGCGCCGACTTCGTACGACAACGCGAATTCATCGATATATCGGAGCCAGCCGCGGTCGGCGAAGGCCGGGCGGATGTCGAAGGCGATATTGCTGACCACACCCACGCGCAGACCAGCCTCGTGGAGTGCGCGCAGCACTTCACCGGTGTCCGAGTAGGGCGTCCACTCCCCGGCGTCGCGCATGAGTTCGTAGAGCCGGATCGCCTGTGCGGCGGGGACGCCGGATTGCTCGAGCACCTGGAGGTAGGCGCGGCGGTGCAGCGCGGGATCGAGATCCCGGTTCTCCCAGGCGTATTGACCTTCGGCGTCGAACTCGACGAATTGGCCGACCGGGGCGGTCATGCGGCGCATGATTTCGGCGATCTCATGACTGTCGAGCAGGCGGCCGCCGGCATCGGTGAGGCGCGCGCCATGGAACGCCGCGTCGTCGAATCGGAAGAGCGTGCCGGAGAAGTCGAACAGCACCGCGTCGATCGCCATGCCGCCACCCTACACAGCAAACGCATAGCTAACCGTCAAGCTCACCCTACTCCTCAACTTGTCTGAGGAGTTTGCTAGGCTCGGGACATGACGGACCCGGTGCTGAACGTGAACGACGTGACGGTGGTACGGAGCGGAAACACTATCCTGCAAGGGGTTTCGCTCACCGTGCGCGCCGGCGAGCACTGGGCACTGCTGGGCCCCAATGGCGCGGGCAAGACCACGCTGCTGCGCATGCTCGGCGCGTTGGAACATCCCACCAAGGGCGCTGTGGAGGTGCTCGGGCAGCGGCTGGGGCGCGTCGACATGCGTGCGCTGCGGGCCGGCATCGGGCACGTCGATCCGCGCCATGTGCCCAGTGGCGCACTCACCGTGCGCGAGGTCGTGCTGACCGGTGCGACCAATACCGCCGCCCTGATCCCCCGCTGGCGGGCCTCCCCCGAACAGCTGGCCGAGGCGGACCGCCTGGTCGATCTGCTGGGCCTGTCGCACCGCCGCGACGCGGACTGGCAGATCCTGTCCCAGGGCCAGCGCGGCCGCACCCTGATCGCCCGTGCCCTCATGCCCAGCCCGCGCCTGCTGTTGCTCGACGAACCGGCCACCGGGCTGGATCTGGCCGGGCGCGAACAACTTCTGGAGCGCGTCGACCTGCTGCAACGCTCCCACCCGGAGCTGGCGTCGGTGCTGGTGACCCATCATCTGGAGGAACTCCCGCCCGGCACCACCCACGCCATGTTGCTGCGCGATGGCCGCACGGTCGCCGCCGGCGCGGTCGACGAGGTGATCACCACCGCCCACATCAGCACCTGCTTCGACCATCCGGTGCGGATTCTGCGCGACGAGGGCCGCTGGAGTGTCAGACCTGTTCAGCCGCAACTGAACTGATCCGCGGTCGTCGGCTCAGGTCGCCGGGGCCAGCGAGTCGATCCAGCGTTCCAGGCGAGCGCCCTCGGCCGCCATCATGGCCGGGTCGCGGAAAGTATTCGTGAGCAGGGAAATCCCCTGATAGGCGGCCAGCAGGGCGACCGCCAGTTCACGAGAGTCACTGCGCCCCATGGCCGCGAACTGCGCGTCGATCCACTCCAGCAGACCGCGCATGACAGCGGCGAGCTCGCGGTCGAGGCCGTCCGCCCGCTTGTCCAGTTCGGTGGCGAGAGTGCCCGAGGGGCAACCGAACCGGGCGGCGACCTCCCGCTGCTCGACCCAGCCGCGCACCAGCGCCTTCAAACGCGCCGCGGGGGCGTCGATCTCGCCCAGAGCGGTGATGATCTCCTGAGCCGTGCGCGCGTGCGCGCCGATCGCAGCCTGGACCAGCTGATCCTTGGTCTTGAAGTAGTAGTACACATTGCCGACCGGCACATCGGCCGCGCGCGCGATATCGGCGATGGTCGTCTTCTCCACGCCTTGCTCGTGGAAGACCTTGGCGGCGGCATCCGAGAGCCGCTCGCGCTTCCCCGTCGCCCGCACCACTGAGTCAGTCATACGACTAACTATAGACAACGGCCGGTCATGTGGCCTATCGTTCGATTTAGTCAGCCAACTAACTCAGGAGTGAGACAGATGATCGTGGTAACCGGAGCGACCGGAAACGTCGGCAGCGCGCTCGTGCGCGAACTCGCGGAAGCCGGTGAGAAGGTGGTCGCCGTCTCGCGCGGCGAGAAGCCGATCGACCTGCCCCACGGCGCCGAACACCGCCGCGCCGACATCGGGGATCTGGACAGCCTGGCCGAGGCGGTGACAGGTGCGGACAGCCTGTTCCTGCTCATCACCGGACCGCAGCTGGTCGAGGGGCCCGCACCCGCCGAGGTGCTGGAAACCGTTGCTGCGGCGGGTGTCCGGCGCGTGGTGTTCCTCTCCTCGCAGGGCGCGGTGACCCGGCCGGGCAGTGACGGATACGCCCGGACGCTGGCCTTCGAACAGGCGCTGGCCGCGTCGGAGCTGGAGTGGACGGTGCTGCGGCCGGGCGGGTTCTTCACCAATACGTTCGCCTGGATCGAACCGGTCCGCGCCGAGCGGATGATTCCCGCGCCCTTCGGGGATGTCGGTCTGCCGCAGGTGGATCCGGGCGATATCGCGGCGGTGGCCGCGGCAGCGTTGACGCAGGACGGCCATCACGGGCAGAGCTACACCGTGACCGGACCGGAACTCGTCACTCCGCGCGATCAGGCGGCGGCGCTGGCGGCGGCGCTCGGGGAGTCGTTGCGGTTCGTGGAGCTCAGCCGGGCGGAGGCCAGGGTCAACATGCTGCGCTTCATGCCGGAATCCGTCGCGGACCACACCCTCAGCATTCTCGGCGAGCCGACGCCCGAGGAGCAGCTGGTCAGCGGTGATGTCGAGCGCGTCCTCGGGCGGCCCGCGACCGGGTACGCGCAATGGGCGGCGCGCGTCGCCCCGGCCTTCCGCTGATTTCGTCCATTGAGTATTTCGTAGGCATGAGCTTATCGTATACGTATGCATACGAAATCATTCTCCGACGGTACCGTGCTCATGCCCTGGAATCCCGGCCCGAACGATCGTCGTCCGGGTCCGGTGTTCGTCAGCGTGACCGATTTCCTCGCGAACTCGGAGGCCGAGGCGCGCGAGATCTATACGGCCGGTCTGGAATTGGGCAAGACCTGGCCGGTCCTGCAGGGCGCGGTGGGGCTGTGGCTGTGGGGCCGGCCGGCGGAGTTCCGGGGCGGCTCGATCTCGGTGTGGGAGTCCGAACGGGACATGCGGCGTTTCGTGCGCTGGCCCGTCCACACCGCGATCGTGCGCGCCTGGCGCGGCCGGATCGGCATCGGCCTCGACTCCTGGCAGGCGGACGACTTCGACGTGGACGCCGTCCTGACCCGCGCGGGCGACACGATCGACAGGCCGCACCGGCTCGCCGCATAGTCTGGTCCGCATGACAGACCGTCCGGACCTCGCAGCGATGATCGTCCCCCTGGGCCGCGCCCTCATGGCGGCCGAGCAACCGGTGCTGGCCGCGCACGGGCTGACCATGTGGGCGTATGTCGTACTGCTGCATCTCGATGCAGGTCCGGCACGGGGTCAGGGGGTGCTGGCACAGGAGATCGGGGCGGACAAGACGCGGATCATCGCCGTGCTCGACGACCTCCAGGAGCGCGGGCTCATCGAACGTCGCCCCGATCCGGCCGACCGCCGGGCCCGGCTGCTCGCGCTCACCACCGAGGGCCGCCGGCTGCGCGATGCGGCCCAGGCGGAGATCCAGGCGCAGGAGGATCGGCTGCTCGCCAAGCTGCCCGCCGCCGACCGCCGAGGCTTCCTCAACGCACTCACCGCACTCGCCGCCCTCCCCCGCGACGAAATCACCGGTCCCTGACCGGGATCGATCAGCTGGCAACTCCCTGATCTCGTCGTCGGTCAGCCGATGTCGATCGGGTCGATCTGGACGCGCAAGGGGGCATCGGAGCGGTGGGTGCTGCGGATGGCCTGGGCGGCGGTGAGAGCGCGCGAGAGGGCTGCCCCGCCGGAGCGGTCGGCGCGCAGGATCATGCGCTCCACCTCGGCGGGAGAGTCACCGGAGGAGAAGGGCTTTCGAGCGCCCGGGGGCAGCGGGACCGGGCCCAGAACTTCGACGTCACCGGGAAGCTTTGCCTCGCCGAGCAATTCGGCGATCGAGTCGGAGGTGCCGTCGATGGCGGCGAAGCGGACCGCGGGCGGGAAACGGACCTCGACGCGCTGGTCGAGCTCGAAACCGGCGTGCCACACCGGGTCCCAGCGAACCAGGGCCTGCACGGTGGGGAGACCGGCGTCGGCCATGACGATGACGCGGCCGTCGGAGCGGACCAGGGCGGCAGCCGACATCCAGCGGCGCAGGGCGTCCTCGGCGGCGCGCAGGTCGGCGCGGCCGAGCAGGGCCCAGCCGTCCAGGAGCATGGCGACCGCGTAGCCGCCGGGCACCGGGGGTTCCGCGCCGATGGTGGAGACCACCACCTGCGCTCCTTCCGGCACCGCATTCAGGATCGAGGAGCCGCCCGAACCACGCACGGGCACACCGGGAAACGCGCGGCCCAGCTCCTCGGCGGTGCGGGAAGCACCGATCACGACCGCCCGCAGGGCTCGAGATCCACACGATCCGCAACGGAACGCGGCCTCGGTGATTCCGCACCAGCGGCAGGCCGGGCTCTGCGCCTCGGCGACACCTTCTCGCCCGGTGCGCAATGCGCCACGTGACGCGGGCGCGCTGTCCGGCAGGGCGAGGGGCCCATTGCAGTGGCGGCAGCGCGCGGGGGTCCGGCACTTCGCGCACGAGAGAGCCGGGATGTAGCCGCGTCGCGGCACCTGAACCAGCACGGCCCCACCGGCTTTGAGCGCCTTGCGCGCCTCCATGAACGCCACCGCCGGAATCCGGATCGCCTGCGCGATCGGATCCCGTTCCAGCGCGGCGTCGGTATCGCCGGGCGCGGTGATGCGCGGCATGGCCTGCCGCACCACGGCCCGATCCGCGAGCAGGTCATGCGCCCACCCGGATTCGACGATCGCCTGCACCTCGGCCGTGCGCGCGAACCCGGCCGCCACGAACGCCGCCCCGGTCTCGTGCGCCCGCAGCATCGCCACTTCCCGCGCGTGCGGATACGGCGACCGCGGCTCGGCGAACGTATCGTCCCCGTCGTCCCAGATCGCGATCAATCCGAGGTCGCGCACCGGCGAGAACACCGCACTGCGGGTCCCCACCACCACCTTCGCCTGCCCCCGCAATACCGACAACCACCGCCGATACCGCGCCGACGGCCCCAGCCCCGCCGCCAGCCCCACCGCCGACTCCCCCACCAGCGCAACACATTCCGCCAGCACCCGATCCAGATCCCGCTGATCCGGCACCATGATCACCGCCCCGCGCCCGCCCCGCACGGTCACCGCCGCCAACTCCGCCAGCCGCCGCGCCCAATCCTCCCCCGGCAACGCCTGCCACCCCGCCCGCGGCCCCCGCCCGGCAGCCAACGCGCCCAGGAACGAATGTCCGTGCACATACCGTCCCCACCCGGGGAACTCCTCGGCAACCGACTGGGCCGATGCGACGGTCACCCGAGCCCCCGCCTCGCTCTCCTCCGGCGCCTCGCCGTTCGACCCCCCCGGGGCGTGATCGGCTCCACTCGCGGGTGTGGTCTGATCGCGCTCTCCGGCGGGACCTTCCGCCACGCCCGAGGCATGGGCTGCGATCTCGGTGCTCGCTGTGCCGACCACCCCGGAGTCTTCGGCAGACGAGGTATCGGCGACCGCCTCAGAGCCCGGGGCGCCACCGAAGACCACACTCGTGGGCGCGCGCCCGAGCTCCGCGGTGTCGTATTCAGGCACTGCGGCCTCGATGCCTCGCGGATCAGCCTGCGCGGCAGGGTCGTCAGTGGTTCCGTGTGCGGCGATGACCGCCACGGCGGGTGCATCGTCCGGACTGTCCGCACCGGATGGCTGGACAGAGTCTTGGTCGACCGCACCCGGTAGGTCGGTCATCGGTTCAGCGGCGGCGGTCTTCTTCGACGCGCGCTTGGGCTTTTCGGGCTTCTCGGTGCCCTCGGTTTCGACCTTGGCGTGGCGGGGTGGGATGGCGAGGCGGAGGACGTCGGCTCGGGTGCCGGCGTAGCGGGCGGCTACGGCGGTGACGAGTTTCAGGATTTCGGGGGTGAGGACCTGTTCGCTGGAGACCACGCGTTCGAGGCGGACGAGTTTGCCGGTGTGGGCGGATCTTTCGAGGCGTTCGAGGAGGTAGCCGTCGATGAGGCGGCCGGAGAAGCGAACTCGGACCCGGACGCCCGGCTGGGCGATCTCATCCAGCTCAGGAGGGACGACATAGTCGAAATCGCGGTCCAGGTGGGCGGGTTCGAGCAGGGGCAGGACCCGGGCGATGGGCCGTGACACGCCAACGACGGCGGGAGCGTCGGGCTCGGAGGGGGTCTCCGTGCCCGACGCTCCCGTCGAGAACTGTTGGGTGCCGGTCAATTACAGCCCGGCGGCCGCGCGCAGCTTCTCCGCGCGGTCGGTGCGCTCCCACGGCAGATCGACATCCGTGCGGCCGAAGTGGCCGTAGGCGGCGGTCGGCGCGTAGATCGGGCGCAGCAGGTCCAGGTCGCGGATGATCGCGCCGGGACGCAGGTCGAAGACCTCACCGATGGCGTCGGAGATCTTGATCGGGTCGATCTGCTCGGTGCCGAAGGTCTCGACGAACAGGCCGACCGGGGCCGCCTTGCCGATGGCGTAGGCGACCTGCACCTCGACCCGCTCGGCCAGGCCGGCGGCGACGACGTTCTTGGCGACCCAGCGCATGGCGTACGCGGCCGAGCGGTCGACCTTCGACGGGTCCTTGCCGGAGAAGGCGCCGCCACCGTGGCGGGCCATGCCGCCGTAGGTGTCGACGATGATCTTGCGGCCGGTCAGGCCCGCGTCACCCATCGGGCCGCCGAGCACGAACTTGCCGGTCGGGTTGACCAGCAGGCGCACGTCGGAGGTGTCGAGCGGGTTGGGGAGCTTCAGCTCGGACAGGACCGCGTCGACGACCTTCTCGCGGATGTCGGGGGCCAGCAGGTTGTCCAGGTCGATATCGGCCGCGTGCTGGGTCGAGATGACCACGGTGTCGAGGCGCTTCGGGATGGCGCCGTCGTACTCGATGGTGACCTGGGTCTTGCCGTCGGGCCGCAGGTACGGCAGCACGCCGGTCTTGCGGACCTCGGTCAGACGCCGGGACAGCTTGTGCGCCAGCGAGATCGGCAGCGGCATCAGCTCCGGGGTCTCGACGGTGGCGTACCCGAACATCAGGCCCTGGTCACCCGCGCCCTGACGGGCGATCTCGTCGTCCTCGCCGCCCACGCGGGCCTCGTGCGAGGTGTCCACGCCCTGGGCGATATCGGGCGACTGCGCGCCGATCGCGACGTTCACGCCACAGGACGCGCCGTCGAAACCCTTTGCGGAGGAGTCGTATCCGATCTCCAGGACCTTCTCGCGGACGATGGTCGGGATGTCGGCGTAGGCCGAGGTGGTGACCTCACCGGCCACGTGCACCTGACCGGTGGTCACCAGGGTCTCCACCGCGACCCGGCTGCGCGGATCGGCCGCGAGCAACGCGTCGAGGATGGAATCGCTGATGGCATCACAGATCTTGTCGGGATGACCTTCGGTCACCGACTCACTGGTGAATAGGCGGCTGCCAGACGTGCGCACAGTTGTTCCCTCTCCCTCAACGGGTTTCTCGTATCGGGTGGCGACAGTAGCGTCTCCGCGCCATCGCACAACCCTTTGTCTCAGGTTATTCCAATATGTTCGTCACAGGGGCGATCCACCACCGTGACGAGCACATTGCGACTCGGACACCCGCCGCGACCTGCGCGGCGAGCGTCCGAACCCTGCGGTGCCGAGGCTTCAGCGGAGCAAGGGACCGAGTGCGTCCAGCACTCGGCTAGCCAATAGGGCCTTGGACCCGTGGTCCAGGGCGATCTCGGTGCCGTCGGCACCGAGCAACCAGCCGTCGTTGGTATCGACCTCGAAGGCCTTCCCTTCCCCGACGGCGTTCACGACCAGCAGGTCGCAGCCTTTGCGGGCCAGTTTGGCCCGGGCGTGGGTGAGCACGTCGGCGTGCTCGTCCCCGGTCTCGGCGGCGAAGCCGACGATCGCGGTGCCCGGTAGGTGCCCGTCGCGACGAGCCTGTACCAACCCGGCAAGGATATCGGGTGTCTTGGCCAGCTCGATCGAATTCGGTTCGCCCGCACCCTTTTTGATTTTGGACGCGGCGACGTTGACCGGCCGGAAGTCGGCGACCGCGGCCGCCATGATGACGGCGTCCGCGCCGAGCGCGTGCTTGTCGACGGCCACCTTCAACTGGTCGGCGGAGGTCACGTGCACCACCTCGACGGCGGCCGGAGCCTCCAGGCCGATGGTGTTGCCCGCGATCAGCGTCACCTGAGCGCCACGCTGGGCGGCCAGGCGGGCGATCGCGTAGCCCTGCTTGCCCGAACTCCGGTTGCCCAGGAAGCGGACCGGGTCCAGCGCCTCACGGGTGCCGCCGGCGGAGACCACCACGCGGCGGCCCTCCAGGTCGCGCGGCAGCGCGTCGGCGCGCTCGAGCAGCAGCCGGGCCAGACCGAAGATCTCCTCCGGCTCGGGCAGCCGGCCCGGACCGGTGTCGGTGCCGGTCAGGCGGCCCGAGGCGGGTTCCATCACGGTCGCGCCGTGCGCGCGCAGCGTCGCCACGTTCGCCCGGGTGGCCGCATGCTCCCACATCTCGGTGTGCATGGCCGGGGCGAACAGGACCGGACAGCGCGCGGTCAGCAGCGTCGCGGTGAGCAGGTCGTCGGCGCGACCCTGCGCGGCGCGGGCCATGAGGTCCGCGGTGGCGGGGGCGATGACGACCAGGTCGGCCTCCTGGCCGAGGCGCACGTGCGGCACCTCGGGCACGTCGGCGAAGACACCGGTGTGCACGGGATGGCCGGACAGCGCCTCGAAGGTGGCCTTGCCGACGAATTGCAACGCCGACTCGGTGGGAATGACACGAACCTCGTGCCCGGTTTCGGTGAACCGGCGCACGAGGTTGCAGCTCTTGTAGGCGGCGATACCGCCGCCGACGCCGACGACGACTCGGGTCACCGCGGTTTTACTCCCCTTCGGAGTGCTCGAGCAGGTCGGCGTGGATCTCGCGCATGGCCACCGACAGCGGCTTCTCCTGCAGACCCGGCTCGACCAGCGGACCGACGTATTCGAGAATGCCGTCGCCGAGCTGGTTGTAGTAATCGTTGATCTGCCGCGCGCGCTTGGCCGCGTAGATGACCAGCGCGTACTTGGACGACGTCCGCTCCAGCAGTTCGTCGATCGGCGGGTTGGTGAGGCCGACCGGAGTGTCGTAGGCGGGAACGGTCTTGAGGTCCGTACTCACTAGGAAGGCTCCTGCGGGGTTGTTCGGAAGGATGGCTTCCCGGCTCACTTCGAAGACGAGCCGGATGTTCGGGTTCCGCGGTTCGAGAACTAGGACCCCGAATTTGTGCTAACGAACAACGATACCAACTGCTCGCAGGCGCTGGTCACGTGGTCGTTCACGATCACGATGTCGAACTCGTCACGCGCGGCCAATTCGGTGCGCGCGGTCTGGAGCCGACGCTCGATGACCTCGGGCGATTCGGTCCCGCGCGAGGTCAGGCGGGACACCAGCTCGTCCCAGCTGGGCGGGGCCAGGAAGACCAGCAGGCCCTCCGGCATGGATTCGCGGATCGAGCGCGCGCCCTCGAGGTCGACCTCGATCAGGACGTGGTGTCCGGAGGCGAGCGCTTCCCGCACGGGTGCGGCCGGGGTGCCCGACCGCTGCAGTCCACCATGGATATCGGCCCATTCGAGCATTTCGCCGCCGTCGATCATGGCGTCGAATTTCTCGCGGGTGACGAAGTGGTAGTCCTGACCGTCGACCTCCCCGGGCCGCGGAGCCCGGGTGGTGGCCGACACACTGAATACCAATTCGGGCAGTCGTTCGCGCACGCAGCGCACGACGGTGGACTTGCCGACGGCCGAGGGGCCGACCAGTACTACCAGTCGACCCTTCCGAGTGTGTTCGACCACCCTCGGATTATTCGGCGCTGAAGTCGAACCGGGCCAGCAGCGCCTTACGCTGCCGGTCGCCCAGTCCGCGCAGGCGGCGGGTGGGAGCGATCTCGAGCTCGCTCATGATCTCGGCAGCCTTGACCTTGCCAACCTTCGGCAGGGCCTCGAGCAGGGCCGAAACCTTCATCTTGCCGAGGACTTCGTCCTTCTCGGCGTCCGCAAGGACCGTCTTCAGATCGGTGCCACCACGCTTCAAGCGCTCCTTGAGCTCCGCCCGAGCGCGGCGAGCGGCAGCCGCCTTCTCCAAAGCAGCGGCGCGCTGCTCGTCAGTCAGCTGGGGAAGGGCCACGGTTCCTCCGTCTCATCGTTCATTGCTTGATCTACCTCCGGTAACCCGGTGGTCTCAGCGACCGTACCCACGACGCTTGCCGATTGCGAACCCACCCCCCAGGTCAGCGCGTGATTCGGCGCGCGACCGGGCCGGATGCACACCGCCGCGGGCGCCGCCGCACCGGGCGCGCCCCACGGCCGCGCGGGGTCGCGAATAGCCTTGCGGCCAGGGCTTTTTCGGTTTCTCGACCGCGCGTTCGAGGGGTCGGACTGGCCCCGGATGAAACCGTGACCGAGCTGTAATCACGCGACCTGGATTTTTCTTGGATTTCTCGGCGTGTCGTTCGAATCCGTAGCGCGTGTCGCGCATCACCGGGGCCCGTTCCGAGACCTTGAAAACTCGCAAATCAGACACCTTCCGATGCAGGTCGGACCCGGTGCGACCACCTGCGACAACGCCCGAACGGCCCGTTTCCGGCCCTCACGCGGCCGCTGACGCGCGAAACCCGCCCGATACATGCGAGGACCCGCCCACCGCCCGGGCGGACGGGAGCGGGTCGATCCGGACAAGCGTTCGATCGGCCCGCCGGATGGTTCGCCGAGAGCGAACAGGATCAATCCGCGTACTGGCACAGCTCCACGAGCGTGCCCTCGGGAGCGCGCACATGGCCCACGCGCATGCCCCACGCGGGCTGGTCGGCGGGCTCGCCGACGATCACCGCGCCGCGCGCACGCAGCACCTCGACGGCCTGGTCGACGTCGGCCACCCGCAAAACCACCACGGCCGTGTCGATTTCGGCCCGCGGGCGGTGCTCCGCACCGATCGCGGCGTCCATGTAGGCGCGGGTGAACAGCGCGAGATCCTGTCCGGCGACGGTGAAACAGGCGTAGGGGCCCTCATCGGTCTCGGGGACGTCACCCTCGACCTCCGACTTCAGCGGCAGTTCGAGCACATCGCGATAGAACCGGAAGCTGGCGGCGAAATCGTCCACCAGGATCCGGGTTTGGGCGTACGAGAGCAGGCCGATTGCGGCGCTGGACATGAGAAATCACACCTTCCTACCGAGCGGTCGGGTCCAGCGTAGTGACACCCGGATCAGGCAGCGGGCCAGAAGTCCCGCAGCCCCGGGGCCGCCTCGGCCCCCTGCCGCAGCCCCGCCTCGTACGCGGGCACCAGTGCGGCCGCGCTGAACAGATCGGGACCGTAGGCGGTGATGGCGTCGGCGTCGGGGACGATGAAAGACGTTGCCGCGCCGCCCAGATCGCGATCGGAGGGGCTGTGCGGGAACAGGTGCGCCAGCGGTTCGATGATCAGCATCCGTTCGGCGCCGGCGGCCAGGTCGGCATTGATGGGCGAGCGCATGCCGCCGTCGAAGTAGTGGTCGCCATCGATCGGGATGGGCGGAAAGACCCCGGGCACGGCGGTGCTCGACGCCAGCGCCTCTGGCAGGGTGGCCTTGCCGTCGGCCGTCCAAACCTGAAGTTCACCGGTGGCCACGCTGATGGCGGTGATGCGCAGATCGCGTTGCGGCCAGTCGGCGTGGCCGACGAATCCGCCGATGCGGTCGATGTGCTCGGCCGGATCGCCGAGGTTCATCTCCAGTGCGCGCACACCGGCGCGGCGTCGGGCCTCGGCCGGGTCCAGGCCGGGCGTGCTCAGCAGACCGAAGATCTCGCCGAAGGTGACCGGGTCGAACTTGATCACCGGGCGATCCCCCGACCCCGTACCGGGCCGCCGCAGCAGCAGACTCGGATCGGTGCCCCCGGCCAGCGCCGCGCCGACGACCGCTCCGGCCGAGGTGCCGACGATGCGATCGGCCGCCGCGGGGTCGATTCCGGCCTCGCGCAAGGCGAGTACCACGCCCGCCATCCAGCTCAGGCCGACCGCACCTCCCCCGCCGAGGACGAGCGCACGGCGAATTCCGTTGGGCGGCATCGCGGCAGACATGGTGCCAGGGTATCCGGAAAAGTCCGGTAAGCGGAGAGACTTCCTCCGAACGGCTCGTGGCACCGGATCGGATCCGGTGCCACGAGTGACTTCGTGTCTGGAATTCAGTTCTGCAGGAAGGCGAACTCCCCGGCCAGCTCGGCCACCTTGTCCTTCAGCGCCGAGACCGTCGGGCCCGCCTGGAGCACCTCACGCGACACATTGGGCAGTACCGCGCCCAGATCGCGGGCGGGGACCAGGGCACGGATGGACTCCGCTCCCCCGCCCTGGGCGCCCACGCCCGGCATCAGGATCGGGCCGTTGAGGGCGCTCAGGTCCGGCGCTTCGGTGAGTGTCGCACCGACGACCACACCGACCGAACCGAATTCGGCTCCGGCGTTCACCGCGGCCGCGTCGTCGACCATCCGCTGGGCGATGGTCCGGCCGTCGGCGCCGGTGATGCGCTGCAGCTCGGCCCCTTCCGGGTTGGAAGTGGCCGCCAGCACGAACACACCGCGCCCGTTGGCCGCGGCCAGCTCCAGAGCCGGTGCGAGCGAACCGAATCCGAGGTACGGCGACACGGTGACCGCGTCGCTGCCCAGCGGGCCGTCACCGAGCCAGGCGTGCGCGTAGGCGTCCATGGTGGAGCCGATATCGCCGCGCTTGGCGTCGGCCAGCACCAGGGTGCCCGCCGCCCGCAGCGCCGCGATGGTCTCCTCCAGCACCATGATTCCGGCCGAACCGTAGGTTTCGAAGAACGCCACCTGCGGCTTGACCAGGGCGACCCGGCCCGCGAACGCCCGCACGCAGGCGTCGGCGAACTTGGCCACCCCGGCGGCGTCCTCGCTCAGGCCCCAGGCCCGCAGCAGCGGCGGATGCGGGTCGATGCCCACGCACAACGGTCCGTGCGCGCGCATCGCCTCCCGCAGCCGTAGCCCGAAGCTGGTCATCCGCGCAGCACCGCGTGCAGTTCCTGCAGGGAGCGCACGCCGATGCCGCCGCGAATGGTGGCCTCGATGCCCTGCACGGCCGCGGCCGCGCCCTGCACGGTGGTGATGCACGGGATGTTCGCGCCGACCGCGGCGGTGCGGATCTCGTAGCCGTCCACGCGCGGGCCGTTGTTGCCGTAGGGCGTGTTGAACACGATGTCGACGTCGCCGTCCTTGATCATGTCCACGATGCCGGCCTCGTCGGGCGCGTTGTCGGACTGCTTGCGCACCCGATCACACGGAATGCCGTTGCGGCGCAGCATCTCCGCGGTGCCCTCGGTGGCGAGGATGCGGAAGCCCAGGTCGTGCAGGCGCTTGACCGGGAACACCATGGCGCGCTTGTCGCGGTTGGCGATGGACACGAACGCGGTGCCCTCGGTCGGCAGCGACCCGTAGGCGGCGGACTGCGACTTGGCGAAGGCGGTGCCGAAGTCGGCGTCGATGCCCATGACCTCACCGGTGGACTTCATCTCCGGCGAGAGCAGCGAATCGATGCCGGAACCGTCCGGGCGGCGGAAGCGGTGGAACGGCAGGACCGCTTCCTTGACCGCGACCGGGGCCTCGATCGGCACGGTGCCGCCGTCGCCCTCGGCCGGGAGCAGGCCCTCCTTGCGGAGCTCGGCGATGGTGGCGCCCAGCGCGATCCGCGCCGCGGCCTTCGCCAGCGGCACCGCGGTGGCCTTGGAGACGAACGGCACGGTGCGGCTGGCGCGCGGGTTGGCCTCGAGGACGTAGAGCACGTCGTCCTTGAGCGCGTACTGCACGTTCAGCAGGCCCTTGACGCCGATGCCCTTGGCGAGCGCGGCGGTGGAGCGGCGCACGGCCTCGATATCGCTGCGGCCCAGGGTGATCGGGGGCAGGGCGCACGCCGAGTCGCCGGAGTGGATGCCGGCCTCCTCGATGTGCTCCATGACGCCGCCCAGGTAGACCTCGTCGCCGTCGCACAGGGCGTCGACGTCGATCTCGATGGCGTCCTCCAGGAACCGGTCGACCAGTACCGGGTGGTCCGGGGTGATCTCGGTGGCGCGGGAGATGTAGTCGGCGAGGGTGGCCTCGTCGTAGACGATCTCCATGCCGCGGCCGCCCAGCACGTAGGACGGGCGCACCAGCACCGGGTAGCCGATCTCGGACGCGATCTTCTTGGCCTGCGGGAAGGTGGTGGCGGTGCCGTACTTGGGGGCCGGAAGACCCGCCGCCACAAGCACATCGCCGAACTCGCCTCGGTCCTCGGCCAGGTCGATGGCCGCCGCCGAGGTGCCGACCACGGGCACGCCCGCGTCGGTGAGGCGCTGCGCCAGGCTCAGCGGGGTCTGCCCGCCCAGCTGGCAGATGACGCCCGCGACGGTGCCGGACTCGGTTTCGGCGTGGTACACCTCGAGCACGTCCTCGAAGGTGAGCGGCTCGAAGTAGAGACGGTCGGCGGTGTCGTAGTCGGTCGACACGGTCTCGGGGTTGCAGTTGACCATGATGGTCTCGTAGCCCGCGGCCGACAGCGTCTGCGCGGCGTGCACACACGAGTAGTCGAACTCGATGCCCTGGCCGATGCGGTTCGGACCCGAGCCCAGGATGATGACCTTCTCGCGCTCACGCTGCGGCGCGACCTCGGACTCCGCGGCGGGATCGAGCTCGTAGGCCGAGTAGTGGTACGGGGTCTTGGCCTCGAACTCGGCGGCGCAGGTGTCGACGGTCTTGAACACCGGGCGGATCTGCAGGCGGTGGCGCAGCTCGCGCACGCCGCCCTCACCGGCGAGTTCCGGTCGCAGCGCGGCGATCTGGCGATCGGACAGACCGTAGTGCTTGGCGGTGCGCAACAGCGGCTCGTCCAGCACCGGGGCGTCGATGATCTCCTGACGCAGCTCCACCAGGGCGGCGACCTCGGCGACGAACCAGGGGTCGATACCGGAGGCGGCGGCGGTGTCCTCGATGCTCGCGCCCAGGCGCAGCGCGCGCTCCACCTGGTAGATGCGGCCCTCGGTGGGCACCTTCAGATCGTCGAGAATGGCCTGCACGTCGGTCCATTCACCGTCGGGCTGGGTCCAGAAACCGGTGGCCTTGGTCTCGAGCGAGCGCAGCACCTTGCCCAGCGCCTCGGAGAAGTTGCGGCCCATGCTCATCGCCTCGCCGACCGACTTCATGGTCGTGGTCAGCGTGGTGTCGGCGCCCGGGAACTTCTCGAAGGCGAAGCGCGGAGCCTTCACGACCACGTAGTCGAGCGTGGGCTCGAAACAGGCCGGGGTCTCCTTGGTGATGTCGTTGACGATCTCGTCGAGGGTGTAGCCGATGGCCAGCTTGGCGGCGATCTTGGCGATCGGGAAGCCGGTGGCCTTGGACGCCAGCGCCGACGAGCGCGACACGCGCGGGTTCATCTCGATGACGATCAGGCGACCGTCCTTGGGGTCCACCGCGAACTGGATGTTGCAGCCGCCGGTGTCGACGCCGACCTCGCGCAGGATGGCGATGCCCAGATCGCGCATCTTCTGGTATTCGCGGTCGGTGAGGGTCATGGCTGGGGCGACGGTGACCGAGTCACCGGTGTGCACACCCATCGGGTCCACGTTCTCGATCGAGCAGACGATGACCACATTGTCGTTGCGGTCGCGCATGAGCTCGAGCTCGAATTCCTTCCAGCCCAGGATGGATTCCTCGATGAGCACGTTCGCGGTCGGCGAGGCGGCCAGGCCGCCGCCGGCGATGCGGTCGAGGTCCTCGTGGTTGTAGGCCATACCCGAGCCCAGGCCGCCCATGGTGAAGGAGGGGCGCACGACGACCGGGAAGCCGAGCTCGGCGACCGTCTCGCGGACCTCGTCCATGGTGTAGCAGACCTTGGAGCGCGCGGACTCGCCGCCGACCTTGGCGACGATGTCCTTGAACTTCTGGCGGTCCTCACCACGCTGGATGGCCTCGAAGTCGGCGCCGATCAGCTCGACGTTGTACTTCTCGAGGATGCCGTTCTCGTGCAGGGCGACAGCGCAGTTCAGCGCGGTCTGGCCGCCCAGGGTCGCTAGGATCGCGTCGGGGCGCTCCTTGGCGATGACCTTCTCGACGAATTCCCAGGTGATCGGCTCGACGTAGGTCGAGTCGGCGAACTCCGGGTCGGTCATGATGGTCGCCGGGTTGGAGTTGACCAGCGACACGCGCAGGCCTTCGGACCGCAGGACGCGACACGCCTGGGTTCCCGAATAGTCGAACTCACAAGCCTGGCCGATGACGATCGGGCCCGAGCCGATCACCAGGATGTGGTTGAGGTCGGTGCGGCGTGGCATCAGGCTCCTTCCATCAGCATGGCGAAACGGTCGAACAGGTAGGCGGCGTCGTGGGGTCCGGCCGCGGCCTCGGGGTGGTACTGCACGGAGAAGGCCTTGCCGTTCACCAGCTGAACGCCTTCGACGACACCGTCATTGGCGCAGACGTGGCTGACCTCGGCCTTGCCGAACGGGGTGTCGAACACCTCGCCGCGCTCACCCTCGAGGGCGAAGCCGTGGTTCTGCGCGGTGATCGAGATGCGGCCCGAATGATGTTCGATGACCGGCACATTGATGCCGCGGTGGCCGAACTTCATCTTGTAGGTGTTGCGGCCCAGCGCCCGGCCCAGGATCTGGTTGCCGAAGCAGATGCCGAACAGCGGGATGCCCTCGCCCAGGACACCCTGGGTCAGCGCGACCTGCGTGTCGGCGGTGGCCGGGTCGCCCGGGCCGTTGGACAGGAACACGCCGTTGGGGTTCAGTTCCTTGATCTGGTCCAGGGTCACGTTGGAGGGGACCACGTGCACCCGCATGCCGCGCTGGGCGAACATGCGCGGGGTGTTGGACTTGATGCCCAGGTCGACCGCGACCACGGTGAAGCGGTGCTCGCCGATCGGGTCGATGGTGTACATCTCGTCGGTGGAGACCTCACCGGCCAGGTCCGCGCCCAGCATGGACTGCTGGCCGTTGACCCGCGCGACGAGCTCCTCGTAGTCGGCGAGCTGGTCGCCGGAGAAGATGCCCGCCTTCATCGAACCGCGGGTGCGCAGGTGGCGCACCACCGCGCGGGTGTCGATGCCCGCGATGCCGACCACGTTCTGGTTCTCCAGCTCGGCCTGCAGGGTGCGGTTGGCGCGCCAGTTGGAGGCGCGGCGCGCGGGGTCGCGCACGGCGTACCCGGCGACCCAGATCTTCGACGACTCGTCGTCCTCGTCGTTCCAGCCCGTGTTGCCGATCTGCGGCGCGGTGGCCACCACGATCTGGCGGTCGTAGCTGGGGTCGGTGAGGGTCTCCTGGTACCCCGTCATGGCGGTACAGAACACCGCCTCACCCAGGGTCTGCCCGACGGCGCCGAAGGTCGTCCCGCGGAACACGCGGCCGTCCTCGAGCACCATCACGGCAGTATTTCCGCTGCTCATGCCTCGTCTCCCGTCTTCGTAGCTGCTGCGGTCCATGCCGGGTACACCGCTTTGTCGTCACCGCGGAAACCGGTATCCACCTCGGTCCCGGTCGGCAATGTCCAGCGAATCACCAGCACACCGTCTTCTGTCATCACTTTGCCCGCGTGCCCGCGCTCGGCGCGCACCGCGGTGATGGATTCCTGCGGAATCCAGATCGTCGCCGCGCCATCCCGCTCGAGCAGGATGCCGCGTTCGAATCGGGTCAGCTCCGCGGTGGCGCGGAAACCCAGGTCGCCCACCGTGATTCGCTGAATCCAGCTGGGGGCGAGGGTGCTGCCGAGGTAGAGCCCCGTGGTGGGCTCCAACAGCTGCGCGCCGCAGTCGGCGGGCACCGCGGGCAGGTCGCCGATCGCGCCCGCCTGCTTCTTGGCCCGGCCCGTCCACGCCCAGTACATGAGTCCCAGGCACAGCACGAACAAGGCCAGCAGAATCACAACTTGCAGCAGTCGCATTTCGGTTCTCCTCGGTTCCCCACCCGCCGCTATCCGGCGACGATCCTGCCGTCCCGGGCGGTGAGCCGGCCGCGCAGGAAGGTGGCGGTCACCTTCGCGGGCAGGGTCATCGCCTGGAAGGGCGTGTTGCGGGCGATCGAGGCGAGTTCGTTCGCCTCCACCGTCCATTCGGCGGCCGGGTCGATCAGCACCAGGTTGGCGGGTTCGCCGACCGCGAGCGGCCGGCCCTGATCGTCCAGGCCCACGATCCGCGCCGGGTTCTCGCTCATGACCCGCGCGACACCGCGCCAGTCGAGCAGTCCGGGGTTGACCATGGTCTCCACGATGATCGACAGCGCCGTCTCCAGGCCCAGCATGCCCGGACGCGCGGCCGCGAACTCGCAGCACTTGTCCTGGTCGGCGTGCGGGGCGTGGTCGGTGGCGACGCAGTCGATGACGCCGTCGGCGAGGGCCTGCCGCAGCGCGGCCACGTCGGAGGATTCGCGCAGCGGCGGGTTCACCCGGTTCACCGCGTCGTAGGTCTCCAGCCGCGAGTCGTCGAGCAGCAGGTGGTGCGGGGTCACCTCGGCGGTGATCGAAATGCCCTGGGACTTGGCCCATTTCAGCAGTTCGACGGTGCCGGCGGTGGAGGCGTGGCAGATGTGCACGCGGGCTCCGGCGTCGCGGGCCAGCAGGGCGTCGCGGGCCACGATGGACTCCTCGGCGGCGCGCGGCCAGCCGGCCAGGCCCAGGCGGGAGGCGGTCGGGCCCTCGTGGGCGACGGCGCCCTTGGTCAGGCGCGGCTCCTCCGCGTGCTGGGCGATGAGCACGCCCAGGGAGTTCGCGTATTCGAGGGCGCGGCGCATGATCAGCGGGTCGTAGACGCAGTGGCCGTCGTCGGAGAACATGCGCACCGCGCCGACGCCGGCGGCCATGGTGCCCATCTCGGCGAGCTGCTTGCCCTCGAGGCCGACGGTGACCGCACCGACCGGATGCACGTCGACCAGACCGACCTCCTGGCCGCGCTTCCACACATGGTCGGTGATGACCGAGGTGTCGGCGACCGGGCTGGTGTTGGCCATGGCGAACACCGCGGTGTAACCGCCCAGAGCGGCCGCGGCGGAACCGGATTCGATGGTCTCGGTGTCCTCGCGGCCCGGCTCGCGCAGGTGGGTGTGCAGGTCGATGAAACCCGGCAGCAGGAACTGGCCCTTGCCGTCGACGATCTCGGCGTCCGGCGCGGACAGGCCCGCGCCGATCTCGCGGATCTCGCCGTCGGCGAGCAGCACGTCGACCGCGTCGCCCGCACCGTACAGACGGACGTTCTGGATCAGGATGCTCATGCCACCACCTCGTCGGTTCCGACCAGCAGGCGGAACAGCACCGCCATGCGCATATGGACTCCGTTGTTGACCTGTTGCAGCACAGCCGCTTTCGGGGAATCGGCGACGGAGAAGCCGATCTCCATGCCGCGCAGCATGGGGCCGGGGTGCAGGACCACCGCGTGGTCGTCGAGCATCTTCATGCGGCGCTCGTTGAGGCCGTAGCGGATCGAGTACTCGCGCGCCGACGGGAAGAAGCCGCCGTTCATGCGCTCGGCCTGCACGCGCAGCATCATGACCGCGTCCGCGCCGGGCAGTTCGGCGTCGAGGGAGTCCGAGACCCGCACGGGCCAGGCCTCCACGCCGATCGGCAGCAGGGTGCGCGGCGAGACCAGCACGACCTCCGCGCCCAGGGTGCTGAGCAGGAAGGCGTTCGAGCGGGCGACCCGGCTGTGCAGGATGTCGCCGACCAGCACGATCCGCTTGCCCTCCAGGTCGCCGAGGCGCTGACGCAGGGTCAGCGCGTCCAGCAGCGCCTGGGTGGGGTGCTCGTGGGTGCCGTCACCGGCATTGATGATGGCCGGGCCGGGACCGGCGTAACCGCTGGCGGCCTCGTCCATCTCGGCGAACCAGCGCGCGATCTGGTGCGCCGCGCCGGAGGCGGGGTGGCGCACGATGAGGGCGTCCGCGCCGGCGGCGTGCAGGGTCAGGGCGGTGTCGCGCAGCGACTCACCCTTGGAGACCGAGGAACTCGACGCGCTGACATTGATGACGTCGGCGCTCATCCACTTGCCCGCGACCTCGAAGGAGACCCGGGTGCGGGTGGAGTTCTCGAAGAACACGGTCATGACCGTGCGGCCGCGCAGCGTCGGGAGCTTCTTGACCTCGCGGCCCAGCAGCGCCTGTTCGAACCGCTCGGCCTCGTCGAGCAGGCCGTTGGCGGTCTCGCGGTCCAGGTCGGTGACCGAGAGCAGGTGCTTCACTGGGCGTCACCCTCCTGGCGCAGGTACACGCCGTCGCGGCCGTCGTGCTCGCGCAGCAGCACCGAGATGTCCTCGGTGCGCGCGGTCGGCACGTTCTTGCCGACGTAGTCGGCGCGGATGGGAAGTTCGCGGTGGCCGCGGTCGATGAGCACGGCGAGCTGCACCGCGCGGGGGCGGCCCAGGTCGCGCAGGCCGTCGAGCGCCGAACGCACGGTACGACCGGAGAACAGCACGTCGTCGACCAGCACCACGAGGGCGTCCTCGATGCCGCCCTCGGGCACGGAGGTGCGCTCGAGCGGACGGTGCGGCTTGGAGCGCAGGTCGTCGCGGTAGAGGGTGATGTCGAGGGAGCCGATCGCGGGGCGGACGCCGGAGAATTCCTCGATCCGGCCGGCCAGGCGATGGGCCAGAGTGGTTCCGCGGGTGGGGATTCCGATCAGCACCACGCGGGCAACCTGCGGATCACCGGAGTCCAGGGCGGTCTTCTCGATGATCTGGTGCGCCATGCGGGCGATGGTCCGGCCGACGTCGGAATCGGAGAGCAGCTCGCGTCCGGTCTCGACCCGGTCCGGGTCGTGCCGCTGCGAGAACTCGGCAGCGCTCGACTTGGCCGCCCGGTCTTCGGGCACAGCCATGCCGACCTCCTTCCCCGCCTCACGGGACGGTCCGTTAAAGGATGTCTTTCGGGCAGTGACCCTACCAGCGCGCGAATGCGCCCCCGACCCCGCACCCCCGCGCGCGAGCCGCCCGCATACCGCGCCCCCGACCGCCCCGACCTGGACGAACACGCCGAATGCCGCATCACCGGCAAGTCCTCAGCAATACAGCGAGCCGGGCACTGTGGCAGGTTTCACGCCGATTCGGCGCTCACCCGTCCTGGTTACCGGCCAGTGTTCATACACCGTATATCGACGTGTGCGATGCTCGATGCGTGAGCAATGACGCTGAATTCACCGAACCCGCCCGGGTCGACTTCCGCGGGTACGGCGGCATCACCATCGCCGGAGACAGCTGGGGACCCCAGGACGGACCACTGGTGGTGTTCCTGCACGGCGGCGGTCAGACCCGCGGATCCTGGAAGGACTCCGGGCTGGCGCTGGCCAAGGCGGGCATGCACGCGGTGCTCCTGGACGCGCGCGGGCACGGCGACAGCGACTGGGATCCCGACGGCAACTACCGCCGCGAGGCCATGGTCGAGGACCTCATGGCCGTGCTCGAGCAACTGGGCAAGCCCGCGTTCATCGTCGGCGCGTCCATGGGCGGCCTCACCGGACTGATGGCCACCACCCACCCGCAACACGACCGGATCACCGGCCTGGTCCTCGTCGACGTGGTCCCCCGCCCCGAGCGCAAGGGCGTCGAGCGCGTCATCAACTTCCTCTCCAGCAACCCCGAGGGCTTCGCCAGCCTCGAGGAGGCCGCCGACGCCGTCGCCGCCTACCTCCCCCACCGCCGCCGCCCACGCAACCCCGAAGGGCTGCAACGCAATCTGCGCAAGCGCGCCGACGGCCGCTGGTACTGGCACTGGGATCCGGCCATGATGGGCGGCCCGCGCGACGGGCGCGGCGAGGAGATCGACGTCCACACCGAGGCGCTCGAGAACGCGGCCCGGCAGCTCGACATCCCGGTGCTGCTGGTGCGCGGCGCGCTCTCCGACGTGGTCAGCGAGGAGGGCGTGGCCGCCTTCCGCGCGCTGGTCCCGCAGGCCGAGTACACCGAGATCGGCACCGCCGCCCACACCGCGGCCAGCGACGCGAACGACGAATTCACCGATTCCGTGGTCGATTTCGTGCGCGCCCACGTCGAAACCCAGGGCTGAGGCCTCGGACTAGGGCAGCATCCGGTCGAGCAGGCGGTCGAGCAGTTCGACCGCCCGCTCCGGGGTGCTGCCGCCGGCCAGCACCAGCTGGGTGATGGCACTGACGCTTCCGACGATCAATTCGGCGTCCAATTCCGCGGCGTGCGTATCGGATTCGGCTCCCCGCTCCCGCAGCAGCTGTTCGGTGACCACGGTGACCAGATAACGCGGCGGCCCCATCATCTCCTCCGAGGTGACGGTGTTCCCGGTCAGATTGGCCGCATGGAAGGCCGCGAACACCAGATTGTCCTGCCGCCGCTGCTCATCGAGCGGCAGCAGACCCACCGCGAAGGTGCGAATGATCTCCCGCGGCGTGGCCTCGGGCCCGAGTTTCGTGAACTGCTCGGTGAACCCCACCCCGAAATCCGCCACCACGGCCGTGTGGGTCGCGAGCATCAAATCCCTTTTGGTGCCGAAGTAGTACTGGATCAACCGCACCGAGATCCCCGCCTCCGCGGCGACCGCCTGGAAGGTGGCCGCGTCGAGTCCACCGGCGGCGATGACAGTCCGTGCGGCCGTGGCGATCTCACGCCGACGCTGCTCGTGATCGACCAAACGAGGCATCTGACCAGCTCTCTCACTACTCCTGCGGGATGGAAGATTTTGATGGTACGCCCATATCATTTTTATGATACGTTCGTATCATCAACGATGATCAAGGGGAGGCACACCATGGCCAAGATCGGGCGATTCAAGAACGCGCAGGCCAAGACGGACTACCTGCGGGCCTACGACGACCTGGCCGCGCAGTGGCCGGTCGCGGCGACGGACCTCGATATCGAAACCTCTTTCGGCACAACGCGGGTGCGCAAGTCCGGGAGCGGCGAGGGTGCGCCGATCGTGCTGCTGCCCGGGATGCCGGGGATGGGGCTGTTCTGGATGCCGTTCATCGAGGAGATGTCGCGGAATCACATCGTGTACACGGTGGATCCGCTGGGGTGGGCGGGGCGCAGTGAGCAGACCGCGCCACTGAAAGGGCAGGACGACATCGTTCGGTGGCTCACCGAGGTATTCGACGGGATCGGGGCCGAGCGGGTGCATCTGGCCGGGTACTCCGGAGGATCGTGGTTGTCGCTGCTGACCGCGACGCAGCGCTCGGATCGGCTGGCCAGTATCAGCATGCTGGAACCGGATGCGGCGTCGTTCATCAAGCCGAAGTGGAGCCTGCTGTTCAAGTTCCTGCTCGGCGGGATCCGGCCCACGCGGGAGCGGATGGAGAAGTTCCTGGAGTGGATGACGCCCGGGGTGAAGCTCTCCGAGGAGATGTGGACACTGACGTTGGCCGCGTTGAAGTTCCGCATCGCGATGCCGTGGTCGCGGACGCTGCCCGGTGAGCAGCTGGCCCGGGTCACCGCGCCGATGCTGGTGCTGTTCGGGGAGACGACGATCGCCAATGATCCGCACGCTGCCGCGGCACGCGCACGGGAGTGCATCCCGGCCGCCGATATCGAAATCATTCCCGGTGTCGGGCACGAAATGCTGTGGGCCATACCGGAAACGGTGATTCCGCGCTTCCTCGGATTCGTGGAGCAGCACGATCAGGTGCGGGCCTGATCACATCGTCGTGTAGATGACCGCCGGATAGGTGGCGAGGAACGCCCACACGAAGGTGTTGAGGCGCATGAGGATCGCGGTGCCGATGTGCAGGAGGGCACCGGTGACCAGGAGCAGGTAGGTGAGCGGCTCGAAGCCGACCAGGACCAGCGGAAAACCGCATTCGAGCAGGATCACCGACCAGCACATCGCCGCCGCGGTGGTTCGATGGCGCGCAAGGATCTTGGCGGCCCGCCGATGCCCGTAGGCGTGGGTCGCCAAGATCTCGGGCAGCGCCGCTCCGCTGCGCCACAGGGGGCTGACCAGCTTCGCCACGCCCGCGGTGAAATACGCGAGGCACACCTGGGCCGTGAGGAACCAGAGGACGATCACCTCGGCGCGCTGCTGGCCGATGGTGAAGGCCAGTGCCAGGGCTACGAATAGGATGATCGTCATCTGGTCGGCCCCGTCGCCCCCGAAGCGGGAGCGCAGGCTCAGCAGAATGTAGGTCGCGGCGATCACGCTGGCCGCCACGGCGTTCAGAGCGGACGATGG
Source organism: Nocardia sp. NPDC005825 (assembly GCF_040630175.1). Taxonomy (NCBI): domain Bacteria; kingdom Bacillati; phylum Actinomycetota; class Actinomycetes; order Mycobacteriales; family Nocardiaceae; genus Nocardia; species Nocardia sp. NPDC005825. The sequence continues at coordinate 744,461 of NZ_JBEXXC010000001.1, forward strand.
GTGTACGACCAGTAGCACCGCGCACGCCAGGCAGGCGGCGATGAGGCCGAGCACTCTCGGATACACCAGCAGCTGTCCGACACTGCGTTGGAACGACCTCCGCGTCAGCAGACGGGCGCTCGTCGCCGAGACCGGCCAGCCGGCGAGGGCGCCGTCGGAGAGCAGCCGCGGCGCCGCCAGCCGCTCCAGCGACCCGATGATGACGGCGACCGAGCCGATCGCCGCCGACAGGTACAGCGCGTTCGAGGTGGTGAGCATCGGCGGTCTACTTCTCGCTCGGCGCGGGTTCCGAGGAATGCATGGGAGACAGGAAGATCACGTGATGGTCCGCATTGTCGTCCATTCCCTTCGACCGCATGATGAGGAACTGGGTGGCGGCGGCGCGGTGGTCGCGCGGCAGACTGCAGACGAAGTTGAGCGTCGCGATATACGCCAGTGAGAGCTGGATCCTGGCGCTGTCGCGGTCCAATGCCTGGCACGTCTTCGCGAGTTCGACCGAGATGTCGATCAGGGCCTTGTTCTGCCGCCTGCGCGGATTCCACACGGGCCCCAACCATTTCGGTGGCACGCCCGGGGGCACCTCGCACCACCGTGCGACGCGGCCGTCCGGCAATTTATCGCGATACAGCAGATGCAGATCGTCGGTCGCCGGCGTCGGCGCGAAGAAGTGCCAGCGCGGCACGAATCCGCAGACATCGTGCACGCGAACCCACCGCTCCACTCTGGTGGCCTCCCACGTCTGGACCTTCCGCGGTATCTGACACAGCGCCGACACCGTGAACCACGACAACAGAATTGCCGCCAGCAAGGCGAATATCAGGTCGTCGAGCGCCATGTCAGTGCAGGTGTCCGAGGGCTTCGCGGCGGATGTCGAGCAATTCCCGGGCGGTCGCCGACGGACCCAAACGCTGGATGTGCTCGTCCGACAGGTGCTGCTGATCCTCCTCCTCGGACCGGACGGCGGCCGTGGCGACGACGATGACGGTGACGGCGATAGCCGTGGCGGCCCAGACGACAAAAGTGCCGTTGTGGCAGCAACTCGCGGCGATCGTCATGTTCCCTTCCAGTTGGTCCTCGGGCACCTGCGCCAACGCGGCGCGTTCGGCCGGGGTCAGCGGCGGCGCGTACTTGAGGGCCACCGCCGCCAATCCGACCTCGGCATCGTCACGCCGGTGCTCGACCAGAGTCAGCGTCGTCGGGTTCAGCTGTCCGCCGTTGTACGGATTGTCGAGGATGACCATCCCGAGGTTGTCGGGCGGGAAGACGTTCGTCGCGAGGGTCCGGCCGCCGTATCGAATACTCGCGAACACCGGCGAGCGCTGCAGCTGACGCCACGCCTGGTAGGGCGAAAGTCGCGCACGCCCCTCGAAACGGGGGCTGATCACCTTCTCGACCAGGTAGACGTCTGCACCCTCACGCGCGGCGGCGGCGTCTCGAACCTGTTGCAGGAGTGGATCACCCTCGGCGGTGACGAAGACTCGCACCGCCCCTTCCGGGCAGAGCAGCACACGGTCAGGCTGTGACGGGACGTAGTCGAGCACCTCGATCTCGCGATACCGGAGCCCACGCATCGCGAGCTCGTCGGCGGCGAGTTGCAGCATCGTGTCTTGATCCATGTCTCAACCTCCAGCGATGGTGGTGATGCCTGTGGACCTGGACGGAAAACTAGCACGGCCGCCCCGCGCCGAGCCGGTGGCGCTCGGGGTCAGTTCTGACCGAGATCTCCGGGAACCGGGGCGAGGGCCCAGTCCAGTGCGGCGTCGGCGACCTGTTCCCAGCCGGCCTCGCCGCAGGTGTAGTGGCTGCGGCCGGGGAAAAGCTTGTAGGCCGAGATGGCCTGGGAGTTCTTGGCGTTCTTCTCGTAGTTCTCGTGCTGGACGCTCGGGGGCAGGATGTGGTCGTTGCCGCCGGCGATGAACAGCAGGGGCGCGCGGTCGTCGTTGGCAAAGTTGTAGGTGGTGGCCGCGTGCGGGGTGAAGTTGGCGAAACCGCCCTGGAACAGGATGCGGCCGGAGACGGGGACGGCGTAGCGGTCGTAGACGACCTGGGATTCTTCCTCGCTGAGGTTGTTGGTGAAGGCGTAGTGGAACTCCTTCGGGGTGATGGGGACCGCGCGATCCTTGTTGGCGGGGTTCTTCAGCACCGGGAAGGTGGCCTTGATCTCGCTGAACGGCAACGCTTTCACGCCCTTGACCGCCGCGCCGTCGATGGAGACACCCACGCTGCCGTAGCCCGCGTCGAGAAGCAGCTGCGTGAACGCGCCGCCGAACGAGTGGCCCATGATGATCGGTTTGGTGTCGAGCGCGCCGATCACCGACGCGAGGTGGTCGAACACCTCGGTCACGCCCAGGCCGGCCAGCGGCGACGGATCCTCACGCAGCGCCGCGACCCCGGCGTCACCCGGTTCGATGCCCGGGTAACCAGGAGTGATGACCTTCAGACCGCGCTCCTCGTAGCGGGCGACCCAGTGTTCCCAGGACAGGGGCGTCATCCAGAGACCGTGGATGAGAACGACCGTGTCCGCTGCCTGCTGTTCCATATGCCCATCCGATCTGTCGGTCGAGATGGCCTTGTACCGGGCCATAGCCGAACGCTATCTGGAGGATCGCGAAAGAAACATGACTCGATCACTGCTGCTCTGTGCTGAAACGCTGAGCTCGAGGACGTCGCGTGGCCGGCTCGCCAGGCTCGCGGCGGCACGAAGTGAATCCTACGGCCCGGCCGATCGCACCCACCAGACGGACGAAGCGGGCGGCGAAGGCGCCACGCCATGATGTGCGAACACATGTTCGAATCCATGGTAGGTTCGGGTCATGTCGATGCCATGGCAGGGATCTCTCCTCGACGGGTTCGGGGAGATCGGGCTCGGTGCGCTGACGGGGGTTCGGCGCACCGAGCTCGGGGACGGGGCGTGGGTGGATGTGCTGCCGGGGTGGTTGAGCGGGGCGGACGAGGTGTTCGAGCGGCTGGTGAGCGAGGTGCCGTGGCGGGCGGATCGACGGGCCATGTACGACCGGATGGTGGACGTGCCGCGGCTGCTCTGCTTCTACGAGCAGGGCCGGGAGCTACCGGATCCGGTGCTCGAACAGGCACGGGAGGCGCTGAGCGCGCATTACGCGGACGAGCTCGGGGAGCCGTTCACCACGTCGGGTCTGTGCTACTACCGCGACGGTGAGGACAGCGTCGCGTGGCACGGGGATACGTTCGGGCGCGGGGCATCCGAGGACACCATGGTGGCGATCGTGTCGGTGGGGGCGGCGCGGGCGTTGCTGCTGCGGCCGCGCGGGGGCGGGGCCAGTGTGCGGTATCCGCTGGGGCACGGGGATCTGATCGTGATGGGCGGATCGTGTCAGCGGACCTGGGAGCACGCGGTACCCAAGACCCGGCGCCCGGTGGGGCCGCGCATCAGCATTCAGTTCCGTCCGCGCGGCGTCCGGTAGCCCGGCGGCCCGGGTGCACGCGAACCTTGCTGTGCTGAACGCAGATTCGCCGGAGGCGAAATCGGGCAGGGAATGAACGTGCTTCGGACCCGGTTGCTGGATTCCGCAACGGAACAGCACACGAGGAGTCGAGGGCCATGACGGAATTCCTGCTGGGCGGCGATCTTCCGGTCGAGCGGATCGGGTACGGCACCATGCGATTGGCGGCCGCGCCCGAACCCGGGTTCGAGGCGGGCATGGGGCACATCTGGCGGGCGCCGGCCGATCGGGCCGCCGCGGTGCGAGTACTGCGGCGCGCCGTCGAACTCGGCGTGAACCTGATCGACACCGCCGACTCGTACGCACTGGGCGAGAACGAGGAGCTCGTGGCGGAGGCCTTGTCGCCGTACCGCGACGAGGTGGTGGTCGCGACGAAGGTCGGCGTTCTGCGACCCTCCCCGACCGAATGGGTACCGCTCGGGCACCCGGCGTATCTGCGGCAACAGGCCGAATTGGGTTTGCGGCGACTGAAACTCGACCGCATCGACCTGCTGCAACTGCATCGGATCGACCCGGCCTATCCGCTGGCCGATCAGATCGGCGCGCTGCGGCAGCTCGTCGACGAGGGCAAGGTGCGCCATATCGGCCTGTCCGAGGCGAGTGTCGAGCAGTTGCGGGAGGCCGCGGCCATCGCGCCGATCGCCAGTGTGCAGAACCTGTACAACCTCGGGGCCCGCCACCATGAGGGCGTGGTGGATTACGCGGCGGCACACGGGATCGCGTTCATTCCGTTCTTCCCGGTGGCCGGGGGCGCGCAGGCCGCGGCGGGCGGCGTACTCGCCGAGGTGGCCGCCGAGGTCGGGGCCACGACCGCGCAGGTATCGCTCGCGTGGCTGCTGCACCGCTCCCCCACGGTGCTGCCGATTCCGGGCACCACCTCGGTCGCGCATCTCGAGGAGAATGTGTCGGCCGGGTCGGTGACGCTGTCGCAGGATCAGTTCGCTCGGCTCTCGGCGATCGCGGAGACGTCAGTCCCGGCCTGACGGATCACGCGCGGCGGGCGAAGTCCGGGACCGGTTCGGGGACGACGCCGCGGGCGACCAGGAAGATCGGGAGGTTGCGCAGGATCGGGATGCGGCGGAAGATCCGCAGCGGCAGGGGCGTTCGAGGGAGGTCGGCGATGTTCAGGCGGCCCGTCACCGCGGGCCGCACGACCTGGGCGTGGGCCAGGCGCTGCATGCCCTGGACGACGGCGGTCGGCAGCAGGCGGCGGCGTTGCACGCGGGCCAGGTCGGCGGTGGTGACGGTGTGCGACAGCAGTTTCGGGGCGAGGATGCGGGCGGCGGCCACGGCGTCCTGGACGGCCAGGTTGATGCCGACCCCGCCGACCGGTGACATGGCGTGGGCGGCGTCGCCGAGGCAGAGCAGTCCGTCGGTGTACCAGCGGTCGAGCCGATCGAGTTTGACGTCGAGGAGTTTCACCTCGTCCCAGTCGTGGACGGCGTCGGCGCGGTCGGCCAGCCACGGCACGACGTCGGCGAGGCCGCGCGTGATCTCGCCGACCGGCGTCTCGGCCCGCAGGTGGGCGTCGCTGCCTTTCGCGATGAGGGTCGCGCTCTGCCAGTAGTCGCCCCGATCGAACATCACGGCCACCCGGTCGGCGCTGACCACCGGGATCAGTCCGGCGGGGTCGGTGTCGTGGCGCGGGATGCGGAACCACCAGGTGTCGAACGGTGTCGCCCACCTACGCACGCCCAGACCCGCGGCCGCGCGCAGCACCGAGCCGCGACCGTCGGCGGCCACGGTGAGGTCGGCGTGGATCTCGCCGGTCGTGCCGTCCGCGGTGCGGTAGCGGACGCCGGTCACCGTGCCGCCGCTGCGCAGCAGGTCGACGGCCTCGGTCCGCATGCGCAACCGGAAGGTCGGTTCGCCGGCGCCCACGCGGGCGAGCAGATCGAGGAGATCCCACTGCGGCACCATGGCGATGTATTTGTGCCGTCCCGGAATGTGGTCCAAGCTCCCCAGCGGCACCATCCGCCCACCGATCGGGGTCTGGATCGAGGTGAGCCGCCGCTGCGGCAGTTTGGCGAAATCCTCGCGCAGGCCGAGGGCGTCGATCAGGTCCAGGGTGGTGGGGTGCACGGTGTCGCCGCGGAAGTCACGCAGGAAGTCGCCGTGTTTCTCCAGCACGGTGACCTCGACGCCCGCGCGGGCCAGCATCAGCCCCAGGAACATGCCCGCCGGTCCCCCGCCGGCGATGAGACAGGTCGTGCGTTCCATCGGGACCTCCCGAGCCGAAGACGCCGTCACCATCGATGGTAGGTCGAGTCCGGCTCGGGCACAGACCCTTCGCGACGGTCAGCGGTCGCGGTGGAGGACGAAGAAGTACGGCTCGTCCAGGCCGCGCATGTCCATGACACCGAGCAGGGTGTCCGCGCCGACGCGGCGGAAGACGTCGACGATCGGCAGGTGGTCGTAGATCATTGCGGCACTGGACTTTCCACGGAACTCCAGATTCCGCAGCCGGGCCTTCGGGGTCGCCGTCCGCAGCATCGGCCGCAGCACGCCGAGGGAGCGGCGCACCGGGGACAGCGCCGTCACCGGCACCTTGCCCGCCAGGAACAGCGGCACCCGACGCGGGTCGACCGGGAAGATCTCGCCGTCGGGGGCCCGGAACAGCAGCGGCTGGACGCTGTCGGCATTGTCGAACTGCTTTCCGTACCAGCCTGTTTCGACCAGCATGCCGTCCCACGGATGGCCGGTGCCCACTTCCGCGCCGCGCCAGCGGCCGGTGGTGATCTCGTCGACGGCCACCCCCGGCAGGCTGTCGAACAGCTCCCAGGCCTGGGCCGCGGTGGCCGCGACCGTCATCAGGGTCTCCAGGCGCGCGGCACCGTCTGTCGCCGAGTCGGCGGCAACCATCATGATCTCCTCGATGAGAGTGAACGACAGAATTTCTCTCACCCTAATGGCGGCCCCGGCGGTGGCCGGTAGAGCTCCCGTGACATTCTGACGACCGGATTGGCCGAATATGTCGATACCGGTTCCCGCGGGGCCGTGGGCCGTTCAGCCCAGGGCCGCCGGAGATTCGGCGTGCGGAACGAGCAGCCGCGGACTGCCCGAACCGTCGGCCGGGACCGCCCAGATGTCGGCGTCGCCGCCGCCGCGCGAGATCGCGTAGCCGATGGTGTTCGGGTCCAGCCACGCCGCCTGGTCGTCCACGCTGCGGGTTTCGGCCAGCGGGGTGCGCCCGCCCGAGGCCAGGTCCAGCACCGAGAGCCGCCAGCCCTTCGCGGGGTCGCCGTCGATCGCCGACTTGAACGCGATCCGCTTGCCGTCCGCCGACAGCGACGGGCATTCCACGTTCTGCGTGATGGTGCGGACGGTCTTCGCCGCCATATCGCCCCGTACGAGGTAGCGGCGGCCGTCGGTGGACATGGTGGCGTAGAAGGTGTTGTCGTCCGCGGCGAAGGTGATGCCCCAGAAGTTGAGATCGGCGGCGGTGTAGGGGCGGCCGTCGACCATGACCGACAGGAACTCCAGGGAGTCGATCATGTCGCCGGTCGTCAGGTCGACCAGTCCGGCGCGGGTGGAGAAGCGGCCGTTGTTGTAGGAGTCGCCCGCCACGAACACGGTCCAGGCCGCCATCCGGCCGTCGCCCGACAGCCGGGTGCGGTTGGGCACGCCGACCAGCGGGATCTCCCGGGTCACGGTCAGATCCGCGTCCAGGAGGGCGGCCTGGAAGGTGGCCAGCGGGCCGTCGGGCCGCAGGCAGATGGCGGTACCGGCCGCCGCGGCCACCCGCAGGCATTCGAGTTTCGACACCGAGCGCGCCGCGCCGGGATCGGCGGCGGACACCATGGCCACGTGGCCCTTGCTCTCGGCCGCGGTGCTGCGGAACAGGATTCGGGGCCCGGGCGCGATGTTCAGCGCCTCGTAGGCGGTGGCGGGTTGCGCGCGCGTCCCGGTGATCACGCCGTAGCCGACGGCGACCGCGGCCAGGACGACCGCCCCGAGCAGGGCGAAGACCATCCGCCGGTTCACGCGTGCTCCTCCGCGGTCTCGGTGACGTCCTCGGCGGTCCCGGCGACCTGGACGCCGCGCAGCAGCACGGCGATCATGACCACGGCCACCGCCACCAGACCCGCGGCGACCCGGCTCGCGTTCTCCGGTCCCCACCAGCTCCAGGCCAGCCCGAACGCCACCGACGACACCAGGTACGACAGCGCCTGCCCGGTCTGGATCAGCGCGATCCCGGTGGTGCGCAAGGCTTTCGGAAGCACCGGACCGGCCAGCGCCATCAGCACGCCGTCGGTCGCGGCGTAGAACAGGCCGTAGAGCGCGAGCACCACCACCAGCAGCGCGGTCCCGCCGAACGGCCCGAACAGCAGCAGGTACACCAGCACCAGCGCGGTGTAGCCGCCGAGCACCACGGTCAGGCGGCCGATCCGGTCGGCGAGCATGCCCAGCGGGGTGGCCAGCACCAGATACGACAGGTTGGTGCCGACCGCCAGCAGCGGAAACCAGCTGACGCTCAAGTGTTCCCGCTGCTGCAGCAGCAGGTAGACGAAACCGTCGCCGATGGTCACCAGTCCGGCCAGGCAGGCCGCGGCCACCAGCCGCCGCACCGGGGCGAGCCGGATCAGCCCGCCCAGCGCGCGCGGCGACACCGCGCCCTTGGCGGGCCGCTCGTCGCGGTGGTCGCGGACGAACAGCACCAGGATCAGGACGCCGAACGCGGCGATGCAGAAACTGGCCACGAAGACCGCGTCGTAGGCCTGCGCGGTGGCGGCGAGGATGCCGATCGCGACCAAGGGGCCGGCGAACGCACCGATGGTGTCCATCGTCCGGTGCACGCCGAACGCGCGGCCGTAGAGCCGCGGCGGGGTGGACAGTGTGATCAGGGCGTCGCGGGGGGCGGTGCGCAGGCCTTTGCCGGTGCGGTCGACGGCGATGACCGCGCCGATCGCGCCGACGGCGCTGCCCGCGGCCAGCATGCCGAGTTTCGCGATCGCCGACAGTCCGTAGCCGAGGCCGGCGATGAACTTGCGGCGGCGGGTGAGGTCGGCGACGTAGCCGCCGATCAGCCGCAGCAAAGCCGTCGCGCCGGTGTAGGTGCCGTCGACGACGCCGTACGCGGCGGGGCTCAGATGCAGTCCGACGACCAGGTACACCGGCAGCACGGCGGTCATCATCTCCGAGGAGATGTCGGTGACCAGGCTGACGGCGCCGAGCGCGAACACATTGCCGCTCAACAGGAAGAACGCCTTGCGGCGCGACGGTGTCGCGTCGTCGCCCCCGGAATGCGGGCGGTCGATCGTGGACATGTACATGGGTGTACTACCTCAGGGGGTCGCGGGGAAGCCGCTCGGGACACATCGTCGGGTCCGCGAGCGGGGTCATTTCAGCTGCCGATCGGTCCGGTTGCCCGGTGAACGGTCAGTTCCACACGTTGGTGATCTCCGCCGCGGGGTTCAGGTGGGTCAGGCCGTAGGCGCTCTCGATGGTGCTGAGCACGTTGTAGTGGTTGATCTGGTTGGAGAAGCTGCCGACCTGGGTGTGCGCGCCCACGAAGGTGGTGAAGATGTGGTTGGACGAACCGCCGTTGTCCTCGTCGAAGGTGACGATGAGCAGGCTGTTGTGGGTCTTGGCCCACTGCGCGTAGGCGTCCATCTTGTTCTTCAGCCAGGTGTCACCGGTGCCGACCGAGCAGTCGTGCATGTCGTTGCACATGTCGGGGGCGATGTAGGAGACCGTCGGCAGGGTGGAGAAGTCGGTCGGGAAGGTGCTGAACCGCACGTTCGAGCTCGCGGGCACGTTGCTGAAGTTCGGGACCGCGTTGTGCTTGCGACGGTAGGTGCCGCTCGAGCAACCGGTGTAGCCGTCCGAGGGCATGGCCTCGGAGTAGCTCTTGTAGCTCTTGCCGGCGGTGAGCAGCTGGTTGGCGATGTTGTTGCCGCTGTAGGTGTGCGGGCAGCTGTCGTCGGTGACGCCCTGAGTGGAGCCGGAGAACATCGCGAGGTAGTTGGGCTCGCTCGGGTGGGTGACGCCGTAGGACTGGGTGAACTTCGCGCCCTGCCCGGCCAGGCTGTTGAAGTACGGCGCGCTGGAGCTGCCGTTGATCTGCGAGTACGCGTGGTTCTCGAACATCACCAGCACGATGTGGTCGAACACCGGAACACTGCCCGCCGCAGCGGCTTCCGACGAATTGACGACCGCGGACGTCGCCATACCGATGAACGCGGCGGCCGACATGACGGCGGCAGCGATGCGCTTCCTGAACACAGATCCTCCTGAAGGATTCGAGCGAGCCCCGGCAGCACCGCCAGGGCCGCGCAATATTAAGAACCGCCATGCGCCGGAACGACGAATGCTCTGCGGCCATCCGATGTGGGGAAAGTGAACAAATCGCATGGCCGGTTTCCGCTGACTCGGACTGAGTACCCCTGTCGCAGCACGAGTTTCGACGCAGCAAACCGGCGACCACCAGCGTTTTCGTCAGATCTACAAAAAGTTGTCGAAATCGCTGGCGTTCCCCGTTTTAGTCATCTAGCCTAAAACCATGACGACAGCGCGAGAGACCGCGGAGACCATCCGGGCGGCTCGGCGGCCCGAAGACCTCTTCGGTTCCGCCGCAACGGATTCCACGAGCAGACAGGCGGCACGACGCCGGTACCACCGGCTGGCCGCACTGGTTCACCCCGACCGGGTCGAGGCCGTCGACGCGGCGGCCGCGGGCGCCGCCTTCGCCCGGCTCGCGGAGCTGTACCAGTGGTGGCTGGACCTGGACGAGGCCGCCTTCGAGGTGACCGGGGCGCGCGGGCGGCATCCCGTCGGGGCGCTGCACGCGGCCGGATCCATCGCCGACGTGTACCGCTCCGGCTCGGATCGGGTGGTGAAGATCCCCCGCCGCGCGGCCGCCAACCGGTTGCTGGCCGGTGAGCGAAACGCCTTGCGCGACATCGCGAGCGTGGCCGCCGAGCACGAGTGGCTGCGACCGTACTTCCCCGAACTCGTCGACACCGTCGACCACCTCGACTCGGGCACCGGCGAACAACGCACCGTCAATGTGCTGGCCGGCCTGACCGACGGGTTCGTGACGATGGAGGAGGTCCGCGCCGCCTATCCGGACGGGCTCGACCCGCGCGACTACGCGTGGATGCACCGGCGGCTGCTGCGCTGCCTCGCCGGGGCGCGGCTGGCGGGCTGGGTGCACACCGCGATCAGTCCCGCCAATGTGCTGGTGCATCCGCGACTGCACGGAATCGTGCTGGTGGGCTGGTCATTCGCGACCCGGCCGGGCAATCCCGCGGCGGCCACGCTGAAGTCGCTGGACTATCCGCCCGAGATCCGCGATGCGGTCTCCCCCGCCACCGACGTCCACCTCGCGCATCGCCTCATGCTCACCATGCTCGGCGACCGCGCGCCCGCCCCGATGCGCGCCTACGCCACCGGGTGCCTGCAAGCCGATCCCGGACTGCGGCCCGACGCCGCGGACCTGCTCGGCGAATTCGACGATCTGCTCGACCGGCTCTACGGGAAGCGCCGCTTCCGGCCGTTCGAGCTCACGAAAGGTAAGTGATAGCAATGGGTTACGGAAGCTGGGACGACAGCGCCTACGACGCGGCGCGGACCTTCCGTGCGGCCGGCGGACTCGACGACTTCGGCTACACCGCCGACATGCGGTCCACGCCGTGGGAGCAGTGGAAGGCACACCCCACCCTGGATCCGTTCGGGGTGGGCATGCGGGAGTCGCGCGACTCCGACGACCACGGGAACTCGCTGCCCATCGCGGTGCTGTTCGACGTCACCGGGTCCATGGGCCGGGTGCCGCGGGTCATGCAGGAGAAGCTGGCCAAACTGCACGGGCTGTTGCAGCGCAAGGGTTATGCCGACGATCCGCAGATCCTGTTCGGGGCCATCGGCGACGCCGACAGCGACCGGGTGCCGCTGCAGGTCGGGCAGTTCGAATCCGACAACCGCATGGACGAGCAGCTGCGGCTGATCCTGCTCGAGGGCGGTGGCGGTGGGCAGAAGTCCGAAAGCTACGAGCTGGCGGCGTATTTCATCGCCCGCCACACCGTCACCGACGCGTGGGAGAAGCGCGGCCGCAAGGGCTACCTGTTCATCGTCGGCGACGAGCTGAACAAGAAGCGGCTGCCCGCGCGGCACATCCAGGCCGTCATCGGCGACGACGTGCGCAGCGACATCGCCGTCGACTCCATCTACCGGGAACTGGCCGACCGGTGGAACGTGCACTACATCCTGCCCAATCAGTCCAGCTACTACCGGGATCCGGAGATCTCCGAACACTGGCAGGAACTGCTGGGCGAGCGGTTCCTGCGGCTCGACGATCCGGCCGCGGTGTGCGAGCTCATCGCCGTGACCATCGGAATCGGCGAGGACCGCGTCGATCTGGGGGCCGGACTGGCCGACCTGCGCGATATCGGGTCGACCCGTGAGGCCGACGCGGTCGGCAAGGCGCTCGCGCCGCTGGGCGGGGTCCGCCGGGGCCGCAGCGTCGGCGCGCTGCCCGCCGCCACCGGGACCGACGACGTCGATCTCTGATCACGAAAGCGAAAGGGACAGCTCATGTTCGGCGGCCGTCACCTGATCGTGGTGGACCTCGGCTTCGGTGACGCCGGGAAAGGCGCCACCGTCGACTGGCTGTGCTCACCGCGGGCCGGGCTCGACGTGGCCGCGGTGGTGCGGTTCAACGGCGGGGCGCAGGCCGCCCACAATGTGGTCGCCGACGGCCGCCACCACACCTTCCGGCAGTTCGGGTCCGGCACCCTGTCCGGGGTGCCGACCCTGCTGTCGCGGCACATGCTCGTCGAGCCCCTGGCCCTGGCGGCCGAGGCCCGCGAACTCGCCGCGCTGGGGGTGGCCGATCCGCTGTCGCTGCTCTACGTCGACGAACGCGCTCTGCTCACCACGCCGATCCACGGGGCCGCCAACCGCTGCCGGGAGGATACGAGGGGTACCGCCCGGCACGGTTCGTGCGGCATCGGCATCGGGGAGACCGCGAGCTACGCCCTCGACCACGACGCGCCGCGGGTCGCCGACTGCGCGCGACCGGATGTGCTGCGGCGCAAACTGATCGCACTCGAAGAGCACTACGCGCCGCTGCTCGCCGCAGGACGGCACCGCTACGACCCGATCGACGATCTACTCGCGGCGTACACCGCCTTCGCCGACGCGGTGGCCATCCTGCCCGGCGAACAGCTCGCGGGGTTCGCGCGCAGCGGGCGACTGGTGTTCGAGGGGGCGCAAGGCGTGCTGCTCGACGAATGGCGCGGCACCCACCCGTACACGACCTGGTCGACCGTGGAACCCCGCAACGCGCGGGACATGCTGGCGCGCATCGGAGCTCCCGGCTACGTGCTCGGCGTGACCCGCGCCTACATGACACGGCACGGGGCCGGGCCCTTCCCGACCGAGGACCCCGCGCTGGCGATTCCCGAGCCGCACAATGGAACCGGCATGTACCAGGGCGCGTTCCGGCGCGGGCACCTCGATCCGCTGCTGCTGCGCTACGCGATCGACGCCTGCGGCGGGATCGACGGACTGGCCGTCAACCACCTCGACGCGGTCGGCGACATCCGCACCGCCACCGGATATCTCACCGCGGACGGGTGCGTCGACCGGCTAGACTGCGGGGTCTGGCAGGACCTGGACCACCAGCAGGGGCTCACCGACCTGCTGGACGCCGCCACCCCGGCCCTGGCCGACCTGCCCGCCGACGTCCCCGGCTACCTGGAGGCCGAACTCGGCGCACCCGTGGTGCTCACCGCCCACGGCCCGGATCGAGCCGATCGCACGGTCCGGATCACCGCTCAGGCATGATTGTCCATTTGTGGAGCAACAATCCGCGGTATCCATCGACGTGATCGCCCTGCGCTACGGGCCCGACGACCCCACCGCCACGCTCGGCATCGCCGCGCGGCGGTGGGAACCGTTCGCCGGGGAACTCGCGCTGCCGGGCGTGCTGCTCGGCCTCGGCGAACGCCTCGCCGACGCCGCCCACCGCGCGGTGCACACCAAACTCGGGGTGCCCGAGGACGCCATCCTCGCCGTCGGACAGGTCGCGACCTTCGACGAACCCCACCGCGACCCGCGCGGGCCGACCCTGTCCATCGCCATGTGGGCGGTCGTCGGCGCGCACGAATCCGACACCGCGACCTGGGTGCCCTTCGACACCGTCCCGCCGCTGGCGTTCGACCACAATCAGATCGTCGCCGCCGCCCGGGAACGGCTGGCCGACATGCTGTGGAAGGACCTGACTTTCACCCGCGCGCTCACCGGCGACGAATTCACCGCCACCCGCGCGGTCGGGCTCACCACCGCCCTGCACGGCGCCAAACCCGACCCGGGCAACCTGAACCGCACCCTGGCAGCCATTCCCGGCCTGGCCCGCACCGGGGAACGCGTGCGAGTCAAAGCCACCGGACGACCCGCCGCGGTCTGGTCGTTCACCGACGCCGCGGCAGGGTAGGGCCGGCGGAGACGCCAACTCGCGAGAGTGGAGGCCACATCGGAGCCGCCCGGGCCGCGGATACCTCCCCTCCCAACGATGTTCGCGGCCCCGCGAGCCGGGCGAGGCTCAGGGCACCAGGACCGGGCGGCCGCGGAGGCCACCGGCAGCGAGCCGCTCGTGCGCATCGGCGACCTGCTCCAGCGGGAGAGTCGCGGCGACCCTCGGGGTCAGGCGGCCCGCATCGACCAGTTCGGCCAGTTCGGCCAGGCGCGCGCCGTCGGCTCGAATCCAGGTGTTGGACACGCGGATTCCACGCAGCGGCGCGGGCTCCCCGCCACCGACCACCGCCACGAACGACCCGGAGGAGCGGACCGCGTCCAGCGCCTCGACGCCGAGCACCGCCGCGTCCAGCGCACCGTCCACGCCGCCGGGAACCAGGGCGCGCACCGCCTCACCCAGGCGCGCGCCACGCGGCACGAAGAACTCCGCGCCGAGTTTGCGGACCAGGGCCTCGTCGGTCGCGGCGGCCGTCGCCACCACCCGAAGTCCGCGGGCCACGGCCAATTCCACCGCGAACCCGCCGACCGCTCCGGCCGCGCCGGTGACCAGCACGGTCCGGCCGTCGCCCAACGCGAGGGCGTCGAGGGATTGCAGGGCGGTCGACGCGTTCAGCGGCAGCGTGGCCGCCTCGACCGCGGTCACCGTGCGGGGCGCGACCGCGACGGCGGCGGCGTCGAGGACCACGAACTCGGCGTGCGTGCCCAGCGGCACGTCCAAGCGGTCGGACAGGCCGAAGACCTCCTCGCCGCGGGCGAATTCGGTGACGCCGGAGCCGATCTCGTCGATCGTGCCCGCGACGTCCCAGCCGAGGCCGATCACGTCCCGCGCCACCAGCAGGCCGGCCTGGGCCAGGCCACCGGATCGGGTGTGCAGGTCGACCGGCTGCACGGCCGCCGCAGCGACCCGGATCCGGATCTGGCCGGGACCCGGATCCGGGACCGGCGTCTCGGCCAGCTCCAGGACCTCGGGACCTCCGAAGGTTCGAACGATGACGGCGCGCATGCGAAAACTCCTCTGCTGTACGGTTTCCCACTCAGAGCACCGAACCTACGGAGTGCTACTCTCCATCGGGAAGTACGTACCCGGAAGTGCGTACCGAACGTCAGGGAGAGTCATGGCGACCAAGACCGCCGCCCAGCGGCGCACCGAGGCCCGGCGCGACTATGACGCCTACATCCAGGAATGCCCCACCCGGCACCTGCTCGACCGGATCAGCGACAAGTGGGTCAGCCTGCTGCTCAACGCGCTCGCCGACGGTCCCCGCCGCTACAGCGATCTCAATCGCATCGTGGCCGGCGTCAGCCAGAAGATGCTCACCCAGACCCTGCGCGGCATGGAACGCGACGGACTGGTGACCCGCACCGTCACATCGTCGGTTCCGGTGCGGGTCGACTACGAGCTCACGGCACTCGGGCAGAGTTTGCTGCCGGTCATGCGGGCCATCAAGGACTGGGCCGAGACCCACATCGAGGACGTGCTCGCGGCCCGCGAAAGCTACGACGCCGCGGGCTGATCGATCACCGATCGGACCAGCTGCCGGACACCGTCGAGCAGACGCTCCCGCTGGCCCGAACGGACCAGGTAGGGCACCAGTTCGCCGCCGAGCGGCGCGAGCAGCAGACCGCCGACCACCTCGGCGTCGAGATCGGGGCGGATCTCGCGCAGCAGGGTGCCGATGTGATTCGCCCAGAAGGCGTGGAATTCGTCGCGGCGCGGGTGCGGCGGGAGTGCCTGGTAGGCGATGTTCAACTCGAGGTCGTCGGCGATCAGCCGGGTCATGGCGTCGAAGTAGGCGAGCAGGCGCTCCCCCGCGGGCGCGCCCGGGCCGAGCGGCGGCGGACCGCTGGTCACCGCCTCCATCAAACCGAGCGCCCCGTCCGCGACCAGCTCGTACAGCAAGCCCGCGCGGTTGCCGAACCGGTGGAACAGCGTCCCTTTGGCGACCCCCGCCTCGGCGGCGATGCGATCCATCGTCGCCGCCTCCGCGCCTTCTTCGGCGAACAGCTTGCGGGCCGCTGCCAGGATTGCCTGCCGATTGCGAGCCGCGTCGGCGCGTTCCTTGGGCGGGTTCATATCACCACTTCCATTGACAACTTGACCGACAGTCAATATCTTCGCAGACATATCTTGACCGTCAGTCAACTTATGAGGTTATCGATGCGAGCAATCCTATTGACCGGCACCGGCGGACCCGAGGTCCTGGTGGCAGGTGACGCCCCCGCGCCACGCCCCCAGGCCGGGGAGATCCTGCTGCACGCCGAGGCGATTCCCGTCCTGTTCCCCGAGACCATGCTGCGCTTGGGCGCGTTCCCGCTGCCGGTGCAGTTCCCGATCGTCTTCGGCACCCAGGCCGCGGGCGTCATCGCCGAGGTCGGCCCGGGCGTGGACCCGGCCCTCATCGGGAGGCGAGTCGTGGTGAGCAGCAACAGTTTCGGCACCTACGCCGAACAGGTCCGCGTTCCGGCCGAAGCCGCCACCGCGATCCCCGACGGACTGAGCACCACCGCCGCGGCGGCCGTCGCCATGAGCGGCTCGGTGGCCATCCCACTGCTCGAGACCGCGCGGCTCACCGGAACCGAGACGATCCTCGTCGAGGCCGCGGCCACCGGCGTCGGGGCCTATCTCACCCAGCTGGCCAAGGAATACGGCGCGGCGCGGGTGATCGCCACCGCGGGCGGGCCCGAGAAGGCCGCGCGGGCACGCGAATTCGGCGCGGACGTGGTCGTCGACCATCACACGCCCGGCTGGACGGACCAACTGCGCGATCTCCTCGGCGGCGCGACGATCGATGTCGTCTTCGATTCGATCGGCGGCGAATCCGCCCTGGCGCTACTGGACCTCATGACCCCCCTGCGCGGCCGGATGCTCAGCTACGGCTTCTTGTCCGGCGCGCCCGCACAGGTCGGGGCGATGGACCTGATCATGCGCGGACTCACCCTCACCGGCTGCTCCGGTCCCGCCTGGCTGGCCGGGGTCGCCGCGGCCCAGGCCACAGCCCTGACTCGGGCGGCCGACGGCTCGCTCACCCCGGTGATCGACCGGGTACTACCGCTGGATCAGGCAGCCCACGCCCACCAACTCCTGGCCGAGCGGGCAGCCAAGGGCACGATCATCCTGAACCCATGAACCACATGCGGTGAGTTCTGACACGAATGCGTGGAGGAAGCCCGCCGCGTCATGGCCGAGCTCGACGCCGGCGTCACCGACGCCGAACCGGCCGTCCGCTTCCGCACCTTCGGCGACTTCGGCATCCGGTTCCGCGTCATCCTGCGCACCCGCGCCTACGCCGATCAGTACGTGCTGATCAGCGAGTTCATGAAGCGGCTGCACCAGCGATTCCGGCTGGAGGGCATCGAGATTCCCGATCCGGTGCACGCCGCGCCGAGCCGGTGAGTTCGCACCGGCTCGGCGCGGGGATCAGACCCGCTGCAGGCAGAAGGTCGTCCGCGGCTCGGACAAGGTGATGACATTGTCGGCGTCCTCGCCGCAGAGGTTCTCATCGGACTGGCCGTCGATCCGGGTCAGCACCCGGAAACTCGCATTGGTCGAGCCGCAGTCGGCGTACTGGTAGCCGGTCAGCATGCTCTCGTGGTAGCAGACGCCCTCCTTGAAGTTCGGTGCGAGGCACAGGAACGCCATGGAGGAGCCGTTGAGGGTCTCCTCGTAGGAGGTGTAGTCGCCCGAGCAGTCGGTCTTGGCGTTGAACACCTTCGCGACCTGGTACACCGCCTTGGGCGAGGCGCAGTCCACCGGCTCGGTCTTCGAATTGATCATCGACCCCTCGATAACGTTGATGCAATCGCCGACCTTCGCGCGCCCGGTCTCGGACTTGCCCGCGTCCTTGATGGATTCCGCGCCCTTCTGCACCACCGAGCAACCCGCCAGCGCCACCATGGCGGCCACCACGGCGATCGGAGCCAGCCGCCGCCACCGCCTGTCCTTCGTGCTCACGCGCACCGATTCCACGTACCTCTCCCACTCACAGTCGTTCGAACCTCGACTACCCAACCCGGCGCGCGACCGCCGAGCATCCGTGAAACCACGGGATCGGCCCGAAATCCGGGCGAGTCCGGCAGCAGGTTAGGCTCCGGCCGGGACCTTCCGTTCGGAAAGGAGTGCGCGATCGAGCCATTCGTCGGCCGCGACCACGAACTCATCACCCTCGACGCGGCATACCGCATCTCCGGCGACCGCCGGGTCTTCCTGGTCGAAGGGCCGGCGGGGATCGGAAAGTCCCGGCTGCTCGCCGAATCCACCGACCGCGCACGGGCCGCCGGACTGCGCACGATCGCCATCGCGGCCACCGAATACGAACAGTCCACCCCTCGCCAGGTGCTCGCCGCCCTCAGCGACCAGCTCACCAGCGACGCGGATGCGATCACCGGCGATGTCCGCAGCCACGACGACATACCATCCGGCGACGACATTCGGAGCCGTAGCGCCCGCGCATCCGGCGACGACCATTCATCCAGCGACACCAACCCATCGGGCCACGACCCGATACTCGACGGCGACGCGCAGGGCGGACCCGCGAATCCCCTTGTCGCGGCGCTCGACAACCGGGAATCCGCTCGGTGGCTGCGGGTACGGCTCGGGGGCACGCCGACGGTGCTGATCCTCGATGACGTGCACTGGGCGGACCGCGCGTCCCTCGACGTACTGGCGGGTCTGATCCGGCAGCTACCCGACCGTGTGGTCGTCATCCTCGCCTACCGCGCGGGCCAGTTTCCGCCGGAACTCGCGGCGGCGGTGCGCGCGCTTCGAATCGTGGTGACACACCTGACCGTGCCACCGCTGTCCGAGGACGAGGCGATCGCTCTGCTCCCGGAGATCCCGCCCGCACGCCGGGCCCGGCTCGTCGAAGCGGCGCACGGCAATCCGCTGTACCTGCAGGTGCTGGCCGAACTCACACCGGCCGAACTGGATCAGGCCGTGCGCGCGGACCACCTGCCCTCGACCGGGCCCGGGCCCGCCGCGCTGGACCGAACGCTGCGAGCCGAACTCGCGCACCTGCCCGCGCGCGAGCGGCTCGTCGCCCAGGCCGCGGCCGTCTGCGGGGCGACCGCGGACCCCGAACTCCTGTGCGCCACGGCCGAAGTCACGCGGTCCGATCTCGACGCCGCCGTCGACGATCTGGCCCGGCGCGGCTGGCTCACCCTGACCACCGGCACCGTCGACTTCCGGCACCCGCTCATCCGGACCGCCGCCTACCGGCTGGCCGGACCGGCCTGGCGGGCCGCCGCCCACCACCGCGCCGCCGAATTCCTGCGCGCCGCCCACTCCCCGGTCCTCACCCGCGCCCGCCACCTCGAACACGCCTTCAGCGGCCACGACCCGCTCGCCGCGGCCGACCTCCTCCGGGCCGCCGAACAATCCCTGCCCACCGCACCCGCCACCAGCGCCCGCTGGATCGAAGCGGCCCTGCGCCGCACACCCGACCCCGCCGCTACCCACCCCGCCAACCTGCTCCTGGGCCGCGCCCTGCTCCTGTCCGGCGCCGCCGACCGCGCCCGCGACGTCCTCGAACCCCTTCTCCCACACGACGATCCACCCCCGAACTCCCCCGGAACGGAGTTCGCGATGGTGGGGTGCGGCGAAGCGGTGCTGTTGTACGCGCGGTGCGAACGGATTCTCGGGCGGGTCGAGGGTGCGCGGCATCTGCTGACGCGGGTGGTCGAGCGGCTCGATCCGGGCGCGAGCGGAGCGGCTCGACTGGAACTGGCGGTGCTCGAGTCGCAGGACAATCGCCACCGGGAGGCCGAGGCGCGGATCCAGGCGCTGTTCGAGTCGGGTTCGGTGCGGGATCCGGCGATTCGTGCGGCCGCCCGCACACTCCGCAGCATGGCTCAGCTCAATGGGCTGGACCTGACCGCGGCGCGAGCGGAATACCGTGCGGCAGAACGGGAGTACGCGGGACTCACCGACTCCCAGCTGATCGACGGTGTGCACGCGGTGGCCGCGCTGGGCTGGATGGCCTACTTCCTCGACGATCAGCGCACCGGGCTGATCCATATCGAACGTGCCATCCGGGTCAGCCGCCGCCGGGGACACAGCTTCGTCCTGCCGGAACTGCACACCGTCCACGCCTACTCGCTGGGCAAGATCGGCCGCTACGAGGACGCGCTCGCGGCGGCCGAGGACGCGCTGGAAACCGCTCAGTTGTACGGGTATCCGGGCATCGCGCCCCTGGCGGGCGCGATCAAGTTGCGGGTCCTGGAGGACATCGCACCGCCCGAGGAAGTCCTGCGCTGGTGGCGCACCCTCGACGCGCTCCCCCGCCCGGCCATGCACTGGTGGCGCGGCGTCGTCGAGGCCGCCCTCGCCGAGATCGCGGGCCGCCTCGCGTACACCGCCGGCCTACCCCCGTCCGCACTGCCGCCGCACCCCGCCATCACCGCTGCCCAGGGCACAGCCGTGCCCGCGCGGTCGAGAAGCGACGCGTCCCGCCCGCCGCTACCGGACCCTGCCGCGCGGCCCGAATCAGCACGGCCGCGGGCACATCCGATGCAGGCCGCGGAGTTCGCGGTGACCGCGCTGGGATGCGTCGCGCGCGGAGACCTCGACACCGCCGCACTGCTCGTGGCGCGGGCCGAGGAGGCGGCCGAGCGACTGGACCTGCCGGGGCAGCGGGCCGCGGCGGCCCGGGCCCGGGCCGGATATCTGTGTGCGCGAGGCGATCTCGACGGGGCCGGGCGCGCGGCCCAGGAGGCGATCGCCCACTACCGCGACGCGGGCATGCCGGTGTTTCGCGCGCAGGCCATGCTGTTGGAAGCCGACATCGCCGGACAGCGCGGGGATTTCGCCACCGCGACCGCCCGGATCGCCGCCGCGCGCGAGGAATTCGCGGCGGCGGGCGCGCACGAGCTGCTCACCGCGGCCACCGCCGCGCAACGCAAACTCGCCGGTCACCGCAGCGTGAGCGGCGCGACCACGCTGAGCGAGCGCGAACGGGAGGTCGCCGAGCTGGCGGCCCGGGGGCTCACCAACAAGAGCATCGCCGAACAGCTCTATCTGAGCCCGCGCACCGTCGAGGACCATCTGGGCCGCATTCTGCGCAAACTGGGAATCACCGGGCGGGCGGGCATCGCGCACCGGCTCGCGGAACTGGATCGCGGAACTGGATCGGACCCGCTGAACGTCAGCCGGTGATCTCCCACTCGTGGATCGTGAGCTCCGAGGCCCCGGTGGTGTGAATCGGGTCGGTGTGGATCAATTCCCGTGCGGCGGTCAGATTCTCGGCGGTGATGACGTAGGCGCCGCCGGTGCCGTCGGTGAATTTGCCGGTCTCGACCAGCTGGCCGCGGTCGCGGACCCGCGCCAGCCATTCCTTGTGCGGGACGACGACGGAATCGTCGAAGCGCGGGGTGCGCATGGCCATGACCAGATATTTGCGCACCCTGCGCTTCTCCTTCGAACTACTTGTCGTCGTCGGCGACGGTCGAGCGGGTGGCCGCGGCGGCGGCCCGCACCTGCGGAGCCACCTGGACCACCTGGCCGAGCACGCCGTTGATGAACGACGGGGAATCGTCGGTGGACAGCTCCTTGGCCAGCTCCACCGCCTCGTCCACGGCCACCACCGGGGGAACGTCGTTGGCGTGGAACAACTCCCACACCGCGACGCGCAGGATGGCGCGGTCGACGGCGGGCAGCCGCGGCAGCGTCCAGTCCTGCGACAGGTACGACTCGATGGTGCCGTCCACCCGGTCCAGATCGTCGGCTACGCCTTCGACCAGGACCCGGGTGTAGGGGTTGATCGGCGCGATGGACTCCTCACGCACCGCCAGGGAGACCCGCTCGGAGAGCAGGTCGGCCGGGTCGATGTCGCGGGCCTCCGCCTCGAACAGCAGATCCACCGCACGCCGACGCGCCTTGTGCCGTGCGCCGAGCTTCTTGAAAGACTTCTTGTCCGATTGATCGGCCACGGAAGACATTATCCGTCGCGTCAGTTGTTGACGCGGCTGATGTAGCTGCCGTCGCGGGTGTCGATGCGCAGCTTGTCGCCCTGGTTGATGAACAGCGGCACCTGCACCTCGGCGCCGGTCTCCACGGTGGCGGGCTTGGTGCCGGCCGAGGAGCGGTCGCCCTGCAGGCCCGGCTCGGTGTGGGTGACGATGACGTCGATGGCGACGGGGAGCTCGACGAACAGCGCCTCACCCTCGTGCATGGCGATCTGGACGGCCATGTTCTCCAGCAGGAAGCCCGCGTTGCGGCCCAGCAGCTGCTCGCTCAGGTGGATCTGGTCGTAGGTCTCACCGTCCATGAAGATGTAGTCCTCACCATCGTGGTAGAGGTACTGCATGTCGCGACGGTCGACGGTCGCGGTCTCCACCTTGACGCCGGCATTGAAGGTCTTGTCGACAACCTTGCCCACGACGACGTTCTTCAGCTTGGTGCGCACGAAGGCGGGACCCTTGCCCGGCTTCACGTGCTGGAACTCGACGATCTGCCAAAGCTGATTGTCGATCTTCAGCACGAGGCCGTTCTTGAAGTCGCTGGTGTCCGCCACTGTCCTCGGATCTCCTACTAGTCGTTGCAACCGCGCGTCAGTCGACGACGGTCAGGTCTTTGCTGGTGCGGGTGAGCAGCTCCGGGCCCCCCTGGCGAACCACGAGCGTGTCCTCGATCCGGACGCCACCGCGGCCGGGGAAGTACACACCTGGCTCGACGGTCACCGCCACGCCATCCAGCAGTGTACCCGTGCCGGTTTTGGCGATTCCGGGCGCTTCGTGAATCTGCAGGCCGACGCCGTGCCCGAGACCGTGCACGAACAGGTCGCCGTGACCGGCCGACTCGATCACCCGGCGCGACGCGGCGTCGACCGCCGCGGTGGAGACGCCCGGGGCCAGGGCCTCGCGGCCCGCCTTCTGCGCGGCGCTGACCAGGTCGTACACCTCGCGCTGCCAGTCCGTCGGTGCGCCCAGGACGAAGGTGCGGGTCATGTCGGAGTGGTAGCCGCGCGACACCGCGCCGAAGTCGAGCTTCACGAAATCGCCGGTGGCCA
Source organism: Nocardia sp. NPDC005825 (assembly GCF_040630175.1). Classification (NCBI taxonomy): domain Bacteria; kingdom Bacillati; phylum Actinomycetota; class Actinomycetes; order Mycobacteriales; family Nocardiaceae; genus Nocardia; species Nocardia sp. NPDC005825. Next base: position 767,418 of record NZ_JBEXXC010000001.1, read on the forward strand.
GCACCGCCTCGGTCGGACGGTGATGCGGGACAGCCGAATTCGCGCCGGCCGCCACGATGGTCTCGAAGGCCACCGCCTCCGCGCCGTGCTCGAACATGAGCCATTCCAGGTCGCGGGCCACCTGCCGCTCGGTGCGGCCCGGACGCAGGCCGCCACGTTCGAGCAGGGCGGCCAGGGCCGCGTCGGCGGCGTCGCAGGCCGCGCGCAGGCAGTCCACCTCGTAGTCGTCCTTGACCATGCGCAACTGCTCGACCAGGCCCGACACCGGGACCAGGTCCAGGCCGGTGCCCAGGGCGGCCAGACCGCGATGCTGTTCGACGGTGACCACGTGGCTCTCGAAACCGACCCGTCCGGTCTGCCACTCCCCCGCGATCTCCATCACCCGGCGCGCACACGACCGGTTGATCTCGGCGCGCAGATCCGGCACCTGCACGCCGACCTGGGTGAGATAGCGGCCGTCGGTGCTGATGATGGTGCGGTCCTCGCTGGAATCCCAGGCGTAGACCAGCAGCGCGGCGTTCGACCCGGTGAAACCGGTCAGGTACCGGATATTGATCAGGTCCGTGACCAGCAGCGCGTCGACACGGTTCTCCACCAGCAGATTCCGCAGGCTGGCCCGGCGCAGCGCGTAGTCGGGTCGCCGGGCCGGATCGTGATCAGCAGACATGCGTCAAAGCTACCGCCGACACGCCGCGACACGGGCCCGCAACACGTGAATGGGGTGGTTAGGGAAACCCCGGTATTCACAACCGAAGCAGTTGTCCACATTTCGCGACGGCACCGCCCACGCGGGCCGCGGACGCGAGAACCTCGAAGCATGAATTCGACGGCGATGCTGGTGCTCACGGTGTGGTGCGCGGCCCTGAGCGCCTTCGATGTGCGAGAGCGCAGGCTGCCCGACGCCCTCACCCTGCCCGGGGCGGTGGTGATCCTCGGCTACGGATTCGCCGTGGGCACACCCGAATTGGCGGTGGCGGGAGGGCTGATGCTCGCGCTCCCCTACCTGATCCTGCACCTGTGCTGCCCGGCCGCACTCGGCGCGGGGGACATGAAACTCGCGCTGGGCCTGGGCGCGGCGACCGCCCTGGGCGGCGCCTGGACCTGGTCCTGGGCCGCGCTGGCCGCACCGCTGCTGACGGCCTGCGCCGCGGCGGGAACGCTCATGACACCCACCCTGGGGACCCACGTCCCGCTCGTGAATCGCGCGGTGATCCCGGTGTGGCGCGAACCACCGCATACGGTGTCATTCGCGGCTTCCGGGCGAGGTGGCGGCGTGGCGGGCGAGGTCGCGACGCTCGCGCACGGGCCCGCCATGTGCGCGGCGAGCGTGGTGGCATTGCTGGCCGGGCGCTGACATCGGGCTTCGCGCGGGCCGTGTGTCCGGGCACCTCGGTATTCATGAAAGGATGTCACTCGTGTTGCGCTGGATAACTGCCGGAGAATCCCATGGTCCTGCTCTCGTCACCATCCTCGAGGGGATGGTGGCCGGTGTCGAGGTGACCTCCGCCGAGATCGGCGCGCAGCTGGCCCGGCGTCGACTCGGGTACGGGCGTGGCGCGCGGATGAAGTTCGAGGCCGACGTGGTGACCATGGTCGGCGGCGTGCGGCACGGCCGCACCATGGGCGGACCGGTCGCCATCGAGGTCGCGAACTCGGAGTGGCCCAAGTGGACCCAGGTCATGGCCTCGGACCCCGTCGATCAGGCCGAACTGGCCGAGCTGGCGCGCAATGCGCCGCTGACCCGTCCCCGTCCCGGCCACGCCGACTACTCGGGCATGCTCAAGTACGGCTTCGACGACGCCCGCAATGTGCTGGAGCGCGCCAGCGCCCGGGAGACCGCGGCACGCGTCGCGGCGGGCACGGTCGCCAAGAACTTCCTGCGTCAGGCGCTCGGGGTCGAGGTCATCTCGCACGTGGTGTCGATCGGCGCGGCCGCCAACACCACCGGTGTGGTGCCGACCGCCGCGGATCTGGACGCCATCGACGAGTCGCCGGTGCGCGCGTTCGACAAGGACGCCGAGGCGGCCATGATCGCCGAGATCGAGGCGGCCAAGAAGGACGGCGACACCCTCGGCGGCGTGGTCGAGGTCGTCATCGAGGGCCTGCCGGTCGGCCTGGGCTCGTTCACCTCCGGCGAGGCGCGCCTGGACTCGCGGCTCGCGGCCGCGCTCATGGGCATTCAGGCCATCAAGGGCGTCGAGGTCGGCGACGGTTTCGAGACCGCGCGCCGGCGCGGCAGCCAGGCCCACGACGAGATGCGCCCGGGCCCCGACGGCGTGCTGCGCTCCACCAACCGGGCCGGCGGCCTCGAGGGCGGCATGACCAATGGCGAGGCGCTGCGGGTGCGCGCGGCCATGAAGCCGATCTCGACGGTGCCGCGCGCGCTGTCGACGGTGGACATGACCTCCGGTGAGGAGGCGGTGGCCATTCACCAGCGCTCCGACGTGTGCGCGGTCCCGGCCGCCGGTGTGGTCGCCGAGGCCATGGTGGCGCTGGTGGTGGCGCAGGCGGTGCTGGAGAAGTTCGGCGGCGACTCGCTGCCCGAGACCGTCGACAACATTCACGCCTACCTCAAGCGGATCAACGCCCGCCCGCACATTCCGGGCAACGCCGGGCAGTGACCACCGAGGACAGTGCGGCGCCGGGCGAAACCGACCGGCCCGCACCGAATGTCGTCTTGGTCGGCCCGCCGGGCGCGGGCAAATCGACCATCGGGCGCAAGCTGGCCCGTGAGCTCGGCGTGGAGCTGTACGACACCGACGCCGGAATCGAGGAGCGCACCGGGCGCACGATTCCGGAGATCTTCGCCACCGACGGCGAGCCGGAGTTCCGGCGCATCGAGGAAGAGGTCGTCCGCGACGCCGTGCTCGCCGGACACGGCGTGGTGTCGCTGGGCGGCGGCTCGGTGCTCTCGGCGGCGACCCGCGAACTGCTGCGCGACCGCACGGTCATCTATCTGGAGATCAGTGTCGGCGAGGGCCTGCGCCGCACCGGCGCCAGCACCAATCGCCCGCTGCTCAACGGCGACGACCCGGCCAAGAAGTACCGCGAACTGATGAAGACCCGCCGCCCTCTCTACCGCGAGGTGGCGACCGTGCGGGTCCGCACCGACGGCCGCAGCCCCGGCCGCGTCGTCCGCATAATCCTGGCCAAACTCGGTATCGAGCCGGTCGAGCGCCCCGAAGACCCGGCCACCGACACCACGCCCGCCGAGTCGGCCGCGTCCTCCCGCTCCCGCGCGCGCCGCAAACGCCGCCGGGGCGGCAAGGGCCGCGGCGAGAACACCGCGACCGGACCCGAAACGACCACCGCCACGGCCGAATCCAGCGCTCCCGAGCGCAACGGCCGCGGTCCCGGCGGCCGGTCCGAGGACACCGCCGACGGCGCCGAGACCACGAAACGCGGTCGCCGCAACCGCCGTTCGCGCCGCCGGGGCGGCCGGGCCGCCGAATCCGGTTCGCCCGCCACGGCTTCCACGACCGCACCGGCCGGCGACTCCGGGTCCGCCGCATCGGAGCGTCCGGTCGGCGGACGGCGTCGCCGCGCCGCCCGCGCGGCCGGCGCACCCTCGAACAACGCCGCCGGTGGCCAGAGTTCGCCCCAGGCGGCATCGTCGTCGGCTTCGGAGACCACCGTGGCCGCCTCGCGCCCGGATACTCCCGCCGCGCAACCAGGTTCGGATCGGGCCTCCGGCACCGTGGCGGCACCCGGTAGCGGCCGGTCCCGCCGCGCCCGCGCCCGACGGGCACGCGCGCGGGCGCGCGCCGAGCACAGCGCAGATCAATCCGCACAAGCAGAATCGGAGCAGCAAGCATGAGCGAGCCGACTCACATCGAGGTTCGTACCGCGGACCCGTACCCGGTGATCATCGGGCGGGGCCTGCTCGGGGATCTGGTCGACCAGGTGACCGGGCGGTCCGCGGTGCGGACCGTCGCGATCTTCTATCAGCCGCCGCTGGCCGAGACCGCCGAGGTGGTGCGCAAGGCCCTGGTGGACAAGGGGATCGACGCGCACCGGGTGGAGATCCCGGACGCCGAGGCCGGTAAGGATCTGCAGGTCGCCGGGTTCTGCTGGGAGGTGCTCGGGCGGATCGGGCTGACCCGCAAGGACCTGATCGTGAGCCTCGGCGGCGGCGCGGCCACCGACCTGGCCGGATTCGTGGCCGCCACCTGGATGCGCGGCGTCGACATCGTGCACGTCCCGACCACGCTGCTGGCCATGGTCGACGCCGCCGTCGGCGGCAAGACCGGCATCAATACCGAGGCCGGCAAGAACCTGGTCGGCTGCTTCCACGAACCCGCCGCGGTCATGGTGGATCTGGCGACCCTGGAGACGGTGCCGCGCAACGAGATCGTGGCCGGCATGGCCGAGATCATCAAGGCCGGTTTCATCGCCGACCCGGTGATCCTGGAGCTGGTCGAACGCGACCCGCAGGCCGCCCTGGACCCGACCGGCGACGTGCTGCCCGAGCTGGTGCGCCGCGCCATCCAGGTCAAGGCCAATGTGGTGGCCGCCGACCTGAAGGAATCGGATCTGCGCGAGATCCTCAACTACGGCCACACCCTGGGCCACGCCATCGAGCGCCGCGAGCGCTACCGGTGGCGGCACGGCGCGGCCGTCTCGGTCGGCCTGGTCTTCGCCGCGGAGCTGGGCCGTCTGGCCGGACGTCTCGACGACGAGACCGCCGACCGGCACAAGGCGATCCTGGAGAGCATCGGCCTGCCCACCACCTACGACGCCGACGCGCTGTCGCAGCTGATGGACGCCATGCAGACCGACAAGAAGACCCGCTCGGGCGTGCTGCGTTTCGTGGTGCTCGACGGCCTGGCCAAGCCGGGCCGCCTGGAGGGCCCGGACCCGAGCCTGCTGGCCGCGGCCTATTCGGCCATCGCCCGCGAGGACGGCCCGACCGGCGGAGCCATCCTGCTGTAGGACACGGCCCGCCGGTAGGACACAGCGGTAGTCACGACAACGCCCGTCGCCGAGGAATCGGCGGCGGGCATCGTCGTATCCGGGCGGGTCAGCCGCCCTGCATCCGGATCTCCGAGTCCAGCAGCGCCGCGTACTCGACCAGCGCCAGTTCCTGCGGATCCGAGCCCAGCCGAGCCAGCACCTGGGACCGGTCGATCAGCCTCATGCCCGGCGCGTCGGCGCCGGTGGCTACCTGCGTGCGGCCTTCGGCCAGCACCAGACATGCGTCGGGGTCGTCTGCGGCCAACAGTCTCCGCAGATCAAGAGCGGTGACAGTATCCATAGCCACATTCTGCCCCCACGATGTCACCGCCGATCCGGCAACTCTTCCGCCCAGCGGGATCGGGACGCTGCGGCTGCGGACGCACAAACGAAAGACCCCGCGCCACAAGGACTGTGGCGCGGGGTCGAGTTCAGCGGGAGCGTCAGGCGCTGACCGGCTCCTGGGTCTGCGCGGCGGGGGCCGACTTCTTGCCGTCGCGGCCGACCAGCCAGCGGCCGAGCACCACGCCGAGCATGACCGGGATGAAGATCAGCAGCACGATGAACGCGGCGGCCGAGGTGATATTGAAGACCAGGCCCTGGTCGCCGAGATCGAAGCCGGGGATGAAATCGAGGATCCAGGCCACCAGCTGCGAGCCCACGCCCGCGGCCAGCGCCGCCTTCAGCCAGCGCATGGTCAGATCGGTCCCGTGCTCGGGATCCGGGTTGGCCTGCCGGTCGGAGCGGCCGTCCAGCAGGCCCCACATCACGACGGCGCCGACCAGGACGATCAGGCACAGGATGCGCATCCACACACCCGCGGTCGGCCAGTACCGCATGCCCACCCCGAGCAGCGTCTCCAGCACAACGGTCAGCGCCCCCAAGCCCACGGCGCGCAACACCCACGCATTCATGTGATCACCTTAACCCTGCGCGGCCGCCCGGCCGAACCAAATGAACTGAAACTTGTTACAGAACCTTAGCCGACCGGGGCGTCAGGCCCCATCCGGGGCCGACACGCTCCGGCCGAGCAGTCCGACCCGATACCCGGCGCACTCCGACGACCGCGATCACTCCCGCAGCGCGGCCGCCATCTCCGCGCGCGGAGCGGGCTTGCCGGTGAACTGCTCGACCTGGCCGTAGGCCTGGTTCAGCAGCATCTCGAGGCCGCTCACCACGGTGTGGCCCGCGCGTTCCACCGCCGCGGCGAGCGGGGTGGGCCACGGGTTGTAGATGGCGTCGAGCACCACCGGCGCCGCGGCCACCGAATCCGCCACCGCCGCGGCCGCTTCCGCGGGCACGGTGCTGACGACGGCGTCGACGTCGGAGCAGACGAACAACAGGCCCTCGGGATCGAAGCCGAGGATCTCGGCCGACATGCCCAATTGCTCGGCCAGTTCCAGGGTTTCGGCGGCGCGGCCGCGGTCACGGGCCACGATGCTGACCGTGTGCGCGCCCAGATCGGCCAGGGCCAGCAGCGCGGGCCGGGCGGTGCCGCCCGCGCCGAGCACCAGGGCACGCGAGATCTCCTGCACGCCCGCGCCTTCCAGCGCGCCGCGCACGCCGTCCACGTCGGTGCAGTCGGCGCGCCAGCCGGAGTCGGTGCGCACCAGCGTGTTCGCCGATCCGACCAGTTCCGCGCGCTCGGTGCGCTCGTCGGCGTATCCGAGCGCGGCGACCTTGCCGGGCATGGTCACCGACAGGCCCACCCATTCGGGGCCGAGTCCGTCGACCAGCCCGGGCAATTGCTCGCCGGTGCACTCGATGCGCTCGTAACTCCAGTCCAGGCCCAGCGCCCGGTAGGCGGCCAGATGCAGTTGCGGCGACCGGGAGTGGGCGATCGGGCTGCCGAGGACGGCGGCCCTGCGCTTACCGTCCACTGTCGAGAATTCCACTCTGCCTGGCCTTTTCGATATTGCGCAGGTGCTCGTTGTAGTTCTCGGTGAACAACGTGGTGCCCTGCTTGTCGATGGTGACGAAGTACAGCCACGGGCCGGGCGCGGGATTCTCCATGGCGCGCATGGCCCCCAGCGACGGCGCCGAGATCGGCGTCGCGGGCAGGCCGGGCATGGCGTAGGTGTTCCACGGGGTCTTGTGCGCGCGGTCGGAGTCGGTGGTGGCGACCTCGGTCTTGTCGAGCGCGTAGTTGACGGTGGAGTCGAACTGCAGCGGCTGCTGCACCGCGAGCCGGTTCACGATGACCCGCGCCACCTTCGACATGTCCTGCGGCAGCGCCTCGCGCTCCACCAGCGAGGCCGCGATGAGCGTGTCGTAGGCGCTCAGGCCGTTCGCCGCACCGGACTGCATGAGACCGGACGCCTCATAGCTCTGCGCGCTCGAGGTCACCAGCTGCTTGAGGATGTCCTGCGCGCTCGCGGTGGGATCGAAATCCAGGGTGCCGCCGGCGATCAGGCCCTCGAGCTGGCGGGAGCGGTCCGGCACGGTCTTGACCCGTTCCAGCGCCCACGTCGGAACCCCCAGCGCCATCGGATCACCCGTGGACCCGGCCTGGTCGAGCTGCTCGTAGGTGACGCACTTGGCGGCGCTGCCGGCGCCGACGCAGCTGGCCTCGGCGATCTTGCGGTAGATGCCGTCCTTGCGGGCGCCGGTGTTGACGTCGCTGGAGTCGTGCAGCTGGCGACCCTCGGAGATGACCACATTGCCGACCCGGGCGTCCTTGCCGAACAGCGCGGTCACCGCTTCGGCGCCCTTGCTGTGGCTGGGGATGGCGTAGTACCCGGGCTGGATGGAGTTCATGTTGGTATTGCGCACAGCCGCTTCGTAGAACGCGCCGCTGCTGGCCACCACACCCTTGTCGGCCATGGTGTCGGCGATCTGGGTGGCGGTGTCGCCGGGCTTGATCTGGATGATCGCCAGCGGGCCCTGCGGTCCGGAGAAGTCCTCGGGACCGCTCAGCTTGCCCAGGAACTTCCAGCCCGCGAAGCCGACCGCGCCGACGAACAGGACCGCGAACACGCCCGCGATGACGAACAGGTTGCGGCGACGGCGCTTGCGCTCGGCGGCTTTCCGCGACGCCATCCGGGAACGCTTGGGCCGCTGGCCCCGGCCGCCGCCCGCCTTCGCACCCGCGCGGGCGGGCCGCTCGGTGCGGCGGCCGCGGTCGGCGCGTCCGCGCTCGGTGCGCTGGGGAGCGCTGCGGCGCGGGGGTTCCGGGTCGCGCGGGGGGTTGTCGTCGAACTCCTCGCCCGCGTAGGGCTCACCCTCGTAGAGTTCGTCCTCGTAGCGCGGGATGACGGTGGTGTCGTCCTCGTAATCGTCCGCCTCGGACCAATCGAGATCGTCGCGGCGATAACGCCGTTCGGCGTTCTGCCGGTAGCGTTCCTCGGCCCGCGTCCAGCGGTCGGTCATGCGTCCTCACCACGCGGCTTCAATAGGGCACTCCGTTCGTCCAACCATCCTTGCAGGATCGACACGGCGGCGGCCTGATCGATGACCTGCCGCTGCCCGCGTGCGCGAACTCCACTGTCTCGCAACGCACGTGCAGCAGACACCGTAGTCAACCGTTCGTCGGAAAGCCGCACCGGCACGGGCGCGATCAGGTTCCGCAAACGTCCCGCGAAGGTGGCCGCCAGCTTAGCCGACGCGCCGCTTTCTCCGCGTAATGTGCGCGGCAAGCCGACGATCACCTCGACCGCCTCGTACTCCCGCACAATCTCGGCAATTCTGGACAGATCGGGCGCGAGTGTTCCGGGCGCGACCTTCTTGGCCTTCGGCACGGTTTCGACCGGGGTGGCGAGCAGACCGTCGGGATCGCTGGAGGCGACACCGATCCGGACCGAACCCACATCGATGCCGATGCGGCGGCCACGCCCCGGATCGGCCTCGACGCTGGGCCGCTCGGACGCGAAGCCGCGCCCGTCCGCGGACACCCCGGACGCCTCGGTGGGCGTCCGGGCAAATCCGGAGGAATCTCCCGAATCAGTCCGCGATGTGGCCGGCTCCGGCCGTGATGTCCCCGGCTCCGGCCGCGATGTGTCGGAGTCGTCCATCTACCCGGCGAGCTCGGCGACCCGCGACCGCAGGGCGGCCAGACCGGCCTCGATGCCCGACGGATCGGAGCCGGCGCCCTGCGCCATCTCCGGCTTGCCGCCACCACGGCCCGAGATCGCGGGACCGAAGGCGGACACCAGATCCCCGGCCTTGATGCCGAGATCCTGGGCGGCCTTGGTGACCGCGGCCACGAACGGCACCTTGCCATCGGCATTGCCGAGCAGCACCACGATGGCGGGCTCGGAACCGAAGCGGCCCTTGATGTCCTGGACCAGGGTGCGCAGATCGCCCGCGCCCACCCCGGCCGGGGCGGCGGCCGCGACCAGCAGCACCTTGCCGACCCGCTGCGCCTGCTCCACGAAGGTGCCGGCACTGGACAGCACCGCGGCCATCTTGGTGCGCTCGAGCTCCTTCTCGGCGACCTTGAGCCGCTCGACCAGCTGCTCGACACGGCCCGGCACCTCGTCCGAGGGCACCTTCAACGAGGACGCGAGACCGGCCAGCAGCGCGCGCTCCTTGGCCAGGTACTTGTACGAGTCCAGGCCGACGAAGGCCTCGACGCGGCGCACGCCGGAACCGACCGACGACTCACCCAGCACGGTGATCGGGCCGATCTGCGAGGAGTGCGCCACGTGGGTGCCACCGCACAGCTCCATGGAGAACGGTCCGCCGATCTCCACCACGCGCACCTCGTCGCCGTAGTTCTCGCCGAACAGCGCCATGGCGCCCATCTTCTTGGCGGAGGTCAGGTCGGTGACGAAGGTGTTGACCGGGAAGTCGTCGCCGACCGCGCTGTTGGAGACCGCCTCGATGTCGGCCTTCTGCTGCTCGGTCAGCGCGCCCTGCCAGTTGAAGTCGAAACGCAGGTAGCCGGGCTTGTTGAGCGAGCCGGCCTGAACGGCGTTGGGGCCCAGCACCTGTCGCAGCGCGGCGTGCACCATGTGGGTGCCGGAGTGGCCCTGGGTGGCGCCGTGCCGCCAGGTCGGGTCGACCTGCGCCAGCACGGTGTCGCCCTCGGTGAGCTGACCGGCCTCGATGGTGGACTTGTGCACCCACACCTTCTTGGCGATCTTCTGCACGTCGTTGACGGTCACCTTGAGCCCGTGCGAGGAGCTCAGCGAACCGCGGTCGGCGATCTGGCCGCCGGACTCGGCGTAGAGCGGGCTGCGGTCCAGGATCACCTCGACGTCCTGACCGGCCTCGGCGACCGGCACCCGGACGCCGTCCTTGATCAGGGCGAGCACGGTGGCCTCGGTGGCCAGCTCGTCGAAGCCGGTGAACTCGGTCGCGCCGCGGTCCACGAACTCCTTGTAGATGGTGAGGTCGGCGTGCGCGTGCTTGCGCGAGAGCGCGTCCTCCTTGGCCCGCTTGCGCTGCTCGGCCATGAGCGAGCGGAAGCCCTCCTCGTCGACCTGCAGGCCGGCCTCGGCGGCCATCTCCAGGGTCAGGTCGATCGGGAAGCCGTAGGTGTCGTGCAGGGTGAAGGCGTCGGTGCCGCTGATCTTCTTGCTGCCGTGGGCCTTGACCTCGTCGACGGTCTCGTCGAAGAGCTTGGTGCCGGTGCTCAGGGTCTTGAGGAACGCGGCCTCCTCACCGACGGCGACGTTCTCGATGCGCTTGAAGTCGGTGAGCAGCTCCGGGTAGGACGGCGACATGAGGTCGGCGACGACCTTGATGAACTCGCCCATCACCGGCTTGTCGGCGCCCAGCAGGCGGGCCGAGCGCACGATGCGGCGCAGCAGGCGGCGCAGCACGTAGCCGCGGCCGTCGTTACCGGGGTTGACGCCGTCGCCGATCAGCATGGCGGCGGTGCGGGCGTGGTCGGCGATGACGCGGAAGCGGACGTCGTCGGCGTGCTCGACACCGTAGGAGCGGCCGGTCAGCTCCTCGGCCTTGTCGATGATCGGGCGCAGCAGGTCGGTCTCGTAGACGTTGTCGACGCCCTGCAGCAGGAACGCGACACGCTCGACGCCCATGCCGGTGTCGATGTTCTTCTTGGGCAGCGGGCCCAGGATCTCGAAATCGTCCTTGCCGCGTCCCGCGCCCCGCTCGTTCTGCATGAACACGAGGTTCCAGATCTCGAGGTAGCGGTCCTCGTCGGCCTCGGGGCCGCCCTCGATGCCGTACTCGGGGCCGCGGTCGAAGTAGATCTCCGAGCACGGGCCGCAGGGGCCGGGGATGCCCATGGACCAGTAGTTGTCGGCCATGCCGCGGCGCTGGATGCGCTCGTCCGGGACGCCCAGCTCACGCCAGATCTGCTCGGCCTCGTCGTCGTCGAGATAGACGGTGACCCACAGCTTTTCGGGGTCGAAACCGTAACCGCCGTCCTCGACCGGACCGGTCAGCAGCGACCAGGCCAGTTCCATGGCGCCGCGCTTGAAGTAGGCGCCGAAGGAGAAGTTGCCCGCCATCTGGAAGAAGGTGTTGTGGCGGGTGGTGACGCCGACGTTCTCGATGTCGCCGGTGCGCACGCACTTCTGCACGCTGGTCGCGGTGTCGAAGGGCGGGGTCTGCTGACCGAGGAAATACGGCACGAACTGGACCATGCCCGCGTTCACGAACAGCAGGTTGGGGTCGGCCAGGATCAGCGAGGCACTGGGTACCTCGGTGTGTCCGGCCTTTACGAAATGCTCCAGGAAGCGCCGTCGAATCTCGTGGGTCTGCACAGGTATCCAGCCTACCGGTCCGAGTCCAGGGAGTTTCCACCCACCACCGGGCGATAGCTACCATCGCCTGGGTGACTGTGATCCCTGACCCATCCCAGCGCTTCCCGCTCCCCCACGCGCACCGGACCGTCTTCCTGAAACCGCACGTCACCTCGCCGAACATCGAGGTCGGCGACTACAGCTACTTCGACGATCCGGTGGCGGCGACGGCCTTCGAGACCGAGAACGTGCTGTACGCGTTCGGGCCCGAGAAGTTGATCATCGGCAAATACTGCGCCATCGCGAGCAACACCCGGTTCATCATGGCCGGGGCCAACCACCCCACCGCGGGGGTGTCCACCTTCCCGTTCACGATCTTCGGCGGCACCTGGGCCGAGGAGACCATGGACATCATCACCTCGATCCCGTCCCGGGGCGACACCGTGGTCGGCAACGACGTGTGGTTCGGCTACAACAGCCTGATCATGCCGGGGGTGCGGATCGGCGACGGCGCGATCATCGCCACCGGCGCGGTCGTCACCGCCGACGTGCCGCCCTACACGATCGTCGGCGGCAACCCGGCACAGGTGGTGAAGCAACGCTTCAGCGACGCGGAGGTCGCCATGCTGGTGCGGGCGGCCTGGTGGAACTGGCCCATCGACCTGATCACCGAACATGTGCGGGACATCATGGGCGGTGGCCCCGCCGAGATCGAGCGCATCGCCCGCCACCACGATCTGCTCATGGACTGAGACGCACCGCTCATGGACCAACCTGCGGCGCAGACGTATTCGGGACGCGTCGCACGACCGTTTGTGGCATCCACTGCAATTCGGCGCACGACGCAGACTCGCCCGGGGTGCTATCTACCCCGGACGATGCGGCGGAGTTTGGTCACGCGCGGGCCGACTTCGCGTTCGTAGCCGTGGTCGGTCGGGTGGTAGTAGTCGGTGCCGACCAGTTCGTCCGGCGGATATTGCTGGCCGAGAACACCATCCGGGTGATCGTGCGGGTACTTGTACCCCTGGGCGTTGCCGAGCGCGGCCGCGCCCGCGTAGTGACCGTCGCGCAGGTGCGGGGGCACCGCGCCCGCTTTACCCGCGCGCACGTCGGCCATGGCCGCGCCGATGCCCTTGACCACCGACCCCGATTTCGGGGAGGTGGCGATGTGAATCGTGGCCTGGGTCAAGGCCAATTGCGCCTCGGGCATACCGACCAGCTGAACCACCTGGGCGGCGGCGACCGCGGTCTGCAACGCGGTGGGGTCGGCCATGCCGACCTCCTCGCTGGCCTGGATCATCAAGCGGCGGGCGATGAATCGCGGATCCTCACCGGCGCTGATCATCCGGGCCAGGTAGTGCAGCGCGGCGTCCACGTCCGAACCGCGCAGCGATTTGATGAAGGCGCTGATCACGTCGTAGTGCTGGTCGCCGGAGCGGTCGTAGCGCACCGCGGCCTTGTCGACGCTGGCCTCCACCAGTTCCACGCCGACGGTGCCGTCGAGGGAGGATTCGGCGGAGGCTTCGAGAGCGGTCAGCGAGCGCCGCGCGTCGCCGCCCGCGATCCGCACGATGTGGTCGAGGGCCTCGTCGGTGACCGTGTACTCCCCCGCCAGCCCGCGCGGATCGGCGATGGCGCGGTCCAGCACCTGGCGGATCTCGGCCTCGCTCAACGACTGCAGTTGCAGCACCAGCGACCGCGACAGCAGCGGGGACACCACGGAGAACGAGGGGTTCTCGGTGGTCGCCGCGACCAGCAGCACGATCCGGTTCTCCACCGCCGCCAGCAACGCGTCCTGCTGGGTCTTGGAGAAGCGGTGCACCTCGTCGATGAACAGCACGGTCTGTTCGCCGACGGTGAGCCGCCGCCGCGCCAGATCGATGACCGCGCGCACTTCCTTCACGCCCGCCGACAGCGCCGACAACGCCTCGAAGCGGCGGCCGGTGGCCTGCGAGAGCAGTGAGGCGAGAGTGGTCTTGCCGGTTCCGGGCGGACCGTACAGCAGCACCGAGGCCGCGCCGGATCCCTCGATCAGCCGGCGCAGCGGGGATCCGGGACCGAGCAGATGCTGCTGGCCCACCACCTCGTCGAGGGTGCGCGGGCGCATGCGCACGGCCAGCGGCGCGAACCGGTCGTCGGCAGCGGGTAGGCGCACCGCGCTCGCCGCGAAGTCGTCGGCGACGGTCTGCGTGCCCGGTGCGTCGAAGAGCCCATCACTCACGCCCCGAACCCTACCGATCGGCTCCGACACTCTCGCTGACGGCGACACCGGCCGGAACCTCACCCTCGGGGTCCGGCCCACACCAGCGGTGGCGGAGGGCTATTCCTCCCAGTGCTCCTCGAGGGTGGCCGAGACGTGCTCGGCGAAGTCGCCGAGGGTGTCGTCGCCGGTGCAGCGGGCGTCCTCGGCGAGGGCGGCCCAGCGGTTGATCAGCGCGGCCGACCGCGGAATCGACAGGCCGTGCTCGCGGGCGGCGGCGATGCGGGCGTGGTCGGCGGGCAGGAACCAGTAGGTGGACAGCCACACCCAGATGAGCCGGGCCTCGAGAATGCGTTCGGCGAGCACGGCGTCGTCGGCCAGTGCCGGCCAGACCGCCACCACTTCCGACCGCCACGCCTCCACCATCTGGCGGGCGCGTTCGCGGGAGAGCTCGAAATCGCACAGGCAGCCCGGGAACGAGACCAGCGCGTAGGCGATGTCGAGGGTGGCGTCGCGGAAGCCGCCCCACTCGTAGTCGAGGAAGCGGGCGCCCTCGTCATTGAGAATGACATTGTCGGGGCACAGGTCCGAGGGGCTGAAGGCGCGGTAGCGGCCGGCCGAGAACAGACGGTTGCCGCGCACGATGCGTTCGGCGATCTCGCCGGGCACCTCGATGCCGAGTTCGCGCTGCAGCATGACCGGCACCTCGGCGACCGCGGACTCGGCCTGCTGGGCGATGCCGTCCACCCGGTGCACCACGTCGACGCGGCGGAGCAGGGCGACGAAGTCGGCTTCGCGGCCGACGGTCGCGGCGTGCATGCGGCCCAGCGCCTGGGCGAACGCCATGAGCGCGTTGCGCTTGTTGGGTTCGACGCCGGACTGCAGGACCGCGGTGAGCGAGAGGTTCTCGCCGAGGTCGCTGAGAATGAGCAGGCGGCCGGGCAGGCTGTAGCCCAATAAGTAGGCGCCGGGGCGGTGGTCACGACCGAGGGCGGTGGTGAATTGGTACGAGACCGCCTCGCGGAGGAATGCGGAATCGATGCTGGCGACACCCGGCGCCATACCGCCGGTACGTCGCTCCGACGCCGGACCCGCTACCTGCTTCACAATGAGTGTGCGAGGGAGCGAGAAGGCGTTCTCCGCAACGCGGACACGTAGGACCGTCGTCCTACCACTGCCGCTGAGCTCCATGGGGTCACTCAGCTTTACCGCAGCACCCATTCGCTTTGTGAGCAACTGTTGTGCCGCGGACACGACTTCGGCGGCGCGTTCGGCCAATAGTGCGGTCATCGGAACCCAAGGTACTCCCGCCAGGTCACTTTCAGCGAGCGGTTGCACAACCTTTCGCGCGTCGGACGGCGTGTCTTTGTGAAGGGTTTGCCCACGCGGCGCTGGTTGCTTGACACAACCAGCGGGGTCTAGTTGTCTCTTGGATCAACTGCTGTGCGCCACACCGTAAACCGGGAAATGTGAAAGGCTTGCGACCATGACTGGCACGCCGCCCTCAGCACCGTACGACCCCTCCGGCGACCGTCCCGCCGCCCGGGGCGGCGAACAGTACCCACCGCAATCCGGACATCACCAAAACCCCGAGCCCGCACCGGTTTCCGGCGCCGCCGACCCCGGCCCCGGACCCGCCCGCCACCAGCTGCCCGGCCTCGCCGGGTACCCGCAGTTCGACGGACCCGGCGCGGCGCACTACGGCAGTGAGCCCGTGGAGCCCCCGCCGGCCCTGACCCCGCAGCCGGGCGCGCCCCAAGGGCCTCCCGGCGTCGGCGGCGGCGTGCCGCAGCAGTTGCCGCCGGGCGCGATGGCGCCGGGCAATCCGCCTCCCCCGGGCGGCTTCCCGCCGGGCTCGACACCGCCGTCCGCCGCGGGCCCCGACACCGAGCCCGTGCCGCAGCAGTCCTACAGTCCGCCGCGCGAGCGCCTCGATGTGGGCGGCGCCCTCACCTACGGGTGGGATCGGTTCCGGCTCAATGCCGTTCCGTGGGTGGGCATGGTGCTGATCGGCCTGATCGCCTGGCTGCTGGTCACCCTGCTGGTGAGAATCATTGACGTCCAGTCGCTGTCGGCGGTGGTGCTGCTGTTCGCGGTGGCGTCGCTGGTGGTGTGGCTGTTGCAGGCGGCCATGATCCGCGGCGCGCTCTACGAGACCGACGGCACCCCACCCGATTTCCCGGCCTTCTTCGGATTCGTGAACGCCGGCAATGTGCTCATCACCGCCCTCATCGTGTTCGCGGCGTGCTTCCTGGCCTCGATCCTGTGCCTGTTCCCGGCGGTGATCGTCGGGGTGCTGTGCATGTTCGCGCTGCATTTCGTGATCGACCAGGACCAGAATCCGATCGCCGCGATCCAGTCCAGTGCCCGGCTGGTGATCGCGAACGCCCTGCAGGTGTCGCTGCTGGCGCTGGCGGTGCTGCTGATGACGGTGGTCGGCACGCTGTTCTGCGGGCTGGGCCTGCTGGTCGCCGGGCCGGTGACCGCGATCGCCACCACCTACGCCTACCGGACCCTCACCGGGCGGCTGGTCGTGTACTGACCGGCGCCCGACCGAGTCGAAAAACAACGACGCCGCGCTGCTCGGGCAGCGCGGCGTCGTCGTATCTCGGTGTCGAGGCTACTTGCCCTCGTCCTTGACCGGGTTGCCGTTCGCGTCCAGCTTGGCGTTGAGGCCCGCTTCCTGACGCTGCTGCGGCGTGATCGGGGTCGGCGCGTCGGTCAGCGGGTCGACGCCGCCGCCCGACTTCGGGAACGCGATGACCTCGCGGATCGAGTCCACCCCGGCCAGCAGCGCGGTGATGCGGTCCCAGCCGAAGGCGATGCCGCCCATCGGCGGGGCGCCGTAGGAGAAGGCGTCGAGCAGGAAGCCGAACTTCTCCTGCGCCTCGGCCTCGCCGATGCCCATCACCTGGAACACCCGCTCCTGCACGTCGCGGCGGTGGATACGGATCGAGCCGCCGCCGATCTCGTTGCCATTGCAGACGATGTCGTAGGCGTAGGCCAGCGCCGACGCCGGATCGGTGTCGAAGGTGTCCTGGTGCTCGGGCTTGGGCGAGGTGAAGGCGTGGTGCACGGCGGTCCAGGCCGAATAGCCCAGGGCCACATCGCCGCTCGCGGTGGCGTCGGCGGTCGGCTCGAACATCGGGGCGTCCACGATCCAGACGAACGCCCAGGCGTTCTCGTCGATGAGACCGCACTTGCGGGCGATCTCGCCGCGGGCCGCGCCCAGCAGCGCCCGGCTCGACTTCTGCTCACCGGCGGCGAAGAAGACGCAGTCGCCCGGCTCGGCGCCGACCTGCTTGGCCAGGCCCTCACGCTCGGCGTCGGTCAGGTTCTTGGCGACCGGGCCGCCGAGGGTGCCGTCCTCGTTGAAGGTGATGTACGCCAGGCCCTTGGCGCCGCGCTGCTTGGCCCACTCCTGCCAGGCGTCGAACTGGCGACGCGGCTGCGAGGCGCCGCCCGGCATGACCACCGCACCGACATAAGGAGCCTGGAACACGCGGAAGGACGTGTCCTCGAAATACTCCATCATCTCGGTGATCTCGACCTCGAAGCGCAGGTCGGGCTTGTCCGAGCCGTAGCGGCGCATGGCCTCGGCGTAGGTCATGTGCGGGATCGGGGTCGGGATGTCGTAGCCGACCAGCTTCCACAGCGCGGCGAGGATGTCCTCGGCCAGCAGGATGACGTCCTCCTGCTCGACGAAGCTCATCTCGATGTCGAGCTGGGTGAACTCCGGCTGACGGTCGGCGCGGAAGTCCTCGTCGCGGTAGCAGCGCGCGATCTGGAAGTAGCGCTCGATGCCGCCGACCATGAGCAGCTGCTTGAACAGCTGCGGCGACTGCGGCAGGGCGTAGAACTTGCCAGGCGCCAGGCGGGCCGGAACCAGGAAGTCGCGCGCGCCTTCGGGGGTGGAGCGGGTCATGGTCGGGGTCTCGACCTCGATGAAGGCGTGCTTGGCCAGCACCTCGCGGGCGGCGGAGTTCACCTTCGAGCGCAGGCGGATCGCGTGGGCCGGGCCCTCGCGGCGCAGGTCCAGGTAGCGGTACTTGAGGCGGGCTTCCTCACCCGGCTCGTCGTCGAGCTGGAACGGCAGCGGCGCGGCCTCGTTGAGCACCTCGAGCGCGGTCACGTTGACCTCGATGGCGCCCGTCGGCAGGTTCGGGTTCTCGCTGCCTTCGGGACGGTTCTCGACCACGCCGGTGATCTTCACGACGAACTCGTTGCGCAGCTTGTGGGCGGCCGCCGCGGGCTCGCCTTCACGGAAGACGGCCTGGGCCACACCCGAAGCATCACGCAGATCGATGAAGATCACGCCACCGTGGTCTCGCCGCCGGGCCACCCAGCCGGTGAGGGTGACGGTCTGACCGGCGTGCTCGCTTCGCAGCGAACCAGCCAAGTGGGTGCGCAGCACGGGATTCCTTTCGACGGGACTCGAAGCACCGGTGCGGGTGACCAGGTGCAGACCCATCGTAGAGAGACACGTGCGGCGAGTGGAAACCGATATCCGCTCGCCCGTGTCAGAGTGATACGCATGACCTTCAACGAGGGCCTGCAAATAGACCCGAACCGGGTGAGTGGCGGCGGTGGACCCGGTCTGGGCGGCGGCCTGGCTCTCGGTGGTGGCGCGCTGGGCATCATCGCACTGATCGCGTCCCTGCTGCTCGGCGGCGATCCTGGCAGCATCCTGGGCCAATTCACGGGCGCGGATTCGAACTCCAAGTCCGGGGCCGCAACGACCCCCGATCATTGCAAGACCGGTGCGGACGCCAACAAGTACGTGGACTGCCGGGTCATCGCCACCGTCCAGAGCCTGGACAATGTGTGGGGCACCGAGCTACCCAAGCAGACCGGCCGCAAATACGTGGCCCCGAAGGTGACGCTGTTCTCCGGCGCGGTGAACACCGCCTGCGGGCGCGCGTCCTCGGCGGTGGGCCCGTTCTACTGCCCGGCCGACCAGACCGCCTACTTCGACACCAGCTTCTTCCAGGAACTGGTCGACCGCTTCGGCTCCAGCGGCGGGCCCCTGGCCCAGGAGTACGTGGTCGCCCACGAGTTCGGCCACCACATCCAGAACCTGCTCGGCGACATCAACAAGGCCCAGCGCGACCCCAAGGGCCCGACCTCCGGCGCGGTCCGCACCGAGCTGCAGGCCGACTGCTACGCCGGCGTCTGGGCCGCCTACGCCGACAAGCTGCCCGCCCCCGGCGGCGGCCAGCCCTTCCTGAAGCCGCTGACCGACAACGACATTCGCGACGCGCTCTCCGCCGCCTCCGCCGTCGGCGACGACCGCATCCAGAAGGCCGCCACCGGCCGCGTCAACCCCGAGGCCTGGACCCACGGTTCCTCGGTGGAACGCCAGAAGTGGTTCCTCACCGGCTACAAGACCGGCCAGGTCAAGGCCTGCGACACCTACTCCGCCCAGGACCTCGGCAACCCGCCCGCCCTGCGCTGATCCCTCCCCCGACCCGAAGGCCCCGTCCGCATTGGACGGGGCCCTCACCATTTCCCGACCCGGACGCCCGATGTCGGTGTGCCACTCGATGACCGGTCCGGCGCGACCACCAGGGACCTCGCCGCGTGCGAATTCGGGCGAATCCCGCGAGCCGTGTCTCCTTCCGGTGCGGCGTCGGCGTGGCGCTGCGCGCCGGGATGGGCGCGGGGCAACAATCTGCGGGCGGCGGGCGCACGCTCGCCGGGGACTCGGAGGGATGCGATGGGAACGGCAGGGGTGGCGGGACGACTCGGCATGGCGGGGATCGCGGTGCGGCGGCGCGGGTGGCGGGCCGCGCTGACGGCGGCGGCGTGTGCGGTGTTGCTCACGGGCGCGGGCGGATTCGCGGGGGTGCGACCGGCGGCGGCCGCTCCCCCGGCGCTGTTCACGCTCACCGCCCTGCCCGCGGGCTGGCAGACCCGGACCGATCTGCGGCCCTCACTCGAGGTGCAGCCGGACGGGCGCGCGGTGAAGCGGTCCGATCCCACCGCGCAGCCGGTCGACGGGAAGGTGCCCGCCGATGTCCTGAGCGCGGCGGCGACCGAGATGAAGGCGCTGGTCACCGCCGATATGGGGACCCCCGAGGCCACCGACAAGGGCACCTCGATCATCGATTACATGCCCGAGCACCGCGACCAGGATCTGCATCTGATCGTGTACGCGCCCGAGATCACCGACGGCCTCAGTGACGAGCAGAAGGCGTCCCGCAAGCGCTTCGACGATCTGTTCCAGCGCCTGCTGAACGCCTTCACTCCGGCCCGATAACTCAGCCGACCGTCCAGGTTTCGTTGCCGGTGAGCAACTCCTGCAAGGAGTTCGGGCTCACCGGTTTGCGTTCGACGGCGGTGCCGAGCTGCGCGCGGACGCCGTCGTCGTAGGTGGGGCGGGAGACGCTGCGGAAGACGCCGGTCACCACGTGGGTGAGGTCCTGGTCGGACAGCCGCGACAGGGCGTAGGCGTATTCGGGCTGGTCGGTGTAGGCGTCGTGCACCACGATGTCGGAGTCGGGGATGCTGTCGGCGCGCGCCACCTTCAGGCCGAAACCGTCACGGACCACGGCGAATTCATCGTCCGCGCCGAAACGGATGGGTTGGCCGTGCCGCAGCCGGACCAGATGCGATTCGGCGTTCTCGCGGCGCAGCGCGTCGAAGGAGCCGTCGTTGAAGATCGGGCAGTCCTGCAGGATCTCCACGAACGCGGTGCCGCGGTGTTCGGCGGCGGCCCGCAGCACCTCAGTCAGCCCGGCCCGGTCGGAGTCCAGGGCCCGGGCCGCGAAGGTGGCCTCCGCGCCCAGCGCCACCGACAGGGTGTTGAACGGGTGGTCGATCGAGCCCATCGGGGTGGACTTGGTGACCTTGCCGGTCTCCGAGGTCGGCGAGTACTGGCCCTTGGTGAGGCCGTAGATCCGGTTGTTGAACAACAGGATCGTCATGTTCACATTGCGGCGCAGGGCGTGGATGAGGTGGTTGCCGCCGATGGAGAGCGCGTCACCGTCGCCGGTCACCACCCAGACCGACAGGTCGGGCCGGGTGACCGCCATCCCCGTGGCGATGGCCGGGGCGCGGCCGTGGATGGAGTGGATCCCGTACGCCTCCAGGTAGTACGGGAACCGGCTCGAGCAGCCGATGCCGGAGACGAACATGAGGTTCTCGCGCTCGAGGCCCAGCTCGGCCAGGAACCCGCGCACGGTGGCGAGGATGACGTAGTCGCCGCAGCCCGGGCACCAGCGCACCTCCTGATCGGAGGTGTAGTCCTTGGCCTTCTGCGGGCCCGCCGCCCGCGGCACCCCGGCCAGTCCGGTGAGGCCCAGATCGGCGCCCACGACCAGGTTTTCGAGAATGGTCATCACTTGCCCCCTGGATTGCGGTAGGTCGCGCGCGCCCGTGCGGCGAAGGCCTTGTCCTGTTCCATCTCCGCGATGGAGCCGTCCAGGGCCGCGTCGATCACGCCGACCAGTTCCTGTGCTTGGAAGGCGGTGCCGGCCACCTTGGTCCACGGCTGCACGTCGACCAGGTAGCGGGCGCGCAGCAGCATGGCCAGCTGGCCGCCGTTCATCTCCGGGCAGACCACGGTGCGGTAGCGGCGCAGCACCTCACCGAGGTTGGGCGGGAAGGGATTCAGATGCCGCAGGTGCGCCTGCGCCACCGGCACCCCGCGCCGGCGCGCCCGCCGGCAGGCCTCGCCGATCGGACCGTAGGAACTGCCCCACCCGATGAGCAGCAGTTCGGCGTGGCCGCCGGGATCGTCCACCAGCAGGTCGGGCACCGCGATGCCGTCGATCTTGGCCTGCCGCAACCGCACCATGAGTTCGTGATTGGCCGGTTCGTAGGAGATATTGCCGCTGCCGTCGGCCTTCTCGAGCCCGCCGATGCGGTGCGCGCGGCCCACGGTGCCGGGCACCGCCAGCGGCCGGGCCAGGGTCTCGGGATCGCGCGCGTAGGGCTGGAACGAATCGTCCTGCGCGCCCGCGGGTTCGAAGGCCGGGTCGATCGGGGCGAGCTGATCGACACGCGGAATCGCCCACGGCTCGGAACCATTGGCGATGGAACCGTCCGACAGCAGCAGCACCGGCGTGCGATAGGTGAGGGCGATGCGGGCGGCCTCCACGGCGGCGTCGAAGCAGTCCGCGGGCGAGCGCGGCGCGACCACGGGCACCGGGGATTCGCCATTGCGCCCGTAGAGCGCCTGCAGCAGATCGGCCTGTTCGGTCTTGGTGGGCAGACCGGTGGACGGGCCGCCGCGCTGCACGTCGATGATCACCAGCGGCAGTTCGGTCATGACAGCCAGGCCGATGGTCTCGCTTTTGAGCGCCAGGCCGGGGCCGGACGTACTGGTCACCCCGAGCGCCCCGCCCAGAGAGGCCCCCAGGGCCGCGCCGATTCCGGCGATCTCGTCCTCGGCCTGGAAGGTGGTGACGCCGAAGTTCTTGTGCTTGCTCAGTTCGTGCAGGATGTCCGAGGCCGGGGTGATCGGGTAGGTACCCAGGAAGACCGGCAGCCCGGACAACTGCCCGGCGGTGACGATGCCGTAGGCGAGCGCGGTGTTGCCGGTGATCTGCCGGTAGGTGCCCGCCGGGAGCGTCGCGGGGGCCACCTCGTAGGTGGTGGCGAACGCCTCGGTGGTTTCGCCGTAATTCCACCCTGTCCGAAATGCGAGGATATTTGCTTCGGCGACATCGGGCGTGGCGGCGAATTTCTCCCGCATGAACTGTTCGGTACCGCCGATGGGCCGCCCGTACATCCAGGACAGCAAGCCGAGCGCGAACATATTCTTCGCGCGCTGCCCATCCTTTTTACCCACACCGGTCGGTTCGGTTGCACCGAGCGTCAAGGACGTCATCGGCACCCGGTGCACGACAAAATCGGTCAGGGTGTCATCGGTGAGCGGATCCCCCGCGTATCCGACCTTCGCCAGTGCGCGTTTGGTGAATTCGTCCGTATTGACGATCACCGTCGCCCCGCGCGCCAAATCCTCCAGATTCGCCTTCAGCGCAGCGGGATTCATCGCGACCAGCACGTCGGGCTGGTCACCGGCGGTCAGGATGTCGTAGTCCGCGATCTGAATCTGAAACGACGACACACCGGGCAGCGTGCCCTGGGGTGCGCGGATCTCGGCGGGGAAATTCGGTTGGGTGGCAAGATCATTGCCGAATGCGGCGGCCTCGTGGGTGAACCGGTCACCGGTGAGCTGCATGCCGTCACCGGAGTCGCCCGCGAAGCGGATGACGACCCGTTCCAGTTTCTCCACCGCCAATTTCCCTGAGCCGTCACCGTTTCCGGCCGCCGCAGAGTCGTCATGCTGCACGGTGTCCTTTGCCTGAGCCATGCGCGTGCATCACTTCCTCGTCAGATGTGAGGTACCAACGCCAAACTACTCCGCAATATTCGCGACACACCCGTGAAGCGCAATGGTTTCGATCAAAAGAACCGCCGTCAGGCGAACAACGCCAACTGCGGGTCGGGCGTGTGCGATTCGGCGGCGCGAACCTCGGGCTCGGCCGGTCGATCACGGTTCAAACGGTGTTTCTCCAGCAGCGGCTCGATGCGACCGCGTAGCCACGCAGAATACTCCGGTGTCACCGAAGTTCCCCGACCATACAGTTGCCGGTAGCGGCGCAACAGCGCCGGGTGGGCCTCGGCCAGCCAGGCCAGGAACCAGCCGCGAGTGGACCCGCGCAGATGCATGGGGAACGCCGTGACACGGGCGGCCCCGGCCTCGGCGATGGCGGCGAAGAGCGCGTCCAGATGCGCCTGGGAGTCGGTGAGGTACGGAATCACCGGAGCCACCATGACATTCACGGCGAATCCGGCATCCGACAGCGCGCGCACCAGTTCCAGCCGCGCCCGCGGCGACGGCGTGCCGGGCTCGAGCCCGCGATGCAGTTCCTCGTCCAGGATGGCGATCGACACCGCGAGCTCCACCGGTACCTGCCCGGCGGCCTCGACCAGCAGCGGCAGGTCCCGCCGCAGCAGGGTGCCCTTGGTGAGGATGGAGAATCCGGTCCCGGATTCGGCGAGCGCGGTGATGATGCCCGGCATCAGCCGATAGCGGCCCTCGGCGCGCTGATACGGATCGGTATTGGTGCCCAGCGCGACCTGTTCGCGCCGCCAGGACCGTTTGTGCAGCTCACGCCGCAGGATCGGGACGACATTGGTCTTGACCACGATCTGGGAGTCGAAGTCGGCGCCCGCGTCCAAATCCAGGTACTCGTGCGTGCCGCGGGCGAAGCAGTAGCGGCACGCGTGCGAGCACCCGCGCATGGGGTTGATGGTCCAGCTGAACGGGAGGGTGCCGCTGTCGGGCACCCGGTTCAGCGCACTCTTGCAGAGCACCTCATGGAACGTGATGCCCTCGAACTCGGGTGTCTGTACGCTGCGTACGAAACCCGCACGTTCGAGGCCGGGGAGCGCGCCGTCATCGGCGCCGAGGGTTTGCCTTTGCCAACGCACCACCCCAGTCGAACATGTGTTCTAACGAGTGTCAAGCAATCTTCTGCGTGTCGGCCTCGATCGGCTGCCCGTTGTAGAAGGCGACCAGGTCCCGGATGGTCTGCTCGGCGGGCCGCGGACGGTAGCCGAGTTCCTCGGTGGCCTTGGTGTGCTCGACGATCGGGGCGGCCAGCAGCGCGCCCATGGCGGCCTTGGAGATGCGGTCGCTGCCGAAGGCCTTGGCCACCGGCTCCATGACCGGCATGCAGGCGTTGATCACCTTGGCCGGGATGGCGAAGGCGGGCTTCATCTTCCCGTTGACCTCCGCGGCGGTGCGGGTGGCCTGGAACATATCGGTGAAGTGGCCGCCGAGCAGGTAGTTCTCGCCGGTGCGGCCGCGCTCGCCGGCCAGGACCAGGCCGGTGGCGACGTCACGCACGTCGACCAGGTCGAAGCCGCCGCTGATCATGACCGGCACGCGGCCGCGCGCGGCGTCCCACAGCGTGGTGTTGATGCGCGAGGCGGTGTTGTCGATCGGGCCGTACACACCGGTCGGGTTGCAGATGACCGCGTCCAGGCCCTTGTCGATGACCGAGCGCAGCTCGATCTCGCCCTGCCACTTGGACCGGTCGTACACCGGCAGATCCGGGTCGATCGACCGCGGCGAGCGCTCGTTGATGACGCCGCCGCAGGAGTACTGGTTGAACGCGTGGATGGAGCTGGTGTGCACCATGCGGCGCGCGCCGACCTCGAGCGCGGCCTCGGCGACGACGCGCACACCCTCGGTGTTGACCCGCCAGGCGACATCGTTCTTGTGGGCCAGGGTGATCAGCGCGACCAGGTGGTAGATCACCTCGGCGCCGTCGAGCGCGGACCGCATCGAGACCGGATCCAGCACGTCACCGTTCACCCAGGTCACCCCGGGCTGGGTGGCACCGGCGACCCGGTCGATGGCGGTGACCTCGTGACCGCGATCAGTAAGCAGGCGAAGCAAATTGGTGCCAAGGAACCCGGCAGCGCCGGTGACTGCGACCTTCATGGTCAGAAGAATATAGAACTTGTTCTAATTTGCAAGAACGGTCACATTACGGCCCGCTTGCGGACCGGATCACAGCCGCGCGCGGACGCCGGGCCGGTACGGCGACGGCCGACACGCCGAAGCGGCGACGCCGACGTGCCGGAGCGGCCGCGGACGCCACGCCGGGCTGGACGCTCGAGGGGTTATATTCGGCTCCCGCATGTCCACGACGCTAGGGGGGTCCTGACATGGCCGATCTTTCGGTCGACACGGGTGCGGTCCGCGCCTTCGCCGCCACCCAGGACGGCATCGCCACCGACATCGCAGCCCAGGGCGGTCTGGACACCGTCACCCACGTCGCGGCCATGGCCCCGGTCTTCGGACTCATCGGCGCGGACTTCCTGGCCGGTTACGCCGTCGCCGAACTCCTGCACGACCGCGATATCAACGCCCTCTCCGGCCGCTTCGCCGAGCTCGGCCAGGCGGCCTTCGGATCGGCGGCCACCTACGAGAGCACCGACGCCGACTTCGCTGGCGGGCTCGGCGCGGCCACCGGACAGATCGGCGACCAGGCATGACGCCGCTCGACTCGGGCGTCATCGGAGTCGGCCCGGCGGGTCCGGACCCCGGCGCGATGGGAACGCGGCGCGTGAACGTCGTCTCACCCGGCCCGATTCCGGAGCTCGCAGTCGGCGTGCTGCCACTGCCCGCCGATCCGGCCGGCGATCCGATGAAGTGTTCGGCGCTGCCCGCGATTCCGGGGCTGGACGCACTGTTCGCGCCGTTCCTGCAGCTGTTGCAAGCGTTCGGCACCGGGGTGCTGGGCCAGCTGAATCCGACCACGGTGCTGAGCACCGGGTCGAAGGTCATCGAGTCCGCGGTGCAAGTGGGCGGCGGGGCGCTGACCACAGTCGAATCCCTGTGGCAGGGAAAGGCTTCCCAGGGCGCGCAGGAGTCGGGCCGGCAGGCCCGGGATCACGGGCAGGAGACCGCCCAGCGCGGTTTCGAGCTGTCGGCGATCACCGATCAGGCCGCGGCCGTGGTGCAGCGCGGCAATATCCAGCTCACCGCCATCGCGCAGGCCTTCGCCACGGAGGCCACCGCGCTGGCCCCGCTGATCCTGACCCCGCTCGGCCAGACGACGCTGATCGCCTCGGCCACCCGGCATCTCGGGGAGGCGGTGACGGTCGTGAACACCACCCGCGGTGAGCTGTCGGTCTGCACCGCACGGGTGCAGGGACTGATCGGGCAGCTGGCAGGGCAGGGCGGCGGCCCGAGTCCGGAGGAGGTCGCCCAGGCCCTGGCGCGGAATGTGGGCCGGCCGATTCTGGAGCAGGCCGCGAGGTTGCTCGAAAGCGGTGCGCAGGCAGCGACTTCCACGCTCGGCGATCCCACCGGACCGGATCTCTCGGGCGGGCTGCCGGACACCTCCGCAGCCGGTATCGGCGGTGGGGGTGGCAGCCTCGGAAGTAGCGGTGGCGGTCTCGGCGGTGGTTTGTCAGCGGCTCCCGGCGGACCGGGTTCGTCGATTCCGGGCGGCAAGGCAACCGATCCCGCGAATCCGTTCGGCGTGGGCGCGGCCGGTGTCCCCAGCCTGGCCGGACCAGCGGGTTCAGGCTTCGTGGGCGCGCCCGCCGCGGCGGGTGCGGGCAAAGGCGCGGGCGACGCACAGCACGGCCGGACGGTGCAGCCGCACCGAAGTCCCACGGCCGACAGCGAACTCACCGGCAATCTGGGCGCCTTCGCCCCGGGCGTGATCGGCGATGCCGGGGATCCGGCCGATGCCGCCGAGCCCGATCAGCTCTGAGGCAACCCGATCACTCCGGAAAAGGGTGATGCCGCGGTGATCTGGACGGGTACCCAGACCACCGCGGCATCGGTGGAGACCGAAAGCGGATGTACACCCCGCGGGCTCGGCCACCGTTTCAGGGCGCGCTCGCGCACGCCGCGGTGGGTTACACCGCGGTCGGGCGCGCCTGCGCGTCGACTCCGCCGTCGATGACGAACTGGGAACCGTGGATGAATCCGGCCTGCGGACCCATGAGGTAGGCGATGAGCGAGGCGATCTCCTCGGCGCGGCCGTTGCGGCCGATCGGGGAGACGAAGTTGCGGATGGCGTCGCCGTAGCGCGGGTCGTCGAGCCCGGCCTGCAGCAGCGGGGTGTCGACGCTGCCGGGGGCGACGGTGTTGAGGCGGACGCCGGCGGCGCCCCACTCGACGGCGCGCTCGCGCACGGCGACGGTGACGGCGTTCTTGGAGGCGGCGTAGGCGTAGCTGCCCGCGTAGTCCCCGGCCTGGGCGAAGGCCTCGGCCTCGGCGCCGGTGGCGATCGGGTTGTCCTCCCACTTGATGTGGGTGGAGGCGACGGACGAAACCACCACGGCCGCAGGGTTTTCGCCCTTGGTGAGGGCGGGCAGCAGGGCGTCGAGCAGGGCGACGGTGGCCCGGTAGTTGATCTCCACCACCAGGTTGGGGTCGGGCACCTGGGGGCCGACGCCGGCGCAGAGGATCAGGCCGTCGAGGCTGCCGCCGGAGCGTTCGAGCACCGCTTCGACCGCGGCGTTGCGGGCGTCGGCATCGGTGAGGTCCACGGTGATGTCCGCGTTGCGCAGGTCGATGCCGATGATGTCGTGCCCGGCGGCACGCAGGGCGGCGGCGGTGGCCGCGCCGATGCCGGAACCGGAGCCGGTGATGGCGATGGTCATGCGGCGATTAGAACAAGAGGCAGAACAATCCAGCAAGCCCCGGCCGCGGATCATCTCGGCTACCGGGACGACAGCGGCGGGGCGTCCGGCGGGTGGGTTGAC
The DNA here is from genome assembly GCF_040630175.1 of Nocardia sp. NPDC005825. Classification (NCBI taxonomy): domain Bacteria; kingdom Bacillati; phylum Actinomycetota; class Actinomycetes; order Mycobacteriales; family Nocardiaceae; genus Nocardia; species Nocardia sp. NPDC005825. The sequence goes on from NZ_JBEXXC010000001.1 coordinate 795,474, forward strand.
TGTCCGGATCGTCCCGGAACTGATGCCTTTTGGCGAAGGTGGCGCTAGCATCAGTCGCAAAACTAGAATCGGTTCTAGTTTTTTGGCACTGCTCACTGTCGAGAGGACGATCGATGCGCTTCACCTACGCGGAGGCGATGACCAACCCGGATTACTACATCCCCCTCGCTCAGGCTGCCGAAGCCGCCGGGTTCCACAGCATCACCGTGGCCGACAGCATCGCCTACCCGGCCGAGTCGGATTCGAAGTATCCCTACACCGCGGACGGCAATCGCGAGTTCCTCGACGGGAAGCCGTTCATCGAGACCTTCGTGCTGTCGGCGGCCATCGCGGCGGCCACCACCACGCTGCGTCAGACCCCGTTCGTGCTCAAGCTGCCGATCCGCCCGCCGGTGCTGGTCGCCAAGCAGGCCAGCTCGCTGGCCCGGCTGAGCAACAACCGCTTCGCGCTCGGCGTGGGCATCAGCCCGTGGCCGGAGGACTTCCAGATCATGGGCGTCCCGTTCGAGAAGCGCGGTAAGCGCATCGACGAGTGCATCGAGATCGTGCGCGGTCTGTCGACCGGTGAGTACTTCGAGTACCACGGCGAGTTCTACGACATCCCGAAGATCAAGCTCACCCCCGCCCCCACCGAGCCGCTGCCGATCCTGCTCGGCGGCCACAGCGACGCCGCGCTGCGCCGCGCGGTCCGCCTGTGCGACGGCTGGATGCACGCCGGCGGCAATGCCGAGGAGCTGGACAAGTACCTGGCCCGGATCAACGAGCTGCGCGCCGAGCGGGACCACAAGGGCGACTTCGAGATCCACGCGGTCTCCTACGACGGCTACACCCCCGACGGGGTCAAGCGCTGCGAGGAGAAGGGCATCACCGACCTGATCGTCGGTTTCCGCAACTCCTACGCCAAGGAGCAGGACACCGAGACCCTGGAAGAGAAGATCACCAAGATCAAGTGGTACGGCGACAACGTGATCGCCAAGCTGAGCTGAACTCTCCCGCTCGACGGGGGCTGATCACGCCTTCTTCGCGAAGCCCAGGTCGATCACGGCGTCGCGTTCGCCGACCAGTTCGGCGACGCTGTGATCGATTCGGGTGCGGGCGAATTCGCCGATCTCCAGGTCCGGCACGATGGTGTACTCGCCGTCGGCGCAGGTCACCGGGAACGAACTGATCAGTCCCTCGGGCACGCCGTAGGAGCCGTCCGAGGGCACGGCCATCGAGGTCCAGTCGCCGGCAGCGGTGCCCAGCACCCAGTCGTGGATGTGGTCGATGGCGGCGCTGGCCGCGCTCGCCGCCGAGGACGCGCCGCGCGCGGCGATGATGGCGGTGCCGCGCTGCTGGACGGTGGGCACGAAATCACCGGTCACCCAGGCGGGATCGTCGATGACGGTGAGCGCGTCGCGGCCGCCGACGGTGGCGTGCGCCAGGTCGGGGTACTGGGTCGCGGAGTGGTTGCCCCACACCGTGATCCGCGCGATGTCGGCGGCCGCGGCCCCGGTCTTCGCGGCCACCTGCGCGATCGCGCGATTGTGGTCGAGGCGGGTGAGGGCCGTGAACCGCTCGGCGGGAACGTCGGGGGCGTTGTTCATGGCGATGTAGGCGTTGGTGTTGGCCGGGTTCCCGACCACCAGCACCCGGACGTCGTCGGCGGCGTTGGCATTGATGGCCGCGCCTTGATCGGTGAAGATCGGGCCATTGGCGGCCAGCAGGTCGGCGCGCTCCATCCCCGCGCTGCGCGGCCGCGACCCCACCAGAACGGCGATGTTGGCGCCCTCGAATCCGAGCCACGGGTCGTCGGCGATGTCGATTCCGGCCAGCAGCGGGAACGCGCCGTCCTCGAGTTCCATCGCGACGCCCTCGAGCGATCCGACGGCGGCGGGAATCTCGAGCAGCCGCAGGCGCACCGGCGTGGACTCCCCGAGCAGGGCTCCGGAGGCGATGCGGAAGAGCATGCCGTAGGCGATCTGCCCGGCGGCTCCGGTCACGGTGACGGTCACTGGCGCAACATTGCTCACGGCGATCTCCTCGCGATAGCGGCTGATCTCTCCCCGAGCCTATCGACGCTCACATCGCGCGAACCCCGGCCGTGAGCAAGGGAACATCACTCGGGAAACCGCATCACACGCCGCCGGCGAGACCGAACCGCACGTCGGCGTGGGGACAGCGCCGAGCATTGTTCCCCGCGACAGGCACCTGACACAGGTGGCACCCGAACCGGCGCGAAGGCTCCTGCGAACGGGAGCGCTCTCTTGCGAATAGCAGCGCAGAAGCCGGTCAGCGCGCCAGGTCGGCGATATCGGAGTCGGCGAGGACGATCGTCCCGGCTTCGTCGCGAGCGCGGACCAGCCGGACAGCACGGTAGAGCGGGCGTTCCTCGGCATTGGCGTCGCGGGCCTCGGCGCGCAGTTGCTGGACCAGCATCCCGGAGATGGCCAGGGCGGCGGCGAGCGGGCATCCGGCCAGCGCGTCGGCGAGTTTGCGCAGGCCCAGGATGTGGAGTTCGCGGCCGCTGCCGGAGTCGCTGTAGATGGCCAACGGCACGATCTGGGTGTCGGGGCCCACGGTGACGCGCAGCACGATGCGGCTGATCTTGCCGGGGTGGACGACGATCTCCACGGCGGCGGCCGCGGCCAGGTCGAGGTGGCGTTCCCCGCGCCAGGTGCGGGCGTGGATGACGGTGCCGGACACGGTGATCCGGCGGCGTTGCACGGCCATGGCGTACAGGGCGGTCGGTGCGCCCAGGACCAGACCGGCCGCGAGGGCGGTCGGCCAGTGCACGAACAGCGCCATCAGCAGGCCGACCCCGATGCCGATGCCGAGCGCGGCCAGGGTGAGTTTGCGCAGCGCGGGGGCCAGCAGTTCGGGGGCGATCAGGTCGAGGCCGACCTCGCCGGATCCCGGCGTCGATTCATGAGTCACAGGAGTGCATTCGTCCAGGTATCGAGGGGTCGCGCGTACCGGCGGCACGCACGGCCCGGTGCGGTATATCAGCAGGCCTTAACCCAATACCCCGATTCGCACCCGCCCACTCGCGTATTGGGTTCGGCGTTCCCGAGGCCGTAACAAACCGACCGCGCCTACGCGGGTACCCGGGGTCAGCGACTCCTGACCCCGGGACCGGCGTACGCGATCAATCCTGTTCGCCCGCAAGGGCGGCCGCGACCTGGGCGACGGCCTCGTCCAGCGGGATCTGCCGCTGTTCGCCGCTGCCGAGGTCCTTGAGCCCGATCTCGCCGTCGGCAACCTCGCGGTCACCCAGGACCAGCGCGAGCCGGGCGCCGGACTTGTCGGCGGCCTTCATCGCGCCCTTCATACCGCGCCCGCCGTAGGCGAGGTCGACGCGGATCCCGGCCTTGCGCAGGTCGGCGGCCAGCACCACCAGGCGCTGCTTGGCGACGTCGCCGAGCGGGATGCCGAAGACCTGCACGCGCGGCCCGTCGACGGCGGTCTTGCCCTCGGCCTCGAGCGCGAGCACGGTGCGGTCGACGCCGATGCCGTAGCCGATGCCCGACAGCGCCTGCCCGCCGAGTTCGGCCATCAGCCCGTCGTAGCGGCCGCCGCCGCCGATGCCCGATTGCGCGCCGAGTCCATCGTGCACGAATTCGAAGGTGGTCTTGGTGTAGTAGTCGAGCCCGCGCACCATGCGCGGGTTGACCACGTACGGCACGCCGAGCGCGTCGAGGTAGCCGAGCACCTGCTCGAAGTGGGTCTTGGCGGACTCCGACAGGTGGTCGATCATGAGCGGCGCGTCCGCGGTCATCTCCTTGACCTCGGGACGCTTGTCATCGAGCACGCGCAGCGGGTTGATCAGCGCGCGGCGGCGGGTCTCCTCGTCGAGCGGGAGCTTCATGAGGAATTCCTGCAGCAGTTCCCGGTACTGCGGGCGGCAGGTCTCGTCGCCGAGCGAGGTGATCTCGAGCCGGAAGCCGGTCAGGCCCAGGTTGCGGAACCCGGCGTCGGCGATGGCGATCACCTCGGCGTCCAGGGCCGGGTCGTCGATGCCGATGGCCTCCACGCCGACCTGCTGCAGCTGCCGGTAGCGGCCCTTCTGCGGGCGCTCGTAGCGGAAGAAGGGTCCGGCGTAGCAGAGCTTGACCGGCAGCGGGCCGCGGTCGAGGCCGTTCTGGATGACCGCGCGCATGACGCCCGCGGTGCCCTCGGGGCGCAGGGTGAAGCTCTCGCCGTTGCGGTCGGCGAAGGTCCACATCTCCTTGGAGACGACGTCGGTCGACTCCCCCACACCGCGCGCGAACAGGGCGGTCTCTTCGAAAACCGGCAGCTCGACATGCCCGTATCCGGCCAGTCGCGCGGTCTCCACCAGTCCGTCACGGACGGCGGCGAACTCCGCGGAGGTGGGGGGCAGGTAGTCGGGGACCCCCCTCGGGGCACTGAAGCTGCTGGTCTTGGTCACGATTGTCAAGTTTCCACCACGGCCGCGCGCCAAGTCCAACCGGTTACCGGCCCGGCCCTCATATGTAGGTTTTTCTCAGCGAATGCAGGTAATGTCTGCCGCGGCCGCTGGGCTGACGGGCTCGTTCGTGCTGACGGCCCCTGTCTGTGCAGACATCAGATACCGACCGTTCACGGAGGGACAGTTAGTGCCGAGCAATGAACAGCGACGCGCTGCGGCGAAACGGAAGCTGGAGCGTCAACTCGAGAACCGGGCCCAGCGGGCGCGCAAGCGCAAGCAGCTCACCATCGCGGCGTCGGCGCTGGGCGTCGTGGTCGCCGTGGCGGCCGGTGTCGGCATCTACTTCCTGACCAAGGGCGATGACAACAGCACGAGCGCGAAGGCGTCCGAGACGCCCGACGCCTCGCTGACCGCCGCTCCCCCGCCGGCCGCGAAGGCCAAGCCGGCCTCGGTGAGCTGTGAGTACCGTCCGTCGCAGAAGCCCGCCGACAAGGCGGTGAGCGCGCCGGGCACGGCCAACATCACCACCGCCGGTCAGGTGAAGGCCACCATGGACACCAATCAGGGCCCCATCTCCATGTCCCTGAATCCGGGCGAATCCCCCTGCACGGTCAACAGTTTCGAGTCGCTGGCCAAGCAGAAGTACTTCGACGCGACCAGCTGCCACCGCATGACCACCGGTAAGGGTCTGCAGGTGCTGCAGTGCGGCGACCCGTCCGGCACCGGAATGGGCGGCCCCGGTTACGAATTCGACAACGAGTACCCGACTGACCAGTACGGGCCGACCGATCAGGCCGCGCAGTTCCCGGTCGAGTACAAGCGCGGCGTGCTGGCCATGGCCAATGCCGGCCCGGGCACCAACGGCAGCCAGTTCTTCCTGGTCTACGGCGATTCCCAGCTGCCGCCGCAGTACACCATCTTCGGCACGGTCGACGAGGCCGGGCTGGCCACCCTCGACAAGATCGCCAAGGGCGGCGTCGCGGGCGGCGGTCAGGATGGCAAGCCGGCCATGGATGTGAACATCCAGTCGGTCCAAATCAACTGACCAGCATGGTATTTCGGCCCCGGCGCGAATCGCGCCGGGGCCGTTGCTTTTCCGGCGAAAGTCTCGGGAAGGTCCCGTTGAACCTCTCGCCTAAGGCTTCCCTAACCAAAGAAAATCCTGAGTTTTCCCTCACCTGCCGGAATTGTGCGATATATGCTGGATCGCGACGCGCGCGTACGGCGGTTTCGGAGTTTTCGCTGGTAATCTCGTAGAACGGAGTACCAAGGCGAAGTAAAGCCCATCGGGCAATCCCCACTCGGGCCGGCGCTTCGCCCCATGTTCTCCGGGTGTCCGCGTTTGCAGGCGGGACGACCTATGCGCAACCACCGTTCGTGTAGCGATGTCCGTGACGAAGCACCATCATCCATAGTGATCCAACTGCAGCATCGGGGAGCAGGCAATGGCCGAGGAACTCGACGACATCGGCCGCGAAACGGCGGCGATGATGAGGCAAATGTTGCAGCTCGCGACACTTGTCGCGCTGCGCACCCGGGAACGTGGCCAGAAGGAAGCGGAAGCGCGTGTGAGGGTCACCGAGGCCCGCCAGAAGGAAGGCCGCGAGCGCCGGTTGCGTGAGGCGGCCGATGCCAAGGCCCGCGATCCGCGTAACCGTGAACTCTCGCGAATCCTGGAGCGCCCCACGCTCGAACGCGGTGGCGTGTCCCTCGAGAAGGATCGCTTCTCGGCGGCGACCGAGGCCTCCCGCATGGCCGCGCAGCAGGCCGGTCGCGGTGGCGCCCGGTACGACTCGGTGGAGCGGCGAACCGCTCTGGCCCAGCATCTTTCGCGGATGGGGATCTCGCCGGAACTGCAGTCGGTGCGCATGCTGATGGAAGTCGGTCAGGCGCAGTCCGCTCAGGACGCCGTGCGAATCCGCGAGCAGGAGGCGGCTCAGCGTCGCGTCCGCGAGCAGGAATCCCACGAGCGGGAGCGCGAACGCGCCCGCTCGCGCGAACGAGTCTGAGTACCAGTCGTTTCGGCCGTTGTGATGTGTACCGTGGCGGATCGCCTTGCGATCCGCCACGATCCGTTTCCGGGGCCTAGAGCGGGAACTCGCCCATGGTGGGGTTGCTGAACAGGCCCTGCTGCGGCGACTTCAGCGGCAGCGGCGTCAGCATGTCCTTGTGCCCGTTGCGCACGCTGCAGTACTTGAACGGGCCCTTGGGGTCGAACAGCTTCGCCATGTGCGGGTCGGCGTGGTCGAGGAACCACACGCTCAGTCCGGTCTTGCCGTCGTGGCGGAAGTGTTCCCACGCCCGCCACATGGCGTCCAGTCGCGCGACCGCCTCGGCGTGCTTCCACCATTCCGGACACCACACGGTGTCGCTGATGTCGGTCACCTGCCGGCGGTACACCAGGCTCAGGTAGTTCTCGACGAACTCGACCACGCTCTGGTAGACCATGCGCTGCGGCTCGTCGGGACGACGGCCACGGGAGTCGTCGAAGGGGAAATTCTCGGGGTGCTGCTCGTCGCTCACAGCGGTCGGACCTCCTTGGGAGCCGCGACATCCGGGATTGTCTCTTTGATCAGCGCGGGACTGGTCAGATCATCGATGGTGGTCTTCTTCGTCGGTGACGGGTCGTGCGCCTCGATGGAACGCTCCACCGCGGCCGCGTCGGTGCCCTCCCACCACGGGACGGTGCGCAACAGCACCGCTGGTGTGCCGGAGGAGAACAGGATGGCGCGCCCGCGCGGCAGGGTGGCCAGGGCGTGTGCGTTGAAGGTCCGCGAGGAGCTCAGCGAACGCGAATAGCTCTTGCCGCCCTTGGATTCCGACACCGACTGAGCGATCGAGTCGTAGTCGCCGATGGCCTCGGAGCGCTGTTGCAGGAAGGCCATGTCGTCGATGCCGCTGCCGATCACCTTGATATTGGCCGCGCCCCACAGCGCTTCCATGCCGTCGGGTCCCCAGCAGCGCGCGCCCTGGGCCCAGGACTGCAGCACCGTCATCACCACGATGCCGCGAGATCCGAAGTGGCTGTACTGCTTCGGCAGATCCTTCCAGCGCACCACGTTCGCGGCCTCGTCGAGCGCGGCCAGCAGCGGCACCGGCAGGCGGCCGCCGGGCGAGCGGGAGGCCTTGTGGGTGGCGACCTCGATGACCGCCGCGGTCAGCGCGCTCACCAGCGGCGCGGCCGAGCCCCGGCCTTCCAGGGACAGGCAGTACAGGGTGCCGTTGCCCTCCAGGAAGGCCAGCTCGTCGAAGGGTTCGCGGCCGCCGTTGGGGATGATCCACGGCTGGATGTGCGGCAGTTTCAGGCAGCGGATCATGGCCTTCGCGCCACCGAAGATGCCGTCGCGGGTACGCACGTCGAGGTTGTACTGCCCGGCCAGGCCCTCGGCCATGTAGTGCTTGGCGCTGCGGCGCAGGATCTCCACGGGCGTGGTGTCGAGCGGGTTGTTCACCCATTCCCACGCGCGCAGGATATTGCTGCCCTCGAGGCCCGCGGCCAGGAACAGTGCCGCGAGCAGGTCCTCGGCTTCGGGGTCGAAGTAGGAGTCCGCGCCGCCGCCGGCCGAGGGGCTGCCCTCGGCGTCGGAGAAATGCCCGGCCAGGCTGACCGCGCGCACCTCGGCGCCCGGGCGGTGCACGTCGACCCAGGCCAGCGGATCCCAGTACCACTGGGGTTCCTGCTGGGCCTGCCAGTCGTGCGAATCCGGGGCCACGCCTTGCGGATCGAAGACGAAGATCGGGGAACCCTTGCCCGCGCGCACATCCCGGGTGGCATCGACGACGTCACGCTTGTTGGAGGTGACGACCACCGGGCCGATGGCGGCCAGCACCGCCGGGATGACGCGGGAGGTGGTCTTGCCCTGGCGCGGACCCCAGATGTCGACCTGCAGGTCCTCGTAGGAGCCGTACATCATCTCGCCGTCGGCGACCGACATGCCGATCGGAATGCCCGGCACCAGCGCGTCTCCCGGCCGCATGAGCGAACCGGGGATGACCTTGTCGCCGGTGAGGTGGGTGTGCAGCGGCACGCCCATCTTCCCGGCCTTCTCCCGCACCCCGGCCAGGGTGAGCGCCTTGATCGCGCCGCCGGACCCCATGTGGTCGGCCTTGTCGTCGATGGCCAGACGGCCCTTCTTCGAGGCCTCGGCGCGGTGGCGCTTGTAGTACACCCAGCCCGCCGTTCCCGCGACCACCAGCAGCACGATGACGGTGGCGGCCGTGGGCCAGCGCACCTGACCCTTGATCAGGTTGACGACGATGGCGATCGGGTTGATCGGCAGGTTCTGGCGCGGAGAGCTGAGCAGATTGCCCAGTTGAACTGCCAGCCACAGGGTTCCGAAGATATAGAAACCCGCGTACACGAGGTGCAGGGTGCGGTCTGGACCCGGATCCGCCGGGTCCTGCACCGGTGTCTTCGCCATCTCTATCCTCCTGGGATGACCTGTGAGTCGTTGCCGCTCAACGGAATTCGTCCAGCAACCAGCTACCGCCGGGGCCACGCACGACGGTGGCGACGACCGTGGCCGGGGGTAGCTTTTCCCGCTTGCCGTCCGGGTGGACGACCGTCTGCTCGATACCGATCTTGTACTGCTGCCGGTTCGGGTCGGCGCCCGCGGGCGCCTTCTCGCCGGAGGCGAACGCGAACGCCTCGACGTGCGCGTTCTCCTTGGCCCATTCGGCCCACCGCAACGTCGGGCGCGGTGTGTCCACGGCGGTGGACGGGCTGTCCAGCGTGCGGATCAGGGTGGGGCCCAGCCATTTCCGGGCGCGGCGCAAGGCGTCGCCCTCGGATTCGGTGGCCGGGTTCCAGGTGTAGATCTGCTGCAGCGCCGCCACCGCGACCCCGTCGGGGGTGGTGGGGTCGGGCGCGGGCGCGACCTCCAGCAACCGGGTGGTGGTCGTGGGCGCTTGCCCGGCAGGCGGATTCGAGCCGCCGCCGTTCGAGCCGCCGCCGGAACAGGCGGTGGCCAGCATCGTGACGCTCACCACCAGCATCACCACCCCAATCGGACCACCCTTCCAGGCTAGTCTCCGGGTGCGGCGCGCGCGCCATACCAGCCGGTTTCGGTGCTCGGCGTGTCCAGCCCCGTTGCGGCCGTTCGGGTCATCGTCGCGGCAGCGGCTCATGTGCCGCGCTTGGCGTCGTGGAGGGTTTCCACCAGCGAGCGATTCATCTCCGCGGCCGCGGCCAGCTGTTGTTGCAGCAGCGCCACCTTGCGGCGCAAAGCGACCGCGTCCATCCGCTCGAGGCCGGGGGTCTCGGCGGCACGCACCCAGTTGCGCACCGAATTGGTGTGCACGCCGATCTGTTCGGCCACCACCCGGCACGCCTCGGATTCCGAGCGCAGCTTGCCGGTCAGCGCGATGACCTGTTCGACGGCGGCCTGCCGGACCTCCGGCGACACTCTTCGATACGACCGGTGCGGCATCATGCGGCGCTCCCCTCGTCCGAGCCGGACTCCGTGCCCGCGCCGCGGGTGGCGGTGGTCTCGGTGAATTCGCTGAAACGCTGGTTGGTGTCGTGGATTCCGCTCTCCCGCTCGGAGATGGTGAACTCCATGTGGAACGGGATGCCGGGGCGGCGGTCCTCGCCGATCTTGAGCAGGAACTTACCGGTGCCGGGCGCGGGCGGGCGCTGCTGACCCGGTTTGAGCGCCTCACCGGTGAGCGCCTGCGGCGCGGACCAGCTGGTCACCATGTCCTCCTCGGCGGCGGTGAACGGCACCGTGGAATCCAGACGTGCGATCTCCTCGGCCGGCAGCGCGCCGAAGATCTTGGCGCGCGCGCGTTCCAGGAAGCCGAGCGCCTTGGCGATGGCGGCCTCGGATCCCAGCGCCTGCAGGTCCTTGATGGTGTGGCTGATCATGATCAGCGAGGTGGCGATGCCGCGCTGCAGACGGGTGAGCTCGTCGACGCGGTCGACCATGAAGTCGCCCAGGCCCAGCACCTGCCACAGCTCGTCCATCACGACCTGGAAGTAGCGCTGCGGGCCCAGGTCGGCGTCGGCCAGCACGTGCGCCGCTTCGACGGACGCGAATCCGTCGGCCCAGCAGGCCAGCATGACGGCGGCCTTGAGCTTCTTGTCGCCGGTGGGGATGTGGGAGACGTCGATGCAGACCGCGGTCGCGGTGGTGTCGATGGGAGTCGTGGTGCGGCCGTTGAAGATCGCGCCGAACGGGCCCTGGGTCAGCGCGCGCAGCGAGCGGCGCAGCTCCTTGATCGCCTCGGCGTACTCCTCCTCGTCGTCGGCGCCCGCGTCCAGGCGCAGTTCGTCGCCGCCGGCGACCACCACGTCGAGCAGGTCCTCCATGATCGGCGGGTTCTCCGGGGTGAAGCCGCTGCCCTCGCGGTAGAGGATGCGCAGGCTGGTCGAGATCAGCGTCTCCTCGAAGTCGCGCACCCGCTCGCCTCGCACCAGTTCCACCAGACCGGCGACCAGGCTGACCTGGCGCGCCCGCATCTCCTGCATCACCTGGGTCTGCAGCTCCGGGAACTCGTGCAGCAGCGGCACGATCGAACCCAGCACACCGGCGGCGAGCGGATTCAGCTTGCCGTGGCCGTAGCCCAGGTCGATGACCTGGCCGCCGACCAGCTCCACCAGTTTGCGGTAGTCGGGCTTGACGTCGGCCAGCACCAGCGGCGTGATGCCCTGCGCGACACCGCCCAGCACGATCCGGCGCACCAGCGAGGACTTGCCGAAACCGTTGAGGCCCAGCACGAACAGGCTGGGCGCGGTGATGAAGCTGCCGCGCATGAACCAGTTCATCGGGTCGAAGCAGACCGGCGCGCCGGTGTGCAGATGCGAACCCAGCGGGGTGCCGATGAGCGGCGCGCCCGCGCCGACCGACCATGGCCACAGGCCCGCGACCTGCGCGGTGGTGGCGCGATACTCGACGGGACGGCCGACCACGTTCATCCGCCCGCCGCCCGCGCCGATATAGCCGCGGTCGGTGAGTTGTGCGGTGGTCCGGTCGAATTCGTCGTAGTTGCCGTACTCGATGCGCTCGGCCCGCGCCGCGAAATTGCGCCGCCGCAGGTCGTCGGTGTGCAACCGGAAGGTGGCCCAGGCCGCCTTGATCCCGTTGCCCTCCCGCGCGGTCACCTCCAGCTTGGCCCGCTGGGCGTCGTCGAGCAGCTTCGGACCGGACTGCTTCTTCTTGGCCGCCGCCTTGCGCGCCGCGGCCCGCTTGGCCGCCGCCGCCTCCCGCGTGGCCTGATCGAGATCCTTGTCCCGCTTGTCCTTCCGGAGTCCGCCGCGCCCGCGCTCCTCCGCGGTGGACCGCTCGGGGCGTCCATTGCGCGTGGGCCGGTTGCGCGCCGGGCGCTCCCCCGACTCGCTCTCGGGCCGCGCCGATCGCGCCCGCCCGGGCGTTCCGGTGCGGCCACCCAAATGCACGCGATCCGCGTCTGTCGCTCGGCCGCGTCCTTCGGAACCGCTGCCGCGCCGCGCATCCCGATCGCCGTCACCGGGCCGCGCGTCTCGGTCGCCGTCACCGCGTCGCGCGTCCCGGTCGCCGGTGCCGCGCCGCTCCCGTGGGAGGTCACCCTCGCCGCGCCGGTGACCATCAGCGCCTCGGTGACCGTCCGCACCTCGGTGACCGTCCGCGCCGCGGCGGCCGTCAGTGCCACGGTGGCTGTCCGCGCCGCGGCGGTCACGCCCGGGATCACCGTCGGCACCGCGATGGCCGTCGGCCCCGCGGCGGTCACGTCCGGGATCTCCGTCGGCGCGTCGGCGTTCACGCCCGAGTTCACCGTCCATACCGCGCCGTTCACGTCCGGTGTGTCCCTCGCCGTCACGTCGTGCACGGCCGGTAGGGCTGTCGCCGTCACGCCGTCCACGCGCGGAGTCGGTCTCGGCGCTCCGGCGGTCACGCCCGTCGCCGCTCTCGGCACCGCGCCGGGCGCGGCGGGGATCGTCGTCAGCGGGGCGTTCGCGGCGTGGGCGCTCGCCGGTCTCACCGCGGCGCGCCGTGTCGGCTCCGGGTTCCACGTCACGAGTCCGCTTGCGGTCCATGCGATCCCCCTCGGTCCGTTCCGGCCCGCGCGCCCGCCCGCGTTCCGCGGCCACGTCCCCGGAGCCCGCGCCGTCGCGCATCGCTGCGCCCGGGTCCGTCGCACCGCGCACCGCGAGCTCGCGCCCACGGGACACCGCGTCACCTGCCGACGGCTCGGACGGGCGGCTGTCACCGAGAACCGCAGTCGAATCGGTGTTCTGGCCACCGGGTTCGAGGGCGGGCAGGGCCGGAAGCCGCCGCTTCGGCGATGTACCGCTCCGCTCCCCGGCGATGTCGTCGCGACCGGTCGGTTCGATCGCCCCGGAAACCTCCTGCGTGCCACGGATCACCGTTGCCGCCCGGGATTCCACCGGATCCGGCCCACCGGCTTCCACGCGCACTCCGGCCGGCTCGAACCGACCACGGTCCGCCGATGCGCCCGGTTCCCCGGCCCGATCGCCGAGTCCCGGTGCGGGAACGACCGATTCGGCACGATCGAGCGAAGCCTGACCGCTGGTCGAGTGGGACTCCGGCTGCCCGTGCCCCTGCCCGGCCGCTCCCTGCTCCGCGCCCGGGACCGGATCGTCCTGTCGCGCACCGAGAGCCGCGTTGTCCCAGGCTCCGCTGTCGGCGCGGCGCACCTCGCCTCCCTCGGCACCGGACTGCGCGGCGTTGTCCGCGAACTCCGCCGAGTAGTCGATCGGGGTGTCGCGGCGGAGCATGCGGCGGTCCGGGAGGGTGCCGCGGCGGGGACGGTGCTCGTCGCGCATGACGCGAGAGCCGGTGGGCGGGTACGGGTCCGCGTCGTCGTAGGGTTCGGCGGGAGCCTGCTCTCGCCGCGAACCGCGGCGCGCAGGGGGTGGCGCGGCGTCGCGTTCGCGGACGGGCGGGTCGAGGTCACGTGACATGGTGGGCTACCCCGCGAGTGCTTTCGGGATGGTGGCGTGTTCGGGGAGGATCACCCCGCAGCCGAGGGAGGCCGCGAAGGCCGCGGCCTGATAGCGGTAGCAGCGGCGGATCTTCAGACGGGCCTGGGTGGACAGGTCCCGGGTGATCGACTCGATGCGGGGCAGATCGCCGCGCAGCGGTTCGGTGATGGTGACCAGCGCGCCGAAACGGGTGACACCGTGGCCGCGGGCCTGCTCCTCGCGGGCCTGCTGGGTGGCGCCGACGCGCAGGGTGGCCGCCGCGGACACCACGCCGCGCTCGGATTGCTGTGCGACGAGGGCGTTCTTGTAGTCGTCGTCCACGATCTGGGCGGCGTCACCGGCCGAGTGCGGGCGGTAGACGATGGTGATGCGCTTGCGCGGCACCTCCGGATTCGGCGCGAGCAGCCGCTGCAGCACGCGTTCGTCGACCGCGCCCTCGGGGGCGGTGTCCATCTCCCAGGTGACCGAGCGGCCGCCGTCGTGGATGAAGTGGTCCCAGCGCTCCTCGTGCGAGACCGGTCCGGCGTCGGCCCAATCCAGGCCGTGCCCACCGGGTTCGCCAGCCGCCACCTCGAGGTCGGCCTGCGCGGCCGGGTCGTAGCTGCGGCGGATGAAGGAGATGATGTCGTCGGCGGCCATGGGCTGGCAGCGCACGCCCGCCTCGGCCAAGGCCGCGCAGATGCCGGGCAGCCGGCGGCCGATCTCGACCGCCTCCTCCGCCGGATTCTTGCGCCGCTCGGCGGTGGTCGCCTTGAAGGTGATGGCCACGCGCGGCAGCAGCTGCACCCGTTCCTGCGGCAGTTCGGTGGCCAGCTCGTACATGACCTGCTGGGCCAGATCGGGCGCCTCGGGCCGGGTGATGGCGGAAACCTCGGTGAGCAAACGGTTTCCGGTCTCGGGCACGGTGTCGATGACCGGCACCACCGCCACGATGTCGGAGGTCTGGCCCAGCGAGGCCAGGAAGGTGCCCCACGCGCCGACCCAGCGGTCGATGACCGGCTGGTCGACGGCCTCGTGGCCCTGCGGCCAGGCCCGCAGCACGACCGTGTACTGGGCGAACTGCGGGAGGTGGATCATGCCGAAGCTGTAGCCGCCCGCGTCGATGCCCTCGTACAGGCGCGACGGGGCCATCAGCCCGGGCAGCCGGGTGACGCCGCCGGGGATCCGCGAGAAGCGCCCGCCCCGGTACACGTGCTCGCCCTTGGACCGGCCGCGCAACCAATGGAACATCATCAATCCGTTCTCGTAGCCGGAGCGGCCCCCCGTCCGCCACACCAGTGGAACCATCACGACCGTGCCGATACCCGCCACCACGGCGGCCGGTTGCGGACCGGCCACCAGCGCCGTCAGCAGCGCGGTGATGACGACGGCGAATCCGACCACGGTCTCGCCCCAGCGCAGGCCGAAAAGGCCGGCGCTGCGGGGCTTCTGCCACAGTCCGTACGAGCGCCGCTCGTAGGTGTCGGTCATCGTCATCGCGGGATGGTGCTCCTGCCGAGGTCGGGTGCGCGGTTGGCCCAGCGGTCACCGGCGACGTCGCCCGCGGTCGATTCGGCCTTGCCCAGCGAGGCGGTCGCCGCCCGGGCCTGCGCGACCCGGCTCGCCACCGCGGACGCGCCTGACGGTACTGCGCCGCCGCCCCCTTGGGCCGCAGGACTCGCGGCCGCGCCGCCACCGGCGGGACGCGGCGGCGGGGTCGGGCGCGGCGCGCCGCCGCCACCCGGGCCGCCGCCGGGACCGGGCCGGGGCCGTCCGCCCCGGCCGCCGCCGACATATCCGGCCGAACCCGGACCGGCGACCCCGCGCGGGGCCACCGCGCGCGAACCGACCGCGCCGAGCGCCGCGATACCGACCAGGGTGCCGGTGGTGGCGGCCAGACCCGAACCGCCGGAACCGACGATGGCCACCTCACCCGCGGTCGCCAGACGCATCAGCGCGGGCAGCACGAACGCCACGGTGCCCAGCAGCACGATGGCGACCAGCATGCGCTGGGCCTCGTCGGCGTCGGGCAGGTTCGCGGTGCCGGTGCGGTCGTCGGTGACGCCCGCGGTGGTGAAGGCGATCATGTAGACGATCGCGGCGACCGGCTTGTACAGCATGAACGCGATGATCCAGCGAATCAGCTTGTTGTAGGACGACATTCCGATGCCGGTGCCCGAGCCCGCGGCGGCCAGCGGCAGCACGCCCGCGGCGACCACCAGCATGCCCTGGCGCACGATGGCCAGCACGATCTGCGCGAGCGCCCCGAGCAGGCCGACGATGGCGATGATCAGCACCAGGCCCGGCGAGAACGCCTGCAGCTTGGAGGTCTTCACCATCAGCTCGGCCATGTTCTTGGCATTGCCGTTGGTGGAGTCGTTGATCACCCACTCGGAGAACTTGTCCGAGGCCTGGGTGGCGGCCACGATCACCGCGCCCAGCATCCAGGAGCTGAACACCACCCGGGCGAACATCCAGAACGAGTCCGTGGCCTGGTCGACCGCGGCCCCGCGTCTGGCTCGCGCCAGTTTCAGGCCGGTGAGTATCACCGAGGTCATCAGGAACAGGATCTGGACTTGATAGGTGTAGTCGTTGATCTTCGTGAAAAGTGTTCCGGCGTCGCTGACTCTCTCGTTCGGGATCTTCATCCAGAACGTGAGCGCCAGGATCAGCGCCTCACCGAGACCACTCATCAGCGAGTCCACGACCTTGCCGAAGGTGGAGTCCCACGCCTTGTCGCGCACGGTGTTGGCCACCTCGTTCGGGTGGGTGGCGACATTGCCGGCCTTGCACGCGGCCGAGGCCGCGTCGCCGAGCGAGATGCCGGGTACACCCAGTCCGTCGAGGGAGTCGTGTAATTCGTTGCAGGCCTGGTCGAAACCGTAGGTCTGGCCGTAGGCCACCGTCGGGGTCGCGATCATGACGGTGAATACGACCGCGAGAATCGTGACTAGCCGCCTCAGCATGTGGTCCACCTCTCGATGGGTCGCGATGCCATATCTTCTGTTGTCACCTGTGGAGCTGTTGTCGTCACCAACGGGTCCACCCCGCCAGCGAATCCACGTACTCGGTCTGCGAAGTCCGCGACGTGGAGGGTTTGAGCCGCCAGTCGCCGGCGTCCCAGACCATGATCAGGCGCACCGCCGCCCACAACTGCCGGTTGTCGACGACGGGCCCGCGCGCGGCGAGCCGCACGATGGCCATGTCGTCGGCGTAGTTCTCGACCTGGAAGCCGTCGGGGGCGACCAGGTAGCGGGTCACCTTCTCGGGCTGCTGTTTCGGCAGTCGCTGATCGGCGAGCGCCTGGTCGTAGGCGGTGAGCTGTTCGGCGGGCACGCGTACCTGCCGCACGTACAGCTCCCGGTCCGCGGGCCGGGCGTTGAGCCGATAGGTGATCTGCGCCGCCGCCAGGGCAGCGCCCTGCGGAGTGTGCGAATAACCCACGGCCAGGCCGTTTTCCAGGCGAGCCGGGCCGTCGGAGGTGGAGAAGGGGACCGACGCCCCGTACACCCGCTGCCAGCCGTGCGGGTCGGTGATGCCCAGCGGGGCCGCGGTCAGCCAGTCGGTGTCGGTGGCCTTGCGCTGCTTGCCGGATTCCTGCGGCAGGGGCTGGCCCGCCGTGTTGTTGGGGATGTCGATGCGGCGGCCGAACAGATCCACCTCGGGCGAGGCGAATCCGGTGGCGCCGGTGTCCGAGGTCGCCGGCGTCGCGCCGGGGTCGGGTTTGGCGCTGGGCTTGGCGTCACCGTGCCCGAAGTAGACCACCAGACCGGCGATCAGGATGACCGCCACCAGGGCGGCCGAGGCGATCACGCCGAACGAGACGCCGTCGCGCTCGGGCGACTCCTTCTCGCTCATCGCAATGCCTCCACGGTGTCGTGTACAAGAACGTGTGTGCGGGTGGTCAATTCGGTTGACCGGCCCCTCAGGTCGGCAGCAGGGCCAGCGCGATGCCGCTGGCCGAGGTCGCCATGATCGCGCCCAGCAGGCTCATCACCACCCCGTGCGTCGCCTCGTTGGCCGCCAGGTCGCCGCGGAACGCGTACCACAGCCGGCCCGCGGCCAGGATCATCCAGGCCAGGCAGAACAGCAGGACGCACCACAGCAGCCAGTCGATCAGCTGCATCATCGGCCGGAGCACATCGGCCGGCATCTGCTTGTAGGCCAGCACGGCCACCGCGTCCGCGCGGGTGGAGAGCGCGGCGTGCAGGGCCTGCGGCACCAGCGCGGCGGGCATTAGGTGATCACTGCGTTCATGATCGTGCCCGCGCTGGTCGCGACGATGCCTCCGATCATCGCGCCGGCCACCATCTTCGGGGACTCCAAACCGCCTCCCGTCCATTTCTCCCAGGCGAACCGGCCACCGGCGTAGGTGATGCCCAGGATTCCCGACAACAGAACGAACCAGGTGAAGTACCGAACCAGTTTCAGCAACTTGTCCGACGCGGGCGGCGCCTCGGGGGTCGGGTTACCGACCTGGGCGAGGATCTGACCGTACGCGTCATGTACGGCGAGGAGCATGCTCATTGTCTGTCCTTCTCCAAAAGCGAACTGCTAGTAACAATCTCGCCGATCACCGGCCCCGCCGTCCAACCGGAGGCGGTGCCTACTTCGGAAATCTTTCCAGCACAATGCAATCCAAGGGTGTTCATGATCACTCCCCCCGGTCCGCGAACACGTCGCGGGGAGAGTCGAGCGCGTCCTGGGCGGCGGCCACGATGCCCGCGCCCAGATCCCGTACCGCCTGCGTAACCTCTTCCAACGGATCGGGTTTGCGCTTGCGCTGCACGGGCGGCGGGTCGCCGGGCGACCAGACCGGCAACTGGTCGGCTTCGACCAGCGTCCACTCCTCGTGCCAGGGCAGCTGCCACACCTGACCGGCCAGCGAACCGACCACGTCGCGGTAGCGGCGGATCTCGGCGGGCATCCGGCCCGGGCGCGCGGCCACCGTGATCAGGCCCAGCACCTCACACGAACCGGCCAGTCCGGCGTGATGCTGGCGCAGCAGGTCGTGGGCGCGGGTGAGCCCGGCGATGGTCTCGCGGGCCACCAGCACGACGAACGGGGACTCCCGTTCGAAGACGCCGGGCCAGCGCCGATACGAATCCGCCGCCGGCGCAAGCACATGCGCGAGGGTGGTCGCGCCCGCGCCACCGTGCACGCCGAGCAGCCACACCAGCGGCGCCCGGCCGCCACCGGGTACGGGTCGGTCCCACAGGGGTGCGCGGCGGGCTTCCGGTGGTGGCACCACACCGGCCGCGAGAGCGGCCCCTGAATCGATGTTCCGGTCGGCGGATCGGCGTTCCTTCATGGCTGCGGTCATGATGCCACTCCAGCAAGCAGGCGGCGATACGCGCGGCGTGTCTCGGCGGCCAGCTCGCTGTGCCGCACCAGCTCGCCCCGCGCGAGGTGTGCGTCATAGGGTATCTCGACGATCTCGTTCACCCAACCGTCCAAATGCTCGCGCAAATGTTCAGCGATTCGAGAATCGCTGGCGGGCAACTGATGTGAGACGACGATCGTGGTGTCGCCGACAATTCCTTCGCCGGGGCCCTCCCCCTGCCCGCCGAACTGGTCGTCGAGCCACTCCAGGGTGACGCGCAGCCGGTTGGCGGCGTCCACGCGCGCCGGAATCGCCAGTACCAGTGCGATATCGGCGTCCTCGAGCAGCGGGCGCAGGTGCCGGCTGGCGATCGGATTGCCGCCGTCGTAAACCGGGGTGTACCCGGATTCGCCGAGAGCGCGGGCGACGGTCAGGTAGGTGGCGCGGCGGCGCAGCGGCGCGGGATCGCGCCACAGCAGCCCGATTCCGGACGTCGCCCGCGAGAGGCACTCCTTGAGCGGCGCGGGCTCGTCGTCGCCGCGGCCGTAGAGCCAGTCCTGCAGGCTGATCGGGCTCAAGTGCTCGTCAGCGCCCCGCAGCGCTAGATCGCTGCCCGCGAAAGTGCCGTCCACGGCCACGGTTCGGTCACCGGCGGCGCCCAGCTCCCCCGCGATGCCGAGCGCGGTGGTCGTCGTCCCGGCACCACCGCAGCCTCCCACCACCAGAATCGGGCGCGGGGCGGGTCCGGACTCGCCGGAATCGCCACGGCGCTTGCGCAAGCGCACCACCGGAGTCTTGGAACGCGCGGCACGACCCGACGATTCGCCCACTTCGGGCACCTCGTCGAGCCAGCGGCTCCAGTCCTGATCCATTGTCTCCGCTCTCTTCTTATCC
This sequence comes from Nocardia sp. NPDC005825, assembly GCF_040630175.1. NCBI lineage: Bacteria > Bacillati > Actinomycetota > Actinomycetes > Mycobacteriales > Nocardiaceae > Nocardia > Nocardia sp. NPDC005825. The sequence continues at coordinate 815,001 of NZ_JBEXXC010000001.1, forward strand.
GGCCGGAACGCCCACGGTGGGTCCATGGTCGCCGATGATCGCGGGGGCCGTCATCTCGTTGTACGCCGCCGCGACCGCGATCGGGTGAGAACCGGCTCCGGCACCGGGTTCGCCGAGGGATTGCGCCGCGCCGCCATGGGAATTCAGCACATACAGGGCAACCGCGCCGACGATGGCCAGCAAAACAATGGCAACGATCAGGAAGGCGAGCGTGAGCAGCCGTCGATCCGGGAGTCGTTGGGCGAGTGCGGGTTCGGGGGTCTCGAAGGTCTCACGCCACTGCGCGGTGGTGTCGATGGCCGGGATGGCGGGTTCACCACTGTCCGTGGGGAATTCGATCACCGTGTTGCCGCGGTAGCGCGGCGGCGGGGTGTAGGAGTCGATCTCGCCGGTCTCGGTCATCCAGTCCGACCATTTGCCGTCGAAGCGATTGTGCCGCAGTACGGATTCGGGAACCGGCGGCAGTTCGACCTCGGGCTCGGTGTCGTGAATGTAGTGCGGGAAGCGGGCCGGGCCGGCGCTCTCGTCGAAGGCGGGCGTCTCGGGGTCCGCGTCACGACCGGGCGGTTCGGGGGTGGCCGGGTCGAGGGCCGGGTACCAGCGCGACTGTTTTTTGTACGACTTCAACATTCCCGCTGCGGGCACGTCGCTCGGCATCGTCTGACCCTCTCGGCGGTCGGTCGTGGCTGACGGTGTGTTGTCGTCGGTGATCGGTGGTACCGGGTGAGGCCGCCGGAACCACGTCGCCACCGGCTCCGCGTCCGAACGGTCCCGATCGGAAATTCTCTCGCATGAACAGGATTCCAACGACTCGACGCGCCGGACGACACTCCGTTCAATCCGCGCGTGCGCGCGAGTAGCAGGGTTCGTACGGTCTCGTGAACGCCACGCCGACGGGGCGGTCTTCCCTGCGATCCGAGCGGAATCTACATTAACAAGACCAAGAATTTTGGAGGATTTGTGAAGACAGCAGATATCGTCGCGGTTGTGACCGGCGGCGCGTCGGGACTGGGCATGGCCACCGTGCGGGAACTGCACTCGGCCGGCGCGAAGGTCGTTATCCTCGACCTTCCCTCGTCCGACGGCAAGGCTTTCGCCGAAGAACTCGGTGAGCGCGCGGTGTTCTCCCCCGGCGACGTCACCAGCGAGGCGGACGTGAGCGCCGCGCTGGACGCCGCTCAGGCGCTCGGCACCCTGCGAATCGCGGTGAACTGCGCGGGAATCGGCAATGCCGTCAAGACGGTCGGCAAGCAGGGCGCCTTCCCGCTGGAGGCCTTCTCCAAGATCATCAACGTTAACCTGATCGGCACGTTCAACGTGATCCGCCTGGCCGCCGAGCGCATGTCCGCGGTCGAGGAGGCCGACGGCGAGCGCGGCGTCATCGTCAACACCGCCTCGGTCGCGGCGTACGACGGCCAGATCGGCCAGGCCGCCTACTCCGCCTCCAAGGGCGGCATCGTCGGCCTGACCCTGCCGGTCGCCCGCGACCTGGCCTCGTACAAGATCCGCGTCATGACCATCGCGCCGGGTCTGTTCCACACCCCGCTGTTCGCGACCCTGCCGCAGCAGGCCATCGACGCGCTCGGCGCGCAGGTGCCGCACCCCTCGCGCCTGGGCGACCCGGCCGAGTACGCCGCGCTGGTTCGCCACATCGTGGAGAACCCGATGCTCAACGGTGAGGTCATCCGCCTCGACGGCGCGATCCGTATGGCCCCGCGCTAAGCAGCGGAACGGGTGGATGGATCAGGCGTGTGCCGCCTGTTCCATCTCCCAGGGGGCCTGCGGCAGCACCGCACCGGTCTCCAGCAGTGACTTGAGGTTGGCCAGCACGGCGGGCCAGCCGCTCGAAATGCCTTGTAGCATTTCCTCGTTCGGCAGATTCTCGTGGGTGACGGTGAGCCGGACGATATCCTGGTGCGGCTCGATCAGGAACGTCACCACCGACGGCGAGCGCTCCTCCTGCGGCGAGTCCTCGAACGTGACGACCAGGCGGGTGGGCTGGTCGGCCTCGAGCACGGTGCCGACGACGTCGAGCTTGCCGGAGCCGTCGACGCGGCGGTGCTCCCAGCGCGAACCCTCCTGCCAGTCCGACACATTGGCGTGGCCCCAGTACTGGGCGGTCAGGTCGGCGTCGGTCAGCGCCTTCCACACCTGCTCGGCGCTGGCGCGGATATAGGTGACGTAGACGTAGTTCGGCACGGTGGTGGTCATCGCGTACTCCTCTGCCTGGTTCTTGATGGCGCGCAGGACATCCAGCCGGGGGTGGTCGAAAACGGAGATCCAGCGCTGTTCGATGTCGTGAATCGGGGTCGGATTGATGTAGTGCACCCGTTCGCGGCCGCGGCGTAGCACGGTGACCAGCCCCGCCCGCTCGAGAATGTCGAGGTGCTGGGTCACCGATTGCCGGGCCATCGCGACCCGTTCGCACAGTTCCCGCAGCGTCTGACCGTTGTGCTCACGCAGCCGGTCGAGCAGCTGCCGCCGAGTGGCGTCGGCCAGAGCCTTGAAAACCGTGTCCATGTCGGGTTCGGGTTGCACGACTCAAATTATGCAGGCATTTACCTGCATAAGTCAACGGGGGTGGCGCACACGCCGGGACGCACCCCCGATTACGTGGGAATTTCGTTCTCGGACATGACAATCCGCGTTCCAGCGGTCAAGATGGTCAACGGCCTTCAGCCGAACCGACATCGTTGTCTCTTCAGCGCCTCCTGCCGTGGCGCGGACAGGAGTGCCCGTGGCGACCACGCCGCAGCCCTCACACCCCGTGCCCGCGGGCGAGGATCCCGCATCCGCGGTGAGCCCCGCGTCCTCGGTGATCGTGGAGACGATCCCCCCGGCCCGCATCGGGACCCGGCTCGTGCACCCCGTCCTGCGCACCACGCTGCAGCAGTTCCTGCGCGCCGGGGCCTGGGTCGCCGACCTGGGACCGCGTCCGGCCAACCTGATCTTCCGGGTGACCCGGTTGTCCGAGCAGCCCGCCCGGGTCATGGGCACCCCGCGCGGCACCCGCCGCGAGACCCTGCGCTTCGAGCACTTCGAGGCCGAATGGCTGTGGAGCGCACCGGTTCCCGATCCGCGCGTGGACCGCGACGCCGCCATCCTCTACCTGCACGGCGGCGCGTTCATCGCCGGTGGCCTGCACAGCTACCGCCGCCACACCGCGCGTCTGGCCGCGCTGAGCGAGCTGCCGGTGCTGACCGTGGACTACCGCCAGCTGCCCGACGCGCACCCCAACGAGAGCCTCGCCGACGCGCTCACCGCGTACCGGCACCTGCTCGACGAGGGCTTCCCGCCGGAGAAGATCATCGTGGCCGGCGATTCGGCGGGCGGCGGGCTGGCATTGCGGCTCGCGCTCACGCTGCGTGAGCGGGAGCTGCCGTTGCCGGTGGCGCTGTCGGTCACCTCGCCGTGGGCCGATTTCGACTCCACCGCCCGTCTCGCGCACCCCAACAGCCGCGACGACGCGGTGCTGCCCGCGCTCGGACCGGACATGGTGGTGCGCCGCGGTATCGCGGTGGACGGGGAGCTGGATCCGGCGTGGTCGGTGGTGAATCACGACTTCACCGGCCTGCCACCGATCTTCCTGCAGGTCGGCTCCCGGGAGATGCTGCTGACCGACGCGCTCGCGGTGGCGCGCCGGGCCGAGGCGGCCGGGGTGTCGCTGCGCCTGCAGATCCGGCCCAGCGCGCCGCACACCCTCATCCACCTGGGCGCGGATCTGCTCGCCGACGGCCGCGACGCCGCCCGCGACGCGGCAGAGTTCCATCGTGCGATGATCGATCCGGGTCGCCTCGGCCGCAGCGCGGCCTGACCGCGAACACCGGCGGCGGCCCGATCCCGCGATCCGAGAGGCTCCGATGTCCCAGCCCGACAGCGCTTCCCGCACCGCCGTCCTGGTCACCGGCGCGGCCGCCGGGATCGGCCGCGCCATCGCCGCCCGCTTCGCGCGGGAGGGCTGGACGGTCGGTCTCTATGACATCGACGCCGACGCGGTGGCCCGCACCGCCGCGGAGATCGGCGGGCACACGATCACCGGCGCGTTCGACGTCACCGACGCGGCGGGCTGGGATCGGGCGCTGAAGGAATTCGCCGGGGCGACCGGTCGTCTCGACCTGCTGGTCAACAACGCGGGCATCCTGGTGTCGGGGGCGTTCGGCGAGATCGACGTGGACCGCCAGCACCGCGTGGTGGACGTCAATGTGAAGGGCGTCCTCAATGGGTGCCACGCCGCGCTCCCCTATCTGCGGCGGACGCCGGGCAGCCGGGTGATCAACCTCGCCTCGGCGTCGGCGCTCTACGGACAGCCCGGACTCGCCGTGTACGGCGCGACCAAGGCCGCGGTCCGCAGTCTCACCGAAGCCCTCGACCTGGAGTGGCGGCAGTACGGGATTACGGTCAACGATCTGCTGCCGCTGTTCGTGGCGACCGACATGATGACCGAGGTGAGCCGCGGGTCGAAATCCGCGACCACCCTCGGCGTGCGGCTGACCCCGCAGGATGTGGCGGAGGCGGTGTGGCGGACCGCGTCCGGGCGCGGACCACTGCGCGGCCCGCACGTACTGGTCGGACTACAGACCAAACTCACCGGCCTGGCGATGCGGTTGTCCCCGCCGTTCGTGACGCGCGCGATCGTCGGCTGGATCAGCAAGGCCGATTCGCTGCACTGACCGCGGTTCAGAGGGCGGCCAGGTCGCCCACGACGAAGATGATCAGGCCCACCGTCAAGGTCAGCGCGCCCGCCACACCGAGTGGCATGGTCTTGGCCTTGTCCGCGAATTCGTCCTCGACCCCGGTCAGCCAGTTGATGGTGTCCTTGGCGGCGATGAACGCGCCCGAGGCCACCACCAGCGCAGCGGCCGTGATGTTCCAGCCGTCGGGCAGATCCGACAGCCGGGCCGCCCAGACCATGCCGAGCACGAGCGCGCCCTGCAGGATGGCCCCGACGTGGGCGACATTGAGATAGCGGGGAGCGGGTGGAGTGCCCTCCCGCTGCCGCAGCGCGATCAGGGGATATCCCAGCAGCGCCCCGTAGGTGAGGGTCAACAGTCCGCCGATGATGAGGATCTTGTCCGTTGCCGTCATGACGACCCCTTCCGGATGGCTTCACGATAGGAGCGCCCGTCCGGGGCCGCCCGGATTCACCCGAATCGATGCCCGACCTTGATCCGGGTCAGCCGGTGGCGGTCCTTCCGCCGGCCGCGGTCCGCGCCGCCAGGGCGAATCGCAGTTCGCTGCGGCGGGCGACGGACAGTTTGCGGTACACCCGGGTGAGGTGCTGCTCGACCGTACTGGTGGTGATGTCGAGGGTTTCGGCGATATCGCGATTGCGGTTCCCGCTCGCGGCCAGTTCGGCGACGCGCCGCTCGGCCGGGCTCAGTGCCTCGAACCCGTTGCCGCCCATCGCGTCTCGTGGTCCCGGGCTGGAGTCGACCTGCAGTCGGGCCAGGAGCGGTTCCGCGCCGGAGGTTTCGGCGAGCCGCGCCGCCTCACGCAAGGGCGGGCGCGCCCGATCGGCTTCCCCCAGCGCCCGATAGGCGGCCCCGAGATCGGCCAGCACCGTGGCCAATTCGAGCTCGTCACCGCCGGAGCGGGCCAGGGCGGCCGCGCGCCGCAGCAGGGTGACCCGGCGCAGCGGGTCGCCGGTGGCGGCCAGCAGTCGCAGCGACACCCCGCCGCTGTGATGCCGTTCGGCCCCGCCGATCGCGTCCAGATGCCGGGTGGCGAAGGCGCGGGCCTGCCGCGACTCTCCCGCCGCCAGACTCACCGCGGCCAGGTCGTTGCGCCACGGCGCGAGCCACGCGAAGTCCAGACCCCATTCGGTCATGAGCCGGCCGCAGCGGCGGAAGTGGCGTTCGGCCTCGCCGAGCAGCCCGATGGCCAGGCAGTGCTCTCCGCGGGCGCGCAGATAGCCCAGCGCGAAACGGGTTTCGAACACCGCGCGCGGCAGCGGGCGTTCCAGCTGGGCGGCGGCCTCGACGTGACGGCCCTGCGCGGTGAGGGCGCGCACCAGCACCGCGACCGCCCGGCCCAGCCACACCCCGAGCTGTTCGGCGGGCAGCAGGTTCAGCGCGGCGGTGGCGTGCCCGGCGGCCTCGACCGGATTGCCTTTGCGGAGCAGCGTTTCCGCGCGGGCCGTGGCGAACAGCGCCTGCCAGGTCGGGGCGCGCCGCGCGGTCGCCTCCGCGAGCAGCGACGCGCACCAGGCGTCGGCGGCGGCGAGGCGGTCGGTGTGCAGCAGGCAGTCCACGGCGGCCACCAGCACTTCGACGGTGTCGGGCGCGAGGCGGTGCTGGGCCAGCACGCGTTGCGCCGCGGCGGCGGTCTCCTCCGGCGGCCGCTGTTTCCACAGGCCGTCGAGCAGGGCGGCGCCCTGCCGATGCGCCGAATCACGGTGCGGTGCGGGCGAGCCGGAGGCGGCCGGGCGCGGCGCGGTGAGCAGCCAGGAGTGCCGCTGGGCCTGGACCGGGTGGGTGTAGCGCAGCCACGCGCCCAGGAATTCGAGCCGATCGCCGAGCGCGGCATCGGCCTCCCGCCGCAGCCGCAGCAGCGCGTGGTCGGCGTGCAGGATGTGACCGTGCCACAGCATCTGCAGCACGGTCATGGGTAGTTCCGGGCACGGCACCCGCCCGGTGCGCAGGGCCGCCTTGAGCCGCCCGAAGTTACGGGTGCGCCCGGACGGGTTGATCCGCCATTCCACCGCGACCAGCCGGGTCGCGATGCCCGCCCGTTCGTCGGCGCGGCGGCTGGCCCGGTACGCGAGCTCCAGATAGGTTCCGGCGCTGTCGAGTTCGTCGGCCTCGAAGGCCCGGTCGGCGACCTCCAGGAGCACCTGCGCCGCCCACGATCCGCGGGCGTCGCCCGCCTCGACCAGGTGCGCGGCCACCGTCACCGCGGGCAGGCCCTCTCGGCACAGCAGTTCGGCGGCGCCCGCGTGCAGCGCGCGGCACTCCTCTCCTGGCAGTTCGCGCAGCACCAGCGCCGCCATGTCCGGATGCGGGCGGCCGTCGCCGAGGATCAGACCGGCGCGCGCCAGTTCCGCGATGATCGCGCGGATCTCGCCCGGCTCGCGGTCCGTCAGCGCCGCGACCCGGGCCGCCGTGGCCCGCTCGCCCAGCACCGCCGCCGCCCGCGCGACCCGCAGCCGTTCGGCCTCGGCCGTCCGTGTCCCGACACCGGCCCCCACCGGTAATCCCCCTCGGTCCCGTCCGACCGACCGTGCCATCTGAGGTCCCTTCACCGAATCGCGGGCGCCCGGCTGACGGACATGGCACGGCGAGCTTCGGTGTGCGCGAGCGGCATCATTGCAGCGAGGGCGTGTGGACGCCCAGGATCAGCCGGGGCACAGCGGGTTTCGAAATCTACTGCCAAATAGTGTATTTCACTTTCCCCTAGGAGGTGGGGGCGAGCACTCGCGGACGGTAGACCAGGGCCGCGGCCGCGTCGCCGTCCACGCCGAGGAACACCACGGACCGGGCTTCGTCGAGCATGCCCTGACCTGCCGCGCTCAGATACGCGTGCACCGGTCCCGCCGAATACGGGTCGCCCACGAAGGGATCGACTCCGGCCACCGCCGACGACGGCACCCCGACCCGGTAGGCCACGCGCTCGCGGAATCCGGCGACCGGGGCCGGGGCGAGCAGCACCGCCGCGCCGGTGGCGAAGTCGCCGGGTTCGAGGCCCTCGCCGGAAAGACATTCCCGCAGCACTGTTTCGGCGAGATCCAGCGGATCGGAGGTGGCGGCGCGCACGGTCAGCGCGCCGCGGCCCGCGGTTCCGGCGGCCTCGAGGTCGGCCCAGGCGGTCGGGGTGAGCGGACCGGTGTTCCCGGTCGTGTAGAGGCGGCCGAAACCGCCCCCGTCACCGCCGGCGTGCAACAGGATCGCGGCGCCGCTGGCCGTGTACGGGAAGTCCTCCCGACCGCGCTCGGTGGTGGGGTGGGTGTCCCCGGCGACGATGAGCGCATACTCGACATCGCCCAGCCCGGTGAAGCAGTGCGCGGTCATGAGCGCGTGCAGCACCCCGGTGCCGCCGTTGAGCAGATCGAAGGAGAAGGCGGGCAGGCGGCCGGTCGAGTACTCCAGGCCGACCTCGAGGCGCTTCTGGATCAGTGCGGCGACAGCGGGTTCGGCGATATTGCTGTCGCGGAACACCCCGGCGTTGATCACCAGTCCGACCCGGTCGGCGGAGATCTCGGCGGCGGCCAGCGCCTGCCGCCCCGCGCGGGCGGCGAGTTCGAAATAGCTGCCGGTGTCCGCGTCGGTGCACACGGCCGCGGAAACGATTGCGGTGTTCATGGATTCAGGCCTCCAGCCGGGAGATCGTCGCGGCGAGGTGACCGGAGACCACCCCGGACGCCTCGGGGATCAGCAGCACCTTGGAGCCGCGCGGAATTCGTCCCTGCGCCAGATGTTCGCGCAGCACCAGGAAGTGGGAGGTGGACGCGGTGTTGCCGTACTCGGCGTAGATATTGAGCGCCTGCGGCATGGGGGTGTCGAAATGGCGTTCGGTGAGCGAGCTGATGTACTCGATGGCCGGGCCGCTGAACTGGTGGTGGATCCAGTAGTCGTATTTCTCGCTCTCCCAGGCGCGGCCGGTCTCGAAGAGGAAGTCGGCCATGCGCGAAATGCCCTGCAGGAAACGGGATTCGCTGGCCAGTGCCCGATTGTCGGTGTACATGGCGATGCCGGTGGTCTTGTCGCTCGGCATGCCGATGCAGTGTTCCGCGCCGGCCGAGGTGGTCATGAGTTCGATGTAGTGGATCTCGTCGTCATCGTCGCCGCGGTCGTCGACCACCACCGCCACCGCGGCGTCGCCGACGGTGAGCGCCGCGAACTGCGGGTCGTAGGGCTTGGAGATCTCGTGGGTGGCGGTCTCGGCGATGGGGGTGATCTGCTCGCCGCTGACCACCAGGCCGCGACGCACCACGCCGGCCTTGATCATGCGGTCCAGCACCAGCACACCGGTGATCATCCCGGCGCAGGCGTTGGACAGGTCGAAATGCAGCGCTGTGCCCGCGCCGATGGCGGCGCCGAGTTGGGCGGCGAACGACGGGGCGAAGCAGTATTGCCCGGGCGCGGTGAACCGGGTGATCGAGACCGAGATGATCACGTCCAGGTCCTCGGCCGCGTAGCCGGAGCGTTCCAGGCAATCCTCGATGGCCCGCTGCGCGAGCACGAAGGAGGATTCGTAATCGCCGGGGTCGCTATTGTGCACGCGGCGATTCTTGATTCCGGTAATTCGTTCCAGATCCAAGGCCCGCGGTACCGACAGGGCATTGATGACGTCTTCGGTGGAACGGATGGTGCTGGGTGTATACGCGCCAATGGATTCGAAGCGTGTACGCATGTGGCCCCCTGCTCTCTCGGGTGGATTTCCGTAGGCCCCGATGCCGAGTGGAAAGCTACCGTACGGAGGGGCGGAGGAGAGCGGGGCAATGATCACGGATCAGCCTGTTGTACACAGTATTTCGAATCCCCATAGGGGTGGGATAGGGGGTCCGGAGTAACCGGTGTCGGTACCGCGAGACACACTAAACCCGTTGTATGTCAAACGAATTCGAATCGACACGGCTAGCGGCCGCGGAGAGCCCCGTGTAGCCTCACCGACATATTCCTCGCATTCCTCGACAATTCCCTGGGGGAAGTGTGTCGCATTCCTTGCCCACTGTTTATTGGCGCGCCCTCGATCGATTCACCGATATCGTTTCCGAGCATCCGGCCCGGGCGGCGGTGATCCACGCCGAGGGCCGCGACCGGGCCGGCCTGCCCGACTACCGGCAACTCACCTACGCCGAACTCGACGCGTGGTCGGACACCATTGCCGAGCGGTTCCTCGCGACCGGGGTGGGCCGCGGCGTGCGCACCATCGTGCTGGTGCGGCCGGGGCCGGAGCTGTACGCGGTGTTGTACGGACTGTTCAAGATCGGCGCGGTGCCGGTGGTGATCGACCCCGGCATGGGTTTGTTCAAGATGCTGCGCTGCCTGCGCGCCGCCGACGCCGAGGCGTTCGTCGGTGTCACCGAGGCGCAGGCGCTGCGCATCGTGTTCCGCGCCTACTTCCGCAAGGTGCGAGTGGCGGTCACCGTGGGCCGCTCCTGGTGGCAGGGACCCACCCTCGAGAGCTGGGGCCGCACACCGGCTTCCGCCCTGCCCGAGCGCGAGCCCGCGCCCGACGACGAGCCGCTGCTCATCGCCTACACCACCGGCAGCACCGGACCCGCGAAGGCGGTGGTGCTCACCCACGGCAATCTCGCCGCCATGATCGATCAGGTGGACGCCGCACGCGAGCACGTCGCGCCGGAGACCTCGCTGATCACCGCACCGGTGGCGGGCATCCTGGAACTGCTGCTCGGATCCCGGTGCGTGCTACCGCCGTTGATCCCGTCCAAGGTCGGGGCGACCGATCCCGCCCATGTCGTGGACGCGGTGGAACGGTTCCAGGTGCGGACCATGTTCGCCTCCCCCGCCGTGCTGATCCCGTTGCTGGACCACATCCGCCGCACCGGGGCCGCGCTGCCGAGCATCCGCAGCGTCTATTCCGGCGGCGCGCCGGTGCCGGACAGCTGCATCGCCGGACTGCGCGAGGTGCTGCCCACCGACGCCAAGGTGTACTCGGGATACGGCGCGACCGAGGCGTTGCCCATGGCCACCATCGAATCCCGGGAACTGCTGGGCGAACTCGTGACGCAGGCCCATACCGGGCACGGCGTCTGCGTGGGCGCGCCCGCGCTGCACGTGCGGGCCCGCATCATCCCCATCACCGATGATCCGCTGCCGGACTGGTCGGATGTCGAGGGGCGGGGCGGCCTCGCGGGCCCGCTCGGGATCGGGGAACTGGTGGTGGCCGGACCGAACGTCAGCACCCGCTACTTCTGGCCGCCGACCGCTGACCGGGTCGGCAAGATCACCGACGACGAGGTGATCTGGCATCGCACCGGCGATCTGGCCTGGCTGGACGACGCGGGACGAATCCGGTTCTGCGGCCGCAAGAGTCAACGGCTGGAGACGGCGCACGGACCGATGTTCACCGTCCAGGTCGAGCAGGTGTTCAATACCGTCGCGGGCGTCGCCCGGAGCGCTCTGGTCGGCGTGGGCACCCGCGGCGAGCACCTGCCGGTGCTGTGCGTCGAACTCGAGCCCGGGGCCGACCGCGACGCCGTCGAGCGCGAATTGCGCGGGCGCCGCGACGAATTCGAGATCACCAAGCCGGTGACGGAGTTCCTGTTCCACCCCCGCTTCCCGGTGGACATCCGCCACAACGCCAAGATCGGCCGCGAACGGCTGACGGTGTGGGCGGACAAGCAGCTCGGACAGGGGGCGTCATGAGGGTCTTGGTGACCGGGGCCTCGGGGTTCCTCGGCGGTGCGCTGACCCGCCGCCTGGTCGGCGACGGGGAGCACGAGGTGTCGATTCTGGTGCGGCCCACCAGCGATCTGCGCGACCTGACCCCGGCCTTGGACCAGGTGGAGCGGGTGGTCGGCGATCTCGGTGATCCGGCGTCGCTGGAGCGGGCGGTCGCGGGCGTGGACGTGGTGTTCCACAGTGCGGCCCGGGTCGACGAGCGCGGCACCCGCGCCCGGTTCTGGGCCGAGAACACCACGGCCACCGCGCGTTTGCTGGCCGCGTCCGCCGCCGGGGGCGCGCGCCGGTTCGTGTTCGTGTCGAGTCCGAGCGCGCTGATGGATCGTGACGGCGGCGACCAGATCGATATCGACGAGTCGGTTCCGTATCCGTCGCGCTATCTGAACCACTACTGCGAGACCAAGGCCGCCGCCGAACGCCTGGTGCTGGCGGCCGACGCGCCCGGCTTCACCACCTGCGCGCTGCGGCCGCGCGCCATCTGGGGCGCGGGCGACCGGTCCGGGCCGATCGTGCGGCTGCTGGAACGGGCGGCGGCGGGAACCCTGCCGGATCTGTCGGGCGGGCGCGGCGTCCACGCCTCGCTGTGCCACGTGGACAATATCGTCGACGCCATGGTCAAGGCCGCGGCCAGCGAGAACGTCGGCGGCAGAGCGTATTTCATCGCCGACGCCGAACGCACCGAGGTGTGGGGGTTCCTCGCCGAGGTCGCCGCCGACCTCGGATATCCGCCGCCGGGCCGGGCGCTGGACCCGCGCCTGGTGGCGCTGGTGGTGTCGGTGATCGAGAACCTGCGGCGGGTCCCGTATCTCGCCGAGCACTGGACCCCGCCGCTGTCGCGCTACTCGGTGGCGGTGCTCACCCGCACCGGCACCTACGACACCTCCGCCGCCGCCCGCGATTTCGGATACCGGCCCGTGATGGATCGCGACACCGGCATGGCCGAACTGAAATCCTGGATTCACCGCACGGGGGTGATCGCCGGATCCACCCGCTGACCAGCGTTCGGGCGCTCTCCGCGAAACCTTGTGTTACGCGCGGTACCGGCTACCATGGCTTGGATACAGCGCAGTACCGCACTCAATGAGGAGAGCGCCCGATGCCGGCATTCGACTATCACGGCGTATCCGTCGCCTACGACCACGCCGGATCCGGCGATCCGATCCTGTTCCTGCACAATATCGGCGGCGACCGCCACATCTGGGCCAACCAGACCCGGGCCCTGGCCGCCACCCACAGCGTCTACGCGCTGGATCTGTTCGGCTACGGCGACTCCGACTCCCCCACCAGCGGTTATACCGTCGCCAACTATGTGCGGCTGGTCTCGGAGTTCATCAGCGCCCACGATCTCACCAACGTGACGCTGGTCGGCAACTGCTTCGGCAGTGCGCTGTCGCTGCTCTACACCCGCGCCAACCCGCAGAACGTGCGCGCCCTGGTGCTGTGCAGCCCGCTCACGGCCGCCACCCTGCGGCCGACACCGACCGGTTGGACCGCTCGCGCCGCGTCCCGCATCCCTCTCGACTCCGTGGCGAGCGCGATCCGCCTGCCCGGTGTCGCCGCCAACCTCGTGGTCCGCGAACAGCTCGGCCCGCGCGGGCGCGCCATGACCTCCCCCTCCTTCACCGCCCTGCGCCACCGCTGGTCCGAGCCCCGCCGGCTGCTCCCGCCCGCCGCCATCGCGCGCGACCTCCCCACGCTGGCCACGCTCGACACCTTCCACCCCTCCCCGGCGTTCCCGCCCATCACCACCGTCTGGGGCGAGAAGAACCGCATCCTCTCCGCCGCCGCGGGCGCTCGTCTCAACGAGACCCTGCGTCCGGCCCACGCCATCACCCTCTCCGACTGCGGCCACCTCATCATGCTCGAGCAGCCCGAAACCGTCACCGCCGCAATCCGTTCCGCGACCACCACGGCCCTCGCGGGCTGAATCCGGTCGCGGCGCGCGACCCGTTCAGCAGTCCCCGGCCGCACGCCCCAGCAGCATGGACAGTTCGCGGATGCGGTCGACCAGTTCCGGTGGCTCGATGACCCGGAATTCGAAACCGAAGCCCGCCACATAGACGGCGATCGTGTCCAGTGAGTTCGCGCCGGTATGCAGGACGCAGCTGGTCGCGTCCACGGCTTCGAGGACTCCCCAGGTCGGGGAGATGAGATCCGCGGCCCGGTCGGCGGAGGTCAGCAGGGTGATCCGGGCGCGGTAGCGGTAGGGGGCCGAGGTGACGCCGCGCGAGACCTGGTCGGCGGGGTCGGGGGCCTCGCGCGGGATGAAACGGGGGCCGGTGGGAGTGCGCGGGATGAGGCGATCCACGCGGTAGGTGCGCCAGTCCTCGCGGTCGACATCCCATCCGGTCAGGTACCAGCGGCGGCCGTGGTGGACCAGGCGGTGCGGTTCGGTTGTGCGGTAGGAGGTTTCGGCGCCGGCGTGGGTGCGGTAGTCGAAACGCAGGCGATGCTGGTCGCGGATGGCGGCGGCGATGGCGGTGAGGGTGTCGGGGTCGACGCGGGGTCCGCCGGAGGGGACGGAGACGGTCGCGTCTTGGAGGGCGGTGAGCCGGTGGCGCAACCGCGACGGGAGCACCTGTTCGAGTTTGGTGAGCGCGCGCAGCGAACTCTCCTCGATGCCCGCGATGGTGCCGCCCGCGGCGGTGCGCAGGCCGACAGCGACCGCGACGGCCTCCTCGTCGTCGAGCAGCAGCGGCGGCAGGTTCGCCCCAGCACCCAAGCGGTATCCGGCGGAACCGGGCGTGGCGTCCACGGGATAGCCCAGGGCGCGCAGCTTCTCGATATCGCGGCGCACGGTGCGCACGTCCACCTCGAGCTGGGCGGCCAGATCCGCGCCGCTCCACTCGCGCGGGGTCTGCAGCAACGACAGCAGTCGCAGCAGTCGGGCCGAGGTTTCCAACATAATTCGATTCTGCCCGACAGCTAGGGCGGAATCTGTCCTAACCGGCTCGTAACGTTGTTCTCATGAGCGAACAGGTCACTCCCTTCCGCATCGACATCCCCCAGACTCAACTCGACGATCTGCGGCGGCGGCTCGAATCCGCCCAGCTGCCCGCCCCGCTGCCGGGCGACGACTGGGACACCGGCGTGCCCGTGCACTGGCTGCGGGAACTGGTGGAGCACTGGCGCACCGGATACGACTGGCGCGCGGCCGAAGCCGAGCTCAACCGGTATCCGCAGTTCCACACCGAGATCGAGGGGCAGCGGGTGCACTTCCTGCACATCCGCTCGGCCGAACCGGGCGCGGTGCCGCTGCTGCTGACCCACGGCTGGCCCGGCTCGGTGGTCGAATTCCTCGATGTCATCGGGCCGCTCACTGATCCCGCCGCCCACGGCGGGGATCCGGCCGACGCTTTCCACCTGGTCATTCCGTCGCTGCCCGGGTTCGGGTTCTCCGGCCCGGTCGCCGACACCGGGTGGACCCGCGCGCGGATCGGCCGGGTCTGGGCGCAGCTGATGGAACGCCTGGGCTACGAACGCTACGGGGTGCAGGGCGGTGACATCGGCGGCGCGGTGAGCCCGGAGGTGGCGCGCACCGCCCCGGACAAGGTGATCGGCGTGCACGTCAACGGCGGCCCGAATCTGCCGCCGCCGTCGGCCGCGGAGGAACTCGACCAGCTCACCGAGCTGGAGCGCGATCGCGTCCGCCGGATCGGGGCGTTCATGCGGGAGGAGTTCGGCTACATCGCGATCCAGTCCACCCGGCCGCAGGCGCTGGCCTACGGGCTGGTGGATTCGCCGGTGGGGCAGCTGGCCTGGATCATGGACAAGTTCCGGGAGTGGACGCACCCACGGAACGTGGTGCCGGACAAGATCATCGATCGGGATCGGCTGCTGACCAATGTGATGCTGTACTGGCTGACCGGCACCGCCGGGTCCGCGGCCTACGTCGGCTACGCCCAGACCGGCGAATGGGGTGCCCCCGCGGCTAATTCCGGTGTCCCGACCGGCGTCATCGCCTTCGCCCACGATGTCTGCATCCGCCGCTACTGCGAGCCCTCCAACACCATCACCCGCTGGGTGGACGTGGATCGCGGCGGGCATTTCGCGGCCCTGGAGGAACCCGAGATCCTGATCGGCGACATCCGCGAGTTCTTCCGCGACCTGCGCTGAGGCGCGGAATCCGGTGCGGTGCGGGCGGATTCACCGCTCGCACCGGCTCAGGGCAGCAGCGGCCGCACCTGCTCGGCGGCGAAGCGCACGAAGCCCGCCGGGTCCGGCTCGTCGGCGGTGGGTTGCAGCACGACGCTGGTGGCCCCGGCCTCCGCCCACCGGATCACGGTGTCGGCGATGGCACGGGCGTCACCGGCGGCGCCGAGGTCGGGGATGCCGTCGCGGTCCTGGGACGCCAGATCTGCCGCCACCCGCTCGGCGGCGCCGGGCCCGGTCGCCGCGAGCAGATACACGACCACCGGATAGGGCTGCGCCGCAGCCGCTTCGGGCCGGGCGGCCCGCAGGGTCTCGACGGCCGAACGGATCCCGGCCGCGGACGTGGAGTTGGTGAGGATCACCCCGTCGGCCGCGGCCCCCACCAACTCCAGCGTCTTGGGCCCGGTGGCCGCGGCCAGGATCGGCGGCGCGGCCGGCGGCGGCCAGTCCAGCGCCACCCCGTCGAGCTGAACGTACCTGCCCCGCACCGTGATCCGCTCACCCGCGAGCAGCGCGCGCAACGCCTCGAGATACTCCCGCAGCAGGGTCAGCGGCGAGGCGACCCGCTCCCCCACCTGCCCCATCCACTCCTGCACCCCGTGCCCCACACCCCAGATCCCGCGCCCGGGGAACATCCGCTCGAGGGTGGCCAGCTCCATGGCGGTGATCGCGACATTGCGCAGCGGCACCGGCAGCACCCCGACCCCGATCCGCACCCGCTCGCTCCACGCCAGTGCCGCGGCGGCCGTGGACACGCCGCCCTCCAGGAAGCAGTCCTCCCACAGCCACAGTTCCTCGAGTCCCGAGGAGTCCGCGGCCCGCACCACCTCCCGCAACCTTTCGGGCGGTTGCTGCGGCCGGAACACCACTCCCAGAGTCGTCATACCCCTGCCTACCACGTCGGCGGCGGAAATGACTGCGGCCCGGCCTCATTCGCGAGACCGGGCCGCCAGGACAGCGAAACTCAGCCGAAGTGGCAGACGTAGTGGACCGGCTCGGTGACCTCGATGACGAAGCTGGAGTTGCCCGGGACGGAGAAGGACTCGCCGCCCTTGTAGGCGACGGCCTCGGTCCCACCGGCGAGGGTGACGGTGCACTGGCCCTCGAGCAGCTCCATGATCTCCGGCGCGCCCGTGTTGAAGGTCAGGGTGGCGGGGAGGATGACACCGACCGACTTGCTGGTGCCGTCGGCCAGCTCGATGTTGTGGCTCACACACTTTCCATCGAAGTAGACGTTGGCGCGCTTGGTGACGGTGACATTCTCGAACTTCATGCTGCTACGGAGTCCTTCGCTCGGGTGGGGACCCGCCCTGGCGGGCGGTCCGGTTCGCGCCGATCGTACCGGTGACCTCCGGGCAATCGTTCAGTCGGGCAGGGCGGCGGCGCCCGCGTCGGCCAGTGCGTCCAGAGCCGCGACGGCCAGCGCCCGGCCCTGCTCGATGATCGGGGCGGCGCGATGGAAATCCATGGTGCCGCAGATGTTCTGCGGCACCGAGATCACCAGGTCGGGCGGGTGAGCGGCAAGATGCTGGCGGGTGATGGAGGCCAGCATCAGATCGATGGCCCGCTGCGCGACGTCGGTGGCGCGCACACTGCTCAGCGCGGGCGGTTGCTCCTCGACGGGAGCCTCCGGGGTGCGGCCGAGCCGTTGCGCGGAGGCCCGCCACCACTGGGTGAACCAGTTGGTCCGCGGTTGCGCCCGGTCGTAGGCGGGGTCGGGCGGACCGGACAGGTCGACCCCGATGAGCAGATCCGCCTGCCCCAGCGCCATGGTGGCGACCACCGGCAGCGGATCGAGGACGCCGCCGTCGACGAGCACGTGACCCTCGCGCAGCACCGGGGTGATGAAGCCGGGGATGGCGATCGAGGCGCGGATGGCGGCGTCGAGTTCGCCGTCGCGGAACCAGGTCGAGCGGCCGGTGGTGATGTCGGTGGCGACCGCGATGTAGGGAATCGGCAACTGCTCGATGCACAGTTCGCCGAGCATCTCCCGGATCCGGTCCAGGATCTTCCCCGCCCGGATCACACCGGGCTCGCTGAACGCTGGATCCAGCAGGCGCGCCACCTCGAACTGGCCGAGAGTCGTTGCCCAGGACGTGAATTCGTCGAGTTTGCCGGCCGCGTACAGTCCGCCGACCAGCGCACCCATCGACGATCCCGCCACCCCGGTGATCTCGTAGCCGCGTTCCCGCAGCTCGGCGATGACACCGATATGCGCGTATCCGCGGGCCCCGCCGCTGCCCAGGGCGAGGGCGACCCGCTTTCCGGTCGGGATCGCGCCGCCGAGCGGCAGCGCGCCGCCGATCGGGACGGTGCTGCTCGTCGGCACCGAATCGCTCGTCGGCGCCGAGTCACGCGTCGCCATGGACTTCTCCCGTCTCGACGGCGACCGGACCGACCGGTGTCGACTGCTCGGGCCGCCGGCGCCGCAGCAGGTAGATCCCCAGGGCACAGCCCGCGGTGATCCCCAGCGCCGCGTAGGCGGGCACGGGTTCGTGCGGTACCTGGGGCAGTCGATACCAGTGCGGTGAATATCCGATCCGCCCGAACGGCCTGCCGCGCAACGCGACCGCCGCCGACGGCACGAACAGCACCGACAGCGCGACCACCGCGCTCGTCGCGCGCCGCGGCAGCGCGGACCCGAGATTGCCGCCGCCCACCAGACCGATGGCCACCACGCCCAGCACCGCCCAGACCGGGTTCGAGACCCCGGTCAGCGCGAGCAGCGCCGCCACGGCGGCCAGCACCGCCGACGCCGCGATCGCGACATACGGGCGCGGCCGCAGCCACGCCACCAGCAGTCCCACCGCGACCGCCACGTCGATCAGCAGATTCGCCCAGCCCGGCCGCGGCACGGTGACCACCGCGGACGCCGCGGCGGCGAAGGCGACCAGCAACAGCAACAGCACCCCGTCGCGACCGGGCAGGATCACCGCGGCCAGCAACGCCCCGCCGATCACCAGCGCGACACCCGCGACGACCACCACGACCCGGTCACCGCTCTCGGCGAGCCAGCGCGAGGCCCGAGCCAGCGTGAACACCGCGACGGCTCCGGACAGGATCGGGGCCAGCGAGAAGTCCGGTCCCTCACCCGGCATCGGCCTGAGGTGGCTTCGGGCCGGCAGATTCGCCGCGACCAGCGCCAGCGCCACCAGGATCAGCCACACCGGCGGTGCGCCGCCGAATACGCGGTCCAGGGTGCTCGACCACCGATCCTCGTCGGGTGGCTGGGCGAGATCTCCGAAGATCACCGAGCTCAGGACGCCGAACAGATACGCGCCGCCCGCCAGGGACGGCGTCCACACCACGGGCGCGAGGCAGCCGATGATGACACCGGCGCACAGGGCGTCGACGTAGTTGACGGTGGTCAGCGAATCCATGCCGACCCCGGACATGCCCGCGTGATTGACCAGGATGCCCAGCAGCGCGACCGCGACCGCGCACCAGGCGGCGCGGCTGCTGCCGATGCTCACCACCGCGGCCGCGCAGATCACCGCGACCAGGGCGCCGGACTCCATGGCCAGCGGCACGCTGCGCACCATGAGGTCGACCTTCTGGGGTGCGGAGGTGAACCAGCCGTAGCTGACGGGCATCATGATCGCCAGCCCTGCCGTCGCGGTGGCGGCGTAGACCGCCGCGAACCGCACCAGCGCCCGCCACTCCACCATGTCCTTGACGGTACGGCGCTCAGCGAACAGCCCGCAATCACGACTCGCGGACGCGCCGGTCCGGATCACGGGCGCTATCGTTCACCTATGTCTGCTGCAACTGAGAATGTTCGCGTAGATAGTGAGTTCGCGCCCCTGCGGACCGTGGTGGTCTCTCAGAGCGAATTCCGCGCTCCGGACAATACCGAGCTACTCGGCCATGCGATGCCGGTGGAACCGGCCGCGGTGGGCATCCTCGACGTGGTCTGGGGCAAGACCTTCGGCGAGGTGTACCCCGACAAGCAACGCGCGTGGGAGGCCGAACGCGACGAGCTCGCCGCGGTCCTGGAACGCCACGGCGTGGAGGTGCTGCGCCCGCGCCTGTTCACCGCCGCCGAGAAGGCGGCCGCCGGACCCGAGGGCTACGCCAACTTCTTCGTCCGGGATCCGTGGTTCACGGTGGGCGAGAACGTGATCGAGGGCGTACTCCAGTTCCCGCACCGCCGCCGCGAGGTGCTGCCCAGCCGTGATCTGCTGCTGGCGCGCGTGATGCCCGCTGCCGCGCACTACGTCTCGCTGCCGCAGCCGGGCATCGGCCATCCGGGACCCGGTCCGTTCCTGGAGGGCGGCGATGTCCTGGTCCTCGGCAAGCAGGTCTTCGTCGGCCTGTCCGGGATGGCGAGCAATGCCCTGGGCTACAACTGGCTCGCGAAATACCTTCGCCCCCAGGGCTTCACCGTCACCCCGGTCCGAATGCCCGAGCACGTCCTGCACCTGGACTGCGCGCTGGGCCTGGTCCGCGAGGGGCTGCTCATCGCCTGCCCCGACCGCCTTCCCGACGGCCTGCCCGCCGTGCTGCGCGACTGGGAGCGCATCGAGGTCACCGAGGACGAGGCGGCCGCCATGGCCACCAACGGTCTGCCCATCGACAGCGAAACCTACATCACCGACCCGCGATTCGACCGGGTCGGCACCCAGCTCAAAGAGCGCGGCATCACCGTCGAGTACATCGACTTCTCGGTGTCGCGCCTGTTCGGCGGCGCGTTCCGCTGCTCCACCCAGCCGCTGCTGCGCGCCGAATGACCGCTCCCCCACCCCGTTTCGGGGTGGAGGGAGGTCAGGCGGCGGAGGTCACGCGGTAGACGTCGTAGACGCCTTCCACATTGCGGACCACATTGAGCAGGTGCCCGAGGTGCTTCGGGTCGCCCATCTCGAAGGTGAACTTGGAGATGGCGACCCGGTCACCGGAGGTGGTGACCGCGGCCGAGAGGATATTGACCTTCTCGTCGGCGAGCACCTTGGTGACGTCGGAGAGCAGGCGGGTCCGGTCGAGGGCCTCGATCTGGATGGCGACCAGGAAGACCGACGACGGCGACGGCGCCCACTTGACCTCGATGATGCGTTCGGGCTCCGCGCGCAGCGAGTCGGCGTTGGTGCAGTCGGTGCGGTGCACGCTGACCGCGCCGCCGCGGGTCACGAAGCCCATGATCTCGTCGCCGGGCACCGGGGTGCAGCACTTGGCCAGCTTGGAGACGGTACCGGGCGCGCCCGGGATCTCCACGCCTGCATCGCCGGTCGTGCGCTGGCGGGCGGGCACCGTGGACGGCGTGGACCGCTCGGCCAGTTCGTTCTCGACATCGCTGACGCCGCCGAGCTGGGCCATGAGCCGCTGCACCACGTGGTGCGCGGACACCTGGTTCTCGCCGACGGCCGCGTACAGCGCGGAGATGTCGGTGTAGTGCAGTTCGTGGGCGAGGGCGCTCATGGCGTCCACGCTCATCAGACGCTGCAACGGCAGGCCCGAGCGACGGACCTCCTTGCTGATGGCGTCCTTGCCCGCCTCGAGGGCCTCCTCGCGGCGTTCCTTGGCGAACCACTGCCGGATCTTGGCCTTGGCGCGCGGGGACACCACGAAGTTGGACCAGTCGCGCGAGGGGCCGGCGTTCTGGGCCTTGGAGGTGAAGATCTCGACGACCTCACCGTTCTCCAGCTGCCGTTCCAGCGCCACCAGGCGGCCGTTGACCCGCGCGCCGATGCAGCGGTGCCCGACCTCGGTGTGCACCGCGTAGGCGAAGTCGACCGGGGTCGACTTCTGCGGCAGCGTGATCACATCGCCCTTGGGGGTGAACACGAAGATCTCCGGCGACTTCAGGTCGAAGCGCAGCGACTCCAGGAACTCGGCCGGGTCGGCCGCCTCCCGCTGCCAGTCGAGCAGCTGACGCATCCACGCCATGTCGTCGACTTCGGTGGAGTCGTTGGAGTGCTTGCCCTTGGTCTCCTTGTACCGCCAGTGCGCGGCGATGCCGAACTCGGCGGTCCGGTGCATGTCCTGCGTGCGGATCTGCACTTCCAGCGGCTTGCCGTCGGGGCCGACCACGGTGGTGTGCAGCGACTGGTAGACGCCGTAGCGCGGCTGGGCGATGTAGTCCTTGAACCGCCCGGCCATGGGCTGCCACAGCGAGTGCACGACGCCGACCGCGGCGTAGCAGTCGCGCACCTCGTCGCAGAGGATGCGGATGCCGACCAGGTCGTGGATGTCGTCGAAGTCCTTCCCCTTGACGATCATCTTCTGGTAGATCGACCAGTAGTGCTTGGGGCGGCCCTCGACGACGGCCGTGATCCGGCTCGAGGCCAGCGTGTTGACGATCTCGGCGCGCACCTTGGCCAGGTAGGTGTCACGCGAGGGCGCGCGGTCGGCGACCAGGCGGACGATCTCGTCGTACTTCTTGGGATGCAGGATCGCGAACGCGAGGTCCTCGAGCTCCCACTTGACCGTGGCCATACCGAGGCGATGCGCCAGCGGCGCGATCACCTCGAGGGTTTCGCGCGCCTTCTTGGCCTGCTTCTCCGGCGGCAGGAAGCGCATGGTGCGCATGTTGTGCAGCCGGTCGGCGACCTTGATCACCAGCACGCGGGGGTCGCGGGCCATGGCGATGATCATCTTGCGGATGGTCTCGGCCTCGGCGGCGGCGCCCAGGTTGACCTTGTCCAGCTTGGTGACGCCGTCGACCAGGTGGGCGACCTCGGTGCCGAATTCGGCGGTCAGCTCGTCGAGCGAGTACCCGGTGTCCTCGACGGTGTCGTGCAGCAGGGCGGCCACCAGGGTGGTGGTGTCCATGCCCAGCTCGGCCAGGATGTTGGCGACCGCGAGCGGATGGGTGATGTACGGGTCGCCGGACTTCCGGAACTGGTGCTGGTGCTTCTCGTCGGCGACGTCGAAAGCCCGTTGCAGCAGAGCCAGATTCGCCTTCGGGTACAGCTCGCGGTGCACGCTGGCGAGCGGTTCCAGGACCGGCTTGACCGCCGCGATACCGCGCTGCCCGGTCATCCGGCGGGCCAGGCGGGCGCGGACGCGGCGGGAGGCGGAGGTGGGGACGGCGGTGGTGTTGCGGGCGGCGGCCGCGGACTGTGCGTTGGCCGCCGGGGTGGCGGATCCTTCCTCGGGCGATTGCCCCGAGTTCGCCTTCTCCAGATGCTGTGTCATGCCACCTCCGCTCGCGGCCTCGAAAGGAAAACCATATCGGACCGTTCAACCACCCAGATCATCCACTTTAGTCCTGGAATCGGATCACGACCGGGGCAGCGTTCACCGCCGGTGCCAACCGCTCCGGAGCGATGAACGATACCCGTCCTGCTCACTGTTCGCTCGGACTCGCCGCGAGCCCGTCACCGGTCAGTTCCAGCCGTCGTGTCACCCCGATGCCGGCCAGGAATCGCGGGTCGTGGCTGACCACCACGAGCGCGCCCTGGAAGCTCGCCAGCGCCTCGGTGAGATGGGCGAGGCTGGGCAGGTCCAGGTTGTTGGTCGGCTCGTCGAGCAGCAGCAGTTTCGGCGCCGGTTCGGCCAGCAGCAGCATGGCCAGCGCCGCCCGCAGCCGCTCCCCGCCCGAGAGCGCCCCGGCCGCGACGTCGGCGTCGGCGCCGCGGAACAGGAACCGGGCCAGCTGGGCGCGGATCCGCTCGGGTGCGGCATGCGGCGCGGTGGCCGCGACGTTCTCGAACACGGTCTTCGACTCGTCGAAGACGTCGAGGCGTTGCGGCAGCATGCGCCACGGCACGGCCGGGCCCTCCTCCCGAATGCGGTGCAGCAGCGTGGTTTTGCCGATGCCGTTGCGTCCGGTGAGCGCGATGCGTTCGGGCCCGGTGATTTTCAGGGTCACGGTGGGCCCGCACGCCAGTCGCGCCTCGGTCAGGTCGAGGACGTCCTGGCCCGGGTAGAGCCGGGTGCCGGGCAGGTCGACACGGATCTCGCGGTCGTCGCGCAGCCGGTCCTGCATGTCGGTCAGATGATCCCGGGCCTCCTCCACCTTGCCGATGTGGTTGTTGCGCAGCTTGCCCGCCGACACCTGGGCCTGGCGTTTGCGCTCGCCCATGACGATCTTGGGTTCGCGCTTCTGGTCCCACATCTTCTGCCCGTACCGCTGGCGGCGGTCGAGTTTGATGCGGGCTTCGACGAGTTCGCGCGACTGCTTGCGGACATCGCTGCGAGCCTCCCGGACGGCCGCGCGGGCGGCTTCCTGCTCGGCGTCGATGATCCGTTGGTAGTCGGTGAAGTTGCCGCCGAAGAGCCGCACCTCGCCGTGCCGCAGTTCGGCGATGGTGGTGACCCGGTCCAGCAGTTCGCGGTCGTGGCTGACGGTGAGCACGGTGCCGGGGAACTGGCCGACGACCTCGTAGAGCCGCTCACGCGCCACTCGGTCGAGGTTGTTGGTCGGTTCGTCCAGCAGCAGCACATCGGGTTCGCGCAGCAGTTCGGCCACCAGGCCGAGCAGCACGGTCTCCCCGCCGGACAGGGTGTCCAGGCGGCGGTCCAGGTGCGCGACATCGCCTGCGACGTAATGCAATCCGAGTCGCCCCAGCAGCGCCACCGCGCGTTCCTCGATGTCCCAGGCCGTGCCGACGGTCTCGAAGTCGGTGTCGTCACCGGTCCCGGATTCGATGCGGTGCAACGCCTTCCGGAGCTCCGACAGCCCGAGCACCTCGTCCACCCGCTGTCCCGCGGCGAGTCCGAGGTCCTGACGCAGGTACCCGAATCGTCCCGGCATGGTCACCGAGCCGCGCTGGGCGCGCAATTCGCCGGTGAGCAGGCGGAACAGGGTCGATTTCCCCGCGCCGTTGGTGCCGACCAGGCCGACGTGACCCGGCCCGAACTGGGCGTCGAGTCCGTCGAACACAGGGGTGCCGTCCGGCCACGCGAAGGTGAGATCGGAAACAGAAATAACAGGCATAGACATGCGGGCCTCCCGAGAGTGAGCGAATGCGGCGCGCGATTGCGGGCCACTCGGCGATCACCTCAGAAGATCAACGGCATGTCTCCGATCAGACGGGAATGAGAACCGAACTACGGTAACCGAGATCAACAGGCCCGGGCAAGAACATATTTCGTGAGCCGAGTCTCAGCGCACGTCAGCGCGCTGTGACGCGCAGATACCCGAGCGCCGCCAGCGCCAGTGCGGCGGCCACGCCGAACATGACGGTCACGCCGTGTCCGAGGGTGACCCCGCCCAGCACGCTCCCCGCCCCGATGCCGAGGTAGATGCACGAGGCGTTCAAGGCCACCACCAGCCCGGATTCCGCGGGCGCGGCGGCGATGAGCCGGTGCTGTTGCGCGGGCGTCTGGCACCAGGTCGCCGCACCCCAGCCGAGTGCCAGCACACCGACGAGCACGGGAAGCCGCGCACCGGTCGATGCCAGCACGGCCATGGCGCCGAGGGAGCCGGCCATCAGCGCGTATCCGGAGGTGAGCACCGCGACGGGTCCGAACCGATCGGTGGCGTAGCCCGACGACAGATTGCCCGCGATCGCGCCGACCCCGTACAGGCCGAGCACCCACGCGGTGTCCGACGCACCGATTCCCAAGGCCCCCAGGGCCGGAACCGCGTACGCGTACCCGGTGTAGGCCGCGCCCATGCCGAGCACGGTGAGCGGCAGCACGGCCGCCACGGATCGGTCGCGCAGCACCGCCAGCCGAGTCGCCAACGGCACCACCGGATTTCCGGGCAGCGCGGGCACCCACGCCGCGACTCCCGCCGCGGCCACCGCGCACACGACCGCGACGCCGATCAAGGCCGAGCGCCACCCCATCCGCTCGGCCAGCAGGTCACCGAGCGGCACGCCGAGCGCGGTCGCGACGGTCAGACCGCCGACCACGACGGCGAGCGCACGCGCTCGAGCCCGCGGCGGAACGAGCGCCGAGGCCACCGCCGCCGCGTTCGGGGTGAAGGCGGCGGCCCCGAGCGCGGCCACGATCCGGGTGGCCAGCAGGATCCCGAACGCCGGCGCCAGTGCCGAGCCGAGGTTGGCCAGGGCGAGCACCAGCAGCGCCGACACCAGCAGGGTCCGGCGCGCCAGCCGCGCGGTCAGCGTCGCCAGCACCGGCGATCCGAGCGCGTAGGTGGCGGCGAAGACCGTCACCGCCAGCCCCGCACCGGCGAGCGAAACGTCCAATGTCCCGGCCACATCCGGCAGGAATCCGGCCAGAATGAACGAGTCGGTGCCGACGGCGAAGGTGCCCAGCGCCAGAATCCCCGTGCGCCGCAGCCCGTTCCGATCGGCCACGTGCGCGGGTGCGGCCGAACCGGCCTTAACCGGGATACTCATCGTCCCGAATCTCCTTCCGAAGAAACCCGGCGCGGGCCGGGTCGGTTCTCGCGGGCGAAACGACCGGTCAGCCGGTCACGTTCTCGTAGAAGCGGCGTGTGTACTTCGAGGCATTGGCAGGCGTCCCGGCCATCACGTCGGCCACCGTCTGCGCCGTCAGCTCCCGCCGCCAGGCCAGTTCCGCCCGGCCCATCGCCGCGGCGATGCCGCAGGGTTGGGCGAATTCCTCGCGCCCCCGCGCGGCGCCCGCGCCGCGACGGCGAATCTCGGTGCATCGGAAGGCTTCCGTGCGCCCTTCGACGGCGGCGACGACGTCCATCAAGGTGATGCGTTCGGGCGCCCGCGCCAGCCGGTATCCGCCGCGCGCTCCAGGAGTGGACTCGAGGATCCCTTCGCGCACGAGCGGCTGGAGCCGCTTCTTCAGGTACTCCGGCGGCAGTTCGAAGATCTCGGCGAGCCGGGCGGTGGCGATCGGCGCGTGATCGTCGAGCCAGCCCAGGGCCACACAGCAGTGCAGCCCCCACTCGACGCCTTCACCCATCAACATGAATAGGGATACTACATGTCCCGATACCCCGGGCCAACCCCGTTCAGCTGCCGATGCGGCGCGCCTTCATGCCGTTGGCGAGGGGCACCTCGCCGACCTTGCCGCCGGCTTCGGCGTGCAGCATGCGGCCGCCGCCGGTGTAGATGCCGACATCGGAGGGCCCACGCGGCCCGAACGACCCGAACACCAGGTCGCCGGGCTTAGCCGACAGCAATGGCACCTCGACCCCCTGCTCCCACTGCTGTTCGGCGGTCCGCGCCAGGGTGATGGCGCTGCCGCTGCCCGCGAACACCGCGGCCGCGGTCAATCCGGCCTGGTCGAAGCCGCCGTCGCTGGGCCCGCCGGGGCCGCCGCCGCCGAACACGTACGGCGTCCCGATCCACTGCTCACCGGCGGCCACGATCTGCGGCCCGAGGTCGGCGTGCGAGTCGGCCTGGAACCGGCCCTCGCTGCCGAGGCTGCGGAACCCGGGTTCGGCGGCGAGGATGCGCGCCACGTAGGGCCGGGTCTCGGTGTAATGGCGCGAGATCTGATTGGGCATGCCGCCCGAGGCCAGTACCGCGCCCTCACCGGCGTTGTAGGCGGCGACGGTGAGCGCGGTCAGGTCACCGGACACCTTGCCCGCCGCCATCCAGCCCTCGATGGTCTTGGCGATGGCGCACATGTAGCGGCCCTGCCCGATGATGGCGTCGGCCGGATCCAGCACGTTGGCATAGCCTTTGCCGTCCGCGTCGATGACGTAGGGCTGTCCGTCGGGGGCGAGAGCGCGGGCGGTGCCCGGCATGAACTGCGCGATGCCCTGCGCGCCGTCCGGGGAGACCGCGTCGGTGCGGAACCCGGATTCGGCCTGCCCCTGCGCGGCCAACAGCGACGCGCCGATCTCCGGGCACAGCGAACCCGCACGCCGGTACCAGATCTCGAGTTCGGCGGGCACCTTCCCGGCGGCGAGATTGCCGCCCGCGGTGCCGAATCCGTTCTCGCAGTACGGCCCCGAGGGCGCGGGGATGCTGCCGCCGGCCAGCCACGGCATCGGGTCGACCTGGTGGCCGCCGGTCATGCGCCCGCCCGGGACCAGCTCGAAATGCAGGTGCGGGCCCGAGGATTCGCCATTGCTGCCGACGTCGGCGATGTGGCGGCCCATCTGCACGATGTCGCCGGTGCGCACGAAGATGCCGTTCTCGTACATGTGCCCGTACACCGTCGAGTAGCGGCGGCCGCTCTCGTCGAGAGAATCGATGACCACCCAGTCGCCGAACCCCGAGGCCGCGCCCGAGGCCACCACCAGACCGTCGGCTGCGGCGTAGATGGGGGTGCCCGCGGCGGCGGCCATGTCCACGCCCAGGTGCGCGCCACCGCGCGCGCCGAAGGTGTCGGAGATGGTGAATGTGCCTGCGGCGAGCGGGTATTGGTGGCGTCCCGCGCCGGTCAGGCTGCCCGCCTCGTTCACCCGGCCGGGCGCGGCGGCCATGGAGGCGTTGGCGGGGGCGAGCACGGTCGAGGTGGGGGCCGCGTCCTTGACGGCGACCAGCACCCGGTCCAGGCGGTTGCGGGCCGCGTCGCCGCGATCCCCCAGCGGCGTCCACTGGATGCCGGCGGCCGCGCCGGGAGTCCAGCTGCGCTGCTTCCAGATCAGGTAGTCGACGCGGAAGGCGGCGGCGTTCTCCTGCAGGAACGACACGATGGCGTCGCCCTTGCCGGAATCGCCGCCGACGATGAATTCCACGGCGCGCCCGGCCTTCAGGTCGGGGCTGGCATCGTCGTCGACCACGCCGCGCATGTCCATCATCCCGAAGCGCGCCACCGTGCAGCGCAGGACGCGCAGCGCGCCCTCCTGCAGCCCCGCCTCGACAGGCGAGCCGGTGGACGGGCAGCTGGGTTCGGTGCGCGCGGAGGTGAGCGCGGGAATGGCGGGCGATCCTGGGCCGCAGCTGGTCTCACTGGCGGGCAGGATGATGACGAGCAGCAGCGTCATCATCCCCAATATCAGGCAGATCGCCCCACCCACGAGGTACTTGGGCCTCACGCCCGAAAGCTCCCGGCCGCCGCGCTGATCACTCGGACATCATGCCATGGCGGACACGCGGTTTCACGGACCTGCGTGTCTGTTTCGACCGGCATCCGGCGGGCATCCCTCCGATATGCCGTACGTCGCCCGCAATGAAGTCCACGCCGCTCGCATCATCAGCGGCGTCGGCGCGTTGTTCGCCCTCATCGAGGGCGTCTACATCCTGATGCTGGTCCTCGATGCCGACCAGTCCAACAAGTTCTTCGTCTTCATCAAGGGGCTCGCCGAACCACTCGCATTGTTCTTCCCGGGACTGTTCCACACCGGGAGCGTCGACTTCGACATCATCCTGGACTACGGCCTGGCCGCCATCTTCTGGCTGGTGGTCAGCGGATTCGTGGCCCGCGTCATCGCCCGCTGACCGAGCGGACGATGACGCGCGACCGGAGAAAGCCGGTCAGAGCTCGACGATCGAGGTCACTGGGTAATCCCCCTGGCGCTCACGGCCGTTGAGGAAGCCGAGCTCGAGCACCACCGCGGCCGCGGTCACCTCGGCCCCGGCGGCGACGAACAGTTCGGCCGCCGCGGCGAGGGTGCCGCCGGTGGCGAGCACGTCGTCGAGCAGCAGCACCTTGCGGCCCTTCAGGTCGATGCCGTCGGCGGGGATCTCCAGTGCGGCCGAACCGTATTCGAGGGTGTACTCGCGGGAGATGACCGGCGGCGGCAGCTTGCCCGCCTTGCGGACCGCGACCACGCCGGTGCCGAGGATGGCGGCCACGCCCGCGCCCAGCAGGAAGCCGCGCGCGTCGACACCGGCGACCAGATCGGCGTCGGGAGCGCAGGAGGCGAAGCAGTCGAGCACGGCGCGGAAGCCCGCGGAATCGGCGAACACCGGGGTCAGGTCGGCGAAACGCACGCCCGGCGTCGGGAAGTCATCGTGCCAGCGGGTCAGCCGCCGCACCGCTTCCTCGGCCCGGGCGGCCCGCTCCCCCACCAGCTCGGCCGTCTCCAGCATCTCGTGCTTGCTCATCTACACCCACTCCTCGTTCACCACGCCGGTCCGGCACAACTACCGTTTCAGTACCCAGCGATCCATATTCCAGCCCGCGCCCGCCTTCGTGGCGCTGGCGATCCCGTTCTCCATGCCGTTGCCGAACCCGATGGTGCGGGGGGAGGCGAACAGCGGAATCGACGGCATCTCGCTCCAGAGCAGGTTCTCCTGCTCATTGAGCAGATTCAGCACGGCTGTCGAGTTGTCCTCCGCCGCAAGCTGATCCGCGATGGCATCGTAGCGGCCGTTGCCGAACCGCCCGAAATTCAGGCCCGCGCCGGAACGCAGCGCGGCGATGGCGTCGGTCGCGGCGAGCGTGCCGGAGGGGCCCGGCATGGCGGCGGTGCCGCCCAGGATCGCGTCGACCTTGCCCTCGGTGAGCTGCGCGGCGGTGAAATCCGGTGCGCCCGCGTCGATCACGTTCACCCCGGCGCCCTTGCAGGCGTCGGCGATGGCGGCGACCATGGCGGCGCGCCGCTCGTCGGGCTTGACGTAGCCGATCCGCACGGTCTGGTTGGCCACGCTCGAGGACGCGGCCGCCTGGGCGGCGGTGCCGTCGCCCTTGTACTTGTCGCCCGCACCCGAGATCGACTGGTAGTAGACCGAATCCTGTTGCACGGTCCGCGAATTCAGCGGCCCGGCGCCCAGGCCGATCTTCACGGTGTAGTCCGGGTGGCCGAACTTCTCGAACAGCGCCTGCCGCGGCACGCAGGAGGCGAAGCCGCGACGCGCGTCCGTGCGGTCGAACACACCGCCGGTGGCGAGCACCAGTTGCTCGACGCCGCGACCGGGCAGATTCTGGCTGTGGAAGCTGCCCAGACCCACGTCGCCCAGCGATCCCGCGCCCACGTCCAGCACGCCGATCGAGTTGTCCGACACCTTGGACTTCAGGTCCGAGTGCCGGTCCCAGACCACGATCCGCCCGGTCCGGGGCTGGTTGCCCCACCACTTCTCGTTCTTCACCAGGACCAGGCCGTCCTTGTCGGTGAAGGAGTCGATCCGGTACGGACCCGACGACGGCAGCACCGTGGCGTCCACCTTGCCGGGGGTGAGCTTCCAGCCGTTGTTCCAGAAGTCGGCGACCCGCTCGAGAGTGGGCTGGTCGCCGGTCTGCACCGGGGTCACCACGTTCGGGATCTTCACCTGGGTGGCGACCACGTGCGCGGGCATCAGCTCGGCGGCGTTGAACAGCGTCTTCCACGCCGCATAGTGCTTGCCCGGGCGGAACAGCACGGTGGCGTCCTTGGATCCGGGCTGGCAGTCGACGCGTTCGATGTCGCGGTAGCCGTCGGTGCTCGCCGCCTCGAACATCGGGACCGGGCCGCCCGGTGCGGGCTTGGTGAACCGCCCGCTGCGCGCGGCCCAGGTCAGCACCAGGTCGTCGCAGGAGGTGGGGATGCCGTCGGAGTAGACGCCCTCCGGGTTGAGCCGGTACTGGATGGTCTGGGCCTCGCCCGGCACCTCCTTGGCGGTGCCGGTATCGGTGTCGGCCACCGGCTGCCCGTCGGGTCCGGTGTAGAAGAACCCGGTCAGCACCCGCGAGAACACCGCGGTCGCACCGCTGTTCGCACCGAGCGCGCTGCCGCCGTTGTAGGAGGCGACGACCGCGTCCACGCCGTACCCGATGGAGGGCACCTGGTTCTTACCCGCGCAGCCCGCCAGCGCGCCGGCGGCGAGCGTGCCCGCCATCAGCGCGACGACGGTCCGGCGCACAGTCGTGTCGACGGCGGTCCGGCGCACAATCTTCTGGTCTTGCTTCACCCGCGAAACCCCCTGTGCGCCTAGTGCCGTCGCTGCTGTCGTTTCCCACTCGGCCGGGCGCCCGGACGCGGCGCCCGGGTGCCCTGGCTACGCGGCCCGTGCTCGCGCGCGGCGCCGTTGGCGTCCGAACCGCGACCGGCGACGCCGGCCCGCTCGGCCGCCGCCACGCCCACACGGGCCCGGTTGCCGCCCGCCCGGCGGTTGAGCACCTTCTTGGTGTGCGCGGCGACCGGACCCCAGGTCTCCTTGAGCGACACCAGGATCGGGACGGCGAAGAAGATCGACGAGTAACCACCGACGATCATGCCGACCAGCTGCACCAGCGCCAGGTCCTTGAGCGTGCCGACGCCCAGCAGCCACACCGCGATCACCAGCATGCCGATGATCGGCAGGATGCCGATGACGGTGGTGTTGATCGATCGCATCAGGGTCTGGTTGGCGGCGAGGTTCGCCTTCTCCGCGTACGTGTGCTTGGTCAGGTGCAGCACACCGCTGGTGTTCTCCTCGACCTTGTCGAAGACGACCACGTTGTCGTAGAGCACGTAGCCCAGAATCGTGAGCAGACCGATCACCGCCGCCGGCGTCACCTCGAATCCGACCAGCGAGTAGATGCCCGCGGTCACGATGAGGTTGAACAACAGCGAGGCGATCGCCGCGAACGACATGTCCCGTTCGAAGCGGATCGCGATATAGAGCATCGTCAATCCGACGAACACCACCAGCGCGAGCAAGGCCTTGTGGGTGACCTGGCCACCCCAGGTCTCACTGATCTCGGCCACGCTGATCGCGTTGCGGTTGGGCTGTCCGCTCGAGTCCTTCGGCTGGAACGAGTCGTACAGCGCGTTCTGCAGCTTGTCGGCCTGCTCGGCGTTCAGCGAATCCGACCGGATCTGGATGGTCGACGAGGAGCCCGAGCCCACCTTCTGCACGGTCACCGGGTCGTGGCCGAGCGCGGACCGGTAGACATCCTCCACCTTGGAGGTGGTGACGCTGTCCGAGGCGGGCAGCTGGATGCGCGAACCACCGGCGAAGTCGATGCCCAGGGTGAACCCCTTGAACACCATGCTGGCCATCGCGATCGCGATCAGCGCCGCGGCGATGCCGTAGTAGACCTTGCGCTTGCCGACGATCTCGAAACCGCCGGTACCGGTGTAGAGCCGCTCGAACAGGCTGTGCCGCTTGTCCGCGGGCGTGGCCTCGTAGTCGAGCTCGGAGTCGGAATCCACCACGATGGGTGAGGACTTGGCCATGATCACGCCTCCTTCACCAGAACGCGGGCGGTGGCCTTGCGTTCCTGTGCCAGCTCTGCAATTGCGCCCAGGCCGTTCACCGACGGCTTCGCCCAGAACGGCGACCGCGAGACCAGCATCATCAGCGGCGCGGTCACCAGGTACAGGACGATGACGTCGAGGACGGTGGTGACACCGAGGGTGAAGGCGAAGCCCTTCACCTGGCCCGCGGCCAGCAGGTACAGCACCGCGGAGGCGATCAGCGAGACCGTCTTACCCGAGAGGTTGGTGCGCTGGGCGCGCTGCCAACCGCGCGGCACCGCCGAGCGGAAGCTGCGGCCCTCGCGCATCTGGTCCTTGATGCGTTCGAAGAACACGACGAACGAGTCGGCCGTCATACCGATACCGATGATCAGACCCGCGATACCGGCCAGGTCGAGGGTGAACCCGATCCAGCGGCCCAGCAGCACGATCAGCGCGTACACCGCCACACCCGCCGCGAGCAGCGAGAAACCGGCCAGGAAGCCCAGCATGCGGTAGTAGAGCAAGCAGTACAGCAGCACCGCGACCAGGCCGATCGCGCCCGCGATCAGGCCCGCGCGCAGCGAGGACATGCCCAGCGTCGCGGAGACCGTCTCGGCCTCGGAGGTGGTGAACGACAGCGGCAGCGAACCGTACTTCAGGGAGTTCGCCAGCTCCTTGGCGGTGGTGGCGTTGAAGTTGCCGCTGATCTGGGTGCTGCCGCCGAACTGGTTGCCGGACTCGACTCGCGGCGCGCTGACCACCTTGGTGTCCAGCGCGAAGGCCAGCTGCTTGTTCAGGTACTCGTTGGTCAGCTTGCCCCAGGCGTCCGAACCGCTCGACTTGAACTCGACGTCGACGACCCAGCGGCCCTGACGCGAATCCAGCTGTCCGGTCGCGTTCTTGATCTCCTGGCCGTCCAGCTTGGACTTGTCGAGGAGGTAGACCTCGGTGCCGTCACTGCTGCACGCGACCAGCGGCAGGTTCGGATCGTCGTTGCCCTGCAGCGGATCCGGCTTGGTGCAGTCCATGGTGGCCATGGCCTGCAGCTGCGCGGCCTGATCGGTGCTCTGCCGCAACGCCTTCGCGGCCGCGATCTCCTGCTGCGACTGCTGCGGGCTCGGCGCCGGGGTCGGCGACGGGGTGGTCGGAGCCTGCGCCGGGAACACCCGGTTCTGCGGGACCGTCGCCTCGGTGGTCGTCGCGGCCGACGTGGTCGGCGCGGACGAGGTGGTCTCGGGCGTCACGGTGCCGGGCGCGGCCGGGGCGGTGGTCGGGGCGCCCGCGGGCGGCTGCTGCGGCTGAGCCTGCTTGCCGACCTGCGGCGCGGTCACATTGAGCACCGGGCGCACGTACAGCTTGGCGGTGGTGGCCAGCGACTTCGCCTGCGCGCCATCCTCGCCGGGGACCGTGATCACCAGGTTGTCACCCTCGATGACGACCTCGGAGCCGGCGACGCCGAGTCCGTTGACGCGCTTCTCGATGATGTCCTGGGCCTTCTTCAGGCTGTCCTGGCTGGGCTTGCCGCCGTCCGGGGTGCGAGCCGTCAGGGTGACCCGGGTGCCGCCCTGCAGGTCGATGCCGAGCTTCGGGGTGTGGACTTTGTCGCCGGTGAAGAAGATCAGGCCGAACATCAAAGCCACCAGCGCGGCGTAGACGCCGAGCAGGCGCAATGGATGCGCCGTTCCCTGTGAAGGTGGCACAGTACTTATCTCCTAGGCGGGATCGAGGGTGGAACTAGCGGGTACACACCGCAGCGCCACCGGCCGCCGGTGTACGTCGAGTACAGCCCGGAACGGCCGATGGCGCCGGATGTGTTCAGTCCTTGGTCAGCCGCGGGGTGTCGTCGGCGGCTTCGGTGGTGACGTCCTCGGCCGCGGCGGTGCCGTTGGTCGCGGGGGTGCCGGCGGTGCCATCGGCCGCGGGGGTGGCGGCGGTGTCGTCGGCGGCGGCCGTGTCGTCGGCCTCCTCGTCGTTGCGCACCTCGAGCACCGACTTGCGCAGCCAGGTGGTGACGACCTCTTCGGCGATCTCCAGATCGACGGTGGCGTCATCGAGTTCCACCACGGTGCCGAACAGACCCGACGTGGTGACCACCCGGTCGCCGACCTTCAGGGCGTCCTGCATGTCGGTCACCTTCGCCATCTCGCGCTTCTGGCGGCGTACGCCGAGGAACATCGGGATGAGCAGGGCAACCAGCAGCAGCGGCAGCAGAAGGTCCATCGTCGAAGTCAGCTCCTGGTCAGTGGTCAGACGGTTGTTTCCCGACAGTCTGCCAGTAATCCCTGAGAGAACGCGCGCCGACCTGTCCCAGAGTCCACCGGTTTTCGCCCAGGGCTGATTCCCCGGGCCACGCGGTCGGCCCCCGACAGTGCCGACCGCGCAGTCTCACTCAGGCGGGCCGCTGTCCGTAGCTGTAGTCGTCCAGGGGGAAGCCAGCCGCTTCGCGGTGCGCGTTCAGGGTGCTTGTCGGGCGCAGCAGGGCGGCCTCGCCGTGCTGGTTGAAGTAGTAGCTGCGCGCGGTCGAGCACTGGCCGCCGTAGAAGACCGAGGAGCCGAGCTTGTCGGTGACGCGGTCGAGGAATTCGGCGTTGGCGCGCTCGGTGACCTCGAAGACCTGCTCGCCGCGGCGGAACATCTCCCCGAACAGGCGCGTCATGTGCTTCATCTGCGCCTCGATGGTGGTGAAGTACGACAGGCCGCTGTAGGAGTAGGGGCTGTTGAGGCTGACGAAGTTGGGGAACTTCGGCACCGTGATGCCCTCGTAGGCCTGGAAACGGTTGTCGCGCCAGAACTTTCCGAGGTTCACCCCGTCGCGGCCGATGATCTCGATGGCCGGGAAGTTGACGTCCCACAGGTTGAAGCCGGTGGCCAGGATCAGGGTGTCGACCTCGGTCTTGTGGCCGTCGGCGGTGACGATGCCGTCGGGCTCGATGCGCTCGATGGAGTTGGTCTCCAGGCGCACGTGCGGCTCGTTGAAGGTCTTGAAGTACAGGTTCGAGAAGGTGGGTCGCTTGCAGCCGAAATCGTAGTCCGGCGTGAGCTTCTCGCGGGTCCGCTTGTCGCGGACCTGGGTGCGCAGGTGGGCCTTGGCGAGCAGCGCGGCGGCCTTGTTGAGCGGCTTGGCCTGCTTGAAGTGCAGCACCCCGACCACCATGAGCGCCTCCAGCATGGAGGTGTTGATCAGGCGGGCGGCCTGCTGGGTGACCGGAACGCGGGCGAACAGCTTCTGCACCGAGGGCGGGATGGGGGCGTCGACCTTGGGCACCACCCAGATCGGGGTGCGCTGGAAGACGGTGAGCGCCTGCGCCTTCTTGGCGACCTCGGGGATCAGCTGCACGGCGGTGGCGCCGGTGCCGATGATGGCGGCCTTGGTGCCGGTGAGGTCGAAGCCGTCCTCCCAGGCGGTGGTGTGGATGATCTTGCCCTCGAACGTGTCGATGCCCGGGAACGGCGGGGTGTAGGGCTGCGACAGGAAGCCGGTGGCGGCCATCAGGTAACGCGCGGTGAGGGATTCACCGTTCTCGACCGACACCACCCAGTGCTGCTGCTCGGCGTCCCAGCGGGCGCCGCCCACGGTGGCGCCGAAGCGCATGCGGCGGCGCAGGTCGTACTTGTCGGCGACGTGTTCGGCGTACTTCTTGAGCTCCGCGCCCGGCGCGAACAGCCGCGACCAGTTCGGGTTGGGTTCGAAGGAGTACGAGTAGGTGACCGAGGCGATGTCCACCGCCAGGCCCGGATAGTGATTGACGTGCCAGGTGCCGCCGAGGTCGTCCTCGCGCTCGAGGATGAGGAAATTGCCCAGGCCGAGCCGATCCAGCTCGATCCCCGCACCCATACCGCCGAAACCCGCCCCGACCACGATGGCGTCGTACTGAGGTGCCACGCCGAACCTCCCGCTGAGCTGTGCGTTCTACGAAAAATGATTCATCTGTCACGGAATGACATCTCATTCCGTTTGTGATCACCGTATCATCGGCCTGGTGACGAAGCCATCCTCGAGAATCGAACGACGCAAGGCCGAACTCCGCCGCGAGATCATCGACACGGCGTTCGTGTGTTTCGCCGAGAAGGGCTACCACGCCACCGGCATCGCCGATATCGCCGCCGAGCTCGGCATCGGGCACGGCACCTTCTACCGCTACTTCGAGAACAAGCGCGACATCATCGACCACGTCATCGACGACCTGGCCGCGCGGATCATCGAAGCGCTGGGCACCGACAACGCCCCCGACGCGGCCGACAGTCTCGAGGAGTACCGGGCGCAGGTGGACCGGATCGGCGACGCGCTCAACCGGATCTTCCTCGAGGACCGGCGGGTGGCGCAGCTGCTGCTGTTCCAGGCCACCGGGATCGACTCCGAATTGACCGAGCGGCTCTACGGCCTGCTCGACACCGCCGACGCCTTGACCGCCGGATACCTCGAGCACGGGGTCGAACACGGTTATCTGCGTGCGGATCTCGACACCGTGAACACCGCGCGCGCGGTCACCGGGATGCTGCTGGCCGCCATCGTGCACGGCATCCGCACCCCCGACCCGCAGGCGGTGGACGATCTGAGCCATGCCATCCGGGCGCTGCTCATCGACGGCGTGCGCAAGCACTGAGGCGGCGATCCGGCAGGCGCTGAAACCCGTGGACAAACAGACCCGTATGTCCGGTGCGGCCGGATCCGCAAGGGGCGGAAGTAATTCGGACACGACGCTCTTGGCACAATGGCCCGAGTGACCCCCGAGGACGTCCGCCGCCGCCGGTTCGGCCCCGCACCGCACGGGCCGCACGGCTACCACCCCGCCCAGGTGGACGCCTTCTGCGCGCGCGTCGCCGACACCATGGCGGGCCACGACCATCTGACCGTCGCCGATATCCGGCTCGTCGAATTCGACGGTCCCCCACCCGGGCAACCCGGTTACGACATCGAACAGGTCGACGACTTCCTCGACCGGCTGTGCATGGAACTGGAATACCTACGCCTGGGCCGGACCCACCAGCCCGTACGCCGCACCCACGACCAGCTCACCCCCGAAGATGTCCTGCACATCCAATTCTCCACTCCCCCTTACGGTTTCCGCGGCTACCGGGCCGAGGAAGTGGGGGTGTTCCTGGACCGCCTGGCCGCCACCCTCGCCCATCACGGCCCCAACGGCCTGACCGCGGACGAGGTCCGGGCCATCACCTTCCACCTCGCGCCCATCGGCGATCCCGCCTACCACCTCGACGAGGTCGACGCCTTCCTGGACCTGGTGATCCGACAGCTAGAAGGAGTGCGCGCGGAGCCGCACCAGCCCCGCGCACACTCCTGACCCTGCCGGTGAGTTCAGCCCTGCTGTTTGAGTCCTCGTGCGGGGTCGATGAATTCGTTGGTGACCAGGGTGGTCGCCGTCAGATTGTCGGGGACCTCGCGACCGCGGGCCTTCAGCAGCGGGGTGACCTGGGTGATGGCCCGGGTGACGCGGTCGAGGTCGAAGTTGCCGAGGGTGTTGCCGGGGCCGTTGGCGACGATCTTCTCCTTCAGCTGCACCTTGACCGAGTCGGTGTTTCCCGCGGCGGACATGGGCGGGCCGTCGGGGATGGTCTGGGCGATGTGGAGCAGGGCCTGGTTGGTGGGTTCGGGGTCGGTGACGTAGTCGATCTCGGCCTGTTGCAGCAGGGGGACGAGTTTCTGCAGGCAGGGGCGGAGTTTGTCGAGTTCGCCGCTGCGGACCGACCACGCGTGGGGGTAGCTCTCGTACCCCGCGTCGGCGACCAGGAGGTGGCCGGTGGCCTTCTGCCAGCCCTTCACATCGTGTTCCCAGCGGTAGGGCTCGTTGGAGACGTAACCCTGCTGCATGACGCGGCCGTGTTCGGCGACGAAGCGGCTGGGGGTGCCGTCGTACGAGGCGTCGGCCTGTTCCTTCTTCACGTCACCGTGGGCGATCAGGTAGTCCATGTAGATCTTGCCCTCGGAGTACAGGATCGGGGCGTTGGTGCCGGGCACGTCCTTCCACGAATTGACCGTGTAGGTGGCCGGATCCCACATGACGATCTGCGGGTTCTTCTGCAGGGAGGCGAACACGCCGGTGAGCGGGAACTTGGCGGCGGCGCGGACCTGCTCGTCGGTGGGGACCAGGCCGAGGGTGATGGAGGTGTCCTGGTACATCTGGGCGGGCACCGGCTGCCCACCCAGGAACGGACCGCCCAGTCGCACTTCGACATTCACGCCGGTGTCGCCGAGCGGGCCGGAGTAGGCGCCCTTCTTGGCGTCGACGGTGCCGTTCGGACCGACCAGCTGATAGGCGGCGGCGCGTTCGGGCGTCGCGAACCAGTCCGTCTGGATGACGACGGTGGCCGGACAGACCCCGGCCAGCGCGCCCTGCCCGGTGGGCTTGGGAGTGGTGGCTCCCCCACCGCAGGCGGCGGTGAGCAGGACACTGCCGGTGAGGGCGGCAGCGGCGAGGACACGATTCTTCACGAGCATTCCTAGGGGTCGATACGTTTGCCGTGCGCGCGATCGACGCGTCCGGCGAGGAAGTCGAAGATCCAGAACAGGATCAGCCCGACGAGGGAGGACAGCAGCAGCGCGGTGAGCAGTTCCTCCGTGGCCAGCCGCTGCCGATAGACGTCGATCATGCGACCGATGCCCGGATTGCCCTGGCGGAAGAAGAAATCCGCGACGATGGAGCCGATGACGGCCATGCCCGCGGAGATCTTGAAGCCGGAGATCATGGCCGGGAGGGCGGCGGGGAGTTGGAGTTTCACCAGACGCTGCCGACGATTGGCGCCGTGCAGCGTGAACAGGTCGTGCTCGGCGGGTTGCACCGATTTCAGGCCGAACAGCGTATTGGTGATGACCGGGAACAGCGACACCATGACGCACACGATCACCCGGCTGCCGAACTCGTAGCCGAACCAGAACCCGAACAGCGGCACCACGGCCAGCACCGGAATGGTCTGCAGGATCACCGCGTACGGATAGAGGGAGTACTCGGCCCAGCGGGCTTGGCTCATGATCACCGCGAAGGCGACGCCGAGCACGATGGCGATGGCGAGGCCGACCAGCGCGATCTGCACGGTCGCTGCGAGCGCGGTGAGGATCTCGGTGCGGGTGGCCGCGTCCAGGAGCCCCTTGGAGACCACGGCTTCCGGTGGGGGCAGCAGGAATCGGGATTCCTCGGCGATCAGGTAGTGGCTGGCGATGGACCACGCGGCCATGACCAGGACGAACACGACAACGGGTGCGATGACCCGGATCGGCGCGATCGCGAAGGGCCAGCCTGGTTTCCGCAGGAGCTGCCGCCACATCGGGGTGCGTGGTTCTCCGCTCGTGGTGGCGTCGGGTACGACGATTCCGCTGTCCGCGGCGGCGGCGGTCATGCGGCTCGCCCCAGCGGCTGAGCCGTGCCTCGTTCGGCCTCGTGGAGCGCCGCGGACACCTCGGCCGCGATGGCCCCGAACTCGGGGGCGTATCGCAGTTCCGGTGAGCGCGGAAAGTCCAGGGGCACCGTGATATCGGCTGCTACCCGGCCGGGCCGCCCGGTCAGCACGACGACCCGGGTGGACATGAACACCGCTTCGGCGACCGAGTGGGTGACGAACACGCCGGTGAACCCCGAACGCCGGTACAGGCCGCTCACTTCCTCGTTGAGGCGTTGCCGCGTGATCTCGTCCAGCGCGCCGAACGGTTCGTCGAACAGGAACAGTTCCGGGGAACCGGTCAGGGCGCGGGCGATCGAGGTGCGCATGCGCATGCCGCCGGACAACTGCGCGGGCTTGTGGTTCTCGAACCCCGTGAGCCCGACCAGTTCCAGCGCTTCCCGGGCCGT
The DNA here is from genome assembly GCF_040630175.1 of Nocardia sp. NPDC005825. Lineage (NCBI taxonomy): Bacteria > Bacillati > Actinomycetota > Actinomycetes > Mycobacteriales > Nocardiaceae > Nocardia > Nocardia sp. NPDC005825. Next base: position 855,179 of record NZ_JBEXXC010000001.1, read on the forward strand.
GGCGCGCCGGGTGGCCTTGTCCACGCCCGCGAGTTCCGCGGGCAGTTCGACATTGCGCAGGACCGACCGCCACGGCAGCAGGGTCGCTTCCTGGAAGACGTAGCCGAGCTTGGCGTCGGCGACGGAAATGGTTCCGGCGGTGGGCTTCTCGAATCCGGCAGCGAGCCGTAGCAGGGTGGACTTGCCGCAGCCGGAGGGGCCGACCAGGGAGACGAATTCTCCGGGCCGGATGGCGATATCGATGCCGTCGAGCGCGTGCGTGCCGTTCTCGAAGGTCAGTCCGACATGATGAAAGGCCAAGGCCGGATCGGTGTATACGGTGCCGGCGGCGGCGGTGGCATTCCCGCTCGCGGCGGCGTCCGTATTCCCGTCCGGGCCTTCGCCTTTGACGGTGGTGGAGGCGGTGGTGCGCATGTCCACATTTCTATCGGCGACTCGTTGCCGAATGCGGTCCAGGCGATTACACCCTTGTTTCGTATACGATCAGCGGTGCACCGGTTCGACGGTCAGTCGCCGAGCAGTCGGCCGTCCCGCGCGACCACGCGGCCACGCTTGACCACCAGCGATCGCGGCGGCACGGAAACCACAGCGGCAGCTGGCGTTTCGGCGACCACCGCGAACAGGTCGGCGGTCGCGCCCTCCCGCAGCCCGTAGTCCTCGATCCCGAGCAGAGCCGCTCCCCCGTAGGTGCCCGCGGCCAGGGCCAGTTCGATGTCCTCGTCGAAGACCAGGCGATCCCGGAACGCCACCTGCATGACCCGGCGCAGCATGTCGCCGTCGCCATAGGGGGTCCACAGGTCCCGGATGCCGTCGTTGCCGAGGGCCAGCCCGGCTCCGGCGTCGTTCATGACTCGGACCGGCACCACGGGCGCGCTGCCGACCGCGCAGGTCACCATCGAAACCCCGGCCTCGGCGAGGCTTTCCGCGATCCGGCGCTGCTCGGCCGGCTCCAGCTCGCCCATCGCGTAGGCGTGGCTGATGGTGACCCGCCCCGCCAGACCGGTGGCCTTGGTGCGGGCCACGATCAGGTCGTACTGCCAGGCGCCGAGCGCGCCGCGGTCGTGCAGGTGGATGTCGATGCCCGCCCCGTACTTCTCGGCGAGGTCGAACAGCACATCCAGCTGCCCGACCGGATTCCCGTCGTACCCGGCGGGATCCAGCCCGCCGACCACCTCCACGCCGTCGGCCAGCGCGGCCTCGAGGAGTTCGGCGGTGCCCGGCCGGGTCAGCAAACCGCCCTGGGGGAAGGCCACGAGCTGGACGTCCACCCGATCCGCGTGCCGGGCCGCGGCCGCCCGCACGGCGTCCACGCCGCCCAACCCGACGTCGGGATCGATGTCGATGTGGCTGCGCACGTGTGTGGTCCCCGCGGACACCATGGCCCCCAGCAGGTTCGACGCGTAGTCGGCGCTCGGCAGCCCGAGTTCGTCGCGGCGGCCCTCGCCGTTCGCGATCCGGCCGGCGAGCGTGCCGCCACCGGTGTTCGGCACCCACGGCCCGCCGTACATGGTCTTGTCGAGGTGGCAGTGCGAGTCCACCAGGCCCGGGAGCACCAGCGCCCCCGCGAGATCCACGGACTCGACGCCGTCAGCGGTGAGCCCGGATCCGATCGCGGCGATCCGCCCGTCGCGAATCAGGATGTCGGCGACCGTGACCGGCGCACCGGGCGTCCAGGGCCGGCCGCCGCGGAGCAGAAGATCGTTCATGAGATGCACCACCTGTGTCGTAGGAGAGGGAGAACGGAGCAGTCAGGGCGGAAACGCGGTCAGGACAGCAGCATGGCCGCGCCCGCCCCGACGCCGAACACGATGACCACCGCCCGGAAGGCGCCCGGCCGCAGCCGATCCGCGACCCGGGCGCCGACGATGCCGCCGAGCAGGCAGGCCGGGGCGAGCACCGCGACCGCCCACCACTCGACGGGCCCGAACAGCGCGACCGCGATCACCGCGGTACTCGACACCGTGAGCGTGAGAAGACTTTTCAACCCATTGAGCCGGGTGATCGAGGCATCGATCCCCAGGGCCAGCGCGGTGAGCAGCACGATCCCCATGCCGCCATTGAAGTACGCGCCGTAGGCGGCGCCGAGGAACACGCCCGCGAACAGTCGCAGCCGAGAGTCCCCGCCGTGCTCGGACAGCTTGCGCGACACCATCGGCTGCGCCGCGAACAGCGCGGTGGCGGCGAGAATCAGATAGGGCACCAGCGCCGCGAACACCTTGGGCGGCGCAGCCAGCAGCGCGATCACCCCGCCGGTGGCGCCCACCACGCCGGTCAGCACCAGCCCGGGGACCAGGGTCCGGTGTTCGTCGAGCCGCTTGCGCAGCGCGGCGGCCCCGCCGAGGTATCCGGGCCAGACCGACACGGAGTTGGTGACCGTCGCCGTGACCGGCGGCAGCCCCGTGGCCAGCAGCGCCGGGAACGACAGCAGACTGCCGCCCCCGGCGATGGCATTACAGACGCCCGCCCCTAATCCGGCGGCGAACAGGAGCACGAGATGCGCGGGATCCATGAGTTCCTTCCGAACAGAATGGCCGCATCGTATACAAACCACCGCTGGACGGCGACCCGAAACCGCTGTGGCGCAGTCGGACCCGTGAATACGACGTCTGTCCAGTGACTTTCGGGCCGATACAGTAGATTTGCCACATCCTGTCGGCCGAGGCCACGATGGATCGTATGCAACTGCCCGTTCCACCGAATCCCTGATGAGGCTGCCGTGACCAGCACCGCCGGGCGTATGACACCGCAACAGCTGTGTCGCGCCATCCGTGACGACATCATTCGCGGCGCGTACGCCCCCGGCCAGCGCCTCACCGAGGACGCGCTCGCCGAGAGCTACGGGGTGTCCCGGGTACCGGTCCGGGAGGCGCTGCGCACCCTGGAGGCCGAGGGTTTCGCCTCGTCACGGCCCTACGCGGGCGTCTTCGTGGCGGCACTGACCGAGGACGAGGCCGCGGACCTGCTGGAGATCCGGGCCCGCCTGGAACCGCTGTGCGCGTCCCGCGCCGCCGTCCGGCGCACCCCCGAACAGCTCGGCCGCCTGAAGGAGCTCACGGCCCTCGGCCAGGACGCCGTGCGCGCGGGCCGCCTCGACGAGCTCGCCCGCCTCAACAGCCGTTTCCACGAGGTCCTCGCGGAGGCGTCCGGCAGTACCCTGCTCGCGCAGCTGATCATGCAGCTGAGCTGGAAGATCGCCTGGGTCTACTCGGTCGAACTGCCCCGCCGCGCCACCGACTCCTGGCATGAGCACGAACAGATCTGCGCCGCCCTGGAAGCCGGCGACCCCGACCGCGCCGCGGCCGTGGTCACCACCCACATCGCGCACGCCGCGACCGCCTACCGGTTCCGCCTTCGCACCGAAGACCCTGCGCCACAGCCCGGTTCGGCTCCGCGCGCTTCGTAACACCGGGGAAGCAATTACCGCCTCCGCACGAAACACGGCTCTCGTATACAAACGGAGTCACTTTCGTTCCGGGAGGTAGCCATGACGGATTCGACGCCGCACCAGGTGGATCTACTGCTGCGGGCCGCCCGCATCGCCGATGACGCGGACCTGGTCGACATCGCGATCTCCGAGGGCACCATCGTCGCGATCGGCCCCCGACTTCCGGAGCAGGGCGCCGAGGAAATCGACTGCGCCGGACGCGTGGTCATCCCCGGCCTCGTCGAATCCCACGTCCACCTAGACAAGGCGCTCCTGGACGCCGAGAAGTCCAACCCCGACGGCACCCTGGCCGGAGCCATCAGCGTCACCGCCGAACTCAAACGCGGATTCACCGTCGCGGCCATCCGCGACCGCGCCCGCCGCGTACTCGATATGGCGATCGCCAACGGCACCACCGCCATTCGCGCCCACCCCGACGTCGACCCGATCGTCGGTCTCCGGGGTGTCACCGCACTGCTCGACCTGCGCGAGGAGTATCGGGACCGCCTGGATCTCCAGATCGTCGCCTTCCCGCAGGAGGGCATCCTCCAATCCCCCGGCACTCTCGACCTGCTGCGCGAAAGCCTGCACGCGGGCGCCGACGTCCTCGGCGGCTGCGCGTACAACGAGCGCACCGTGGAGGACTGCCGCCGCCACATCGACCTCATCTTCGACCTGGCCGCCGAGTTCGATGTGCCCCTGGACATTCACGCCGACTTCGCCGACGACGCCACCGATCCGCGGTACGCCATGGCGGACTACATCGCCTCGGTCACCGAGCTCACCAGCCGTCATGGTCGAGTGACGCTGGGGCACATGACGTCCCTGGCCGGTCGGTCCCCGTCGGATCGTGCGCGGACGCTCGAGCGTCTCGCGGCGGCCGGGATCTCGGTGGTGCCGCTGCCGGCGACGGATATGCATCTGGGTGGGCGATCGGATGCCACCAATGTGCGTCGTGGGGTCGCGCCGATTCGGGAGCTGTGGGAAGCCGGGGTGACCACCGCGTACTCGTCCAACAACATTCGGAACGCCTTCACTCCGTACGGGAATGCGGACATGCTCGATATCGGGCTGTTCCTGGCTCAGACCGGGCATCTGTCCGGGCCCGAGGACTTGCATCGGATTCTGGGTATGGCCACTACCGAGGCTGCCCGAACCATCGGGATCGCGGATCGCTATGGCGTGCGGGTCGGGGCCGTGGCCGATCTCGTTGTTCTGTCGACGTATCGTGTGGCGGATGCTCTGCTCGACCGGCCTGATCGGAACTATGTGTTCAAGGGTGGGCGGCTGACCGCTCGGACTACTCGGGTGCGGGAGCTCGTCGGGCCTGGGGCACGAGATGTCCGATCGCCCTGATTCTTTCACCCAATATCGAAACCATCCTCAAATCCGTACCGGGTGCTCCAACCACACACAGGCTGCTCGGAATTCCCCGGATCCTCGCCAATGGAAAACCAACCGCGGGCCCGCCGGCAATCGAGGCCAAACACGTCAGATGCAACGTCCGAGCCCGCCCCGACTCCAACGCCCCGGCGGATGCCACCCGAAGCGGTGGAAGTGTGGCGACCGTCGGCAACACGAGAAACCGCCCACGCAAGGCATCCCGGAGTACGCCCGCAGCATCTCGAAGCACCGAGCGTGCCGCGAACGCCTCCTCCGCTGTGACCATCGACGCGATGCGAAATCGCTGCGCCACTTCCGATTCCAACGATGCAGGATGCGCCGAGATCCACGCGCCGTGGTTCCTCCAGGCTTCGAACGCCTGCACCGTCCGGAACGCCGTGAACCACGATTCGAGGTCGGCGTTCAGGCGGTAGTCGACCGCGCCGAGCTGCCTGGCCGCCTTCGAGGCGGCTTCCGCGACCTCGTCATCGGCCACAGCGCACAGGTCGGGATCGACGATGAGCTCGTACGGTCCCGAATTCTGCTCGGGAAGCAGGCATTCCGCGACCGACCACAGCGTGTCCAGGTCCCGTGTCATCCAGCCCACGGTGTCGAAGGACTCCGCCAGCGGCAGCAGTCCTGCAGTGGAGATGCTTCCGAGAGTGGTCCGCATCCCCCACAGTCCCTGATACGCCGCGGGCACCCGGATCGATCCCGCCGTATCGGTTCCCAACCCGACGGTGACCTCGCCCCGCGCGACCGCCACCGCGGACCCGCTCGAGGATCCACCCGGAATCCGCTGCGGGGCAGCTGGATTGATCGGCATCCCGTATCGCCCATTGCCGCCGGTGATGCTGTAGGCGAATTCGTCGGTGTGCGCGATCCCGGTGATGTCGGCCCCCGCCGCGAGCAGACGAGCCACCACCACCGCATGGGCATCCGAGGGCGCTCCCAGAAATTCCGGAACCCCGCCACCGAGTGGATATCCGGCGACAGCGTAGAGATCCTTCACCGCCACGGTGTGTCCACTGAGCGCCCCATCACCGGTGGCGGCGACCAGGGGCGCACCCCGCTCCCGCCACACTCGCGGATCGAACTCGGCTGTCTCCTTGTCCACTTCGCGCACCGCCGTCATCACACCCTCGCCAGCACGAGCTCGGCCAACTCGGTCGCAGCGTGTCCGGCGAAGTCCGCGACCCGCACCTCCCCGTGCACACCCCGAACCTGGTCCACCGCCTGGGAAATAGTGAAATCCGCTGCGGCACTGAGATACAGGTACGCCTGCCGGGGATCAGCCTCGAACAGCGACACCACCAGTTCGATGGCGTTCTGGACGCACGTTTCGAGCGCCTCGTTCAGATCCGGGCTCAATCCCGTCGGAATCAGCAGCCCGTGCGAGGCGGCGAACGGTCCGATCCCTCGCCCCAGACCGGCCGCGACCTGCGCCGCCGGAATCACATCGACCGTCAAGGTGGCCCGCAACGGCGCTTCCAACGCCGTCAGCGCCACTTCCCCATTCCCCTGGGCGAAGTGCGGATCCCCGATATAGAACAGCGCCTCCGCGACCTGCACCGGCAGGAACAATGTCGAACCCACCGTCAGCCGCCGGATATCGATATTGCCGCCATGCGCCCCCGGCGGCACCGAGGACACCCGCGTCTCCGTATCGGTCGCGACACCCATGATGCCCAGGAACGGGTGCAGCGGAAACCCGGCCTGCCCCGGCCGATCCGGATGCAGCGGCATCGTCCCGTACCAGGCCCCACCCCGCTCTTCGACGGCGCAGAACTGACCGTAATTCCCGTCGAACCCGGCCTTGTTCGCCAGCACACCACGCCCGTGCCGGGTGGAGACGACACCATAGGGCGCACGCATGGCCAGCGCGTCGATCCGAACAGCGAGCAGGTCCCCCGGTTTCGCCCCCGCGACGGCGATCGGCCCGGTGATGATGTGCGGTCCCGCCAGTGAGTCCCGACGCCGGGTTCCGGCCACCTCGATCGCGTCGGCGAGCACCTGATCCCGCTCGACCCCGTGCCGCCCGAAGTAGGCCAGCGGGTCGGACCCCTGATCCTCCAGAATCCCTTCGTGACTCACGGTGTCGACCACGATGCTCCCGCCCGCCTCCACGGTCGCGACGGGTTTGTCGCCGACTCGCGGCAGCCGCCCCCACAGCACCGCTGACGGGTCGACCGGCAGATACCCTGCGCTCTCGATCCCCTCCCCCGGTTGCAGTACCGGAAACGCCGGGGCGAACCCCCGCACAATCGACGTCACGCGCCCTACCTTCCCTACCCGGCCAGAATTGGTCGGACCATCCGATCTGCCGACCATAAGTCGGCCCGACCGTCGGTGCAGGGCCACGAAACCTAACGTAACTGCCGTTTTACCTACCCGAAATGGTCTGCCCGGGAAGGGATTTAGACTCGGGGCGTGACGGCATCGATTCCGCCGCTCCGCCGGCGCGCACGCAGCGTCAGCGCGGAGGTCGCGGCGCACCTGGAGGGTTTGATCACCAGCGGGGAACTGCGGGCCGGGGATCGGCTGCCGCCGGAACGGGAGCTGGCGGCCGGGTTGAGCGTGTCGCGGTCCTCGTTGCGGCAGGCCATGTTCGAGCTGGAATCCAAGCAGCTCATCGAACGCCGTCAGGGCCGGGGCAGCACCGTCACCGAGAACCCGCGCCGGGCAGGTGATCTCGCGGGCGGGCTCGCGGACCTCGATATCGAGCTCGGCCACGCCACCGAACTCCGCGACCTGGTGGAACCGCGGATCGCCGAGCTGGCCGCCCTGCGCGCCGTCGAATCCAACCTGCTGTCGCTCGACGATGTCCTGGCCCGCTCCAGTGACTCACTCTCCCCCGCCGAATCCCTGCGCCTCGATATCGAATTCCACACCCTCCTCGCCCGCGCCGCGCAGAACCCCCTGCTGGTGACCCTCTGCGCCATGACCACCGACTGGACCCGCCGCACCCGCGCGCTCTCCCACCGCACCCGCCACGCCCGCGCCCTGTCCATAGACGGCCACCACCGCATCTACGCCGCGGTCGCGGCCCACGACGGACCGGGTGCGGCCGCGGCGATGGAACAGCACCTGCGTGAGGTCCGCGAGGTCAGCCGCCCACGCCGGTGAGCACCGCCTCGCTCCGGAAGGTGCGGCGATAGGCCAGCGGCGCGACGCCGATCGCCTCGTGCAGGTGCTGCCGCAGCGAGGCGCCGGTCGCGAAACCGACCTCACCGGCGATCCGGTCCACGGAAAGCTCTGTGGATTCGAGTAGTTCGCGCGCCCGGAACACGCGCTGCTGAATCAGCCACCGGCCGGGACTCATCCCGACCTCGTCGCGGAAACGGCGCGCGAAAGTGCGGCCGCTCATGCGTGCCCGATCGGCCAGGTCGGCCATGGTCAGTGGTCGGTGCAGGTTCTCCAGTGCCCACTGCCGGGCTTCGGCGGTGCCCGCGGCCGTCGGCGGCGGGACCGGCTGTTCGATGAACTGCGCCTGCCCGCCCTCGCGCCACGGCGGGACGACGCAGCGCCGCGCGACGGCGTTCGCGACCTCGCTGCCGTGGTCGCCGCGAATCAGGTGCAGGCACAGGTCGACTCCGGCGGACGCGCCCGCCGAGGTCAGGAGGTCGCCGTCATCGACGTAGAGCACATTGGGGTCGACACGGATGCCGGGGAAGGCTCGCTGGAAGCGGTCGGCGAGGTTCCAGTGGGTGGTGGCCGGCCGGCCGTCGAGCAGTCCGGCCGCGGCGAGCACGACGGCGCCGGTGCAGATGGACACGATTCGCGCACCAGGACGGATCGAGGCCAATGCCGCCGAAACAGCCTGCGGCAGGCCCTGTTCCAGGATCGGAGTCACATCGCACGGCGGAATCACCACGGTGTCCGCGGTTTCCAGCACGCGCGCATCGTGCGCGACCGCGATATCGAAGTCCGAGCTGCTGCGCACCGGTCGCCCGTCGAGCGAGCAGGTGATCACCCGGTACCGCCCGTCCGCGGTCCCGAACACCCGGTTCGGAATGCCGAGCTCGAACGGATACACCCCGTCGAGCGCCAGCACCACCACGGTATGCGGCCGAGCAACCTCCGACTCCATGGCACGATCCTATCGAATAATGGCGATCATGCCATTTACTGGATCGGCTCCTTTCGGCATGCTGAGGGCATGAGCGACAAGGGCTACACCCTCCCCACCACCATGACGGCCATCGGACAGGACGTGCTCGGCGGTCCCGAGGTCCTGCACGAGGTGAAAGTGCCGGTGCCGCAGCCCGGTCCGAGCGAGCTGCTGGTCCGGGTTCGCGCCACCGCGTTGAACCCGACCGACTGGGCGCACCGCGCCCGCGCAGGCCTGTTCCTGCCCGCACCCCCGTACGTGCTGGGCTGGGACGTCTCGGGCGAGGTCGTCGCCACCGGCGTCGGCGTCACCCTGTTCGAGCCCGGTGACGAAGTGTTCGGCATGCTGCCGTACCCGCACGGGCACGGCGCGGCGGCCGAATTCGTCACCGCACCGGCCCGCGCGTTCGCCCGCAAGCCCGCCAATCTGGGGCACCCGGAGGCCGCCGCGATCCCGCTGGCCGCCCTGACCGCCTACCAAGCCCTGGTCGACACGGCGAACGTCGTGGCCGGGCAGCGGGTCCTGATCCACGCCGCCGCCGGGGGCGTGGGCCACTTCGCCGTACAGATCGCCAAGGCCCGCGGCGCGTACGTGATCGGCACCGCCGGCGCCGCCAATCACGATTTCCTGCGGAGCATCGGCGCGGACGAGGTACTCGACTACCGCACCACCGATTTCGCCGAGACGCTGCGTGATATCGACATGGTTCTCGACCCCATCGACGCCGACCACGCGCTGCGCTCACTGCGGACGCTGCGCCCCGGCGGCCTCCTGGTCACGCTGCGCGCCTTGGGCGCCGACCACGTGAAGGCCGCGGCCGAGGAGCTCGGCGTCCGTGCCGCGGTCATGCTCGTCGAGGCCGATCACACGGGCATGGACGCGCTGCGCGAGCTCGCCGAGACCGGTGCGTTGCGGCCCACCCTCGCGGGAGTGTTCCCCCTCGCCGAGGCCGCCGCGGCGCACGCCCTGGGCGAAACCGGCCACACCGTCGGCAAATTGGTTCTCACCGTGGACTGACGGCTCGCGACGCGCACCGGCCGTCCCCGAGACGGCCGGTGCCGCACCGTCCTACGACTCGAACAGGTCCATCTGCGGTTCGTGCCGACGCACCTCGATGGAACCGAAGACCAGGTCCGGGGGCGGGACCAAGCCCAGGTGCTCCCAGGCGGCGGCGGTGGCGATGCGACCGCGGGGTGTGCGGGCCACCAAACCCGCTCGCACCAGGAAGGGTTCGCAGACTTCCTCCACCGTCGTCGATTCCTCGCCGACCGCGACGGCCAGGGTCGATACGCCCACCGGGCCGCCGTTGAAGCTGCGGATGAGGGCGCTCAGGACGGCGCGGTCGAGGCGGTCGAGGCCGAGCGAGTCGACGTCGTACACCGCCAGTGCGGCATGGGCGATTTCGGGAGTGACGAGGCCGTCGGCCTTGACTTCCGCGTAGTCGCGGACGCGGCGCAGCAGGCGGTTGGCGATACGCGGCGTCCCGCGGGAACGTCCGGCGATCTCGGCGGCCGCGTCGGATTCCAGGCGCACGCCCAGGATTCGGGCCGAGCGTTCGAGGATCTGCTGCAGTTCGAGCGGCTCGTAGAAGTCCATGTGGCCGGTGAAACCGAACCGGTCACGCAGCGGGCCGGTCAGCGCGCCCGAGCGGGTGGTCGCGCCGACCAGGGTGAACGGGGCGATGTCGAGGGGAATCGAGGTGGCGCCGGGGCCTTTGCCGACCACCACGTCGACGCGGAAGTCCTCCATCGCGAGGTACAGCATTTCCTCGGCGGGGCGGGCCATGCGGTGGATCTCGTCGATGAACAGGACGTCGCCCTCGACCAGATTGCTGAGCATGGCAGCCAGATCGCCGGCGCGTTCCAGGGCGGGGCCGGAAGTGAGGCGCAGGGCGGTGCCGAGCTCACCGGCGATGATCATGGCCATACTCGTCTTGCCCAGTCCCGGTGGGCCCGAGAGCAAGACGTGGTCGGGGGTCCCGCCGCGCAGTTTCGCGCCGCGCAGCACCAGGGCCAGCTGTTCGCGCACCCGCGGCTGGCCGATGAAGTCGTCGAGCGACTTCGGGCGCAGACTGGCCTCGATCTCGCCGTCGGACTGCAGATAGCTCGCGGTGACGCTGGATTCGTCCGCGTCGAAGTCCGCGTCGTCGAAGTCGTCGAAATCCTCTGCCATGACCGGTTATCGATTCTTGCCGAGCAGGCCCAGCGCCGTGCGCAGCGCCTGGGAAGTACCGATGCCGGGTTCGTCGGCGAGTACCGCGTCGACCGCGCCCTCGGCCTGCCGGGCCGGGAAGCCGAGCCCGATGAGCGCGTCCACCACCTGCTCGCGCACCGGCGTGACCATGGGCGCGGGACCCGATCCGGGCGGACCGGACTGCACCGGAACCAGATTCACCTTGTCGCGCAGCTCCACCACCATGCGCTCGGCGCCCCGCTTGCCGACCCCGGGCACCCGGGTCAGCGCGGTCACGTTCGATTCCGCGAGCGCCTTGCGCAGCGCCTCGGGCTCCAGCACCGCGAGCACCGCCATGGCCAGCTTCGGGCCGACGCCGGACACGGTCTGCAACAGCCCGAACAACTCTCGCGCCTCGGTGTCGGCGAAGCCGAACAGCGTCATGGAGTCCTCGCGCACGATCATGGTCGTGTAGAGGCGGGAATCCTCGCCGCGGGTCAATCCGGCCAGGGTCGCCGGGGTGGCGTTGAGCCGGTAGCCGACCCCCGCCGCCTCGATCACCACATGGTCGAGCCCGATCTCGAGCACCTCGCCGCGCACCGACGCGATCACCGCGTTACCGCCTTCCGATTCGGAGATTCACCACGCTGGGAACCAGCAGTACGGCCGTTACCGCGTTGCTGGGCAAGCCTTTCCTCGTACAGCCGCCGCTGCCGCTCGGCCATCGCCTCCGCCTTGGCCATGCGATCCAGCATGGGCGCACGCCAGCAATGGCAGATGGCCAGGGCGAGCGCGTCGGCGGCGTCGGCGGGTTTCGGCGCGACGGACAGCCCGAGGATACGGGTCACCATCGCGGTCACTTGCGCCTTGTCCGCCGAACCGTTGCCGGTGACCGCCGCCTTCACCTGCGACGGGGTGTGGAAGTGCACCGGGATGCCGCGGCGTGCGGCCGCGAGGGCGATCACGCCGCCCGCCTGCGCGGTGGCCATGGCGGTGCGGACATTGTTCTGGGAGAAGACCCGTTCGATGGCGACGACTTCGGGCCGGTGCTTGTCCATCCAGGCCTCGGCGGCGTCGGAGACCTGCAGAAGCCGTTGCGCCAGATCCATTTCCGGCGGGGTGCGCACCACGCCGACCTCCAGCATGGACACCTGCCGCCCGAGCGTGCCGACCACCATGGACAGACCGCACCGGGTGAGCCCGGGGTCGACGCCCATCACCCGCACCGAAACCCCTCTCACCGTGAACGAACAACTGTTCGAGAGTCTAACGGACCCCCGCCGCGACATTGTCCATCGACACGGCTGGTCGGGGACCGGATCCAGCGCTCGCACCCCGGAAACGCGACGCGGGCCGCCTCCCGGGAAGGGAAGCGGCCCGCGTCGTGAAAGCTGACGTCAGGCGTCGAGCTCGGCCAGCACCTCGTCGCTGATGTCGACATTGGTGTAGACGTTCTGGACATCGTCGCTGTCCTCGAGCGCGTCGACCAGCTTGAACACCTTGCGGGCCAGGTCCACGTCCGCCGGGACGGTGACCGACGGCTGGAAGCCGGACTCGGCGGAGGTGTAGTCGATGCCGGCCTTCTGCAGCGCGCTGCGCACCGCGATCATGTCGCTCGGCTCGGAGATCACCTCGAACTCGTCGCCCAGGTCGTTGATCTCCTCGGCGCCCGCGTCGAGCACCACATCGAGGATGTCGTCCTCGGACTGCCCGGCCTTGTCCAGCACCACGACGCCCTTGCGGGAGAACAGGTACGACACCGAACCGACGTCGGCCATATTGCCGCCGTTGCGGGTGACGGCCAGACGCACCTCGCCGGCCGCGCGGTTGCGATTGTCGGTGAGGCATTCGATCAGCAGAGCGACACCACTGGGGCCGTAGCCCTCGTACATGATGGTCTGCCAGTCCGCGCCGCCCGCCTCTTCACCGCCGCCGCGCTTGCGCGCGCGCTCGATGTTGTCGTTGGGCACCGACGACTTCTTCGCCTTCTGGATGGCGTCGTACAGCGTCGGGTTGCCGTCCGGGTCACTACCACCGGTGCGGGCCGCCACCTCGATGTTCTTGATCAACTTGGCGAAGAGCTTGCCGCGCTTCGCGTCGATCCCGGCCTTCTTGTGCTTGGTGGTGGCCCATTTGGAGTGGCCGCTCATTCCCTACTTCCTCGTTTCAGGGGGCTGAATGGTTTCCGACATTCGAGCGTACGTCAGACCCCGGCGCGCGGACGCACCGCGGTGTCGACGAACAGCTTGTGGACCCGCAGATCGCCGGTTACCTCCGGATGGAAGGACGTGGCGATGACATTGCCCTGCCGCACCGCCACGATCCGGCCCGCGGCCGGACCCGACGGCACCCGCGCCAGCACCTCGACGCCGTCACCGGCCCGCTCCACCCACGGCGCGCGGATGAACACCGCCCGCACCGGGCCGTCGGTGAGGCCCGCGAAGTCCAGATCGGTCTCGAACGAGTCGACCTGACGGCCGAAGGCATTGCGGCGCACCGTCATATCGATGCCGTGCAGGGCCTGCATGTCCGGGCGGGTGTCGAGCACCTCCGAGGCCAGCAGGATCATGCCCGCGCACGACCCGTAGGCGGGCAGGCCGTCGCGCAGCCGCTGCCGCAGCGGTTCCAGCAGCTCGAAGACTTCCAGCAGTTTGCTGATGGTGGTGGATTCGCCACCGGGGATGACCAGTCCGTCGACGGCGGCGAGCTCGGATTCCCGGCGCACCGGGACCGCCCGCGCATCACAGGCCTCGAGAGCGTGCAGGTGTTCGCGCACATCGCCCTGCAGGGCCAGCACACCAATCGTCGGTTTCACGCCGTCGAGCATACGTTTGCCGGGGTGTGTGGCCCTGCTCACCCAAGGCGTCAGGGTTTCGTCAGGACGAGTGTCCGCTCGGCGATTCGGGAGAACACTCGCGCAGGTGACTGATGTTCTTCCGCAAACCCCGCCCGGCCCGCGCGGTGGAGTCGACGCTCCGCCGCCGCGGTCCGGGCGTACCCCAGCCCAGCCGTGGCGCGGGCACACCGATTCCCCCGGCGGGCTCACCGTCGCGACGGGGCTGGCCGGGCTCTCGCTCGACGCCATGGCCTCGGTCGCCTACGGCCCCGAGGCGATCGTGCTGGTGCTGGCCGCGGCGGGCGCGGCCGGACTGGGCTTCACCCTGCCGGTGACCCTGGCCATCGTGGTGTTGCTGGCCGTGCTCATCGCCTCCTACCGCCAGGTGATCGCCGCCTTCCCGAACGGCGGCGGCGCGTACGCGGTGGCGAAAGCGCGGCTGGGACGGCGGACCAGCCTGGTCGCCGCAGCGTCACTGATCGTGGATTACGTCCTCAATGTCGCGGTCTCCATCGCCGCGGGCGTAGCGGCGCTGACCTCCGCGTTCCCCACGCTGTTCGAGTACACGCCATGGATCTGCCTGGCCGTGCTGGCGGGGATCACGGTGCTCAATCTCTACGGCATCCGCGAGAGCGCCCGCGCGTTCATGCTCCCGACGGTCGTCTTCGTATGCGGCATCCTCACCGTGATCGTCGCGGGCCTGCTGCGGTCCGAACCCGCCACCGTCGCCACCGGTACGGCCGTCGCCGAGAACGCGCGCACCATTGGAATCCTGTTGCTGCTCAAGGCTTTCTCCAGCGGATGCGCGGCCCTTACCGGGGTGGAGGCCATCGCCAACGCCGTGCCTTCCTTCGCTCAGCCCAAGGTCAAGCGCGCGCAGCGGGCCGAGGTCGCGCTGGGCGTGCTGCTGGGCGTCATGCTGATCGGTCTGGCCGCGCTGATCGGCAAGTTCGCCATTCACCCGATCGAGGGCACCACCGTGCTGTCGCAGCTGACCGAGGCGGCGCTGGGTCACGGAATCGGCTACTACATCGTGCAATTCGCGACCGTCGTGCTGCTGGCGCTGGCGGCCAACACCTCCTACGGCGGGCTGCCGACCCTGACCAAGATCCTGGCCGACGACAACTGCCTGCCGCATCGGTTCGCGGTGAGCTCGCCGCGGCAGGTGTACCGGTTCGGCGTACTCGCGCTGGGTGTTTCGTCCGCGGTGCTGCTGATCGCCTCGCGCGGCAATATGAATGCCCTGGTGCCGTTGTTCGCGATCGGCGTGTTCGTGGGCTTCACCATCGCCCAGGTCGGCATGGTGCGGCACTGGCTGGGCGTGCGCACCGCGGGCTGGCGGTGGCGCGCGGCACTCAACGGGTTCGGCGCGATCCTCACTTGTGTGGCGCTGATCGTCACCACCGCAATGAAATTCACCGAAGGCGCGTGGCTGATCGTGGTGGTGCTGCCGCTGCTGGTGGCGGCCATGGAGAAGATCCGCGCCACCTACACCCGCATCGACGGCTGCCGGGGCGCGGGCTGTGTCCCCGCCGAGCCCAAGGCCACCGAGACCGCCATCGTGGTCCCGGTGTCGGAGGTGTCCGAGCTCAGCCGTGAGGCGCTCTCGGCGGCGATGTCGCTGGGCCGGGACGTGACCGCGGTGCACGTGTGCCTGCCGGGGGAGAACATCACCGTCTTCACCAAGGAATGGGAGACCTGGCATCCGGACGTGCGTCTGGTGCTGCTCGAGGACGGCGGTCACACCGTGGGCGGCCCGGTGGCGCGCTACGTCGCCGACAACTTCGCCGGCCGCCGCAAGGTGGTGGTGATCGCGGAGGTCGAGCCGCCCGCGGGCTGGAATCACGTGCTGCCCAGCCATCGCAGCGACGAGCTGGAGCGGGTGCTGCGCAAGATGAACGACACCGTGGTCTGCCACCTGCGGGTGCAGATCGCCTGACCTCGAAACCACGGGCGCGCCGCCGGATTCCACCGGCGGCGCGCTCGATTCGTCTGTGGCTCAGGCGGTTCCGGGCGGGTACGACTGCGCCTGCGGATCCTTCAGGGTGCGGGTCAGCCCCTCCTGCATGACGACCGCCACCAGTTCCCCGGCCTGGTTCCAGATCCGTCCCCCGGTCAGCGCCCGGCCGGCGCCCGCCGACGGCGACTGCTGGTCGTAGAGCAGCCAGTCGTCGGCGCGGAACGGGCGCAGGAACCACATGGCGTGGTCGAGCGAGGCGTTCTGGGTGGGCTCGTCGGGGTGGATGACCTTCGAGGAGCCGAGCAGGGTCATATCGCTCATGTAGGCGAGCGTGCACACGTGGAACAGCGGGTCGTCGGGCAGCGCGTGCCGGTAGCGGAACCACACCTGCTGCTGGGCGGCCAGGCCGCCGCGGCGGTCCACCTCGTCCTGCGGGATGGTGCGGATGTCCCAGTGCTCCCATTCGCGCATGGCCCACAGCCGTTCCGGGCTCATGGACTCCTTGGCGTCGGGCAGGTCCGACGGCGGCGGCACGGTCGGCATCTCGTCCTGATGCTCCGGCCCCTCGTCGCCCACATGGAACGAGGCGGACATGGTGAAGATGGCCTCACCGTTCTGCACCCCGGTCACCCGGCGGGTGCAGAAGGAGCGGCCCTCCCGGATGCGTTCCACCATGTAGACGGTGGGCCGCTCCGGGTTCCCGGGCCGCAGGAAGTACCCGTGTAGCGAATGCACCTGATAGTGCGGATCCACCGTGCGCACAGCCGCCACCAGCGCCTGTCCGGCCACCTGCCCGCCGAACGTGCGCGGCAGCTGCGTCTTGGTGGACGCGCCGCGGAAGATGTCGCGTTCGAGTTGCTCGATTTCGAGCGCCTCTTCGATCGTCGCCATGCACCCGTCCCTTCGCGTTTGTCCCGCTCAGGCTAACAACCCGGCAAATCTATCGAATTGTAGACGTCCGTTTCTGATACGATAGTTTTATGTCCTGGAAGCGCCGCCTCCTGATCGCCGCAAGTTGCGTTGCCGCCCTGGTGGTGTCAGCCGGCGGATGGGTGATCGTCCAGCACGACTTCGCCTTCCGCGAACAACGGGTCACCATCACCGGCGGCGCGCAGCCCCTGCAGGGCACGCTCGCGGTGCCGAAGCGCGAGTACGCCGCCGGCTTCCACTGATCCGCAGTACAGGAGTACGTCATGAGAGTTCTGGCCTTGGGCGCGGCGGGCGCGATGGGCGCGGCCGCCGTCGAGACCGCGGTGCGGCTGCTGGGCGTCGAGCGCGTCGAGATCGCCGACCGTGATGGCGACGCCGCCGCGGCCGCGGCCCGGCGACTGGCGGGCGCGCCGGTGCCGGTGACCGCGCGCACGCTCGACGTCACCGACGATCACGCACTGCGCCAGGCGCTTTCGCACGCCGATCTGGTGCTCAACACCGTCGGCCCCTACTACCGCTTCGGCCGCACCGTGCTGCGCGCCGCGATCGAGACGGGCACGCACTATCTCGATATCTGCGACGACTGGGAGCCGACGGTCGACATGCTCGATCTCGATCCGCACGCGCGGGCGGCCGGCGTCTGCGCGATCGTGGGCATGGGGGCGAGCCCCGGTGTCAGCAATCTGCTCGCCGCACTGGCGGGGGCCGAGCTCGACACCGTGTTCGACGCGTATACCGCGTGGCCGGTGGATGTTCCGGGCGCGGGCGCGGAGGACGCGCTCGCCACCGCCGGCCCGCCCAGCGCGGCGGCCGTGCACTGGATGCAGCAGTTCAGCGGCACCATCTCCACGGTGGCCGCCGGGCGGCTGACCGCGCAGCCCCCGCTGCGCGCGGTGGAGCTCACCCTGCCCGGCGGGCGGCGCGGCACCGCCTACACGGTCGGCCACCCCGAGCCGATCACGTTGCAGCGCAGTCTGAAACCGCTCGGCGACGCCGCCAACCTCATGGTGATCACCCCGTTCACCCTCGCCTACCTCGACGTGTTGCGCCGGGACATCGACGCGGGCGTGCTCACCGCCGAGACCGCCGCCGAGCAGCTGGTGCGCCCCACCCTGGGACGCATCGCCCGATCCGTGCCGACCGCCGTCCGAACCCGCGGACCGGGCAACCTGCCGCCGTTCTTCGCCGCGCTCTCGGGGACCCGCGACGGCCACGAATACCGGGTGCTGGCGCACCTCGGCCGCTCCGGCGACGAGTCCATCGGTACGCTCTTCGACGATATGGCGCGCGCGACCGGAATCCCCTTGGCCCTGGGCATGTCCCAGGTCATCGACGGCACCGCCCGCCGGCCCGGCGTGCATCCGCCCGAAGCGGTCATCGACCCCGAACGGTTCTTCCAGGAGCTGGGCCGCGAATTCGGCAGCGCCGGGCCGATGGTCTCGATCGAGCGGGAACGGGTGGGGTGAGCATGCAGGATCCGACTCCGGCGACGGAGATCTCGACCCGGACCCTCGTGGAGAGCATGATCCGCGAGGACGCCACCATCGACGCGGGCGAGCTGTACGAGGTCGCCGGAACGCTCGGGATGAGCGATCAGCAGGTGCGGCTGTGCATCAAACGGCTGGTGGCCGAAGGGCGTTTCACCCACGAGGGCCGCGGTCGCAAGGCGGTGCTGCGCGCCACCGGCGACACCCTCGACACGATCGAACCCGACCTGGAATACCTGCGGTTCGTCTACGCCCAGGACCGTGGGCAGGTGAGCTGGGACCGCACCTGGCATCTGGCGGCCTTCGCCGTCCCCGAGGCCAACCGGCAGGCGCGCGACGCCATGCGGGAGGCCATCGTGCGCCACGGCGGCGCACCGATCCACGGTGGACTGTATGTGTCCCCGCACGCCTGGGAGGACCGCATCCGTTCGGTCGCGGGCACACTCGGCATCGGCGAGCAGCTCACCACCCTGTCGACGACCGACCTGTCGGTCGGCGGCAGCACCGGGGGCATCGAACTCGCGGCCCGGCTGTGGCCCCTGGACCGGCTCTCCGCCGGGCACGAGCGACTGCGCGCGATCGCCGAGCACACCCTGTCGGCCCTGCGCACCGCGACCGCGGCGCAGCAACTCTCGCTGGCGATCACGCTGGCGACCGAGTTCGACACCGCGCACGACGACGATCCGCTGCTGCCGCCCGACCTGCTCCCCCACCCCTGGCCCGGCGTGACGGCCCGCGCCGCGGCGGCCGCATGCTGGGCGGCACTGGACGCCGCACCCCTGCCGCCGATCCGGCTCTTCCGGTGGTACACGGACACGATCGCCGAGATCACCAGGCCGTCCACCACGCGATAGCCCACAACGACAGGCGCTCCCGCAACGGGTGGACCCCGGCACTGCGCGCTCCACGCCGGCCCGCATCGCCGCCCCCGCGCGAGACGCCGGGAATCCTGCAGCAAGATGGTTTGGTGCCCGATTTCGCCGCCGTGTCCCCCGAAGCGCTGCTCGAGGTCGTCGCCGAGCGCGCCGCGACGGTCCGGGGGTTCGCGGTCGTCGCGGTGGACGGCGCGGACGCGGCCGAACCACTGATCGTGGCGCGCGGGGCCGCTGACCTGCTGCGCGGGCGCGGACGTCCGGCGGAGGTCGTCTCGCTGCACGACTTCGTCCGCCCCGCCTCGGTCCGGCTGGAATACGACCGCGACAGTGAATTCACCTACCGCACAGGCTGGTTCGACTACGCCGCAGTGAACCGCGAAGTCCTGACCTCGCTGCGCGACAACGGCCGCTATCTGCCCGCCCTGTGGAACGAGCACACCGACCGTTCGGCACGCGCCCGCATCCGTGAGGCCGCCGACGGCACCGTGCTCTTCCTCGCCGGGCCCATGCTCCTGGGCCGCGGCCTGGACTTCGATCTGACCGTGGCCCTGCGCATGTCGGAAGGCGCACTGCGCCGGCGCACGGACCCCGCCCAGATGTTCACGGTCGACGGACTGCTCGAATTCCAGCGGGAGCGGGCCGAAACGCCCGATCTGCTGGTGGCCTGGGATCACCCCGACCGCCCGGCCCTGCGGGTCGGCTGAGCCGAGAACCGCCGTCACCGCGCCGATCGACCTGCTGCGCAACGAGTTCGCCACCCGCGGCGTCCCGACCGCGCCCGACGAGGTCCTGGTGGACATCGTCGACACCGTGTACCTGCCGCTGATCAGGGGCTATTCACTCACCGCCTGATCGGCGGGCAGCGCTGGAACCGGTTACGCGGCACCGGTTTCGAGCAGCGTCTTGGCGCGGTCCAGGCCCGCGACCTCCGCGGTCATCGTCTTCTGGACCGGGCCGCTCATCAACAGCCTCTTCAGACCCGACAACTCCGCCGACAGCGAGAACGTCACCTCGGTGGTGGCCTCGCCCACCGGCACGAAGGTGTAGGCGACCGTGGGCCGCAGCGGCCCGGCGATGCCGCGCAGCACCACAATCCGGTTCGGCTCGTACTCGGTGATCCGGACATCGGCGGGAATGCCGCGGCCGCCGGGCCCGGAGATCGTCTGCCGGTAGACGGTGCCCACGGCCGGTTCGCCCTCGGCGGTGATCTCCTTGACGCCGCT
Source organism: Nocardia sp. NPDC005825 (assembly GCF_040630175.1). Lineage (NCBI taxonomy): Bacteria > Bacillati > Actinomycetota > Actinomycetes > Mycobacteriales > Nocardiaceae > Nocardia > Nocardia sp. NPDC005825. Next base: position 875,580 of record NZ_JBEXXC010000001.1, read on the forward strand.
GCGCCACCGGGCGCTGTTGGTGGCGTCGGCGAAGTACGCGAAGACCTGGTCGATCGGGCGGGCAATGGTCACCGTGCGGGTCGCGGCGGGCATGACGGTCCTTTCACCGGGGTGGGCGGAGCGATGCTGGCGTTCATGACACCAGCATCTCGACCGTCAGGCCACGACCGTCGCGGTGTGTCTCACCACTGCCGATGCCGGGCCTCGAAGGTGTCGGTCGGGTACTCGTCGGCCGCCGGAGCGCTGCCCGCCCGGCGCGCGGGCCAGAACCGGCTGGCGTACTGCCCGCGGATGCGGCTCAGATCCGGCTCGTCGATCTCGGTGATCCCGACCTGGAACAGCAGGATCATGGTCGCCATGCTGACCGCGATGATCAACGGGGTGAGCAGCTGCGCGGGCTGGGCGCCCGACGGCGAGTGCATGTGCGCGGCCATGTGGGCGTGCATGGCGAACATGCCGGTGTAGTGCATGCCGCACACCGCGACTCCCATGATGAGCGCGGCGGCGATCGTGGAGATGATGCCGCTCACGTGCAGCGTGAACCACAGCGCCGCCGTGGCCGCGACCACCGCGATCACGATGGACAGCAACACCACCCACGGGTCGTAGGCCACCATCGCGTCGGTCTTCATCGCGTACATCCCCGAGTAGTGCATCGCCCCCACCCCGAGCCCCGTGATGGTTCCGCCGGTGATCAACGCGAACGCCTCCCCGCGCTGATGCACCACGATGTACAGCCCCAGCCACACCACCCCCATCGCGATGGCGGCACTGAGCAGGGTGATCGGCACGTTGTACCGAATGGTGCTGTCCTGCACCGAGAACCCGAGCATCGCGATGAAATGCATGACCCAGATCCCGGTCCCGCCGAGCGCGATCGCCCCGGTGATGATCCACCCGCCGTGCCCCTGCTGATTCCGCGCCCGCACCATGCACCGCAGTGCCAGCAACGATCCGGTGACGGACATGACATAGGCCAGAACGGGTGTCAGCCAGCCATAGGTGAAATGGTCGATCGCCAGCATGCGGGCTCCTTGCCAGAAACACGATATTTGACTGTTCACCGGTGAATCAGCCGAACACTAGCCACAAAACACCAGGTAGTAAATTTGCCGAACCCCACTGCCCGAAAAGCGATCACAGTTTGCCAGCCGGTATGCACGCAGGTAGCCACCGGTATGGGCCGTCCCCCGCTCCTCCGCGCGTCCCGTCTCCAGCCCTTGACAGCTAGCACCCACCCCGCAAACTCAAAAGGGCCGAAAGTCCCTCGCACACAATGAAAAACCGCCGGGTGGTCACGAGGACCACCCGGCGGTGTGAATCAGGCTGCGGCCGAATCGATTACCGGCCGCGCTCGGCGGGGACTACCAGCCGCGCTCGGCGAGGCGGTGGGGCTGGGGGATCTCCTCGACATTGATGCCGACCATGGCCTCGCCCAGGCCGCGGGAGACCTTGGCCAGGACGTCGGGGTCGTCGTGGAAGGTGGTGGCCTTGACGATGGCGGCGGCGCGCTCGGCCGGGTTGCCGGACTTGAAGATGCCGGAGCCGACGAAGACGCCCTCGGCGCCGAGCTGCATCATCATGGCGGCGTCGGCGGGGGTGGCGATGCCACCGGCGGTGAACATCACGACGGGCAGCTTGCCGGTCTCGGCGACCTCGCACACCAGCTCGTAGGGGGCCTGCAGTTCCTTGGCGGCCACGTACAGCTCATCCTTGGACAGCGAGGTCAGGCGGCGGATCTCGGCGCGGATGGTGCGCATGTGGGTGGTGGCGTTGGAGACGTCGCCGGTGCCGGCCTCACCCTTGGAGCGGATCATGGCCGCGCCCTCGGTGATGCGGCGCAGCGCCTCGCCCAGGTTGGTGGCGCCACACACGAACGGGACGGTGAAGGCGAACTTGTCGATGTGGTTGGCGTAGTCCGCGGGGGTCAGCACCTCGGACTCGTCGATGTAGTCGACACCGAGCGACTGCAGGATCTGCGCCTCGACGAAGTGGCCGATCCGGGCCTTGGCCATGACCGGGATGGAGACGGCGTTGATGATGCCGTCGATCATGTCCGGATCCGACATGCGGGACACGCCACCCTGAGCCCGGATGTCGGCCGGGACCCGCTCGAGCGCCATGACGGCGACCGCACCGGCGTCCTCGGCGATCTTGGCCTGCTCCGGCGTGACGACATCCATGATCACACCGCCCTTCAGCATCTCGGCCATGCCGCGCTTGACGCGGGCGGTACCGATCGTGGGGGTGGTGTCAGGCGAGGTCACGGCAAACTCCTGGGTCATGTGGGCCAATCGGATTGTTTGAATTCGAACACCGGCTCGGAATCGAACACCACGATTCTAGGCTGCGGGTTCAGGCCACTTCATAGCCAGTCCGACACGACTGGACTGCCTACCTGCGCCGGAATGACGGGCGTCACAATTCCGGGGCTACCGCGTCGCAAATACTCATTTGCCCGAACACGTCCCGCCCGCCAGGATCGAGGGCGATGACAAGTGAATTGCACGAGGTCCGCGCGCTGCTCGCCGCGGACGATGTGAGCGGCGCGGCGCGCACGCTGTGCCAGATCGCCGACACCCTCCCCATCCATGAATTGGCCTCGATCACAGCCGAATTGGCGGACCGCGCCGACCTGGACAAGCTCGCGTTGGCGGCACGGGCCGCCGCGGGAGCGCCGGACAACCCCGATGCCTGGACCATCTTCGGCTACGAGTGCATCGAATACGGCGTGCCGTTCGCCGCGATCCCGGCCTTACGGGAGGCTCTGCGCGCCGGCACCACCAAACCCAATCTGGCCCTCTCCGAACTGGTCACCGCGTTCGAGGACGAGTACCGCCACGCCGAGGCGGTCGAGGCACTGCTCGCGCACGAATCGATCCTGCGCCCCTACCCCGAGCGGTATCTGCTGACGTACGACTCGATCCTGGCGGGCGATCTGGACCGGGCTCGCACCGAGTTCGCGCGGCTGCCCGCACCCGAGAACGAGGACTGGCTGCCCGCCCGCGACCGCGTGCACCGGATGCTGCTCCGCGCGGACCGGGTCGCCCCGGTCAGCGCGCTGGACGGCGCCGACCTGCGCGGCTGGCAGTACACGCTCACCGGCGGCTACCTGGCGACCCTGTCGCCGTACGGTTTCGACGCCGGGATGACCGGCCGCTGGGCCTACCTGGGTGACCGGCTCGAACTGTGCCGCCACACCCTCGACCGGCTCGCTGTGATCCTGCGCTCCGCCGGGCTCGCACCGACCTCGGTGTCGTTGCTGCCGGGCCGGTCCGACCGGATCATCGGCTTGGCCGCGGCGGAACTGCTCGGTCTGCCGGTAGTCGAATTCGCGCCGGACCGGACCGACACGCTCGTCGTGGCCTACTCCCTCGCCGACCTGGACCCCGACCTGAGCCGCGCTCTCACCACCCGCGCGTCCGGGCAGATCCTGTTCGAGCACGCCACCTACTGGGTCCGGCCACCGGCGGTGGCCGCCGACATCAGCGGCCTGCTGTGCCAGGTGGCGGTGGAACCGTGGGGCCCGAACACCCGCCTGGGCGAGAACGGCCCGGAAACGGCGCCCGCCGATGCCCGCCCGGAGTCCGAGATCGCGCGGGAGATCGTGAAAGCCGACGGCACCCCGGACTCGGGCGACGACCGTACTCCGCCCGACCCCGACGAGGTTCTGGCCGATTTCGTCGCCGCGACCCGGGACACCTGGCTGCTGGGCGCCCGGACCCCGGTGAATTCACCGGGCCCGGTGCGCAGTTCGTTCTTCGGCTGAGCGCTCGCGACCGGTGAGCGTTCAGTCCAGCTGATAGAAGTAGCGGCTGGTGGGGACGAGGTCCAGGTTCAGGTGCGCCCCGAACCGGACCACGCTCTCCATCATGGCCGTGACCCGGCGCTGCAGTTCGGCGTCGTCGCCGCCGCTGCCGTAGAAGGCGTGCGCGCTGGTCATGGCGGCCATCGGGAACAGTTCCTCGACGAGCGCGTCGACCTGCTTGCCCTCGGTGAGGGCCTGGGCGACGGTGTTCTGCACGTAGCCGAAGGTGTCCTGGGTCTCGATGGCCACCGGGGTGTGCAGGACGTGCCAGTTGTGCAGCCACTCCTCGCGGGTGAGGTTCTCGGGGATCCGCAGGATGGCGATATTGGCCAGCGCGTCGGTGCGCTCGCCGTCGGCGACCTCGGGCGGTTCGATCGGGCGGCGCTCGTGCACGACCCACCCGTTGACGTCGTCGGCCACCGCCCGCAGCGCGGCGGTCACGGCCTCGTGGTCACCCTCGGTCCATACGCTGACGATGGCGTCGATCGGCGCGTCATAGGTGGTGTGCCGCACCTGGGCGGCCTCCACGTCGGCGTCCCGGACGTTCACCTGCAAGGCGCTGACGCCCAGCCCGGTCAGCTCCTTGCGCAGCTGCTCGCCGCGCAGCCGCTCCCCCAGATCCGCACCCCACAACGCGTACATCAACTTCATGCCGTAAGTCCTTGCCACCGATCACCATTGATCGGCCCACCGTAACCGCGGATCGGCCCCGGCGGACGGGGTTCGCGCCCGCGGTCCCACCCAGCGGACGCGCCCGGGGTCAGCGGATGGAACGGACTTCGGGATCGGTGTCGGAGTCGGCGGCGGTGATCGCCTCGGCGAGCAGATGATCGAGGTGGTACGGGTACACGGTTTCGCCCGAGTGGTCGAGGTGGGCGATATCGGTGGGGGTGCACCACTTGTTGCCGGTGATGGAACGGCGTTCGACGAAGTTCAGGTTGGTGGGGACCGGGTCGAAAGTCTTGGCGCGCAGCGCGAAGAAGAGTTCCTCGGAGCGGATCAGCTCCCCGTTGAACGGGAACACCGCGACGCGCCGCCACAACGGACCGCGCAGCGCCGACGAGTCGGCCGCGTGACCGGTCTCCTCGTAGAGTTCGCGGATCGCGGCCTCGCGCAACGTCTCCCCCGGATCGACGCCGCCGCCGATGGTGAACCAGAACGGCACATCCGGAACCTTCGGGTCGACGCCCTGCAACAGCAGGACCCGATCCTGCTCGTCGATCAGCACCACGCGGGCCGAGGTCCGGACGGTGTCGACCTCGAGGCCGGTCGAGGCGGCCGCGGTGACGCGTTCGGCGATCTCGAAGTACACCGGCAGCGGCGCGGTACCGCCGAGGTGCAGCCACCGGACCAGGCGTCGGGTGCGTAGGGCGAGGGTGTCGCGGACGGCGTCGTTGTGGAAGCGGCGGGCGATGAGCACCCGGGCCTCGGCGTCGGCCAGTTCGGCCACCAGCTGCGGCGGCAGCAACGCGATGTCGACCGCGGACAGCGCGGCGGCGAGCTGGTTCTCGACCGTCTCGCGGTCCCGCCAACTGGAGCGTTCGGCGCGGTCGGCCAGCGCGGTCAACCGCCGCGCCTGCTCGACCAGCGCCGGATCGTAGAGACCGGCCAGCGTGACCGCCACCGACCGCGCGACGACCGCGCGCCGGGCCAGCGCCGCGTCGAGCGCGTGGCGGGCCTGGTCGGTGCGCACGTGCAGCCGGTCGAGGCGGTTGGCGGTGGTGTACGCCCAGACCGCGGCGGTGATGACGGCCGCCGCGACGAGCGCGAGAACCAGAATGGTCGTCGCGGAGAAAGTGATCATCCGGCGGTCCTGACGCGCACGTCGCCGACGGTGACGGTCTCGTACACCCGCAGGATCTGCTCGGCCACGACCGGCCAATCGTATTCGCCGACAACCTGATTGGCGGTGCGGATGTACTCCTCGCGCCGCTCGTCGTCGGTGAGCATGGCGCTGATCGCCGCCGACAACCGCTCGGAGTCGCCGACCGGCACCAGCATGCCCGCGGTGCCGTCGCGCAGCACCCGGCGGAAGGCGTCCAGATCGCTGGCCACCACGGCGGTTCCGGCGGCCATGGCCTCCACCAGCACGATGCCGAAGCTCTCGCCACCCAGGTTGGGCGCGACGTACACGTCGGCGCTGCGCATCGCCGAGGCCTTCTCGGCATCGGTGACCTGGCCCAGGAACCGCAGGTGTCCCGCGTTCTCCCCGGCCTCACGGCGCAACCGGTCCTCGTCACCGCGCCCGACGATCAGGATCTCCACGCCGGGATGCCGGCGGACCAGCTCGGGCAGCGCGCCCAGCAGGACCTCCATGCCCTTGCGCGGTTCGTCGAACCGGCCCAGGAACAGCACCGACTTGCCGGGCTTCGGATAGCCGTCCAGCAGCGGCGCGTGCGCGAACGCGGGCACGTCGACCCCGTTGGGGATCTCGACCGCGTCGCCGCCGAGAGCTTCCACCTGCCAGCGCCTGGCCAGCTCGCTCACCGCGATCCGGCCGCTGATCTTCTCGTGGTACGGCCGCAGCACGCCCTGGAAGGTGCTCAGCACCAGCGATTTCGTGGTCGAGGTGTGGAAGGTGGCCACGATCGGCCCCTCCGCGATCTTCAACGCGAGCATGGACAGGCTGGGCGCGTTGGGTTCGTGGATATGCAGGACATCGAAGTCGTTGTCGGCGATCCAACGCCGGATGCGGGTGTAGGCGGTGGGTCCGAAGGACAGTCGCGCGACCGACCCGTTGTAGGGGATCGCGACCGCTTTACCGGCGGAGACCACGAAGTCGGGCAGCGGCGTGTCGTCGGCGGCGGGCGCGAGCACGCTCACCTTGTGGCCGCGCTCGATGAGCACCTGCGCCAGCTCCACGACATGCGACTGCACCCCGCCCGGAACGTCGAACGAGTACGGGCAGACCATGCCGATCTTCATAGTGCCCCTGTCCCCGGCTCCTCGGAGCCCCGTGCCCTCGGCTCACCCGAGTTCGTTGCCCGCTGCTCCCGAGAGCCCAGCGCCTGCTGCGCGGCCGCGATACGATCCAGCCTGGCCTGCGACAAATCACTCTTCCACACCGGCTGCAACATGTGCCAGTCGGCCGGATGGGCGGCGATATTGGCCGCGAACACGTCGGTCAGCGCCTGGGTGGCGGGGGCCATCCCGCCCGCCAGATCCAGGGCCTCGAACACCCGCATGCCCCAGCCCTCGCGGCCGTCGGCGTCGACGGTGAACCAGCAGTGCACCGGCAGCAGCGCCGCCCCGGTCTCCTGGGCGAGCTTGGCCGCGCCCGCCGGCAGCCAGCTGTCCGCGCCGAAGAACGTGACCGGCACGCCCTTGCCGGTGATATCGCGCTCCCCCATCAGGCACACGATCTTGTTGTCCCGCAACCGATCCGCCAACTGCGGGAACGGCGGCTGCTCGCCGCCGGTCAGCGGGAACACCTCGAAGCCGAGACTCTCCCGAAATTCGACGAACCTCTCGAACAACGACTCCGGCTTCAAACGCTCGGCGACAGTGGAGAACTGGCCGTAGTTCTGGACCAGCCAGACCCCGGCCATATCCCAGTTGCCCGAATGCGGCAGCACCAGCAGCACGCCCTTGCCGCGGGCCAGCGCGGCGTCGACGTGCTCGATGCCCGCCACGCGCAGCGACTCGCCCAGCGCGGCGTGGTCCATCGACGGCAGCCGGAACGCCTCACGCCAGTAGCGGGCGTAGGACCGCATGCTGTCGCGGATCAGGCTGTCCGGCACCAGGTCCGGCGTGGTGCCGAGCACCCGTGCCAGGTTCTTGCGCAGCTGGTTCGGATTGCCCCGGCGCGCGGCCTTGTTCGCCTTGCGGGCGGCGAGGTCCGCGCCCCGATCGAACAGGCGGCGCGCGGTGCGCTCGGGCAGGGCGCGGACCAGCCGCCATCCGGCCGCGTATGCCTTGTCGGTCATCGCGGACGTGAAATCGGTTGTCACCGCTGCGGTTCCTCCGGGGCCTGCGCCGCGGGGGCGATGATGTCGCGGGCCCCGGGCGAATTGCGAACCGCCAGCACCCGCTGGAAGACGGTGACGATGCTGAGCACGGCCAGGATGTACATGGCGACATACACCGCGTACGACAGCCATTCGATGCCGAAATAGCCACCGATACCGGTGAATCCGGCGCCGACCAGCACGATGACCAGCCGGTCGGGTCGCTCGATCAGGCCGCCGTCCGCCGAGAGCCCGCTGGCCTCCGCGCGCGCCTTGGCGTAGGAGATGACCTGCGAGGTCACCAGTACCACCAGCGTCGCCACGAACAGGTGCTTCGAGTGCTCGGTGTACACCGACCACCAGGCCAGCGCCGCGAAGATGGCGCCGTCGGCCACCCGGTCACACGTGGCGTCCAGCACCGCACCGTATTTCGTGCCGCCGCCGCGCGCGCGGGCCATGGCGCCGTCCAGCATGTCGAACATGACGAACAGCCAGATCACCATGGTTCCCCAGAACAGGTGATCGGTCGGGAACAGCGTCACCGCCGCGGCGATCGAGGCGGTGGTGCCGATGAGCGTCATGGCGTCGGGCGTCAGCCCCGTGCTCACCAGCGCTTTGCCCAGGGGCGCGGTCGCTTTGGCGAACGTCTCGCGACCGAAGAAGCTCAGCACGCTACGAACTCCCGGCCACTACCGCTCACGCGGTGCCCGTGGGGCATGAGCGGGGGCCCTCCATGGTCACGCTTCGCTACCGCCTCCGGGCCTGACCCGCTCATGCCGAATCCGCTTCCTTCCACGCCTGTGCCAGCAGCGCCCGGGTCTCCCGGAGCAGCTGCGGCATCACCTTCACTCCGCCGACGACGGTAATGAAGTTCGCGTCCCCACTCCAGCGCGGCACGATATGTTGATGCAGATGATCGGCGAGTGAACCCCCGGCAACGCCACCGAGATTCAGCCCGACATTGAAGCCCTCGGGCCGCGACACCTGCTTCATCACCCGGATCGCCTGCTGCGTGAACGCCATCAGCTCGGCGCTCTCCGCGGCGGTCAGGTCCTCCAGGTTGGCGACGCGACGGTAGGGCACCACCATCATGTGGCCGGGGTTGTACGGGTACAGGTTCAGCACCGCGTACACCGATTCACCGCGCGCGATGATCAGCCCGTCCTCGTCCGACATCTCGGGGATGTCGGTGAAGGGATGCCCGGTCTTCTTGGGCGCGTCGGCCTTCGGCTCGGCCGCGGTGTCGCGATCCTCGGCCTCGCCGGTGATGTAGGACATCCGGTACGGGGTCCACAACCGCTGCAGGCGATCCGGGTCCCCCGCACCGGTGTCCACGATCTGCTCGGGCACGGGCACGAATGCTTCGCTCATCGACCCGCCTTGCGGATCTCGAAGCCCTCCGCGGTCGGCGAGCTGTTCTCCCGCCGCTGCACCCAGTCCACGACGGTGGCGACCGCGTCGGCCACCGGCACGCCGTTGACCTGGGTGCCGTCGCGGAAGCGGAAGCTGACCGCGTCACCCTCCACGTCGCGCGCGCCGGCCAGCAGCATGAACGGCACCTTCTGCGCGGTCTGGTTGAAGATCTTCTTCTGCATGCGGTCGTCGCTGCGGTCGAGCTCGGCGCGAATCCCGTTGTCCTGCAACTGCTCGATCACCTTGTCCAGGTGCTCGGCGAACGCCTCGGCGACCGGGATGCCGACCACCTGCACCGGCGACAGCCACGCCGGGAACGCGCCCGCGTAGTGCTCGGTGAGCACGCCGAAGAAGCGCTCGATGGAACCGAACAGCGCGCGGTGGATCATGACCGGGCGGTGCTTGGCGCCGTCGGAGCCGGTGTACTCGAGCTCGAAACGCTCGGGCAGGTTGAAGTCGAGCTGGATGGTCGACATCTGCCAGGTGCGGCCCAGCGCGTCCTTGGCCTGCACGGAGATCTTCGGGCCGTAGAACGCGGCGCCGCCCGGATCCGGGACCAGCTCCAGACCGGAGTCGGTGGCCACCTTGCGCAGGGTCTCGGTGGCCTCCTCCCACAGCTCGTCGGAACCCACGAACTTCTTCGGGTCCTTGGTGGAGAGCTCCAGGTAGAAGTCGTCGAGGCCGTAGTCGCGCAGCAGCGAGAGCACGAACTGCAGCGTGGAGGTGAGCTCCGCGTGCATCTGCTCCTTGGTGCAGTAGATGTGCGCGTCGTCCTGCGTCATGCCGCGCACCCGGGTCAGGCCGTGCACGACGCCGGACTTCTCGTAGCGGTAGACCGAGCCGAACTCGAACATGCGCAGCGGCAGTTCACGGTAGGAGCGCCCGCGCGACCGGAAGATCAGGTTGTGCATCGGGCAGTTCATCGGCTTGACGTAGTAGTCCTGGCCGGGCTTGCGCACGGTGCCGTCCTCATTGAGTTCGGCGTCCAGATGCATGGCCGGGAACATGCCCTCGCGGTACCAGTCCAGGTGTCCGGAGACCTCGAAGAGGTGGCCCTTGGTGATGTGCGGGGTGTTGACGAACTCGTAGCCGGCGGCGGTGTGGCGGCGGCGCGAGTAGTCCTCGAGCTCCTTGCGGATGATGCCGCCCTTGGGGTGGAACACCGGCAGGCCCGAGCCCAGCTCGTCGGGGAAGGAGAACAGGTCCAGTTCCAGGCCGAGCTTGCGGTGATCGCGCTTCTCGGCCTCTTCGAGCAGGCGCAGGTGCTCGTCCTGGGCCTCGGTGGACTCCCAGGCGGTGCCGTAGATGCGCTGCAGGTCCTCGCGGGACTGGTCACCGCGCCAGTAGGCGGCCGAGGAGCGGGTCAGCTTGAACGCGGGAATGTACTTGGTGGTCGGCAGGTGCGGGCCGCGGCACAGGTCGCCCCAGATCTTCTCGCCGCTGCGCGGGTCCAGGTTGTCGTAGATGGTCAGCTCTTTGCCGCCGACCTCCATGACCTCTGGATCGTCGATGCCCGACTTGTCGGAGATGAGCTCGAGCTTGAACGGCTCCTTGGCCAGTTCGACCCGGGCCTCGTCGATCTCGACCACCCGGCGCGAAAACCGCTGCGCGCCTTTGATGATCTTCTTCATCCGGGACTCCAGCTTGGCCAGATCCTCCGGGGTGAAGGGACGGTCGACCTGGAAGTCGTAGTAGAAGCCGTCCTTGATGTACGGGCCGATGCCCAGCTTGGCCTCGGGGAACTCCTGCTGCACGGCCTGGGCCAGCACGTGGGCGGCCGAGTGCCGGATCACATTGCGGCCGTCGGGGGAATCGGCGGTGACGACCTCCACCTCGGTGTCCAGCTCGGGCACCCAGGTCAGGTCCTTGAGCGCGCCGTCGGCGTCGCGCACCACGAGCACCGCGTTCGCGCCCTTGCTCGGCAGGTCCGCCTCACGCACCGCGGCCCCGGCGGTAGTCCCAGCCGTGACCCGGACGCGGGCGACTGGGGTCTGCTGGGGTGAGGTGCTCACGGCTGGACACTCCTAAGGCGTTTCACGGCGGTGCTCGGTCCGCCGTACAGGTTGGACATGACGACCGGGCACCCCCTGGTGAAGGGCAGAGCCCCGGCGGCCACCACTCTATCGGCACGGTTGGCACCGCGCGCCGATGGACCACCCCAGCGTCACACGGTGTTCGGCCGCCCCGCGCCCTCAGCCGCGTGCGGCGACCTCGGCGAGCAGGACCTCGCGCTCGGCGGCGGGGCGCTTGGGGCAGCTGGTGCACATGGTGCAGCCGGGGACCTCGAAGACCAGGCAGCAGGAGATGCGGCGCACGAAGGTGCGGCCGCCGACATCCTGGAATCGAGGCACCGGCAGCCGCCCGGCCACGTCGCGGGCCAGCCGCGCGCCCGCCTCCTCGGCGCCGATGTCGAGGGCGCGATTGCCGATGGCGTCGGCCACGATCGCCCACAGTGCGGCCACGCCCGCGCCGGAGACCTCGGCGACCACGGGGATCACCCGGGACAGGGTGTGGCGCAGCGCGTGACCGACAGCAGCTGTCGCACAACCGCTTTCGGGTCCCGAGGCGCAGCCTTCGAGATTGGCGGCGGGGACTTCGGACTCGGTGACGCCGGCCGGTGCGGGCGTCAGCGGATCCACGAGCGAGGCGGCGGCCGCGTCCGGGGCCGTCACCGCGTCGGATCGGAGGGCGAGCAGGTGGGCGGCGATCCGGTAGCCGTGCGGTTCGCCCAGCACCCGCTCGACGCCGCCGTCCGGCCGCATCTCGAGGACGATGTGCTCGAGCGCGGGGTCGAACACGGGCGCATCGCTTGCGATCGCCGCGACGATCGGGTCCACCAGCGACGAGGCGGCCATGCACCACCACAGGGTGCCCGAGACCCGTGAGTCGGCAGTTCCCCACGAGATCCCCATGTCGGCGATCCGTTCGGCCAGCCACTCCGGCCGTAGCAGGTCGGTGCCCGGCGCGAGGGCCTGTGAAACGGGGGGCTGCGCAACCATTTCCATTCGACTCCGATCCGGCCGTTCACGGTGATTACTACCCACGATGTCACGTTTCCGCGCCGAAGTGGACGGCTCCCCCGCGACCTCCGGCGCACCCGATCAACTCGCGTTCACCGCGAGGCGCGCTCAGCGTACGGCGCGGGCCCGCCGCCGCCCGGCAGACGCGCCCGGACACGGTCGGCGGTTCCACGTCGCGCCCGGCCGCGCGATGTCCGCTTCACCCGAAAAGCGTGATGGCGCGGGCACTCCCAGCCGGGAGGCCCGCGCCATCAGGCGATGCGAGTGCCGATCAGTGGGTGTGCGCCAAGGCCGATAGCTCGGGGGCGTCGATCTCGCGGATGCCCGCCGAGGTCACCTCGAGCACCCGGGCGGTGCCGATGTCGAAGAACAGGCCCTTGATCTGCAGGCCGTGTTCGGCCATGGCGCGCCGGACCACGGGGTGGGCCCGCAGGGTGTCCAGCTGGACCGCCACATTGACGATGGAGAGCTGATCGTCCACGCCGTATCCGGCCCGGGCGGCCGCGGCGGCGACCGGGTCGTCGGGGTGGAAGCGGTCCAGGCTGGCGTGGCCGTGGACCAGCCAGTTGCCCAGGCCCGGGCCGGTGGGTCCGCCCGCGACCAGGGCTTTCATCGCCCCGCAGGCGGAGTGACCGCAGACCACGACATTGTCGACGCGTAGTTCCTCGATGGCGAACGACAGCGCCGCCTCGATGGAGGTGTCACGGCCACCGGGGACCACGAAGTTGCCGACATTGCGGATCGTGAACAGGTCACCGGGTCCGGTATTGGTGATCACGTTGGGCACGATCCGCGAATCCGCGCAGGTCAGGAAGAGCGAGTGCGGGTTCTGGACGTCGCGTAGCTCGTCGAGGTGCGGGCGCACCACGTGGGCGTTGCGGCGATGGAAGGCGGCGACGCCGTGGGTGATCGGGTTGCCGTCGTCCTCGCGCCAGGGGCGAAGCACGTCGTCGAGCAGGGTGCGGGCGCGGCCGCGGACCGGCGGGCCGTCCAGGGCGTGCGCCATGCGGGCGGTGCCGAGTTCCACGTATTCGACTGTGCCGCCGGTGTTCTCGTGCTGGTTGGCCCAGTCGTGGATGGCTTCGTAGGCGGCGTGGTCGAGGAAGTCGACGCTCAGTTCGACCAGCACGTCGGCGCCGGTCGGGACCTTGCCCAGTTCCGTGGACAGTTTCGGCAGCGCCAGGAAGGTGCAGGTGCCGTCTATGCTCACCAGCCAGCGATCGGTGCCGGCGACCTCGGCCGCGGTCACCGCCACGCGCACGACGCGCCACAGCAGCAGCCCGAAGGCCAGGACCAGGCCGATGATGACACCCTCGAGCAGGTTCAGGAACACCACGCCGAGCACGGTCACCACGTACACCAGCAGGTCGCCGGTGCGGCGGGCCAGCTTGATGTGGGCCAGCTTCACCAGCTGCACGCCGACCACGATGAGCAGACCGGCCAGCGCCGATTTCGGAATCTGCTGCACCAGTCCTACCAGCGCGACCGAGAACACCAGCACCCAGACGCCGTGCATCAGGGCGGAGGCGCGGGAGCGGGCCCCGGCCTGCACATTGGTGGCGCTGCGCACGATCACGCCGGTGACGGGCAGGCCGCCCAGGGTGCCGGAGATCATGTTGGCCGCGCCCTGACCGATCAGTTCGCGGTCGAAGTTGGTGCGCGGGCCGGTGTGCATCTTGTCCACCGCGACCGCCGACAGCAGGCTCTCCACGCTGGCGATCAGAGCGATGGTCAGGGCGGCGAGCACGACCGCGCCCCAGTTGCCGGACGGCATTCCGGGCAGGCCGATGGCGTCGAACAGCGAGCCGCTCAACACGATTCGCTCCGGGGAGCCGGGCAGCACCAGCGACAGCACGGTGCCGACGACGACCGCGACCAGCGGGCCGGGCAGCACCTTCACCTTGCCGGGCACGTACTTCCAGCCGAACATGATGGCCATCACGACCACGCCGATCAGGAAGTCGTCGCCGTGGATGCTGGTCAGCTCACCGGGGAGCTGAATCACGTTCTGCCAGGCCGAACTATGGGACGCGCCGCCGAGCAGCACATGCAGCTGCTGCAGCGCGATGGTGATGCCGATTCCCGCCAGCATGGCGTGCACCACGACGGGTGCGATGGCCAGGGCGGCGCGGGCAATTCGGCTGAGCCCGAACAGAATCTGGAGCAGACCGGCCAGGACGGTAATGAAACACGCCGTCTTCCAGCCGAATTGGGTGATGGTTTCGGCGACGACGACCGTCAGACCGGCCGCGGGGCCGCTGACCTGCAGCGGGGAACCGCCGAGCAGGCCGACCACGATACCGCCGACCACGGCGGCGATGAGTCCGGCCGCGATGGGCGCGCCGGAGGCGACCGCGATGCCGAGTGACAGCGGCAAGGCGACCAGGAAAACTACGAGGGACGCAGGCAGATCATGACGCAGCAGGCTGTCGAGCCTGCCATTGGATCTACCTGGCGGTGAATCGGTGTCGCGAGACATATCGCTCCTCAGCGAGCATGTACAGGGGCATCGAATAAAGACCGCGGACGGCGTTGGCCGCGCACTCACCGGACGAGCAAAGGCCAGGCTAAAGGTAAAGCCTTAGCAAAGTCTGAGAAAAACGCCGCATATTGCTAACGGGGCGTGAATCCGTCCGGATTCACGCCCCGTTAGCCGAAAAACCACGCGAACGCCCCAAATCTCCTGCGGGCACAGCACAACTCAGGCGGGGCAGGCCGCCGCTCGCGGGGGCTGGGCGACCCGGCCCACACCGTCGATCTCCGCGATGCCGTCCACCGTGACCTCCACCACCCGCGCCGTGGCGATGTCGAAGAACAGCCCCGACAACACCACCCCGCGCTCCTCGACCCCGCGCCGCACCACCGGATGCGCGTACAGCGTCTCCAGCTGCACCGCCACGTTCACCATGCCGAGCTGGTCGACCGGACCGAATCCGGCTGCGGCGGCGGCGATTCCGACCGGATGCCCGAGCCGGAACCGGTCCAGGCTGGGCCGGGCGTGCGCGAGCCAGTCGTCGAGCTGGGACCCGGTGACCAGTTCACTGTGCAGCGCGCTCATCGCGCCGCAGCCGGAGTGCCCGCACACCACCACCGAGCGCACATCGAGCTTGTCGAGGGCGTAGATCAGCGCGGCCTCCATGGACGAGTCCTGGGCGTCGCGCGGAACCAGATTGCCCACGTTGCGCACGGTGAACAGATCGCCCGGGCCGCTGTTGGTGATCACGTTCGGCACGATGCGCGAGTCGGCGCACGTGACGAAAAGCGAGTCCGGCTCCTGCCCGTCACGCAGCACACCCAGGTGCGGCCGCATGACGTGCGCGTGACTGCGGTGGTAGGCCGCCACACCCGCGACGATCGGGTCCACATCGGTGGCGGTGCGCCGCCACGGCCCGAGCACCTCGTTGAGCAGGTGCCGCGAATGCCCGCGCGCGGACGGACCGGCCGCGGCATCGGCCATGCGGACCGCGCCGACCTCGATGAACTCGACCGTGCCGCCGTCGGCGCGATGCTGATCCACCCATTCCTGCAGGGCGTCGTAGGCGGCGTGGTCCAGGAAGTCGACCGTCATCTCCAGCACCACATCCGCGTTCGGCGGCACCTTGGCGAGTTCACTGGTGAGCTCGGGTAAGGCCAGGAAGGTGAAGCTGCCGTCCACCGTGACCCGCCAGCGCACGGCGTCGGTCCCGCCCAGCGCGACCTCCTCGGCGGTCACCGTCACCCGCACCACCCGCCACAGCAGCAGCGCGAAGGCCAGGGCGAGACCGACCACCATGCCCAGCAACAGATTCCAGAACACCACCACGAACACGGTGGCCGCGTACACCACCAGATCGCCGGTGCGCTGGGCCCGCCGGATATGGGCCAGTTTGATCAGCTGGATGCCGACCACGATGAGCAGCCCGGCCAGCGCCGCCTTGGGAATCGAGCGCGCCACCCCGACCAGCGCCACCGAGAACAGCAGGATCCACAGCCCGTGCAGCATGGTCGAGGCCCGGGTGCGCGCTCCCGCTTTGACATTGGTGATGCTGCGCACGATGACCGCGGCCACGGGCAGACCGCCGATCAGGCCGGAGACCACGTTGGCCGCGCCCTGCCCGATCAGCTCGCGATCCAGATCGGTTCGGCGAGTGGCGTTCTGACGCATCCGGTCGACCGCGACGGCCGATAGTAGGGTCTCCACGCTGGCGATGAGCGCGATGGTCACCGCCATCAGGGCGATGGCGGCCCAGCTGCCGTGCGGCAGCTGCGGCAGCCGCAGTTCGTCCAGCAGCGATCCGTCGATGGTGATGTGCTCGACACGCACCGGCAGCAGCCGGGCCAGCACGGTGGCGACCAGGACCGCCGCCAGCGGCGCGGGCACCTTGCGCACGGGTTCGGGCACGTGCCGCCAGCCGACCAGGATGGCGATCACGACCAGTCCGATGCACAGGTCACCGGCCTTCACCGAGGCCAGCTGGTGCGGCAGCCCGGCGATGGCGGCCCAGGACGAGGTCAGGGTGTCGCCGCCCAGCAGCACGTGCACCTGCTGCAGGGCGATGACGATGCCGATCCCGGCGAGCATGGCGTGCACCACGACCGGCGCGATGGCGAGCACGCCGCGCGCGATCCGGCTGAGCCCGAACAGGATCTGTAGTCCGCCGGCCAGCATGGTGATGAAACAGGTGGCGGCCCAGCCGAACTGGCTGATGGATTCGGCGACCACCACGGTCAGCGAGGCGGTGGGCCCGCTGACCTGTAGCACCGAGCCGCCGCAGAGCGCGGCGACCACCCCGCCCACCACCGCGGCGATGAGTCCGGCGGCGACGGGGGCGCCCGCGGCCACCGCGATGCCGATCGACAGCGGCAGCGAGACGAGGAAGACGACGAGTGACGCCGGGAGGTCGTGGCGGACCAGGGTGGCCCACGAGTCCCGGCGTGGAGGGCCGGGAAGCGACGTCCGTGGAGGCTGATCGGTGTCGGTGGACATATTTCTCCTTCGCCGGCACGGCGGAGCCGCCCGGTTCATCGGTCAACATGTACTGGCATCGAGAGGCAGCGGCGGGCGAGGCTGGAGAACCACGACGCTTGGCAGAACGCGGGTAAGCGTAAAGACAAGGCAAAGGAAACGAAAAGCGTTTGCGGCGATTGATGCGAACCGCTACCAAACTGTGACACAGCTCACGTGTTCGCGCGAATCGGATATCACCGACTGTTCACCCGAAACACCCTGTGGGTTCGCCCGCGATGCCTACTGTGCGCGCGAGATTGCTGTGGAACCCGGAGTGAGTCGGGGTCCTTCGGAAAGGGTCCCGCGGAATGTCGCTCCCCCGCCGTGTCGTCATCGCGGCCGTCGCGCTCGCGACCCTGTCCACCGCCGCCTGCGGCAAGCCCCCGGAGCCGAGAACGGTTCCGGCGGCGACCAGTTCGTGGACCGCGCCGCCCGGGCTGCGCGGCGAGCTGACCCTGTACTCGGCCAACCCGCAGGACCTCACCGACGAGCTGGTGGCCGCCTTCACCAGGGCCTCCGGGGTCAAGGTCACCGTGTTCAGCGCCGAGACCGGCAAGATCACAGCCAAGCTCGACAAGGAGGGCCCGAATCCGGCCGCCGACGTGGTGTACCTGGCGTCGTGGACGCCCGCCGCCCAGTACGACCTCGACGGCCGCACCCTGCCCTACACCCCGCGCGGCGCGGACCGCGTGCACGACGGGTGGATCGGCAAGAATCACGGCTTCCTGGGCCGCGACGGGTCCGCGCTGACCATGGTGGTCAATACCAAGGCGTCCCCGCGCCTGCCCAACGACTGGGCCGACCTGGCCGCGCCGGAGTTCCGCGGCAAGGTGATCATGCCCGACCCCCGCGAATCGGGCACCGCCCGCGACCTGCTGGCGGCCATGGTCAGCGCGTGGGGCAAGGACGACACCTGGGCCGTCTTCGACGCGCTGTTCGCCAACGGCATGGTGGTGCGCGGCGGCAACGGTCCCGCCCTCGACGAGGTCAGCACGGGCAATGGGTGCGCGGTGATTCTCGGCGGCGTCGACTACGCGGCCTACGACGCGGCCGCCAAAGGCGTTCCGCTGCGGGTCATCTCGCCCGCCTCGGGCACCATCGTGACGCCGCGCCCGGTCTTCATCCTGAACACCACCAAGAACCCCGCCGCCGCGAAGGCCCTGGTGGACTACATGTTCACCCCCGAGGCCCAGCAGATCTCGGCGGCCCACAGGATGATTCCCGCCCGCACCGACATCCCGGTGGCCCCGGGCACCCGCACCTACGCCGAGGTCAAGCAGCTGCCGTTCTCCTGGGATCAGATCAAAGGCAACGGCGCGGCGATCCTCGCCGAGTTCGTCCAGCGCTACCTGCGCTGACCCCGCGCGACCTCAGCCCCGGCCGTGCGCCCGCTCGTAGGCCGCGCGGGCGTCGGCGGCGCGGGCGCGTTCGCGCTGATCGGCCAGATCCGGGTCCAGGCCGTGCTTGGCCAGGCGGGCCCGGCGGAACACGTACATCAGCGCCGCGGTGAAGTAGATGAGCGGCAGATACAGCAGCGCCATCATCGACGCCCCCATCCACAGCGGCCCCGGAATCAGCAGGAACAGGCACAGCGGCGGAATGATCGGGATCAGGATGCGCAGCATGTACCGGCGGGCCGCGCCGCGCCCGGTCAGATCCTCGATCACCCAGGGGTGCATCGACGCGGGCAGGGCGCCGCCCGCGATATAGCGCAGGCGCTGCCAGAGATTCGGGGTGTCGTTCGTGCTCATCGGTCAGAGCGCCTCGGCCAGACGCACTTTCAGCGCGGCCAGTTCGGCGCGCAGGGCGTCGGGCAGGCGGTTGCCGCCGATGCTCGCGTACCACTCGTCGATGGATTCCAGCTCGCGCACCCACTCCTCGACGTCCACGGCCAGGGCGGCGTCGGCCAGGCCGCGGTAGCCCGCGCCCAGTCCCTCGAGGTCGAGCGCCTCGGCGGTGGGCACGTAGCCGATGGGGGTGCGCACGGCGTCGGCGGCGCCGTCCAGGCGCTCGAGCGCCCACTTCAGCACGCGCACGTTGTCGCCGAAGCCGGGCCATAGGAACTTGCCGTCGGCGCTGCGCCGGAACCAGTTGACCTGGAAGATCTTCGGCAGTTGCGCGCCCTCACGCGCACCCATGGCCAGCCAATGCGCGAAGTAGTCGCCCACGTGATAGCCCAGGAACGGCAGCATGGCCATGGGGTCGCGGCGCACCACGCCGACCGCGCCCGCCGCGGCCGCGGTGGTCTCCGAGGACAGCACCGAGGCGGTGAACACGCCGTGCGCCCAGTCGAACGACTCGGCGACCAGCGGGATGGTGGTGGCGCGGCGGCCGCCGAAGAAGATGGCCGAGATCGGCACGCCGCGCGGGTCGTTCCATTCCGGGGCCACCGACGGGCACTGCTCGATCGGGGTGCAGTAGCGCGAGTTCGGGTGCGCGGCCGGGGTTCCCGATTCCGGGGTCCAGTCGTTGCCGCGCCAGTCGATCAGGTGCGCGGGCGGCTGGTCGGTCAGGCCCTCCCACCAGGCGTCGCCCTGGTCGGTGCGGGCGGTGTTGGTGAAGATGGAGTTGCCCGCCTCGATGGTGGCGATGGCATTGGGGTTGGTCTTGGCGCCGGTTCCCGGTGCGACGCCGAAGAATCCGGCCTCCGGGTTGACCGCGTAGAGCCGTCCGTCGGCGCCCAAGCGCATCCAGGCGATGTCGTCGCCCACGGTCTCGGCCTTCCAGCCGGGCAGGGTGGGTTCGAGCATGGCCAGGTTGGTCTTGCCGCACGACGACGGGAACGCGGCCGCGATGTAGTGCGTCTTCCCTTGCGGCGAAGTCAGTTTCAGGATGAGCATGTGCTCGGCCAGCCACCCCTCGTCGCGGCCGATCACCGAGGCGATGCGCAGCGCGAAGCACTTCTTGCCCAGTAGCGCGTTGCCGCCGTAGCCGGACCCGTAGCTCCAGATGGTGCGGGTCTCGGGGAAGTGCGCGATGTACTTGGTCTTGTCGCACGGCCACGGCACGTCGGCCTGGCCCTCCGACAGCGGCGCGCCCACCGAGTGCAGGCACTTCACGAATTCGGTGCCGGGGGTGAGCTGTTCCCAGACCTGCGCGCCGGAGCGGGTCATGATCTGCATCGAGACCGCCACGTACTCCGAATCGGTGATCTGCACACCGTATTTCGGCTCCCCGGCGTCGAGCGGGCCCATACAGAAGGCGATCACGTACATGGTGCGCCCGGCCATCGCGCCGCGGTAGTGCTCGGTCAGCACGGTCCGCATGTCGACCGGATCCACCCAGTTGTTGGTGGGCCCGGCGTCGCTCTCGCGCTCGGAGCAGATGAAGGTCCGGTCCTCCACCCGCGCCACGTCGTCCGGATCGGAGACGCACCAGAAGGAGTTGGGCTTGGCGGGCAGCGGGACGAACGTGCCCTTGGCCACCAGGTCCGTGGTGAGCCGGTCCCATTCGACGCGGGACCCGTCGCAGTAGACGATCCGCTCGGGCGCGGTCAGCTCCGCGACCTCGGCGACCCAGGCCGCGATGTCCGGGTGCGCGGTCGGGGCCGCGGTGGAGGCGACGGTGGCGGTAGGACGTTCGGGCACGACGAACCTCTCTTCACGAAACAACTAGGTTTTCATTTTAGAAAACATGCAATCAGTTGGTGGGCGGACCCCCGGAAAAACCGTGGGCCTCGCGGCTATGCGGAGTGTTCGAGCGCCTCCGCCTGGCCGGTGACCACGCCGGTGAGGATGGCCCGCGCGACCGCCAGCAGCTCCGCGACCTGCGGCGAAGTGAGTTCGTAGGTGACCGAGAGGCCTTCGCGGCGGGCCGAGACCAGCCCGGCGCGGCGCAGAATCGACAGCTGCTGCGACAGATTCGCTGCCTCGACGCCGATCTCGGTCAGCATCTCCGAGACCGCGTACTCGCGCCGGCTCAGCAATTCGAGGACCCGGATCCGCACGGGATGGCCGAGCGTCTTGAAGAAATCCGCCTTCATTTGATAGAGCGGCCGTTGCAGTCCTGGCATGTCGCGAGCCACTCCTTCCGAGGGCGGATGGGCATCCGGATACGCTGCCCGACCCGGTGATTGCAGAGTTTAGCAAACAGGACAATCATGCTAGGTTCGGTCGTTCCCCGGACCGCCCACAGGAAGACCGAACGTGCCCATCGCCACCCTCAATGGGATTCGCCTCAACTACGACGTCACCGGCAACGGACCCCTGGTCGTCCTCGTCATGGGCACCGGCAGCCCGGGCCGGGTCTGGCGGACCTACCAGGTCCCGGCCCTGGTGAAGGCGGGTTTCCGGGTCGCCACCTTCGACAATCGCGGCATCGCGCCCTCGGAGGAGAGCGCCCACGGCATGCGGATCGAGGACCTGGTCGCCGACACCGCGGCGCTGATCGAACTGCTCGGCGGTCCGGCGCACGTGGTGGGCACCTCGCTGGGCGCGCGCGTCACCCAGGAACTCGCGCTGGCCCGCCCGGATCTGGTGACCAAGGCCGTCATGCTGGCCACCACCGGCCGCTCGCATCCCCTGGCCAGCACCCTGAACAAGGGTGAGCAGGCGCTGCAGCAGCAGGGCGTGAAACTGCCGCCGGAGTACGCGGCCGCGGTCAAGGCGATGCTGAACCTGTCCCCCGCGACCCTCCAGGCCGACGACTCCGCGCAGCAGTGGCTCGACATCTTCGAGTACTCCGCGAGCGTCGCGCCCGGACCGGGCGTGCTCGCGCAGATGCGCATGGACCGGACCGGCAACCGCCTGGCCGACTACGCCCGCATCACCGTCCCCAGCCTGGTGGTCGGATTCGCCGACGACCGCATGCTGCCGCCGATGTTCGCCCGCGAGGTGGCCGAGGCGATTCCGGGTGCGCGGTACGTGCAGCTCGAGAAGTGCGGCCACTACGGGTATCTGGAGCAGCCCGAAGCGGTCAACAGCGCCATCATCGACTTCCTCACCGGCGCCCACGCCTGAGCCCCGACCACTTCCGTCCACCACCCGCCGAGGAGCCGATCGTGTCCGACTCGCTGCCGCCGTGTCCCGCCTGTTCCAGTGAATACACCTACGAGGTGGGCGGATTGCTCACCTGCCCGGAGTGCGCGCACGAATGGACCGTCGAGACCGAGGCGGCGGCCGAGGACGGCGTGATCCGGGACGCGGTCGGCAACGTCCTCGCCGACGGTGACACCGTCACCGTGATCAAGTCGCTCAAGGTGAAAGGCAGCCCCACCGGCATCAAGGCGGGCACCAAGGTCCGCAATATCCGCCTCGTCCCGGGCGTCGGCGACCACGACATCGACTGCAAGGTCGACGGCATCGGCGCCATGCAGCTGAAATCCAGTGTGGTGAAGAAGGTCTAGAGCCGACCTCGCCCACGGGTCAGTCGACGGGTTCCTGCTGGGTGGTGCAGTGGATGCCGCCCCCGCCCGCGGCGATGGCGTCGATATTGATCTGCACCACCCGGCGATCCGGAAACAGCCGGGCCAAGGTGGAGTAGGCGGCCGAATCGGCTTCCGCGTCACCGAATTCCGGGGCGATGACGCCGCCGTTGCAGACGTAGAAGTTGATGTAGCCGGCAGCGAAGTCGTCGCCCGCGCCGCGATAGCGCAGATCGACCGGCGCTTCGAGGGTTTCGATCTCGAGCGGGCGTCCCTGCGCGTCGGTGGCGTTGTGCAGAATCTCGAGGTGGCGGCGGGTGACGTCGTAGTCGAAGGACTCCTCGTTGTTGTCCAGCGCCGCGACCACGACGCCCGGGCGGGCGAAGCGGGCGTAGAAATCGGTGTGGCCGTCGGTGATGTCCTGCCCGGCGATGCCCGGTAGCCAGATCACCTTCTTGATGCCCAGCAGATGGTCGAGCTCGGCCTCCACGTCGGCCTTCTTCCAGCCGGGATTCCGATTCGAGTTCAGCACACAGGATTCGGTGATGAGCGCGGTGCCCTCGCCGTCGACCTCGATGCCGCCGCCCTCGAGCACCAGATCGGTATGGGCGGTCTCGACGCCGGCGCGGCCGTCGACGATGGTGGCGACCTTGCTGTCGCGCTTGTGCTGCTGTTTGCCGCCCCAGCCGTTGAAGTTGAAGTCGACACCGGACTTGCCGTGATTGCCGTGCACGAACACCGGTCCGGTGTCACGCATCCAGAGGTCGTCGAGGTCGGCCACGATCAGTTCCACGTTCGCGCCGCCGATCAGCCGGCGGGCCAGATCGAGCTCGTCCTGGCGCACCAGCATGGACACCGGCTCGAAGCGGGAGATGGTGGAGGCGATGGTGGCCAGGTTCTCGCGCACCTGCGGCAGCAGCTGCCGGCCCCAGATCGCTTCGCTCGCACCGAAAGCCATCCAGGTGCGCTTGTGCGGCGCGCCCTCGTCCGGCATCACGCCGGAGTGACCCTCGTGGGACGAGCCCGTCGAGGGCTCGCCGTCGAACCACGACGAGATGGATCCTTCACAGCCCGCGAGCAGCAGCCCGCCCATCGTCAAGATCCCCGTTCGCATGAACCGGCGTCGTCCTTGCATTGCACTGTCTCCTTTGAAAGAAGGCCCGGCGCGGCGTTTCCCTCTCCGGCGCGCTGAATCCACTGAACCCGCTGGTCAAACGGCCGCCACACACACAGCAGCCCGAGCCGGGCACCAGCGACTCTAATCTCTGACTGAATTTTCAGTCAAGGTCGGATCGTGTGATCCGGCTCCCTCCCCGACCGGGCGCGCGCAGACTGGGAAGGATGACCACCGCCCGCGTTTCCGCTGCTCTGGCCTCCGCAATCGTCATCACCGGGGTCGTGGCCGTCGGCCCGACCACCGCACCCGCACACGCCTACGGACCCGCCTCGTGCGTCCCCGGCGACCCCACCCGCCCCACCGGCGAGCTGTTCGCCACCACCAACACCGCCACCATCACCGACCCCGCCGACCCGCGCCTGAATGATCGGCTGGACCTGCTCGAACTCGACGAGAACTTCACCGCCCTGACCGAACTGGCCTTGCCGGTCGGCTCACAACTGATCGACGGGGTGGCCTGGTCGGCCGACACCGGCGTCACCTACGAGCGCTCCAAGCGATTCCTGCTCGCCTGCACCGACTACAAGAACCTCTGCTGGGTCGCCGACGACCTGCGCGGACGCTACCGCCAGGACACCGTGCTGACCTTCGAATACCTGCCCGGTGAGGACGCGCGAGCCGACGACTTCACCGTGACCGTCACCGGCCTGGACCGCGTCCGCTTCGGCGACGCCCTCGCCGCGAATCCGGCGGTGGCACAACGACTCGGCGGCGGCTCGTTCACCGCGTCCGGCGAACTGATCCTGGTGGGCGACCGCGCCGACACCGCCCTGATCCGCGACTTCGTCACCAGCCTGGGCGGTGACTGGAATACCGCCGAATTCCGTTACGGCGACCGCGAATTCGTGCGCTCCACCGGCACCGCGGCGCTGGCCTGCGCCGTGTGACCCGAGCGGTCCGGTTAATCTCGAATCATGGTGTCGCGCATGAACGGGACGGTGCTGCCGCCCAGCCTGGTGGAGATGGCGACGCGGCACCTGCGGGCCGAGGTGCTCAGCGGCGCGTTCGAGCCCGGCGACCGGATCGGCGAGGAAGCACTGTGCGCCCGGCTGGGGACCAGCAGGGCGCCGGTGCGCGAAGCCCTGCGGCTCCTGGCCCAGGAAGGGCTCATCGAGCATCTGCCCCGGCGCGGATTCCGGGTGGCGGTCTGGTCGCGGACCGACATCCTCGAGCTGTTCGAGTTGCGGCGGGTGCTCGAGCGCCACGCCATCGACAGCGCGTTCCCGCTGGCGACCGAGGGCGACCCGCTGTGCCGGGTCCGGGCGGCGCTCGAGGAGATGCGCGCCGCCGACGCCGCGGGCGACGCGTTCGAGCGCGACAATGCCCATCGCCGGTTCCACGCCGCCATCGTGGCGCTGGCGGGTAATCGGCAGCTGGAACTGGCCTACGAGCCGATCCTGGTCAAACTCCAGCTGCCCATGGCCCGCAATCTGCGCGCCGAGGCCCGGCTCGCCCAGCGCCACAACGGGGTTCGCAGACACGAGGAACTGCTGACCGCGCTGGAATCCGGTGACGCCGCCACCGCGCGCGACGCCCTGCTGCGACACGGGGAGCGGGCGTACCTGGACCTCGATATCCGCTAACACAGCGGATACATTGCGACACCGTCGATTTCACACATTCTGTCGACAATCGACAAATGGTGAATCCGAGCCCCACCGTCGCGGAAATACTGGCCTCCCACGAAAGCGGCAGCGGCTCTCCGACCCACACCGCCGCCCGGGTCGCCGACTCCATCGCGGCGCGCGGCGAGGACGGCACCTGGATCACGCCGGTCCCTCGCGACCAGCTGCTGGCCGCGGCCGCCGAGATCGAGCGACGGCCCGGCGCGCGCACGCTACCGCTGTACGGCGTGCCGTTCGGGGTGAAGGACAGCATCGACGTGGCGGGCTGGCCCACCACGCTGGCCTGCCCCGAGTACGCCTACACCGCCACCGGGACCGCACCCGCGGTCGAGCGTCTGCTCGCGGCGGGCGCGCTGTTCGTCGGCAAGACGAACCTGGATCAGTTCGCGACCGGCCTCAACGGCACCCGCACGCCGTATCCGATCCCGCGCAGCGTGTTCGGCGGCGAATTGATCTGCGGCGGTTCCAGTTCCGGGTCGGCGCGCGCGGTGGCACTGGGTGAGGTGCCGTTCTGCGTGGCCACCGACACGGCCGGCTCCGGCAGGGTGCCCGCGGCGCTCAACGGAATCCTGGGCTGGAAGCCCTCGCGCGGACTGATCAGCGCGCGGGGTCTGGTCCCCGCCTGCAAGTCGCTGGACTGCCTGACCCTGATGGCCGGCACCGTCGAGGACCTCGATCGGGTCTTCGAGGTGATCGCGGGCGTGGATCCGGCAGATCCGTGGAGCCGGGGGCGCGGGCGGCGCTTCGGCGGCGGGCGGTTGCGGGTCGGGCTGCCCGATCCCGGCGAGCTGGAGTTCTTCGGGGACCAGGTGTTCCGCACCGCGCATCTCGACGCCCGGAATCTGCTGGGACGCCACGGCTTCGACTGTGTGCCCATCTCCCTGGAACCGTTCCTGGCGGCGGGCGAACTGCTCTACCAGGGTCCGTGGGTGGCCGAGCGGCTGGTGGAGTTCGAGGACTTCCTCACCGAACACCCGGACTCGATCCTGCCGGTGATCCGCGAGATCCTCACCGGCGGTTTCCGATTCACCGCGGTGGACGTGTTCCGGGCGCAGCAACGCCTCCAGGAACTGCGCGCCACGGTGGCCCGGGTCTGGGACGACGTCGACGTGGTGGTGACGCCGACCATCGGCACCACCTTCACCGTCGCGCAGGTGCTGGCCGATCCGATCGCCACCAACACCGTGCTGGGCCATTACACCCATTTCGGCAATCTGCTGGACCTGACCGCGATCTCGGTGCCGATGGGCGTCGCCGCGGACGGCCGCCCGCTGTCGGTGATGGTGTTCGGCCCGGCCCTGGCCGACGACGCGGTGCTCGCCGCGGCCGCCCGCCTGCTCGACGAACCGCGCCCGGTCGCGGCGCACGCGGATCTCCGGCTCGTACAGAAGGAACGGCAATGACGGCACTTCCCCGAATTCCGGCGCGGCCGGGCGATTTCGCCTTCGACCCGAACGCGGTCGCGCTGCTGGTCATCGACATGCAACGCGATTTCCTGCTCCCCGGCGGGTTCGGCGAGAGCCTGGGCAATGACGTGGCCCTGCTGCGCACCGTCATCGAGCCGCTGGCCGGACTGCTGGCCACCGCTCGCGCGGCCGGGATTCCGGTGATCCACACCCGCGAGGGCCATCTGCCCGACCTGTCGGATTGCCCGCCGGCGAAACTGCTGCGCGGCGATCCCGCCCAGCGCATCGGCGACCCGGGCCGGTTCGGCCGCATCCTGATTCGCGGCGAGTACGGGCACGACATCATCGACGAGCTTGCGCCGCTGGACGGCGAAGTGGTGATCGACAAACCCGGCAAGGGCGCGTTCTACGCGACCGAGCTGGCGCAGGTGCTGGCGGACAGGGGCATCGGCTCCCTGCTGGTCACCGGCGTCACCACCGAGGTCTGCGTGCACACCACGGTGCGCGAGGCCAATGATCGCGGTTTCGAGTGCCTGGTCGTCTCCGACTGCGTCGGTTCGTATTTCCCGGAGTTCCAGCGCGTCGGGCTGGCCATGATCGCCGCCCAGGGCGGCATCTTCGGCTGGGTCGCCGACTCGGCCGCGGTCCGCGCCGCGCTCACCTCCGCCGTCTCCCCCAGCCCGGCCCAGTGAACAGGAAAACCCATGTCCGTCGAAACCCCGATCGCCGGTGAAACCGGTAGCGCCGCACCGCTGTCGCTGCCGTGGTGGACCCGCGGCGACACCAATGCCTTCTTCGGCCTGTCGTTCAATATCCTCGTCAATGTCCTGACCCTGACCACGCTGTCGATCGCGGTGGTGAAGATCCCCAGCGCGGATGTGCTGGGCACGGTGCTTCCCGCGCTGGGCGTGGCGCTGGTGCTGGGCAACCTGTACTACATGCTGCTGGCGCGGCGGCTCGCGCGGCGTGAGGGCCGCGCCACGGTCACCGCGCTGCCGTACGGGCCGAGCGTGCCGCACATGTTCATCGTGGTGTTCGTGGTGATGCTGCCCATCTACCTGAAGACCAACGACCCGTTGCGGGCGTGGTCGGCTGGTCTGGCCTGGGCGTTCATGATCGGTGTGATCGTCATGATCGGCGCGTTCGTCGGGCCCTACATTCGCCGGATCACCCCGCGTGCCGCCATGCTCGGCACCCTGGCGGGCATCTCGATCACCTTCATCGCCATGCGGCCCGCCGCGCAGATGTGGGAAGCGGCCTGGATCGGTTTGCCGGTGCTGGCCATCATTCTGATCGGCTTCTTCACCGATGTGCGGCTGCCGGGCAATGTTCCGGTCGGCTTGGTGGCGCTGCTGGTGGGCACCGCCATCGGCTGGATCGGCGGCTACATGTCGGTCCCCGACGTCTCCCAGGCCGCGCACGACATCGCCCTCGGGCTGCCGGACCTGCGCCTGCATCTGCTCTTCGACGGGCTCGCGCATCTGGCGCCGTTGCTGGCCACCGCGATTCCGCTGGGCGTCTACAACTTCACCGAGGCCATGAGCAATGTCGAGAGCGCCGCCGCCGCGGGCGACAACTACAACCTGCGCAGCGTGCTGCTGGCCGACGGTCTCGGCGCGATCATCGGCTCCGGCTTCGGTTCCCCGTTCCCGCCCGCGGTCTACATCGGGCACCCGGGGTGGAAGGACGCGGGCGGACGCACCGGCTACTCGCTCGCCAGTGGCGCGATCATCGGATTGATGTGCCTGCTCGGCCTTTTCGGCGTGCTCGCCACCCTGCTGCCCATTCCGGCGATCGTCCCGATCCTGCTCTACATCGGCCTGCTGATCGGCGCCCAGGCCTTCCAAGCGGTCCCGCGCCTGCACGCGGTCGCGGTGGTGGCCGCGCTGCTGCCGAATCTGGCCGAGTGGGGCGTCGGTCAGATCGACAACGCCCTCAGCGCCGCCGGCACCTCCGCCGACAAGATCGGCACGGGCGCGCTCGGCCAGGCGGGCGTGGTCTACGACGGCCTGAAGACCCTGGGCGCGGGCGCGGTGCTGGCCGGTCTGGTACTCGGCACCATGGTCACCTTCATCCTCGAAAAGCGTTTCCGCGCGGCCGCTCTCGCCAGCACGGTCGGCGCCGGGCTCAGTTTCGTCGGCCTCATCCACGCCGCCGAGGTCGGCTGGGCCGCCGCCCCGAAGGTCGCCCTCGGTTATCTCTTCTTCGGACTCGTCTGCCTCGCCTGCTCGTTCCTGCGCGGCACCCGCCCGGCCACCGACGCGGCCCCCACCGTTCCCGACTGATCCGCCCGACCGGTCACCGCTCCTCCTTGGTCTCGTCGAGAAAGATCCGCAACCCCTCCCCGATCTTGCCCGCGGCATTCTCCAACTGCTCGGGCGAGAGCACCTTCCCGAACGACGCCGCCTTCAGCAGCTGTCGCTGCACCTCTTTGAGGTTCATCGTCGCCCAGTCGCGTCGTGAGAGTTCCGGCATGCTCCGGGACATTACCTCGAGTAGAACGTTTGTTCGAGTGCCGAGAATCGTGACAGCGGCGCGTCAGGGCGGTGTCAGGTCCGTGTAAGCGGGGGTGGGGATTGTCAGTGGCGTGAACAGCACTGTGATCGCCGATTCCGGACTGCGGACGATGTACCGGGACCCGATGGATTTCGGGGCCCTCGATGCGGGCTTCGAGCGCGGGCTCGTCGCCGTGGGCGGGTTTCTGCGCGGGGATCATGTGGTCGCGCAGTTGATTCGGTTCGCGGTGGTGGGTGGGGTCAGCAATATCGCGTATGTGCTGATGTTCATGGCGGTGAACGGGAGTGGGGCGCTGGTGGCGAATATCGCGGGGTCGGTGGTGAGTACGGCGATCGCGAACGAGTTGCATCGGCGGTTGACGTTCCGGGCGGCCGGGCGGGTCGGGTGGTTCAGCGCACAATGGGAGGGCGGCGGGCTGGCCGCGATCGGGCTGGTGATCAGTACTGCGGCGCTGGCGGGGCTCGATTTCTGGGCGCCCGGGCTCGGGGAGCTCGGTCAGGCGACGGCCGTGCTCGCGGTGATGGCGGCCGTCGGCGGAATGCGGTTTCTCGCGCTGCGCGGGTTCGTGTTCTGAGGCTGGGTGTCACATTTCGATCGGCCGCGGTGTCCAGTGGGTGACGCCACAGACGGGAGCCCTGCCATGATCGGTACCACCGCCGCCACCGACGCGTTCGTCGCGCACCGGAATCTGCTGTTCACGGTCGCCTACGAGATGCTCGGATCGGCGGCCGACGCCGAGGACGTACTGCAGGAGACGTGGCTGCGCTGGATCGGGGTCGACCTCGAGGAGGTGCGGGACCAGCGGGCGTATCTGGTGCGCATCACCACCCGGCAGGCGCTGGGCCGGTTGCGGACGCTGGGCCGGCGCAAGGAGTCCTATGTCGGGCAGTGGCTGCCGGAGCCGCTGCTGACCGCGCCCGATGTGGCCGAGGATGTCGAACTGGCGGAAAGCGTGTCGATGGCCATGCTCCTGGTGCTCGAGACGCTCACCCCCACCGAGCGCGCGGTGTTCGTGCTGCGCGAGGTGTTCGACCTGCCGTACGAGGAGATCGCCGCCGCGGTGGACAAGTCCGCGGCCGCGGTCCGCCAGATCGCGCACCGCGCCCGCGCGCACGTGGCGGCCCGCCGCCCGCGCGGCCCGGTGTCGCCCGCCGAGTCCCGTGAGGTGCTCGACGCGTTCCACCGCGCGGTCGAGACCGGTGACCTGCAAGGGCTTTTGGATCTGCTCGCACCGGATGTGGTCGCGTTCGGTGACGGCGGCGGGCTCCGATCCGCGCTGCCGCGCCCGATCGTCGGCGCGGACAAGGTGGCCCGCGTGCTCACCACCGGCTGGCATCGATTCGGCGACAGCGCGTCGTTCGACACCACCTGGGTCAACGGCCATCCCGCGCTGGTCATGCGACGGGACGGTGAGGTCGACACCGTCCTGGCGTTGCGCATCGACGACGGCCTCATCACCGGGTTGTACGCGGTCCGCAATCCGGAGAAGCACTCCCACATGGACCACGTGACCGCGCTGAGCCGGTGACCCGGTCGGGTGAGAGTCGTGTCAGGCGTGTGAGGTTCGCGTTTCGGCCGGGCCGATGATGCCGTGCAGCACAAGCTCGACCAGACGGTCGGAGGCCGCCGCGGTGACCTCGGACCGATCATTGGTCCACGCGATCGCGGTGGCGATCTTGACGATGTCGTCGGTGGTGACATCGGGGTGCGCACGCCCCGCCCGTTGGGCGCGGCCCAACACGGTCCCGGCCGCATCGAGCGCCGCGGCACAGTGCGGCGCCAAGGGGCTGTCGGGGATCTCGAGGGCGCGCATGATCTCCTCGGACAGCCCCCGTACACGGCGAATATGCGACACCAGAGCGGCGACCCACAGCGAGAGGGCGGCCGCGGAGTCGGGCTCGGCGTCGAGGGTGCTCGCGAGTGCGGTGACCTCGTCGAGGCTGGTGCCGACCACGGCGGCGATGAGATCTTCTCGCTGCGGGAAATGCCGATAGAGGGTGGCCGGGCCGACCCCGGCGCGGCGGGCGATCTCATTGAACGACACGTCGACGCCCTGGTCGGCGAACATCTCACGGGCTGCGTCGAGCAGTCGGGCGCGACTGCGTCGGGCGTCGGCTCGGCTACCGCCCGGTGGCGGTGATGCGGCTTGTTCCACGGGGCTCCTCAGCGAATCGGAATGCCATTCCGTATATTCGGAATGGCATTCCGAATTGTAGTGGACGGGAGTCGAACATGATGTTGCCGACCGATTTGCCGCGCACCGGCATCTGGGTGAACGGGCTCGATCTGCAAGCGCCGGCCGTGGCGACCGAGCTGGCAAGAGAGCTGGAGGAGCTGGGGCTGGGCGCGATCTGGCTCAGCGAAGGGCTCGCGCACGACCCGTTCGTCACCGCCGCCGGCCTGCTCTCCGCCACCAGCAGGCTGATGGTCGGCACCGGGATCGCGGTGACGTACGGCCGCCATCCGCACTGGATGCGAGCCTCGGCCCGAGCCGTCCTGGATACCTACCCAGGTCGGTTCGTGTTCGGGGCCGGCACATCCAATCCACGAGTCGTCGAAGGCGTGCTCGGACTCGAATACCGCAGACCGCTGGCCGCTTTGCGCGAGTTCCTCGATGATCTCGACACACCGGACGCCCTGCGGGCCCAGCTCGGATTGCCGGACGCCGGCCGGTTGCCCCGGGTGCTGGCGGCGCTCGGTCCGAGCGCATTGCAGCTGGCTCGGGACAGGGCCGACGGCGCTATCACCTATCTCGTGACGCCCGACCACACCGCACAGGCCCGCGCCGTTCTCGGACCGGACCGGACGCTCGTGGTCGAACAGGCCGTCGTGGTCGGGGCCGCCGACGCGGACGCGCGAACCCGCGCTCGCGCACACGTGGGGGCCTACCTGTCCAACCCCGGTTATCGCGCGAGTTGGCAGCGGCTCGGCTTCACCGACGCCGATCTCACCGGTAGTGACCGGCTCGTCGACGCGTTGGTCGCGATCGGGGAAGACCATGTGCAGCAACGGATTGCGGCCCACATCGCCGCCGGCGCCGACCACGTCTGCCTGCAGGCGCTACCGGCGGAGCCGTTCACCATCCCGGCGCGACAGTGGAAGCTTCTGGCCGCCATCGATTGACGGCCGCCGCCTCAGCCGCGGCCGATGTAGGGCATGCCGGTCGCCATCACGGTCACGAACGGCACGTTCACCGCCAAGGGCAGGTCGACGGTGTGGGCGACGACCCGGGCGACGTGGGCGGCGTCGATGGTCGGTTCGGGGCGGATGCTGCCGTCGGCCTGCAATGATCCCGCCGCGATGCCCGCGGTGAGTTCGGTTGCGGCATTGCCGATGTCGATCTGCCCGACCGCGATGTCGTGGGCGCGGCCTTCCAGGTTGAGGGCCTTGGTGAGGCCGGTGATGCCGTGCTTGCTGGCGGCGTAGGCCACCGTGTTCGGGCGCGGGGTGTGGGCGGAGATGGATCCGTTGTTGATGATCCGCCCGCCGCGCGGCGTCTGGGTCTTCATGAGCCGGAACGCGGCCTGCGCGCACAGGAACGCGCCGGTGAGGTTGATGTCGACGACCTGCCGCCACTCCCCCACGGACAGTTCGTCGATCGGCTTGCTGGGCCCGAAGATCCCGGCATTGTTGACCAGCACGTCCAGCCGCCCCCACTGCCGCGTGAGGTGCGCGAACACCTCGTCCACGGCTGCGGGATCGGTGACATCGGCGGGAACGACGTCCACGCCGCCCGGGCCGGGTGCGGCCGCGGCGGTCTCGTCGAGGGTGGCACGGGTGCGTCCCACCGCGACGACCTGATGCCCGGCGGCGGTCAGCGCGTGGGTCATGGCGCGCCCCAATCCGGCTCCGGCTCCGGTGACGAGAACGATCTTCGATGTGCTCACGGGATCCGAGCGTATTCGGTCAGTCCGCGGCCCGATCGGCCGGAAGCACGTTGGTGCGCAGGTGCCGGACCAGCGCGACCAGCCGTTCCAGGGTGGCGTGCTCGGGATCGGTGAGCCGCAACTGGAGCAGTTCGCGGCCCGAGGCGTGCAGGATGCGCGCGGTGTACTCGGGGTCGGGGAGTTTCGGAAACGCCTGCCGCAGTTCTTGTTCCAGGAAACCCCGGACCGCCGCCTGCGAGACGGCCTGACGCTCGTGCAGTTCCGGCGGCGCGCCGGCCGGCGGGAACAGGAACAGCCGCCACGTCTGCGGATGCGCGTCGATGGCCCGGACCGCGCCTTCGAAGGCCCGGATGAACGGGTCGGGGTCGGCGGTCTCGTCGACCTGGGCGAACCCCTCGGCGAACTGGATCGCCGCGCGAGCGCTCTCCCGATCGATCAGTGCGACGAAAAGCCCTGCCATGTCCCCGAATTGCTGATACAGCACCGGCCGGGTGACCCCGGCCGCGTCCGCGATCCGATTGGGGGTGGCCGCGGCGAATCCTTCCGCCCCGACGATCTCGTGGGTGATGTCGAGGATCTGCTCGCGGCGGTTCTCTGCGCTCATCCGCCGCCGCGTGTGGGGAGCGGTGGTCACCCTTGACAGCGTAACTTACAACCTGTCAGCCTCTAACTAACAGGTTGAAAGTTGAGGTGCTCCGATGTCGCCGCACTACCCCGAACTCGCCGAGCGCGTGCGCAGCCAGCGCGCACTGCAGCCGGACCTCTACGGCTCGATCGATTTCGACGAGTCCCCCTTCCGGTTCACCGTCGATCCGGGCGACAAGTCGTCGCTGCCCGGCTGGGTCGCGCCGCGCGAGCCGCTGCTGGCCGACGAGCGGGTCGTCGAATTGATGCGCACCGCAACGATGCTCGGCGATGTGGTGGCCGACCCGTACGCGGCGCTGGCCCCGGAGTACGGGGTCAAGGGCTTGATCGGGATGCTGCGGCAGGCGTGCCGTGCGGGCGTCGACTCGGTGCCCGGCGCACCCGATGAACTGCGGGCGTTTCTGGCGGCCATGGAGGCGAGGCCCGCCTGGCTGGACATGGAGCTGGTCGAGGAGGGCGCGCGGCATTCGCGGGTCGGCGCGGCGTTCCTGTCGCCAGTCCTGATCCGGGGCGCGTTCCTGGCGACGTTCCTCAATACCTATGCGGCGCTGCCGATGACGTTGACGGGGGCGCTGTCGGGGCGGCGCGCGGCGCGGCGGGTCAACGAGACCGCGTCGTTCTTCGCGGTGACCACGCTGCCGGGCGCGCTGGAACGGCACGGCGAGGGTTTCGAGGCCGCGGCCATGGTGCGCCTGATGCATTCGATGGTGCGCTACAACGCATTGGCGCGCGGGGAACGGTGGGACGCCGACGTGTACGGGGTACCGCTGCCGCAGGTCGATCAGATGCCCGCGGGGTTGATCAATATGTATCTGCTGGCGACGATGGCGATCCGCCGGGGCCGCACCGAGTTCAGCGCCCGCGAACGCGCGATCCTGGAGTTCAGTCGCTACCGCTGCTTCCTGCTGGGCCTGCCGGAGGAATTGCTGCCGACCACCGCGGCGGGCATCCTCGAGGTCTTCCACGGCCGGGCTGCCGTGCTGCGCGACGATTTCGACGACGCCACGTGCGGCGCGCTGGTCCGCTCCACCATGTCGGCGTACCTGCGCCCGGGTCGCTCACGCTACGACCGTGTCGCCGACGCGATCGAGAGGAGCTGGAGCCGTGCGTTCTTCCTCGGCTTCTGCGGCGGCAACCGCAAGGCCGCCGCCGCCATGAGCGTCACGATGACTCTCCCCGACGCCATCCGGGTGGGGCTGACCGCGCCGTTCATCATCCTGCGGTTCGTCCTCATGACCGTCGCGAGTCAGTCACCGATGCTGCGCCGCGCGACCGACGCCTACGCCATCCGCAAGGTGCGCGAGCAGCTCGTCATCTATGGAAATCCCGAGTACACGACCGACTCCCGCACCTATCCGGGAGCCGGTCCACGGGAGTGACGCGCGCTCAGGCGGTTCCGGCCGCGGTCACCCGAGCCGCCAGGCCGTCGAGTACCACGGCCCGCTCGGGTGGCACGCCGATGTGCATGTGCACCAGATCGGTTCCGGCGGCGGCGAATTCGAAGGTGAAGAACGAGCAGCAGCGGGTTTCGCGGGCGGCGAGTTCGCGGGCCCGGGGCTCGGCGCTGCCGTCGAGGTCCAGCCGCAGCCGGGTCGCCGAGATCCGGTCCCAGCCGAGCACCGCGTCGCGGAACAGGGCGTCGAATTCGGCGACGCGCAGTGGTTGTTCGACGGTGGGTAGCGCGCAGTCTTCCACCGGGACCCACGACTGCGCGGAGAGGTTGCCGATCAATCGAATCTCGGGTTTACCGGCCATGACGCGCACCTCCTGCCGCCCGGGCCATCGGTCCGGGATCTCCCTACGATGCTAGGCCGTTCCGGTGAGCGCGGCACAGAGCCGCGGTCACATCCGCTCGCGCAGAACGAGATAGGCGTCGAGTTGGGCCGCGCCGGACAGCAGGGCGCGGCCGCGGGCGTTCAGGCGCTGCTGCCAGGCGGTGAGGAAGGCGGTCAAAGCCTCGGTTCCGCCTGCCTCGTGCAGGGATTCGAGGAATTGCGCGACGCGCGACAGCGGGTATCCGCCGCGGCGGAGCTGCCGGGCGATCTCCGCGTCACGCACGGCATCGGGCCGGTAGTGGCGGTATCCGGTGGCGGGGTCGCGGTCGGGGCGCAGGATGCCCTCGGTCTCCCAGGTGCGCAGGGTCGCGGCGTGCACGCCGAGGCGGTGCGCGAGTTCGCCGACGGTCAGGGGGCGGCCGGGAATCGGGGCGGGCGGTGCGGCGGAGAGGCTGTCGAGTGCGGTCGCGACATCGGTGTGGGTGGTGCGTTCGGTGTGCAGCGCGGTGTGGGTGGCGTCGATGAGCAGGTAGGCGGCCTCGGCGTCGCCGCGATGGCAGGCGCGCAGGATCTCCGCGGCGCGTTCGTGGCCGTGCCCGACGCGCAGGGCGAGGAAGGCGCGCAGGGCTTGCGCGTGTGCGGGGGTGTAGCGGCGGTAGCCGTTGTCGGCGCGCTCGGTGGGCGGGAGGATGCCCGCATCGTCGTAGTTGCGGATCGCCTGCGCCGACAGGCCGTGCTCACGGGCCAGGTCGATCGGACGCACCGCACCTCCTTTGAGGGTTTTCCTGAACTGAACAGGACATTTGTCGCGCAAGTTTCACCCGAACCTTCAACGATACTGTCGAAGGCAGTCCTTCTGGAAGGAGTGCCATGTCCGCAACCACCCCCACCTCGCTGAGCGCGATCGGCCGCCGAGCCGATGGCCGCGCGAACCTGGGCCTCGCCCTGGACGAGCTGCTGTCCACCCGCACCACGCCCCCGGCCGTGTTCGCACTCGGCGAGCCGACGCATGGGATCGCGGCATTCCCGCTGCTGCGCAACGACATGCTGAGTGCGCTGGCCGAGCGCGGGTTCCGGTCCATCGCGCTGGAGATCGATTTCCTCGCGGCGGGAATCGTCGACGACTACGTCCAGGGGTCGGAGGCGGCGATCGACAGCGTGCTGTCCGCGGGGTTCAGCCACGGGTTCGGATCGATACCCGGCAATCGTGAACTCGTCGAGTGGCTGCGCGAATACAACGCGGGCCGCGCGCCCTCGGATCGGGTGCGCTTCTACGGATTCGATGCGCCGGTGGAGTATTCGGGCGCGCCCAGCCCCCGGTCGGCACTGTGCTCGCTGACCGGCTGGCTGCCGGATGCTCTGCTGCCCGCGTCTGTCGCCGAGCTCGACGGGCTGCTCGGCGCGGACTCCGAGTGGACGAACCAGGCGGCCATGTTCGATCCGTCCGCCTCGGTCGGCGACTCCGACCGCGCCCGCGCACTGCGCTCGATCGCCGACGATCTCGCCGATGCCCTGCATCGCGCGGGACCCTCGCTGCGCGCGACCGACCCGACCGGTTACGCCGAGGCCGTCACCCACGCGCGGACGGCGCGCGGGCTGCTGCGCTACCACGCCGCCATGGCCACCCCCGGTCCCGACCGCATCGGCGGCCTGTCCAGCGTGCGATCGGAGATGATGGTGGACAACATCCTCGCGATCGTCGAGCGCGAGCAGCAGCGCGGCCCGACCCTCGTCTTCGCGCACAATTCGCACCTGCATCCCCGGGTGCCGGACCAGCCCGCATGGAGCAATGCGGGCGCGCTGGCCGCCTTCACCCTCGGCGAGCGCTATCTGTTCGTCGCGACCGACGCGACCCCCGATCCGGTTCCGGGCACTCTCCAGGGCGTGCTCGCCGCAGCGACCCCCGGCCGCGCCCTGTTCCCGGCGCGAGCGCTCGGTACCGCCCTGCCCCCCGCGATCGTGTCCGCCGAACCGATTGTGCGCGGCCATTTCCCGCTCACGCTCGCCGATCTGGACGGCGCGGACGCGGTCGTCTTCCTCACCGACACCGACGGCGTCCAGCATCAGTACTGGTAGCGGCTGCCCGCCGCGCGGACGCCCGGCCACGGTCGGGTGTCACGGAATTGTCTGTGCCCACTGCCAGACTCACCGGTATGCGGTGGGCGGTGGCGGAGACGGGTGACGGCGGGGCACGGGTGTGCCCGCTGGACGAGCGCGGCCGACCGGCGGGTCCGGTGATCGAGGAGTCCTCGCTGGCGGAGGCGGTGCGGGCGCGGCCGGAGGTCGAGCGGTGGGTGTGGCGGTCGACGGCGGCGAGCTACAAGCGACTGCTCGACGCCGGGGTGCGGGTGGACCGCTGCTACGACGTGGAGGCGGCCGAGGCGCTGCTGATCGGGCACGAACAGGGCCAGTCGGGGCAGGCCCGGTCGCTGGCCGCCGCGTGGGCGCGCCTGCACGGCCTGCCGGTTCCGCAGGACGCGCCCGCCCGGGCCGCCGACACCGAACCGACCCTGTTCGAATCCGGGCCGGTGCCACTGCCGTCCGGGACCGACGAGTTCAGCGCGCTGCTCGAGGTGTACGCGGGACAGGTGGCGCGCACCGCCGCGGCCGAACACCCGGCCCGCATGCGCATGCTGCTCGCCGCCGAGTCCGCGGGGCTGCTGGTGGCGACGGAGATGTCGCGCGCCGGGATTCCTTGGCGCGCCGATGTTCACCGTGAACTGCTCGATTCCCTGCTGGGCGAACGCGTGCCGAGCGGGTCGGAGCCGCGACGGCTGGCCGAGCTGGCCGACGAGGTGTCGCGAGCCTTCGGGACCGGGGTGCGGGTCCGGCCCGACCTCCCGCAGGACATCCTCCGCGCGTTCGCCCGCGCGGGAATCCTGTTGTCCTCCACCCGCAAATGGGAACTCCAGGACATCGATCATCCGGCCGTCGAACCGCTGCTGGAGTACAAGAAGCTCTACCGTCTCCACACCGCCCACGGCTGGTCCTGGATCGACCAGTGGGTGCGCGACGGCCGATTCCGCCCCGAGTACCTGCCGGGCGGGACGGTGACCGGCCGCTGGACCACCAATGGCGGTGGCGCGCTGCAGATTCCGAAGATCGTGCGCCGGGCCATCCGCGCGGACCCCGGGTGGCGGCTGGTGGTAGCCGACGCCGACCAGATGGAACCGCGAGTACTGGCCGCCATCTCCCGCGACCGCGGCCTGATGGAGGTGGCGGGCCGCGGCGAAGACCTCTACGCCGACCTGGCCGCCCGGGCCTTCGGCGGTGACCGCGCCCAGGCCAAGATCGCCATGCTGGGCGCGATCTACGGTCAGACCTCCGGCGACGCGCTCACCCACATGGCCGAGCTGCGGCGACGCTAT
Organism: Nocardia sp. NPDC005825; assembly: GCF_040630175.1. NCBI lineage: Bacteria > Bacillati > Actinomycetota > Actinomycetes > Mycobacteriales > Nocardiaceae > Nocardia > Nocardia sp. NPDC005825. The sequence goes on from NZ_JBEXXC010000001.1 coordinate 914,517, forward strand.
CCGGCCGCGGTCGCCTTCGTCGACGACGCGGCCACCGCCGGCGAACAGGGCCGCCTGGTCCGCACCTGGTTCGGCCGAACCTGCCCTCCCGCGACCGCTTTCGACCAACCCGACGACGACGCGGGCGGGTCTCCCGGTTTCGGCAGCACCCCGCGCGCCCGCGCCCGAGGCCGCTTCACCCGCAATTTCGTCGTCCAGGGCAGTGCCGCCGACTGGACACTGCTGGTGCTCGCGGGCCTGCGTCACGCCCTGCACACCGCCGGACTCCGCGCGGAACTGGTGTTCTTCCAGCATGACGAGGTCATCGTGCACTGCCCCGAGGAGGAGGCCGCGACCGTCGCCGAGGCGATCGCCACCGCCGCGGACACCGCCGGTCAGCTCGCGTTCGGCCCGACGCCGGTCCGCTTCCCGTTCACGACCGCCATTGTGGAGTGCTACGCGGACGCGAAATAGGCCCTCACTGCTCGCCCGCGCTCTCGAGCAGTCGTGCCTGGTAGTGCCGCATGCCCGCGAGCCAGCGGTCGTAGTCGGCGCCCTTGCGGCGGTACATGTCGAGGACTTCCGGGTGCGGCAGGATCAGGAAGCGTTCGTCGTCGACGGCGGCCAGCACCAGTTCGCCGACCTCGTCGGGGGTCAGGACCGCGCCCGCCGAGGTGACCGCGCGGGTGGCGGCCATGCCGAGGGTGTCGCCGGAGTGTTCGCCCGCGCGCAGCAGCGGGGTCTCCACGCCCATGGGGCACAGGCAGCTGACCCGGATCCCGGCGTCGCCGTAGGTGACCGAGAGCCATTCGGCGAATCCGACGGCGGCGTGCTTGGTGACCGAGTACGCGGCCGAACCGATCTGGGTGAGCAGCCCCGCCGCCGAGGCGGTGCCGACGAAGTAGCCCTCGCCGCGTTCGACCCAGCCGGGCACCAGCAGCCGCGCCGCCCGGATGTGCGCGTTGAGGTTCACGTCGAGCGTGACGCCCCAGTCCTTGTCGTCGCCGAGCCCGACCCCGCCCATGACGCCCGCATTGGCGAAATACAGGTCCACCGGCCCGAATTCGGCCTCGCACCGGGCGATGAGCTCGGCGATGCGATCGGCGTCGGCGACATCGGCTCCGACCGCCACGGCGGCGCCCGGCAATTCCGGTTCCAGCGCGGCGACCACTGCCGCGGCCGCGTCGCCGTTGAGATCCGCGACCACCACCCGCGCCCCGGCTCGCACCAGCCGGGCGGCGATCGCCCCACCGATGCCGCCGCCACCTCCGGTGACGATGGCATTCTTACCCGCGACCTGCACGGATGCTCCCTCCAGCCGATGCCGGCCGCCGATCCACGCCGGCAGAGGCTGGATCGAACGCGCCGGCTCATGGAAATATGAACCCTGCGTCGGATTCAAGTTCATGACTCCCCCGGCGTCAACCGTCCCGGTCTCGAGAGGTGAACAACCGATGCGGACAGCACATCCGGTGGACGAGTGGAATCGCCTGGGCAGCAGGCAGGTCGCGACCAATGGCATCGAATTGCGGGTGGTCGAGCACGGCGAGGGCGCGCCGGTGGTGTTCTGCCACGGGTTCCCGGAACTCGGGTTCTCCTGGCGGCATCAGGTGTTCGCGCTGGCCGAGGCGGGTTTCCGGACGCTGACACCGGATATGCGCGGCTACGGCGGCAGTTCGCGACCGGCCGAGATCGAGACGTACGACCTGCTCACGGTGTGCCGGGATCTGGTCGGGCTGCTGGACGCGTACGGGCTCGAGGACGCGATCTTCGTCGGCCACGACTGGGGCGCGTCGGTGGTGTGGCATCTGGCCCGCGAGTTCCCGGAGCGGGTGCGGGCGGTGGCGGGATTGAGTGTGCCCGCCACCCCGCGCTCGTCGGCGCCGCCGTTGCCGATCATGCGCACACGGCTGGGCGAGGACTTCTACATGGTGTGGTTCCAGGAGCCCGGCGTCGCGGACGCGGTGCTGGCGGCGGACGTGCGGCGCACGCTGTTGCGGGACGACATCGTCACCGCGGGCACGTTCCTGGACACCGGCGAGCCGGAGCCGCCGCTGCCGCCGTGGCTGAGCGAATCCGAATTCGATTACTACGTGGAGGCTTTCACCCGCACCGGGTTCACCGGCGGGCTGAACTACTACCGCACCCTCGATCTGACCTGGGAGCTGACCGCGCACCTGGAGGGCGCGAAGATCGACTGCCCGTCACTGTTCATCGCCGGGTCGACCGATCCGGTCATCCATTTCACGCCGATGCACAAGATGGCGGCGATGCTCGGTGATCTGCGGGGCTCGATCATCCTCGACGGCGCGGGCCACTGGATCCAGCAGCAGCGGCCCGAGGAGGTCAATGCCGCGTTGATCGAGTTCGCGCGCGGCCTGGGCTGATCGGTCAGTCCGTCTTCAGTTGCAGCGCGTTCACCCACAGCTGGGTCAGGGTGGTGACCAGCTTCTCGAACGGAATCCGTTGCTTCTGAACGAAAACCATCGATGCCATCCGGCTCACCATGGCCGACAGCGCGTGCGCGGTGATCATCGGATCCAGGTCGGCGCTGGCCTGCCCGGACTCCTGGAGTTCGCGGATCATGCGCGCGTTGCGCTGTGCGAACGCCTTCCCGCGTTCCATCCGCATGCGCCGGAAGTTCTCGTCGATCTGGGCGACCTGTTCGAACAGGGCCATGAGCCGGGCATTGCGCTTGTAGGACAACAGGTAATCGCGGTTGGCCGCCTCGATCAGGGCGCGCGGATCGGTGATCCCGCTGCGCTCGCGCACGTGCGGATGCAGCATCTCCTCCGACACCTGCTCGACCAGCGCGGCGAAGATCTCTTCCTTGCTGTCGAAGTAGGTGTAGAAGGATCCGGCCGCCATGCCCGCCGTCTTGGAGATGTCGGCGATCTTGGCGTCCAGGTAGCCGTCCCGCTCGAACACCTCCCGCGCGGCCGCGATCAGCGCACCCCGGGTTCGCTGTCCACGCCGGGTGGGCGGCGCGGCCCGCCGCGACGCACTCTCGCCTGCCATCGATTCGGACGCCAAAACTGATCACTGCCTGTCGTTTCGCGGATGATTCTCCAGGCAGCAACCGTATCAATACGGGCGGGCCGCACGGCACAGGACGGCGCGCGCCCGCCCATCCGCGGTTCGGCGGGGGCTCGGGTGGAGACTGGGCGGATGCAGGAAGCCTCGCAGGTGATCGTGGTCGACGCCGCCAATGTGGTCGGGTCGCGGCCGGACGGATGGTGGCGTGACCGGGCCGGAGCGGCGCGGCGGCTGCTCGGCGAGCTGGGTGCGCTGCGGACGCGGCTGCCCGGGTCGACGCGGATCATCGTGGTGCTGGAGGGCGCGGCCAAGGCCGCCGCCGACCGGGGCGGTGACGGGCACGCCGCCGACGGTGAGAGCGGGTCGGCGGGATTGCGGGTGGTGCTGGCCGGCGGGTCCGGCGACGACACGATCGTCGAGGTGGTGGCCGCCGAGGTCGGGGGCTCCGATCCCATGCCCGCGATCACGGTGGTGACGGCCGATCGCGGATTGCGGTCGCGGGTCGAATCCCTGGGCGCGACAACGGTCGGGCCCGGCTGGCTGCGAAACCAGCTGTCATAGGCGGCCTTCCACCCCTGATGATCGCGTTTACCCTGATACCGCCCTGAGCCGATATCCCCCGCGGGTGGGATTTCCCGGGCGGCGGTTTTCGGTAGGTTCGGAACGGTGCAGCCGCCGTTGAACGTTCGTCTGCGCGGGGTGGGCCTGATCATCGGTGTGCTCTGCGTGTCCCTGCTGGGTTCCTGGTCCGCGCCGCAGGCCCGGGCCGATGGGGCCGCCGGCGGTGGCGATCTGACCGTGGCGCAGTCGCTCGGCGCCCGGGAGCTGACGGTCGTGGTGCGGCGGGCCGAGGCCGGGCCGTTGCGGGTCGAGGTCGTGACGCACGGGGGAACAGCGCCGGGGAAGCTGGCGCTCACCGCGACGCCCGTCGATCGCGGCGGCGAGACGTCCACGGGGACTGTCGAGCTCGGGGATCGGCCCGGCCTCTACGCCGCGACGCTGCGAGTGGATCACGCGGGTCCGTGGGAGTTGGCCGTCTCCGACGGCGAACGCACCGCGCGGATTCCGTTCCTGGTGTCCGCGCGGGTGGTGACGCCCTGGGAGCGGGCGGCTTACGGCGGATTCTTCGCGGCCGGAGCGCTGCTGCTGGTGGCCTTGGGCACCGCGCTGCTGTCCAAGCGGGGGTGGCCGACCCTGATCCCGGTGGGCGCGCTGATCGCCGCGGTGACGGTGGGCACGACGGGGGCGGTGTTGTCCTCGCACGCGCCGCAGCCGCGGCCTGCGGGCAGTCTGCTCGATCCGACCTCGGGCAATATCGGCAATCCGTATCCGGAGCGGGAGCTGCCGCTGACCGCGAATTACTCACGGCCCCCGGCCAATCTGACGGTGCGCGCGCTGCCCGCCGACGCGGGCAAGCCGACCGAGCTCGCGCTGTCGCTGACCGATTCGGCGACGGGGCGGCCGGTGGACGACCTGCTGGTCACCGATGACGCGCTCCTGCATCTGATGGTGGTCGGCCCCTCGGGGCGGCTGTGGCACCGGCATCCGATCCGGGTCGCGCCCGGCGAGTATCGGGTCAGCCTGGGGTCCATCGAATCCGGTGATTACGCGGTGGCCGCCGAGATCGCGCGGCGCGGTGGCGGCGTGCAATTGCTGCGCTCGCCGCTGCGGATCAGCGGCCGAGGCGACTCCGGTCCGGCCGATGGCCAGGGCGTCGCGCCGAGCGGGGCGACGCTGACCACGACCGAGGCGGTCTCGGGTGAACCCACCACGCTCACCGCCGCATTCGGCGGTCCGGCCGATCTCCAGCCGTGGCTGGGCATGGTCGGTCATCTCATCGCGGTCGGCCCGCTGCCCGAGGGGCTGCCCGCCGGGACCGCCGCGGCCACCGTGCCCATCTGGGCGCACGCGCACGCCATGGCCCCGCTGCCCGCGGTCGGCGCGCAGCCACCCGACGAGACCGTGGCCGCGTTCGGCCCGAATGTGGCATTCACCTTCACTTTTCCACTGCCCGGCCGGTATCTGGTGTGGGCGCAGGCCGAGCGTGGCTACTCGGTGATGACCGTTCCGGCCACCGTCGACGTTCGAGCGGGGGTTCCGCAATGACCAAACGCACCGGAGTGATCGTGGCCGTCGTCGCCGTCCTGGCGGCGGTCGGGGCGTGGCTGTTGTGGCCCGCCGATGCCGCGCCATCGGTGTCCCGCAGCGCCGCCGGGCCCTATCAGGTGGAACTGCGGGTGTCCGGCGGGTCCGCGCACGCCGGTGACAACACCGTCGATCTCGAGATCACCGACGCCCAGGGCGCGGCCGCGACACCGGACAAGGTGTCGGTGGAGCCCGCCATGCCGCAGATGGGTCATGCCCTCCCGCCGAGCAGCATCACGGTGGTCGCGCCGGGCCATTACCGGGCGACGGTGACGCTGCCGATGCCCGGGCAGTGGGAGATCGCCGTGAAGCTTTCCGGCGCACCGGGTTCCGGGAGCGCCGTCTTCTCCGTTCAGGCCAATTGAATCGAAGGAAAGAGGATCAGGAGCAGCACATGGACCTCACCGCCAATGGTCGCGGGCTCACCGCCGAAGCGACCGCACCGATCACCGTCCGCCCCTGGCTACCCGCGGCGATCCTGTTCGCCGCCAGTATGACCTTCGCGGTCGGGTCCACCTGGGACATCCAGTGGCACACCGATGTCGGACCCGACACCTTCTTCACCCTGCCGCACCTGTTCATCTACGCCAGCGCGGCGGTGGCCGGATTCACCGGTCTGACAGTCATTCTCATCACCACCGCCGCCGGTCGCGCGGGCCGCCGGGTGGACGGCGAGCTGGGCGGTCCCGGTATCGGCGTGTTCGGCCGGACGTTCACCGCGCCGCTCGGCTACATGGTGGCCGCGCTCGGCGCGGCGTCGTTCCTGCTGTACGGGTTGTGGGATCTGTGGTGGCACAGCCTCTACGGGTTCGACGCCATCATCGACTCGCCGCCGCACATCGGGTTGTTCCTGTCCAGCACGGTGATCTCGGTCGGCACGGTGATCGTGTTCGCGGCGGCGCGGGCGCACCGGTGGGGTCGGGTGGGCGCGCTGTTCGCGCTGGCGCATCTGGCGACGTCGAGCACCGTCACCGCGCTCGCCGTGCAGCGGCTCAGCACCGGGTCGGTGCGGTGGACGGTGGCGGTCACCGCGTTCATGGTGATCCTGCTGATGGTGGTCGGCGCGGGCTTCGAGCGCTGGGGCGCGACCATCACCGCGATCTTCGGCTCGGCCACCCAGGCCGTGTTCTGGTGGTTCGCGCCGTGGGCGGCTCGCGCCTACGCCGATTTCGTGGGATTGCCCATGCGCGAACACATTCGGGGCATTCCCGCGACTCCGGCGCTCATCCCGTTCTGCCTGATTCCCGTCGGCATCGTGATCGACCTGCTGCTGCGCCGCGCCGTCAGCGAGTCCCGTCTGCTGCCGGTCCTGGCCGGCGCCGTCGGCGGGGCGATCATCGGCGGCTTCAACCCCGTGCAGCAGATCATCATCTACGACGCCCACCTCCCCCGGGCCATGGTCATCGTGGCCACCACCATCGCGGCCGCCGCGCTCGGCGCGCTCGCCGGGTACCTGGGCCGCCCGTTCGGCGAGATGCTCCGTCTGGCCGCCCCCTCCGAGAAGGTCAGCGCATGATCAACCGCCTCGTCACGCTCGCCGCAACGCTTTTCGCGATCATCGGACTGACCGCGGCCACCGCGGGCACGGCGTCGGCGTATCAACCGGTGAATATCGTGCACACCGAACACGTGCAGGCCGGGCCCTATTCGATAACCGTCGGCTTCAGCGAATGGCCCCTGCGCGCCATGCAATCCCTGGACTTCACCTTCATCCCCGACGGCGGTGTCGACGACAAGACCGGCACCCTCACCGAATACCAGCCCAATGGCAAAGTCCGCCGCGCCGAACCCCTTTCCCGGCACCCGCGCAAACGCGACGTGTGGGGCCTGGATGTCCGCTCCCTCGACCAGGAGGGCACGTGGAAGTTCCATTTCGTCATCGACGGCCCACAGGGCCGCGGTGAAGGCGACCTCGCCAACCTCCAGGTACTCGAACAGCCCGGCCCGCCGCTGGGAATCAGCTGGGCGATCAGCACCCTCCCCCTGATCGGCCTGATCGCGTTCCTCGTCTACGCGTGGCGGCGCAACCGCCGCCCGGCACCGGTCTTGCAGCCGGTGTGATTCCCGGTCCGGCAGCCCTGACGACCGCGCGGGGCTACCGGCCGAACGGGCGGGCGCGGGTGAGGATTTCGTCGACGGTCTCGGAGACCGTCAGATCCGAGGTGTCGAGCCACAGGCCCAACGATGGGGTGTCGTTGCGAAGGCCGGTATCCAGATCGGCGACCGTGAAGGTGCCGTAGGCCTTCTTGGCGCGCGCGGCCTCCCGTCGCGCCACCGCCTCCCGAGTCGGCGCGAGAACCACCACGTACAGCGGGTCCGTGCGGATTTCGCTGATCAGGTACGGGAGCATCTCGCCGAGAACGACGTCCTGGAGTACGGCGGTGAACCCGGCATCGGCATAACCGTCAGCGGCTCGGGCCGCGAGCCGGTGCCGGAGGCGCAATTGCTCGACCGCCTCGACGGTGGGATCGGGCGACATGGCCTCGCGGCCGCTGACCACGAAGCGGCGATAGACGTCGCCTCGAACATGGGCGGAGCGCGGGAGTCGCTCCGCCAGCGCCTGGGCGACGGTCGATTTCCCGGAAGCCTGGATCCCGGTGATCAGATACACCGCCGGGGTGTGTGCGGCGGTACGGGATTCGTCGGTTCCGGGCATGGGTCGAACATAGCCGACCGATACTGGGCAGCGGGGATGCATTGTTCGGTATTTCCGGGAAGAAGGCGAGATCAGTATCCGGAAGTAGGTAATTCGATCCCGAACCGCTGAGCGAATTACCTTGCAGGATTGGATAATTCGCGTTCTGAGCGTGGGTCGAGTTCGATAGAATAGTGGCATGAATTGGGGCGGGCGCACTGCCGGAGAAGGCCGGGGTGAAGCGCACCTCGAAATTCCTCGAGCAGACGCTGCGGATCGGGCACGCCGAGGCCAGTGCTCGTACGCGGGCGGCGGAATTGCTCGGTTTGCGGCGGGAGGCCGGTCGGGTGGCCGAGCCATGGTTGGCGTGGACGGCCGCGTTCCAGGAAATGGGTTTGGTGTCAGTCGATTCCGCGCGTGTGATCGCGGTCGGTGACCGGCTCCTCGGGTACCTCGATCCCGACGGGCGTCTCACCGATGACGCCGACCGGCAGCGCCGTCGTGGGATCATCCTCGGCAAGCAGGGCGTGGATGGGATGTCCACCCTCACCGCCGAGTTGACCCCGGTCGCGCGCGCCGTCCTGGATCCGATCTTCGCGAGCCTGGCCCAGCCGGGTATGTGCAACCCCGCAGACACTGAAAGCCCTTGGACCACAGAAGGACTCGATGACGAAGCCCTCGCCGGTTTGGAGCGGGCCGCGCGCCGTGACACCCGTACCGCCGCGCAGCGCAATCACGATGCGCTCGTCGCGTTCCTGCGGCCGGAGATGGGTCCGGCGAATGTGGGTCAACACCGCGGACGGCCCGTGTCCACGATCATCACCATGAGCCTGGCCGAGGTCGAAGCGGCTGCCGGTGTCGCCACTACCGCTTCCGGCGGGACAGTGCCGTTGGAGCAGGCCTTGCAGCTGGCACAGAAGTCCAAGCCCTTCCTGGCGATCTTCGACCACGCCGGACGCCCGCTGCACCTGGGCCGCGCCAAGCGCCTCGCCAACTCCGCCCAGCGGATGGCTCTGGGTGGGGCTGGTACGTGAGCGGGCCTCGCAAGCTCGGCCACCCTCTCTTCCTTCTCCAGGCGTCTTTTGTCTCGAGTCCTCTTTTGCTCTTGGTCTTCTCAGCTTCGTGACACGCCGATGATCTCTGCGTGTATCGACTGCACCCACGGTCCGCGTCGCCTAGCGTGAGCACGTTGGCGTCGAGAGGGGTCGAAGATGCGGGCCGGGATGTTGAGCGTGACGGACCTGGTGGCCAAGGTCGAGGCGGGCACCGTCGATACGGTGCTGGTGGCCATGACGGACATGCAGGGCAGATTGCAGGGAAAACGTTGCTCGGCACGATATTTCGTGGAGGAGGTCCTCAACCACGCCACCGAGGCCTGCAACTACCTTCTGGCCGTGGATGTGGAGATGACCACCGTAGACGGCTACGACATGTCGTCCTGGGACACCGGCTACGGCGACTTCGTGCTGCGCCCGGACCTGAGCACCCTGCGGCTGCTGCCCTGGCTGCCCGGCACCGCGCTGGTGCTGTGCGATGTCGAGCAGGTCGACTCCCACGGCGACCACGGACAACCGGTCTCCGCCTCCCCCCGGCAGGTGCTGCGCGCGCAGCTGGATCGCCTGGCCGAGCACGGGTTGTACGCCTACGTCGGCACCGAGCTCGAGTTCCTCGTCTTCGATGACACCTACGAGTCCGCGTTCCGCGGCGGCTACCGGGAGCTGACTCCCGCCAATCAGTACAACGTCGACTATTCGATGCTCGGCACGGCGCGCATCGAGCCCTTGCTGCGCCGTATCCGCACCGAAATGTCCGGCGCGGGAATGTATGTCGAGTCCGCCAAGGGCGAATGCAACCCGGGCCAGCACGAGATCGCCTTCCGCTACGACGAGGCGCTGGTCACCTGCGACAACCACAGCATCTACAAGACCGGGGCGAAGGAGATCGCGGCCCAGGACGGCCGCAGTATCACCTTCATGGCGAAATACAATGAGCGGGAAGGAAATTCCTGTCACATCCACATCAGCCTGCGCAATGCGGGCGGCGAGCCGGTGTTCACCGACGGCGACGGCCCCTCGAAGCTGATGCGGCACTTCATCGCCGGGCAGCTGGACTCCCTGCGCGAGCTCACCTATTTCCTGGCGCCGAACATCAACTCCTACAAGCGCTTCCAGGCCGGGAGCTTCGCCCCGACCGCGCTGGCGTGGGGCCGCGACAATCGCACCTGCGCCCTGCGCACCGTCGGCCACGGCCCGTCGCTGCGTTTGGAGAACCGCATCCCCGGTGGGGACGTGAACCCCTACCTGGCCGTCGCGGCGGTCATCGCCGCGGGTCTGCACGGTATCGATCAGCAGCTCCCCCTGGAGCCGGAGTTCCACGGCAACGCCTACAGCTCCAACCGCCCGCGCGTACCGAAGACCCTGCGCGAGGCGGCGCACCTGTTCGGCGAGAGCAAGGTCGCCCAGCAGGCGTTCGGCGCGGACGTGGTGCGGCATTACCGCAATGCCGCACAGGTCGAGCTGGACGCTTACGATGCGGCGGTGACCGACTGGGAGCGCATCCGTGGCTTCGAACGACTCTGACACCGCACGGCGGCCGATCATCGGCCTGCCCACCTACTCCGAACGCACACGGTTCGGCCATTGGGACGTGGACGCCGCCGTGCTGGCGCGCACGTACGTGGATTTGACCGAGCGGGCGGGCGGGATTCCGGTCCTGTTGCCGCCCACCGGCGCCGCACGGCCCGAGCTGATCGAGCGACTGGACGGCCTGGTCCTCACCGGCGGCGCGGACCTGGACCCGGCGCGCTACGGCGCGGCACCCCATCCCGAGACGGGCCGACCACGGCTCGACCGCGACGAATCGGAATTCGGGCTGTTCGAGCTGGCCCGGGAGGCCGGTCTGCCGATCCTGGCGATCTGCCGCGGACTCCAGCTCGTGAACGCCGCCCTCGGCGGCACGCTGCACCAGCACGTCCCGGATGTGGTCGGCCACACCGATCATTCCCGCACGCCCGGCGTCTTCACGGTCACGACCGTCACCACTGTGCCGGGCACCCGGCTGGCGGAGATCACCGGACCGGAGTTGAAGGCGCACTGCCACCACCATCAGGCCATCGACACGCTCGCCCCCGAACTCTCCGTCGCCGCCCGCGCCCAGGACGGCATCATCGAGGCCGCCGAGACCCGCGACGGACCGTTCCTGCTGGGCGTGCAATGGCATCCGGAGGAGAACGCGACCGAGACCCGCCTCATGCGGGCCCTCGTCGATCAGGCCGCACAGTACGCGAAGGAGCGCAACCGGTGACCACGACCGACGTCGTCAACCCCGCCACCGAGACCGTGGTGGCCACCATCGAAGCGGCCGACGCGGCCGCCACCGACGCCGCCATCGAACGCGCCCACCGCGCGTCGGCCGGCTGGCGGGCCGTCTCCCCCGGCGATCGGGCGCGACTGCTGCGCCGCTTCGCCGAGGCGGTCGACGCCGAGATCGAACAGCTCGCCCGGCTCGAGGTGAGCAATGCGGGCCACACCATCGGCAATGCCCGCTGGGAGGCCGGCAATGTCCGCGATGTCCTGCACTACAGCGCGGGCATGCCGGAACGGTTGATGGGCAATCAGATTCCGGTCGCGGGCGGGGTGAACATCACCTTCTGCGAGCCGCTCGGAGTCGTCGGCATCATCGTGCCCTGGAACTTCCCGATGCCGATCGCGGCGTGGGGCTTCGGGCCGGCGCTGGCGGCCGGGAACACGGTGGTGCTCAAGCCCGCCGAACTCACCCCGCTCACCGCGATCCGGCTCGGCGAACTGGCGCTGGAAGCGGGCCTGCCCGAGCATGTCTTCCAGGTCATTCCGGGCCGCGGCTCGGTTGTCGGGGCGCGCTTCGTCACGCATCCGGCCGTGCGCAAGGTGGTGTTCACCGGCTCCACCGAGGTGGGTAAGCAGATCATGGCCGGTTGCGCCGACCAGGTGAAGCGGGTGACTCTCGAGCTGGGCGGCAAGAGCGCCAATATCGTATTCGCCGACGCCGACCTGGAGCGCGCCGCCGCCACCGCACCCTACGGCGTGTTCGACAATGCCGGGCAGGACTGCTGCGCCCGCTCCCGGATCCTGGTGCAGCGCAGCGTCTTCGACCGCTTCCTCGAACTCCTCGAACCGGCCGTGCGGGGTGTGCGGGTCGGCGATCCGGGTGACGAGTCCACCGAGATGGGCCCGCTCATCTCCGCCGCCCACCGCGACCGCGTCGCCGGATTCCTGGAACCGTCGACCAAGGTCGCCTTCACCGGCGCCCGCCCCGACGGCCCCGGATTCTGGTTCCCGCCCACGGTCGTCCTGCCCACCTCCCCCACCGACCGGGTGCTCACCGAGGAAGTGTTCGGCCCGGTCGTCGCGGTGCTCCCGTTCGACGACGAGGCCGACGCCCTGGGCATCGCCAATGACTCCGAGTACGGTCTGTCCGGCTCGATCTGGACCTCCGACGTCGGCCGCGCCCTGCGGGTGGCGCGCGGCGTCGAGGCGGGGAACCTGTCGGTGAATTCCCATTCCTCCGTGCGGTATTGGACGCCGTTCGGCGGATTCAAGCAGTCCGGTCTGGGCCGGGAGCTGGGACCCGACGCGGCGAGGGCCTTCACCGAGACCAAGAACGTCTTCCTCGCCACCGAATAATCCGCACGGCCGACATCCATCAATCGAAGGAGATACGTTGCAGCGCTTACAGGATCGGGTCGCGGTCGTCACCGGCGGCGGCAGCGGCATCGGACTCGCCACCGTCCGCCGGTTCGCCCAGGAGGGCGCCAAGGTCGTGGTCGGCGACATCGACCCGGTCGCCGGTGAGGCCGCCGCGGCCGAGGTCGGCGGGCTCTACGTGAAGGTCGACGTCACCGACGAGGACCAGGTGCGGGCCATGTTCCAGACCGCCGTGGACACCTACGGCGGCCTCGACATCGCCTTCAACAACGCGGGTATCTCACCGCCGGACGACGATTCGATCCTCACCACCGGCATCGACGCCTGGCGTCGCGTGCAGGAGGTCAATCTGACCTCGGTGTACCTGTGCAGCAAGTACGCCATCGAGCACATGCTCGAGCGCGGCAAGGGCTCGGTCATCAATACCGCGTCGTTCGTGGCGGTGATGGGTGCGGCCACCTCGCAGATCTCCTACACCGCCTCCAAGGGCGGCGTGCTGGCCATGAGCCGCGAACTGGGAGTGCAGTTCGCGCGCCAGGGGATTCGGGTGAACGCGCTGTGCCCCGGACCGGTCAACACGCCCCTGCTGCAGGAGCTGTTCGCCAAGGATCCGGAGCGGGCCGCCCGCCGGCTGGTGCACATTCCGACGGGCCGGTTCGCCGAGCCGGAGGAGATCGCCGCCGCCGTGGCCTTCCTCGCCAGCGACGATTCCTCCTTCATCACCGCCTCGCAGTTCCTGGTCGACGGCGGCATCTCCGGGGCCTACGTCACCCCGCTGTAGTCAGGCGCCGACGGGGGCCTCCTCGGCCTCCGGCGGCTCCTCCACGGTCCGCTTGGGCCCGGTGAACCAGCGCCGGGCCGAGGCGAACCACCAGATGGCGATCGCACCCACGACCCCGACCAGGGTGATGGGCGCGTAATTCACCGAGTTCCAGGTGAATCCGTCCACCCACGGATACCCGTGGTCGTCGGTCGGCAGGATGAACAGCACGCTGATCAGCACGATCCAGATCAAGGCGATGATCCCGACCGGCCGGTACCATCGGCCGAGCTGCCACGGCCCGGCCTGGAATCGATCGCCGCGCGACAGCCGCAGCAGCACCGGAATCCCGTAGGCGATGTAGAGCCCGATGGTGGCCACCGAGGTCGCCGCGGCGTAGGCGGTCGGCGCGTTCGCGGCGGGCACCAGCATCGACGGGATCAGCAGGATGAACGCGAACACCGACACGAAGACGACCGCGTTCACCGGCACCCGCCGCGACGACAGCGTCGCCCACAGCTTGGATCCCGGCACCGCGCCGTCGCGGGCGAAGGCGAACAGCATGCGCGAGGCCGCGGTCACCGAGGCGTAGCCACAGAACAATTGGGCGATGGCGGCGATGATCAGCAGCAGCCCGGACCAGAACGAATTCAGTGAATTCTGCAGGATGTAGATGACCGGATATCCGCTGTTCTTGGTCGGGTCCAGGGCGTCGTCGAGATTCGGGATCGCGAACGTCACCGCCATGATGAGCAGATAGCCCGCGACCGCCGACACCACGATGGTGTTGATGATCCCCTTGGCCGCCATTCGCGAGGCGTCGTGGGTCTCCTCCGACATGTGCGCCGAGGCGTCGTATCCGGTGAACGTGTACTGCGCGTGCAGCAATCCGAGCAGGAAACTGAACGCCACCCCGCCGAAGCCCACGGCACTGTTGTCGACCGTCTTGGTGAACACGAACCCGATGCTCTGATGGTGTTGCGCACCGAATCCCAGCACCACCACGAACATGGCAACACCGCCCACATGCCACCAGGCCGACACATTGTTGATGACCGCCGACAGGTGCGGGCCGACCACGTTCAGCACCGCGTGCAGCACCAGGATTCCGGAGAACACCAGGAAGATGGCGGTGCGGTCGGTGCCGATGTCGATGCCGATCACATTGAGCACGGCGGTGGTGAAAATGGCCGCGCCGTAATCGATCGCGGCGGTCACCGCGATCTGCCCGATCAGGTTGAACCATCCGGTGAACCAGCCCCACACCGGCCCGCCCAGTTCCGACGCCCACCAGTACAGGCCGCCGGAAGTCGGGTAGGCCGAGGCCAATTCGGCCATGGCCAGGCCCACGAACAGCACCATCACCGAGACCAGCGGCCAGCCCCACGCCATGGTGATGGGCCCGCCGTTGGCGAGTCCGATTCCGTAGCTGGCCAGGCCGCCGGTGAGAATGGAGACAATGGTGAAGCTGATCGCGAAATTCGAGAATCCCGACCAGGATCGGGCCAATTCCTGTTTGTAGCCGAGTTCGGCGAGCCGCCGTTCGTCATCATCGGATCGAGACTGGGTTGCGGTCATGGGCACTCCCGAGTGAAAACGCCGCCCTCACACGGCGTTTGCCAGGAGCCCAGTGTGCGGCAATCCCGCGGGGTCCGCAGGGTCAACGCCGAAACCGGTCGTCCGGTAAGGTCGGCGGCCCGGCACACGGAGACAGCGACGCTTGACCGTAGACACAGTGTCTCGATAAATTCGAGAGGTACGCGCTCGACCACGCTCCCGGCAGGAGATTCCGGTGACAACTCCCCCGCGCGATCCGCACCCCGAGTACCACGACCCGGCCGCCGCCGACACCCTCTACGCGACCAAGCCGCCCTGGGACATCGACCGCCCGCAACGCCCGTTCGCGGACCTCGCCGAGGCCGGTGAGCTGCGCGGCCGGGTGCTCGACCTGGGTTGCGGCACCGGCGAACACGCTCTGCTCGCCGCGAGCCGGGGCCTCGACGCCACCGGCATCGACCAGTCCGCCCACGCCCTGGACCTGGCCCGCGCCAAGGCCGCCGAGCGCGGCCTGAAGGCCACCTTCCGCCGCCACAGCGCCCTCGAACTGCCGACCCTCGGCGAAACCTTCGACACGGTCCTGGACTGCGGCCTGTTCCACCTCTTCGACGGTGCGGACCGCACGGCCCTGGTGACCGGCCTGGCCGCGATCCTGCGTCCCGGCGGCCGCTACTTCCTGCTCGGCTTCAGCGACCGCCAGCCCGGCACCTGGGGACCGCATCGCCTGCACCGCAGCGATATCGAGTCCGCCTTCACCGACGGCTGGCGGCTGGACTCGCTCGAGCCCGCCACACTCGACATCCTGCCCGACCCCACCCCGGTGGCGGCCTGGCTCGCGGCGCTGACCCGGATCTGACCGGCGCACGCTCAGGCCAATCCGGCGCGGAGCACGAGAATCGCGATCTGCGTGCGGTTCTCGAGCCCGAGCTTGGCGATGACCCGGCTGATGTGCACCTTCACGGTCGACTCGCTCATGTGGAGGGTCCGGGCGATCTCGGCATTGCCCGCGCCGGTGGCGACCGCCTGGGCGACCTCCCGTTCCCGGTCGGTGAGCGCCTCGAGCCGGGCCCGGGCATCGGGCTGCTGCGCGCCGGGCCCCTGGGTGAATGCGGTGAGCATGCGTTTGGTGATCGAGGGGGCCAGGATGGCGTCACCGGCGGCGACCACCTCGACCGCGCGGGCGAGCTCGCGGGGCGGGGTGTCCTTGAGCAGGAATCCGGCCGCACCGGATTCCAGTGCGGCATAGACGTATTCGTCGAGACCGAAGGTGGTCAGCACGACGACCGCGGGCGGTGCGGGCAGGGCGCGCACGCGGCGGGTCACCTCCAGCCCGTCCACGTGCGGCATCCGGATGTCGGTGACGACGACGTCGGGCCGGTGCTTGGCGACCAGGTCCACGATCGACCGTCCGTCCCCGTCCTGCGCCACCACCTCGATCCCGCCGCCCGCCTCCAGGATCATGGAGATCCCGGAGCGCACCAGCTCCTCGTCGTCGAGCAGCACCACCCGGATCACGAAACCTCCCGTACCGCACCGTTGTTCGACCGACCGCTCATTCCGATACCGTCAGCGGGAAGCTCGCGTGCACCCGAAAGCCGCCCGAGGGCAACGGTCCGGAATGCACCGTGCCCCCGGCGAGTTCGACCCGCTCCCGCATGCCGAGCAGCCCGAAGCCAGATCCCGCCGCGGCCAGCGCGGTCCGTTCGCCGGGGCCGTTGCGCACGTCCACGTCCAGGCGTTCGTCGTCCACGGTGAGCGCCACCCGCACCTCGGCCCCGGCCGCGTGCTTGGCGGCATTGGTCAGCGCCTCCCGCACCAGGCGATGGGCCGCCCGGCCCACCGGCCCCGGCACCGGCGGCAGTTCCGGCGGCGTCGACAGGTCCACCAGCTGCCCGGATTCCGTCGCCTCCGCGACCAGTTCGGCGATGGCGGACAGGTCGGGGGCGGGTCGCAGCGGCGCGTCCTGCCCGCCGTCGCGGGCGCGCAGGACGCCGAGCAGTTCCCGCATCTCGGTGAGCGCGAGGGATCCGGTGGCGCGGATGGTGCCCGCGATCTCGGCGGGCTTGCCGTCGGCGGAGACCTCCAGCGCGCCCGCGAGCACGGTGATCTGCGAGATCCGGTGCGCGACAATGTCGTGCAGCTCGCCCGCGATGCGCAGCCGCTCGGCTTCCACGGCCGCGGCGGCGCGCAGACCCTGTTCCCGTTCGGCCTGCTCTGCGCGTTCACGCAGGGCGGCAAGGGTTTCGGCGCGCTGGTTGGTCCACAGCCCGTACAGCAGCGGGACGGTCATGGTGATGGCGATGATCGCGCCGCGGGCGAGGAACAGCCCCCACGATGATCCCGCGCCCCACGGCACCACGGCCACGATCAGCGCGACCACCGACGCCAGCACGGTCGGCCGCCGGGTGCCGTAGCGGCGGGCGACCGTGTACAGCGCGAGCAGCGCCGGCGCGAGCGCACCGGTCAGCACGTGGGCGAGCAGCGTGACCGCCAGCACCGCCAGGGGCTCGTAGCGCCGGAACAGCAGGGCGACACCGGCCACGATCGCCACCGCCGGCCCCGCGGCGGCGGGCAGCAGGCCGATGGACGAGGTGTGGACCTCCGAGAAGCCGACCGCCCCGAAAACGACGGCGAGCACGACATCGAGGATCAGCAGGCCGATCCGTCGTGTCGTGCTCATTCCGGCAACCCTAGTCGGCACGCGATCCCTACACGTCACGGCGCGCGAGCAGGACCCCGCCGACCGCCAGCAAACCAGCGGCCAGCACGGTCAGCGGCAACGCGAGCAGGACCGGATTGCCGTTGCCGGGCGTCACCAGCTGTCCGGCGGCCAGGAAGGGCATCAGCTTCGGGCTGGCGCCCGCCAGCACCGCGCCGGTCTCGGCGACGGTCGGGATGCCGATGGCGGCGACCATGGCGAGGGTGGCGTTGCGGGTCACGGCGGCGATGCCCATCCCGGCCAGCGCGGCCAGGGTGACGTACACCGGCGCGGCGGCGAATGCCCGTGTGATGTCGGCGGTTTCGGCGGGCAGCCGCGAGGTCGCCAGCTGGACCAGCACGGTCACGCCGATCAGCGCGAGGCCGTAGACCGCGGCGAGCACGCCGGTGGTCACCGCCTTGGCGGCCAGCACCCGGCCCGGGCGGCGCAGCGTGAGCATGGTGGTGGTGATGGTGCCGTAGCGGTATTCGTGGCCGAAGGCGTTGACGGCCACCGCCGTCGCGAACAGCGCGCCCAGCAGCAGCGGCAGACCCGACGCCGACGCGGTGAACTGCTCGCTCGGGGTGGCGTAATCGCGGATCGCGGAGAAGTAGGCGATGCCCCCTTGCAGGGCGAGCCCGGCGGCGAGCAGCACCCAGGTCGAGCGGACCGTCGCGAGCCGGGTGACTTCGTAGCGAATGGCGTTGAGCATGAGGGTGATTCCCTTCGGAGGAGGCGGGCGGTCAGGCCGCGACACGGCCGCGGTACTGCGCGGCGTCGGCGGTGGCGTGGAAGTAGGCGTCCTCGAGGCTGCTGCGGGTCTGGGTCAGCTCGGTGACGAGCAGCCCGGCCCGCAGGGCGAGGGCCGCGACGGCCTGGCGGTCGTCGCCGTCCACCAGCACCGCGCCGTCGGCCTCGACGCGCGCCCGGAACCCGTTGCGGCCCAGCAGGTGCGCCAGGTCGTGCGGCCGGTCGGTGCGGGCCACCACGGTGGCGGCGGAGTTGCGGCCGATGAACTCGCGCACCGACTCCGCCGCCAGCAGCCGCCCGCCACCGATGACCACCAGCGAATCCGCCAGGTGCGCCATCTCGTTGAGCAGATGCGAGGACACGAACACGGTGCGGCCCTGGCGCGCCAGGCCTTTGAGCAGATCCCGCAGCCAGCGCACACCCTCGGGGTCCAGGCCGTTGGCGGGCTCGTCGAGGATGATGGTCGCCGGATCGCCCAGCAGCGCGACCGCGAGCCCGAGCCGCTGCCGCATGCCGAGGCTGAACCCGCCGGCCCGCTTCCCGGCCACGTCGCACAGTCCGACCTGACCCAGCACCTCCTCCACCCGGGCGCCGCCGATGCCCGCGCCGTCGGCGATCATCTGCAGGTGCGCGATGGCGGTGCGCTTGGGATGCACGGCGCGGGCATCGAGCATGACGCCGACCGAGCGCAGCGGATCGGTGAGTTCGGCGTAGGTCTGCCCGTCGAACAGGGTGCGCCCGCTGCCGTGGTCGAGCCCCAGCATGAGCCGCATGGTGGTGGACTTGCCCGCGCCGTTGGGGCCCAGGAACCCGGTCACCACGCCCGGCGGCACGTCGAAGGACAGCTCGTGCACCGCCGCCACGTCGCCGTAGCGCTTGCCCAGTCCGCGCGCCTGAATCATTCCGCTCACCTCGTCGTCGGAGAGCGACGCCCGGTGCGCCGCCTGTCCTGTCCGAGATTGCCGGGTGGGCGCGGCCCGGAAATCAGACGACAGCACAGGCCCGTGTACCACTTTCGGCTTACCCGGGGCCTTTCGCGGTTCGCACGGATGCGAAAAGCAGGGCGCAATTGTGGTTAGCCCCCTCGACAGAACTCCGGGCCCGCAGCCTGGAGTGATACGTTTTCTCTATGGTCGATTCGACCCATTAACTCTTCTTCGCGCATCAGGGAGATGGCGTGTCCAGAACTGTGAAGGTTTCCGTCGCATGGATTTGCGGGGGCATTCTCGGGATTGTTGCCGGTTTGTCAGGAGCCGGGGGTGCGTCCGCCGACACGGCGGGCGGCCCGGTGCAGGTCGGGGATGCTCAATATTTCAGCCTGGGCGGGTGGAACTGTTCCATCGCCGCGGACGGCGCGGTGGGATGCGATCTGATGGTCCCGGCCGCCGTCATGAATGTGCTCTACCTCGGCGCGCAGGTGCCGCTGCCGAATGTGCCCGCGATCGTCATCGATTCGACCGCGGCCCCGGCGCATCCGGAGTGGAACTCCAACGGCAGTCACACACTGCCGGGCGGTAATCCGGCGCTGGCGCCCATCGCGCAGGTGAGCGGGCACGATCCGCAATTCTCGGTCTCCTTCGCCGGAGCGACCTGTCAGATCACCTATTCCGGTGCGGCCGTGTGCACTTCGATGGGGCATGGGTTCAGCCAAAGGGGACCAGAGCCTTTCGGCTACTGATCCCCTTCGGATTCGTTCGATGACCGATGTCATCGGTACCAGACGCCGGAATCCCAGTCGCCGTAGTCCCAGACATTGAAATCGTAACGACCATGGGCGCCTCCGAAGAGGTAGCCCCACCAGCCGGCCGAGGTGTCGCAGATCTGGTCGTCGTGGTTGCACACCGTCAGGACCGGGAAGCCGCCGAACCAGTCGTCGACGCCCGCGAGCGGGTAGCCGATGATGCCGCTGCCGGGCGTGGAGGACAAACCGCCCCAGCCCGGACCCGGAGCCCGTTTGGGATCCGACAGCAGAATGGCATTGGCGTTGTCGACGTCCTGGTGTGCGGTGACCCAGGCGTGGACGAGACCCGCGCCCTCACTGTGCCCGATCAACCGGATGTGGTCGCCGGGACATTCGTTGCGATGCTGCCAGAACAACCGGTTGAGTTCGTTCAACCCCGACATCGGGTCGGCGGAGTTGTACCCCACCGGTTGATTCACGAACGGTGCGAAGATGGACGAGGTGTTGTCGCCCAGTCCGCCGATGCCGATGGCCCAATCACCGGTGCAGTCATCGGCATGGGCCCGCGGAGCCGTCAGGTGTGTGATGGAAAAAAGGATGGCCAACAGTAATGCGGCGAAGAGCGCCGTTGCTCTACGCATGGTCGTAACTCTCTGAATTGTCTTGCCTCCGGGGCGAGCCCGGCTTCAGCAGGATGTACCCAGAAATTGCTGGGGTGTCTGATTCCTGGCGAAACGGTTACATCCGCACCGGTTTTGTAGGCCGTACCGCGATGTCGCGGCGAAATCGTCCGGGAAGCGGGTCAATTGCGCAGTCGGACGAGCGCGATGGGGCATTCACTGCCGTGCAACAACGCGTGACCGGTCGAACCGAGCGCCATCCCCGGATATCCGCGGGTACCGTGACTGCCGACCACCAGCAATTGCGCTCCCGCGGCGGCATCGAGCAGGATGCGGGCCGGATGCCCCTCCATGACAAGGGTTTTCACCTCGACGCCCGGGAATTCGGCGGCATTGCGGTCCAGCATGCCGGTCAGCAGCTCCGCGGCCTCGGCGTGGCTGCGGGTGTCGCCGGACAGTTCTTCCCACGCGTGCACCGCGAGCAGCGGCACATCGCGCCGCGAGGCCTCGTCGAAGGCGATCTCGAGCGCGCGGACGCTGTGCACCGACCCGTCGACCCCGACGACGACCGGGCGATCCGAAATCGGCTCGGTCCCACCGGGAACCACCACCACCGGCCCCCGCGCGTGCCGCGCCACGCCGGTGCTCACCGAGCCGAGCAGGCTGCGGTGGTAGGCGCTCATGCCGCGCACGCCGACCACCACGAAGTAGGCGGTCTCGGCCAGCCCCGAGAGCACGGTCACCGCGGGCTCGTCGACGAGGAAGGTGCGGATATCGGGAACCGGCCGGTCCCCCACCGCTTTCCGGGCGATCTCCGCAGCATCGTCGAGTGCCGCCTGGGCGGTGTCGCGCAGCCGGTCGTGCAGCAGCCGGACCGGACTCTCGTCCAGGGGCGCGTCGGCGACCGGGGGCACCGCGAACACCAGGTGCAGCGGCACGCCGCGCAGGGCGGCGTCGACCGCGGCCCAGCGCACCGCGTGCAGTGCGGATTCGGAGGCATCGACGCCCACCACGATCGACCGGTCGAGACTGTTGGCAGGCACCGCTTTCCGCCTCCTCCCAGGCCCCCTCCGTCGGCGATCCTACGGACCGACCACCCGGTCTTGCGGCTGACTCGCCGTGGGCAGTCCGACCACGAAGACCGGCTGCCCCGGACTCATGGTCGCCGACTGATCCCGCAGGATCTGCCACATCAGGGAATACGGCACCCCGGTGACCGAGTCACGCAGCCGCATGACCGTGGGCGCGCCGGTGAGAATGCGGTGATCGCCGGTCCAGATCCGCCGGAACGGCTCGAACCGCCCGAGTTCGGCCAGCACCCGCGCGTCCTCCTCGGTCTCCCCCTCGTCCATGACCAGCAGCCCGCGCAGGGTCGAGATGGCATGGCGCAGCGAGGCGTTCCAGTCGACGAGGACGTGCCGCGCGAGATCGTCGGTGAGCATCCAGTGCAGGAAATTGCCGTCGTCGCCGAGCCCGGGGAACGTGCGCAGATGGACGGCGTTGGCGGCCAGCACGTTCAGGCGACGGTCGAGATAGGCCGCGGGATGCGGCAGATGGACGTCGAGGTTGTCCAGCATGGCCGAGGTCAGGGGCAACTCGTCGCGCGGCGGGGCGTGCTGCCCGAGCGCGGCGAGGTCGTGCAGATACCGGTATTCGGCCATGGTCAGGCGGGCGACCCGGTCCAGGTAGCGGACCATGGCGGTGAGCACCTGTTCGGTGGGGCGGCCGCGTTCCCCGCGTTCCATCCGGGTGATGTAGCTGGCGCTCACCCCCGCCCCGAAGGCCAGCCGTTCCCGCGAGACTCCCCGTCGCTCGCGCAGTCGCCGCAGCGTGCCGCCGAAATTCGGCGGCGCGGGTGGGCCGGGGTCGTGGACCCCGCCGCGATGCTCATGCCCTGCGCTGCCGATGGTCGACTCGGTCATCAATCCCGCCCCCCGGAATTCGCCCATCCGCCATGGATGGACCCTGAACATGTGGCTACTTCCTAGCAGCCTGCTACAGGGTCGGCAACCCGGGAATCCAGCAGAAATGGGGGCAGAGCTGCTGATTTACAGTTTCGGACAGAAAATGCGGCCGCGACCGGGGGAAATTGACGGACCAGTCGGTTCTCATCTGGTGTCCAGCCCCCTACAACGACCGGTCAGTCGAGCAGTGCCCGAAACCATCGCCCGCGAGGTAGACGGCAACCTGTGCGCGACGCGCGAAACCGACTGCGGGAGCCGGTATTCCGCGCGGACGTTAGTCGGCCATTGGTCGGTTGTTGGTGGGCGCGGCGAATCTCGGGTCGTACCGAACGACCACCGGTACCGAACGATCAAGGGACGACATCATGCGATACCGGATTCTGACCCTCGCCCTCGCCGCGGCGGCGCTGGCGGGCTCGACCGCCGCGTTCACCGGCGCCGCCGGCGCGTCCGCGCCGTGGTGCACCACCTCGCGGATCCAGGCCTCGGTGACCGCGGGCGAGCAGCTCGGCTCCAACCTGCGCACCGCGAACATCACGCTGCGCAATATCTCCGCGCAGACCTGCCGCACGCAGGGCTACCCGGGCGTGGACCTGGCGGTGTGGGGCCAGCCCGGACAGCACGCGGTGCGCAACGGCGCGACCGGCCACCCCATCGAGCTCGCCCCGGGACGGTCGGCGACGGCCACGCTCACCTACAAGTTCGGCGCGACCGACTGGATCGCCAACGAACTGATCGTCACCCCGCCCGACAACACCCGTCCGCTGCGCCTGTACTGGGATTGGCGCAAGCTCGGCTCGGTCACCTTCGACCAGCCCGGCGCGGTCACCATCGGCCCGCTGCGCGCCTGACTCCCCCTGTCCCCGGCGGCGTGTCGAGAAATGGTGTCGGTTGGACGACGGATCGGTGGAGACACCGCCAGTCGGCGTGGCTGCCGCGTCGCGCCGACGAATGCTGATCCACTGATCATGATCATCGGCACCCGGTGAAGGAGGCACGCGATGGCAGTGCGACGCCGTCAATTACTGCTCGGATTCGCCGGAGCGAGTGGGCTGGTACTCGCGGGCTGTGGCCGGGACCGTTCGGCGCCGCCCACGCCCGCCAAGATCCACTTCGAGCCCGCGCCGGCGCCGCAGCCGGTGTCGGCCCGCGCGCCCGGTACGGTGACCGTCACCGACGGCACCCTGACCTCGGTGGAATGGCTCGACGAGACCGGCCGCCCGCTGCCCGGCGCGCCGGCCGCCGACCACAAGAGCTGGGTCAGCGCCGAACCGCTCGGCTACGGCCACACGTACACGGTGAAAGCCGTGGCCAAGGGCGAGTCCGGCGACATCACCGCGACCGCGAATTACACGACGCCCCAGCCCGATCGGATCGTCGACGTCTCGCTGCGGTCGGCGAACCAGGTGGACCTCGCCGAAAACGACACGTACGGAGTCGGTTTCGTGCTCGTCGCGCATTTCACCGAGGCCGTGGACCGGGTGGCGGCCGAAGCCGCGCTGAAGGTCGTGACCGCGCCCGCCGTCGCGGGGGCCTGGTACTGGCTCGACGATCGCAACGCGCATTGGCGGCCCGAGCTCTATCACGCGCCCGGCACCCGGATCACGGTGACGGCGGACCTGTTCGGCGCCCCGCTCGGCGACGGCGCGTTCGGCCAACGCGATCAGCGGGTGTCGGTGACCATCGGGGCGGCGCACGTGGCGATCGCCGACGACAACACCAAGATGATCGACGTCTTCGACAACGGAAACCTGGTGCGCTCCATGCCGACGTCGATGGGCATGGGCGGCTCCGCGGTGATCGGCGGGCGCACGCTGTCGTTCTGGACCCGGCCGGGCACCTACACGGTGCTGGACCGCACGGATCCGGTGATCATGGATTCGGCGTCCTACGGTCTGCCCACCAACACCAGCCTCGGCTACCGGACCACCATCCATCACGCGGTGCGGATCAGCCACGACGGTATCTACGTCCACGAACTGGCGCAGAGCATGTGGGCGCAGGGCAATACCAATGTCTCGCACGGCTGCCTCAACATCTCCCCCGACGACGCCACCTGGTTCTTCGACTTCGTCGTCCCCGGCGATGTGGTGGAGGTCCGCAATACCGGCGGCGAGCCGCTCGACATCTGGCAGAACGGCGACTGGTCGATCCCATGGCCGGAGTGGCAGCAGGGCCGTGCCCAGTCCTGACCTAGCGGCGCGCCCCGACGATCCGCAGCGCGAGATCGACGTAGTAGTCGCCGATCTCCTCCGGGGAGAGCGGCCCGTCGTCGCGGTACCAGCGGGCCAGGTCGATACCCAGCGACAGCAGCGCCACCGCGGCCATGCGCGGATTCGGATTGTCGAACACGCCCGCCGTGACGCCGCGTTCGATGAGCTGCCGCATCTCGGTGTCGATGACGCGGCGGACATCCTTGATCTCGCGCTGATGCTCGGGACTCAGGGCCGCGAGCTCGTAGTTCACGACCCGCGCGCCGGTGTGCCCGCGCGCGTGGTCGATGGCGAAATCGCGCATCACCGCGACCAATTGCTCCACCGGGTCGTCGGAGGAGGACAGTGCGTCGCGCAGCCGGACCAGGGTGTTCTCGTGCCCGGCGCGCGAAACCTGGTAGAGCAGTTCCTCCTTGGAGCGGTGGTGCACATAGATGGCCGCGGTGCTCAATCCGGCGATCGAGGTGATGTCGCGGGTGGTGGAGCCGTGGAAGCCGCGCTCGGCGAAGGCGACGATCGCAGCGTCCAGCAGCCGTGCCCGCGTCTCGTCCGCGCGCGAGCGATCCTCTGATCCGGTCACCGGTACAGTCTCGCAGCCACTGGAGAACTTCCGGCGCGCGGCTAGCGGGCGCGCTTTCCCCACTCGGGGTCGCGACGCCGCAGTTCCCACTGGGCGATGGAACGCTTGTGCACCTCGTCGGGTCCGTCGGCCAGGCGCAGGGTGCGCATGTGGGCGTACATGCTGGCGAGCGGGAAGTCGTCGGAGACGCCCGCGCCGCCGTGCACCTGGATGGCGCGGTCGATCACCTTCAGCGCCACGTTCGGGGCCGCGACCTTGATGGCGGCGATCTCGGTGCGGGCGGCCTTGTTGCCGACGGTGTCCATCAGGTACGCGGCCTGCAGGGTGAGCAGCCGGGCCATATTGATCTCGATGCGCGCCTCGGCGATCCAGTCCTGGATATTGGCCCGGTTGGCCACCGGCTCGCCGAAGGTGACACGCGACTGCGCCCGGTCGATCATCAGGTCCAGGGCGCGCTCGGCCATGCCGACGGCGCGCATGCAGTGGTGGATGCGGCCGGGGCCCAGGCGGGCCTGGCTGATCATGAACCCGTCGCCCTCACCGGCGAGCAGGGCGGTGACGGGCACGCGCACGTTCTCGAAGAGCACCTCGGCGTGGCCCTCGCGGTCCTGGTAGCCGAAGACCGGCAGTCCGCGCACCACGGTGACGCCGGGGGTGTCCATGGGCACGACCATCATCGACTGCTGCCGGTGGGTCGGCGCGTCGGGATCGGTCTTGCCCATCACGATCATGACCTTGCAGTTCTTGTGCAGGGCGTTGGAGGTCCACCATTTGCGGCCGTTGAGCACGTACTCGTCGCCGTCTCGTTCCATCCGCAGCTGGATATTGGTGGCGTCGGAGCTGGCGACCGCGGGTTCGGTCATGGCGAACGCCGAGCGGATCTCGCCGTCGAGCAGCGGGCGCAGCCACTGTTCCTGGTGTTCGGGGGTGCCGAACAGGGTCAGCACCTCCATATTGCCGGTGTCGGGGGCGTTGCAGTTGGTGGCCTCGGGCGCGAGAACCACGCTGCGGCCCATGATCTCGGCCAGCTGCGCGTACTCCAGGTTGGTCAGGCCCGGGCCCCATTCCGGGTGCGGGTGGAAGAGGTTCCACAGGCCGCGCTTGCGGGCCTCGGTCTTGAGCTCCTCGAGCACCGGCGGATGGAAGTGCGGATCCCCGGATTCCGCCATCTGCGCCTCGTACACCGCTTCGGCCGGATAGACGCGCTCGTCCATGAAGGCGAGCAGCTCGTCCCGGTATCCGCGGGCCCGCTCCGACAGCTCGAACATCGACAACTCCTGATCGTGGGTCGCGCACAGTGGTTACTGACTCGCCAGGAACGTTATCCGAACTTGATTCCGGATTCAAGTCCGGATTCTTGACGCGTCATCCTGACTGTGCCCCAACAGATTTCGCCATTTCCGAATGCGGCGTCAAGTTTGAGATAGAGTGCGTCCGACGACGTCGAAGCACTCAGGAGATCAGCGATGCCCGAACCGACGACCTCATCCGCGACGATCGCGGGCCGCTGCGACGAGCGTTTCACGGCCTTGCGCGAGCTGCTGGCCCGCAATATCGACTCCGGCGAAGAACTCGGCGCGGCCATCGCGGTCACCGTCGACGGGGTTCCGGTGGTCGATATCTGGGGCGGCTGGGCCGATCCGGAGCGGACACTGCCCTGGCAGCGCGACACCATCACCAATGTCTGGTCCTGCACCAAGACCGTGACGGCGCTGGCCGCGCTGATCCTGGTCGACCGCGGCCTGCTCGACGTCGACGCCCCGGTGTCGGACTACTGGCCGGAGTTCGCGGCGGCGGGCAAGGAGCAGGTGCTGGTCCGGCACCTGCTGTCGCACACCTCGGGCGTCGCGGCCTGGGAACAGCCGATGACGGTCCCGGACATGTACGACGCGCCGGCGGCGGCCGCGCGGCTGGCCGCGCAGGAGCCGTGGTGGGAGCCGGGGACCGCGTCGGGGTACCACGTGTTCAACTACGGGCACCTGCTGGGCGAGCTGATTCGTCGCGTGGACGGCCGCACCCTGGGCCGCTTCGTCGCCGAGGAGATCTCCGGTCCGCTGGGCGCGGACTTCCACATCGGGCTGCCCGAGTCGGAGTTCGAGCGGGTCAGCAATGTCGTTCCGCCGCCACAGGTTCCGATCGATCCCGCCGCGATGGCCGCGGGAGTCTTCATGCTGCGGGCCTTCAGCGGCCCGCCCGGCGATGCGGCGACCGCCGCGACGCCCGAGTGGCGGCGCGCGGAGATCGGCGGGGCCAACGGCCACGGCAATGCCCGTGCGCTGGCCCGCATCCAATCGGTGATCGCCTGCGGCGGTGAGGTCGACGGGGTACGGCTGCTGTCGCCGGAGACCATCGATCTGATCTTCCGCACCCAGTCCGACGGCGTCGATCTGGTGCTCGGGGTGCCGCTGCGCTTCGGCATCGGTTTCGCGCTGGCCTCGCCCTCGGCGCCGCACATTCCCGATCGCCGCGCCTGCTACTGGGGCGGCTGGGGTGGGTCGCTCATCGCGATCGACACCGAGCGGCGGGCCACCGTCTCGTACGTGATGAACAAGATGGGCACCGGCCTGCTCGGCAATCCCCGGACCCACGGGTACGCGAACGCCGCGTTCGCGGCCCTCGGCTGACGAGATCCCCGGAGACACACGCACATGGCCACTACCGCCGACGTCATCTGGACCCACGCCGCCACCGCGCCCGACCGGATCGCGGTGCGCGGGGACGAGGACTCCGTGTGGTCCTACGCGGACCTGCGCGACCGGATCACCGCCGTCCTGGCCCACCTGCGCGACGATCTCGGTGTGGGACACGGTGATCGGGTACTGCTGGAACCGGAGCTGCGGGGTCTGCTCGTCGCGAATTCGACTCCGGAACAGCCGTATCCGGTACGCGACGACGACACCGCCACCCTGATCTACACCTCCGGAACCACCGGCCGGCCCAAGGGCGCGGAGCTCACCCACGGCAATCTCATCGCCTGCGCGCGGACCTTCGCGACCGTCTTCGAGGTTGGCCCCGAGGACCGCGGCGGGACGTCGCTGCCGCTGTTCCACGTCTTCGGGCAGGCCTGTGTCATGGCGGTCACCCTGTACGCCGGGGCGAGTCTGTCGCTGCTGTCGCGGTTCGATCCGGCCCGGCTGCTGGCGATGATCCAGCGTGACCGGCTCACCTTCGTCTCGGGGGTGCCGACCATGTGGAATGCCATGCTGCGCGCCGCCGACGGCCTGGACCGCTCCGGTTTCGAGAGCCTGCGCATGGCGTCCTCGGGCGGCGCGTCGCTGCCCGGGGAAGTGTTGCGCACCTTCCAGGAACGCTTCGGCTGCGTCATCCGGGAGGGCTACGGCCTCACCGAGACCGCCGGGGCCGCCACCTATCGCCCGCTCGATCTGCCCGCCAAGCCGGGCTTCGTGGGCCGGGCACTGCCGGGCTGTGCGATCGAGGTGCGCGATCCGGACGGAAAAGTGCTGCCGCCCGGGGAGATCGGCGAGATCTTCCTGCGCGGGCCGGTCGTGATGAAGGGCTATCGGAACAGTCCCGACGCGACCGGTGAAGCCCTGCGCGACGGCTGGCTGCGGACCGGCGATCTGGGATCCCTGGACGCCGAGGGCGATCTGCGCATCGCCGGGCGGGTCAAGGAGATGATCATCCGCGGCGGCTACAACGTCTACCCCCTCGAGGTCGAAGAGGTGCTCTATCAGCACCCCGATATCGTCGAGGCGGCCGTCGTCGGCATCCCCGACGATCACTACGGCGAGGAGATCGCCGCGGCGATCGTGCCGCGTCCCGGTGTCGCTCTCGACGCCGGCGCTGTGCGGGACTGGGCCAAGCAACGGCTCTCGGCCTACAAGGTGCCGCGCGTGTTCGCCATCGGCGGCGAACTGCCCAAGGGCCCTTCCGGGAAGATCCTCAAGCGCGCACTCGATCCGGCGTCGTTCACCATCGCGCCCTGAACCGCGCCCCCGACAGCTCGGCGCAGACGAAAACGGTGCCGTGACAGCGAGTGTCACGGCACCGTTTCGGGCGGGGCGGCCGGTCTGGGTGCTCCTCAGTCCCCGATTCCGTGCCCCACCATCGGGAGATCGATCAGGGTGGCGAGCGTCGCGCGGTGACGCCCAGCACTGCCCAGACCGATCTGGTCCGCCTTGGCGCGCTCGAGATACAAGTGCGCCGGATATTCCCAGGTCATGCCGATACCGCCGTGCAACTGCACCGCTTCCTCGGCCGCTTCGACAGCGACGTCGGCGCAGTAGGCGGCCGCGACCGCGGTGGCGATCTCGGCGTCCGGGTCGGCGGCCGCGTGGGCTCCCGCCGCGCGCCGGAGTTCGTCTCGCACCGTGGCGGTCATCGGCCGGTCTCCTTCACGGCGTCGATCCCGGCCTGCAGCAGGGGTTCGACGGCGTCGCCGATGGTGTCGAATCCGGTGCCCACGGTCTGGCCGTGCAGGTAGCGGTAGTGGATGCCTTCGAGGATGGCGGCCAGTTTGAAGGCGGCCAGTCCCCGGTAGAACCCGAAGTTCGCGAGGTCGCGGCCGCTGTGCTCGGCGTAGCGGGTGAGGGTCTCGTCCTCGGTGAGATAGCCGGGGGCGCCGGACATGTCGCCGGGCACGCCCAGATCACCCAGCCGCTGATACAGGGTCAGCAGGGCGACGTCGGTGAGCGGGTCGCCGACGGTGGCCATCTCCCAGTCGACGACGGCGGCCACCCGGTCCTGGGCGTCGACGAGGACATTGTCGAGCCGGTAGTCGCCGTGCACGATCCCGTCGGGCGACTGCTCGGGCTGCTCCGCGGCCAGCAGCGCGTACAGCGCTTCGGCGGCGGGTAGATCGCGGGTGTAGGAGGCGTCGAGCTGCTTCTTCCAGCGGTGCACCTGCCGGGTCAGGAAGCCGCTCGCCTTCCCGAAGTCCCCGAGCCCCACCGATTCCGGGTCGACGCTGTGCAGTGCGGCCAGCGCGTCGACCATACCCTCGGAGATCACCCGGGTCCGCTCCGGTCCGAGCGCCTCGAGTTCGGCCGCCTCCCGATAGGGCACGCCCGCAACGTTTTCCATGAGATAGAACGGCGCGCCCAGGATATCGGGGTCGGTGCACAGCACATAGGTGCGCGGGACCGGGACGGCGGTGTCGGCCAGCGCGCTCATGACCCGGAACTCGCGGCCCATATCGTGTGCGGTGGCCAGCACGTGTCCCAGCGGCGGGCGGCGCAGGATCCATTCGGAGACACCGTCTCCCACCACATAGGTGAGGTTGGAGCGGCCGCCGGAGATCAACCGTCCGGCCAGCGGCCCGGCCGCGAAGCCGGGCCGGGCGCCGTCCAGCCACGTGGCGAGCCGGGTCAGGTCCAGCCCGGGCAGCTCGCCGCCCGCCGGGGCGGTGTTCGGCGCGCTCATCACGGCACCAGCAGGGCGACGTGCTCGGCGACGCAGGCCGGTTTGGCGGAGCCGTCGATCTCCACCGTGACCCGCGCGACCAGTTGCACGCCGGCGTTCGTCGGGGTCAGCGACACCAGTTCGACGCCCGCCCGGACCCGGGAACCGACCGGCACGGGGGCTGGGAAGCGAACCTTGTTGGCGCCGTAGTTGATTCCCATCGACAGCCCCTCGACCGTGTACACGCTGTCGGTGAGCATCGGCAGCAGCGACAGGGTCAGGAAGCCGTGCGCCACGGTCGCCCCGAACGGTCCCGCGGCGGCGCGTTCGGCGTCGACGTGGATCCACTGGTGGTCGCCGGTCGCGTCGGCGAACAGGTCGATCTGCTGCTGGGTCACGGTGTGCCAGTCGCTGTAACCCAGATGGGTGCCGACGGCCTTCTCCAGCTCGGGCAAACCCTGGAATACCTGCATCGTTCGCGTTCCTTCCGTTCCGATCGTGCTGCGCCGCTAGTTCTTCGGCCCGCCGGCCACGTAGATGACCTGGCCGGAAACGAAGCCCGCGCCCTCGCTGACCAGGAACGAGACGGTGTGCGCGATGTCCTCCGGCTTGCCCGACCGCGCGACCGGGATGGTCGCGATGAGGGCCTGGCGGAAGTCCTCGAAGGACATGCCCAGGCGTTCGGCGGTGGCGTGGGTCATCTCGGTCTCGATGAAGCCGGGCGCGATCGCGTTGGCGGTGACGCCGAACTTGCCGAGTTCGAAGGCGAGGGTCTTGGTGAAGCCCTGGATCCCGGCCTTGGCGGCGGAGTAGTTGGCCTGGCCGCGATTGCCCAGCGCCGAGGTGCTCGACAGGTTCACGATGCGACCGAAGCTCTGCTCCACCATGTACTTCTGTACGGC
Organism: Nocardia sp. NPDC005825; assembly: GCF_040630175.1. Lineage (NCBI taxonomy): Bacteria > Bacillati > Actinomycetota > Actinomycetes > Mycobacteriales > Nocardiaceae > Nocardia > Nocardia sp. NPDC005825. The sequence continues at coordinate 946,080 of NZ_JBEXXC010000001.1, forward strand.
CTTGGTGCACAGGAACGCGCCGCGCAGGTGCACGCCCATGACGGCGTCCCAGTCGTCGACGGTCATCTTGTACAGCATGTTGTCGCGGATGATGCCCGCGTTGTTGACCAGCACGGTCGGCGCGCCGAGCTCGGCGGCCACCCGTTCCACCGCGGCCGTCACCGACTGCTCGTCGGACACGTCCGCGCCGAGGGCGACGGCCCGGCCACCGGCCGCCTCGATCTCGGCGACCACCGGCTTGCAGGCGGATTCGTCGAGATCCAGCACGGCGACGGCCATCCCGTCGGCCGCCAGCCGTCGTGCCACGCCCGCGCCGATGCCGCGCGCGGCCCCGGTGACGATCGCTACCCGCTGTGTTTCGTTGCTCATAGGGTTCTCCCGAGGGGACTAGGGGGTGTAGACGACACGGCCGACGGTCTTGCCGTCGGCCAGGCGCTGAACGCCGTCGGCGAGGTCCGCCAGGGCCAGTCGCTCACTGACCAGGGGCCGGATCGCGCCGTCAGCGGCCAGCCGGGTCAATTCCCGGTGGCAGTGGGCGACCGCCGCGCGGTCGTGGGCGTTGTAGAGACCCCAGTGCAGTCCGACGATCGAATAATTCTTCACCAGCGCGTGGTTCAGGGCGGCGCTTTGGATCTCACCGCCCGCGAAACCGACCACCAGGATGCGACCCTCGAACGCGACGCACTTGGTCGACCGCGCGTAGGTGTCGCCGCCGACCGGGTCGTAGATGACGTCCGCGCCGCGATTGTCGGTGGCGGCCTTCACGATCTCGACGAAATCCTGTGTCCTGCGGTCGATCACGATGTCCGCGCCGAGCTCGCGGGCGTACTCCGCCTTCTCCGGACCGCCGACCACGCCGATGACCCGGGCGCCGGCGGCCTTGCCGAGCTGGATGGCGGCGCTGCCGACACCGCCCGCGGCCGCGTGCACCAGGAGGGTCTCTCCCGGGCGCAGGGCGGCGCGCCGATGCAGGCCGAACCAGCCGGTCTGGTAGCCGATGTACAGGGCCGCCGCCTCGGCGTCGTCGAGATCCGATGGCGCGGAGAAGGTCTGATTCGCGTTCATCACCGCGTACTCGGCGAACCCGCCGTGCGGCAGGGTGGTCCCACCCAGTACGCGCTCGCCGACGGCGAAACCGGTCACGTCCTCGCCGAGGGCGACCACTTCACCGCACAGCTCGACGCCCGGGGTGAACGGCAGCGCCGGCTTCACCTGGTACAGGCCGCGGCACATCAGGACGTCCGGGAAGTTCGCGGCCGCGCCGAGCACCCGCACGACCAGCTGCCCCGGTCCGGCCTCGGGACGGGCGACCGTGTCCAGGCGCATCACCGTCGCGGGCTCGCCCAGTTCGTGGACCCGCCACGCCTGCATGTCCGCCACTAGACGCCGCCGGTGAGGGTGATGCCGCCGTCGACGACGAGCAATTGCCCGGTGAGCCAGGCGGAGTCGGCCGAGAGCAGGAACGCCACCACGCTCGCGATGTCCTCGGGCACGCCCAAGCGCTTGAGCGGGTAGGTGGCAGCGATGGCTTCCTCGCGGCCCTCGTACAGCGCGGTCGCGAACTTGGTCTTCACCACCGCCGGAGCGACCGCGTTCACCCGGATGTCCGGGCCGAGCTCGACCGCGAGTTCCTGGGTGATGTGGGTCAGCATCGCCTTGCTCGCGCCGTAGAAACCGATTCCGGGCGCGGGCTTGATCCCGGCCACCGAGGAGACGTTCACGACCGCGCCGCCGTGATCTTTCATCCACGCGCCGTAGGCCTGCTGCACCCACGACAGCGCGGCCAGGCAGTTGACCTCGACGATCTTGCGGGCGGCCTCGAGGTCGAGCTGCATCATGGTCCCGTAGACCGGGTTGATGCCGGTGTTGTTGACCAGCAGGTCGGCGCTGCCGAAGGTGTCCACGGCCCGCTTCACCGTCTCGGCCTGGTGGGCCACGTCGTCGGCGCGACCGGCCACGGCCAGCGCCTTGTCCGGTCCGCCCAGCGCGGCCACCGCCTCGTCGAGGGCCTCCTGCTTGCGGGCGGTGATGACGACCCGCGCACCTTCGTCCACCAGGCGCTGCGCGATGCCGAGCCCGATCCCACGGCTCGCGCCGGTGACGATGGCGGTCTTGCCCTCGAATCTGGTCATGTGAGAGTCCTCCGATGGTCGGTTCGGTCCGGCGAGCAGGCAACTTACTAAGCGCTTAGTTCTTCGGACACCATGCTCGAAAAGCCCATCCCGGTCAATACCGGCAGCATCGAACCCCGCGTGTGATCTGTCGCACACGCGGGGTGAAAGTGCAGTTCATACAGCGGTTATCGAGCCGCTGTTGAAACCTGATTCAGTTTGGCGGCCGTATGCACGGCTGCACGCGGCTAGCGGCGCAGCCGTCGGTTCGGCGGCGCGGGCTCCGAACGGGCGAACTGCCCGGGGGTCTGCCCCTTCCAATCCCGGAACGCCGTCGCGAACGCCGACACACTGGTGTAGCCGAGTCGCGTGGCCACCGTGTCGACGGTGAATCCGGCGGCCAGCAATTCCTCCGCGAGCAGGCCCGTCGTCTCGCAGGCCAGTTCCCGGAAGGTGGTGCCCTCGTCGGCCAAGCGGCGGCGCAGGGTGCGCACGCTCATGTGCAGGTCGGCGGCGATGGTGGCCTGGTCGATGGCACGGCCGTGGCGCATGAGCAGGGCCCGCACCTGGCCGGCCAGCCCGACCCGGGCGCGGCGGCGTTCCACGATCTCGGCGCACAGCTGCTCGTACTGGCGGCGCAGCATCGAATTCGCTTGCGGCATAGGGCGTCGCAGGTCGGCGGCATCGAGGACCAGCACGTCGGCGGGCCGGTCGTAGCCGATATCGCCGATCCCGAGCAGCATGCCGACCGCCTCGTAGACCGGCGCGTAGGGCAGGGTCAGCTCCAGGCGGCGCACCCGGATGTCCCAGTTCAGCAGCTCGCGCTGAATGATGCGCAGCGCCGCCAGGTCGCGTTCGATGGCGAAGCGGCGCAGTCGTGGCGGCACCGGCCCGGTGTCGAGGGCGACCAGTACCCGGTCCGGTGCGTCCGCGATGCCGAATCGGCAGTAGGCGAACGACAATTCGGCGTGCCGCGCCCACAGCTCGACCATCTCGCGGACGGTGGAGCAACTGCTCAGGGCGATGCCGAGGCTGCCGAGCATGCTCAGGTGCACCGAAAACCCGGCCAGCAGGCCCACACCCGGCTCGTCGCCGGTGGCGTCCAGGATATTCTCGACGAGCCGGAACTCCTGGGCGATATCGATCTCGATGTCCGGGTCGTCGAGATCTGCCTCGGTGAGCCCCGTCCCGGCCAGGACGGCGGCTGTGGTCATCGCGCGGCTAGTGGCGAACTCGACCAGCACGGCAGCGCTGTGTATCGAACGGACACACCAGGAGTCGTCGAGCATGTCGCCGATGATCTCCCATCCGATCCCCGCGACCGGCCCAATTGAGCAATTCTTCAGCTAATTTCGAGCGATCTTGGGCGTGTCGCCCGCGCGCCCCTCGTCCGACCCCCGCGCGCCGCACGGCACGCACATCCGTGGCGTGGCCCAAATCCGCAGAGGCGTGACCCCGCGGTACACCCCGGACCCGACGACCACCGCCCTAGCCTTGTCGACGTTGGCCGCTCGCCCTTGGCGGCCTCCGCGGTTCCGCGCGTACGACGGGATCGGACGCTGTACACGGCAGTCCCCTCGGCGGGCGCGGTACCCAACCAGGCACATCCTGCCGCGCCCGCCGAGGCCCCACAGCCCCTGACCGAGCCGCGCTACTTGCGCCCGATTCCGAACGCGCGCAACGTACCCAGCACCACGCCCGGCGGCACCAGCACCCACACCCACCACGGGTAGAGCCACTCCAGGGTGACCCCGAGCAGCAGCCACACGACCAGGCTCAGCCCGCTCAGCGACAGCCACACGATGGTCAGCACCATCATGGCGATCCGCCCGCCCGAGCGTCCGGGCTCCTTGTGCTCCGGCAGATCCGCCTCCACCACGGCCAGATCGCCACGGGTGCGCGCCTGCCAGATCGCCTGCACGCGGGTGTCGTACTCGCCGAGGTCGAGCAGCCCGGCATCGACGGCCTTGCGCAGCCGTTCCTCACCCGCCCGACGCTCGACATCGGAGATCCGAATGTCATTGGGGTGCAATGGTTCGTTCACGGCATCGATCCTGCCACTCCGGGCTCCGGCGCGCCCGGTTCCCGGTCAGGGGCGGGACATCAGCGCACCCATCGTGAGCGCGACCAGCCGGGCGATGCCCGCGTCGTCGCTCGCCTCGGCGGCCGCGCCCAGGGCGTGCAGGCTGTATGCGGCGAGTTCGACGGCGGGCACGTCGTCGCGCAGGTCGCCGGAACGCACTCCCTCCTCGACCAATTGACCGATCAACTCGCGAAGCTGGTTGTGCGCGTGGACGACCTGCTCGTCGGGATGCAGGAAGGTCACCAATTCCCGATCGTGGCCGCGGCTTCGCCGGGCGATGTGCGCGTAGCCGGTGAGCACCGCCGCCAGCCGCTCCCCCGGCGTGCCCACACCGTCGCGCACCGCGGCGAGTTCGCGCAGGTGCCCGTCGATCCGGCGCACGTGCCAGGTCCGCAGGATGGTCTCGACATCGGAGAAGTACTTGTACAGCGTGGCCCGCCCGATCCCGGCCCGCTCCGCGATCTGCGACATCGTCACCCCGCGCAGCCCGCGATCGGAGGCCAGCGTGCCCGCCGCGTCCAGGATCGCCTCCCGCACCTGACCCCGGTGCGCCTCGATCGTCTCGTTCCACAGCTTCGGCACAGCCCGACTATACGTTCTGACCTTCTCCTGAACAGTCAGCATTGACCATAGACACTCAGTCTCGATAAATCGGACATCAGCCCACCGATGGTGCTGCGCTACAACGGATTCAGGGACCGAGCGCGAGCGGCTCGGCCGCCGGTCCACGGCCATGGACCGGCGGGCGGCCACCGATCCTCAGCGCACGTAGGACAGGATGCCCATCATCCCCGCTTCGCCGTGATAGGCGTTGTGGCAGTGCAGCATCCACTGGCCCGGGTTGTCGGCGTCGAAGTCGACTTCCACGGTCTGCATGGGGGTGACGATCGACGTGTCCTTGCGCGGGCCCGTGCCGTCGCGATTGACGACCTGGTAGGTGTGGCCGTGCAGGTGCATGGGGTGGAACATCATCGACTGGTTGCGGAAGCGCAGACGGATGCGCTGCCCCTGGGAGACATCCAGCATGGCGTGGTCGGGGTAGGCCTTGCCGTTGATGGTCCAGACGTAGCTCTTCATGTCCGAGCCGAGGGTGACGTCGAGAGTCCGGTCGGGCTGTTTCGGCTGGAGCCGAACGGGTTCGGCGGAGGTCAGGCCGTCCGCGGTGAGCGGGGCGACGGCGAGTTCTGCGGGTCGCGCGTCGGCCGGGGGCGGGGTGCCGCCGCCGGTGCGGACCAGCGCGAAGGCGCGGCCGCTCTTACCCTCCGCGGTGGCGACCAGCGGGAAGACGCCGTCGGTCAGTTCGACGATGGCGTCGTAGCGTTCACCCATGCCGATGAGCAGGCTCGCGGTGGTGACGGGCCGCACCGGGAAGCCGTCGGTGTGGGTGACGCGCAATTGATGCCCGCCCAGCGCGACCCGGAACGCGGTGTCGGCGGCGGCATTGATGATCCGCAGCCGCATGCGCTGACCGGGCCGGGCGGTGAATACCGTTGGGTCGGTGCCGAGTTTGCCGTTGATGAGGAAGTAGGGGTAGGTGACGTCCCCGGCATCGGAGCCGAGCGGCGCGTTGGGGTCGGCCGACATGGACATACCGCCTCCGCCCATGTTCATGCCGCCGTGGTTCATGCCGGACCCGCCCATGTTCATCCCGGCCATGCCCTGGTCCCGCAGCTGCCGCAACTCCCGGTCGGGGTCGCGGCCGTCGACGCCGTCGAGCCAATCATCCAGTACCACTATGGCTTCCACGTCGTAGTCCGTGCCGTCGGCCGGGTCCTCCACGATGAGCGGCGCGTACAGGCCGCGGTCGAGCTGGACGCCGACGTGCGGGTGGAAGAAGTAGGTGCCGGGGTCGGGCGTGGTGAACTCGTAGCGGAAGGTCCCGCCGGGCGCGATCGGCGGCTGCGTGACGTCGGGGACACCGTCCATGTCATTGCGCAGTGCGATGCCGTGCCAGTGCACGGTGGTCGGGGCGGGCAGCGCATTGGTGACGTCGGCACGCACCACCTCACCCTTGGAGACACGGATCTCGGGTCCGGGCACCCGGCCGCCGAAAGCCCAGGTCGGCACCCGCACGCCACCCAGGTCGACCACAGTCGGTTCGGCGCGCAGGCTCACCTCGCGCACGGCCGCGCCCGCCGCGCGGCGAGCGGCCTCGGCGGCCCGCACGGCCTCGGAGTCGGGTGTCACGAGCCCACGCGCCGGGGCCGGATTCTTCGAGCAGGCGGCCAGCGTCACGGCGGCCGCGGTGCCGGCGCCGACGGCGAACAGCCCGCGCCGGGTCAGCGGACGCGCGAGCGGGGAACGGTTGGAGGACATGATTTCTCCCTGAGTTGTCGAGTTCTGGGCGCGCCCGCACGGGCGTCGGCCGGGATCGGAAGGTCGGCCGCGAACCCGGATCCGGGCGCGGCGCACGACCTGTCAGATCCGCAGAATCGACAGTTCGGAGAGGGAGAGCGAGGTCCAGGGCGGGGGACGCTCGCGGTGAATCCGCCACGTCGCGAGCGCCGGTGGACGGACATCGCGGGACCTGTCGGTGATCCAGCCCAGGAGAACCAGGCCGATGCCGAGCAGCAGCCCGGTCAGGATCAGGTAGTCACAGCCGTGCGAGCTCGTGTGCCCGCCGGAATGATCGCCCTGGGGACCGGGCGCGTGACCCGAGGCCGCCATCGATTCGGCCACCACCACACTCGGCCCGGAGGCCGCGGGCATATCGTGGCCCGCCGAGAAGACACCGGCGTGCATGGCCGCGATCCCGAGCAGCAGCGCCAGCACACCGAGCAGCCGGACGTATCCGGTCGCTCCCGGCGCAACGCGCTGATCAGCCACGTCACCCATCCTAGTCGCCGACGGGCGGCCACCCCCCAGGGGTATCGAACGCCACAGTGCCCGGTCGGGCTGCTACAGCAGGCTGTCGGTGGCCAGCCGGGCCAGACAGGTGTCGAGAACATCGGCGGCGGAACCGGATTCCTCGCCCGCGGCCCACAGTTCGGTGGCCAGCCGCACGGCGGTATTGGCCATGGCCGCGGCCAGCGCCACATCGAGGTCGTCGGCGGCGCGGCCGGTGCGGGCGGCGATGATCGGGATGAGCTGGGTCTCGCAGTCGTACTGCACTCGCAGCCAGGTCGCGCGCAGCGCCGGGAGCTGGGTGGCGGCCCGCACCAGCGGCCGCAGCCGGTTCTCGACGATGCCCTCCGCGGCCAGCGTGCCCACGGTCGCGATCCGATAGGACCGGCTCAGCGCCTCACGCAGCGGCAGTTCCGGCGGGCACGCGGAAAGCTCGTCGGCCCAGGCCTGGGTGCCGATGGCCAGCAGCGGCGCGACCACGTCCTCCTTGCCCGCGAAATAGCGGTAGAAGGTGCGCAGGCCCATGCCGGCGGCCGCGGCGATCTCCTCGACCGTGGTCGCGGCGTAACCGTTTTCGATGAACAGGTGCGCGGCCACCGTCGCGACTTCGCGGCGGGTGGCCGCGCGGCGGGTCTCACTCAGGGCCGGTCGGCCGGCACGGTTTCGCTCGCTGCTCACCCGGGAACTGTACCGAGACCGAAAACGTTTCCTGGCGTTGCGTGCCATTTTCGGCATATCGTGTCAGAAACTAGCTTCACCGACGAAGCTGGTTCAACCGATCAGGAAGTGACCCATGAACCGTCTCGAGCAGCGCCGCATTCTGGTTACCGGTGCCGGATCCGGCATCGGCCAGGCCACCGTCCTCCGCCTGCTGTCCGAAGGCGCGGTCGTCGCCGGGGCCGACGTCAATGTCGAGGGCCTGGAACTGACCCGCAAGCAGGCCGCCGAGGCCGGCACCGACGCGCGCCTGACCACGGTCGAGATGAACATCGGCCAGGAGGCCGAGGTCATCGCCGGTGTGCGCACCGCCGTCGAGGCGCTGGGCGGGCTGGACGCGGTGGTGAACGCGGCAGGCATGCTGCGCGCGGCTCACACCCACGAGACGTCCCTCGACCTGTGGAACCAGATCATCAATGTCAACCTCACCGGCACCTTCCTGGTGACCCGGGAGGCCCTGCCCGCGCTGCTGGCGAACCCGCGCAGCACGGTCGTCAACTTCAGTTCCACCTCGGCCACCTTCGCGCACCCCTACATGGCCGCGTACTCCGCGAGCAAGGGCGGCGTTCAGACGCTGACCCACGTGCTGGCCCTCGAATACGGCAAGCAGGGTCTGCGCGCGGTGAGCGTGGCGCCCGGCGGCATCAAGTCCGGCATCACCGACGCCACCCCCGGCTACCTGCCGCAGGACTCCGACTGGTCGCTGTTCGGCCGCCTGATCGCCGTACTGCCGCAGGACAATCCGGAAGAGCTCGCGGGCCCGGAGAACGTGGCGGGCGTCATCGCCATGCTGGTCTCCGACGACGGCCGCTTCATCAGTGGCACCGAGATCCGCATCGACGGCGCGGCGCACACGTAATCACCCGGCGCGCAATCGCTTCGAAGACGGCCAGGCCCCGATCGGTGATCCGATCGGGGCCTCGTCACCTCGGCCGGGCGGTCGGCACGATCAGCTCGCCGCGCCGACCAGTCCGCGCACGATGCCGTCCGCGGTACCCGACGGCCATTCCAGCGCCGTGTCGAGCTTGGCCAGCAGATCCTCGGCGGGCTCCTCGATCAGGCACCGCTCGATCTGACTGATCGAACCCGCGGACGGGCCGCCCTTCTTCGCCACATCGGCCTGCGTCCAGCCGTGCTCCTTGCGGCGCGCCTTGACCCGCTCGGCCAGCGCCTTGATGTCCGGCTGCCCGGCAGCGGATTCCGACACCGCGGCCGCGGCAGCCTGCGCCACGACCGGCTGCTCCGCGACGGCCACCGCGGCCACCGGCTCGGCGGCGACGGCCGCGTCCCGCGTCACCTGCGCGGCCTCCGGCCGCGTCTTGCCGGAAGTCATCAGTCCCTGCGTAATGAGCCGAGACCGCTTCCGCCTACCCATCTTCCCCATATACCGCTCCTCGATCCGCATCCCAGCCTTCGCTGAAGCACCGGATAGGTTGCCATAAGTTCGCGAGAATCCCTCGCCATCGGCGAATGTCGGCGTGGCAACACGCGAAAGCGGCAGACACCGAGGAGTGTCTGCCGCTTTCGGGGTGAATGCCGGATCAGTCCGCGAGGGTGTAGCCCGCGTCGGCGACCGCGGTGGCGAGGGCGCCGGGCGCGATCGGGGCGTCGCTGTCGACGACGGCGCGGCCGCTGGCGACATCCACGTTCACGCCGGTGACGCCGGAGATCTTGCCGACCTCCTTGCTCACGGAGTTCGCGCAGCAGCCGCAGGTCATTCCGGTGACGGTGACGGTGGTGGTGCTCATGACTTGGGCTCCTCTTCGCTCGGGACAGCCGGTTCCGGCTGCGTTCTCGCCGCTACCATACCCCCCTATGGTATTTCGTCAACAGGCCGGGGTCTTTCCGGGACCCGTGGGGTGCATCACAGGAACCAGGGTTGCACATACCCCCAAGGGGTATTAACGTCCCTCCCGTAGAACACCAAGAAGAGGAGAATTCCGATGCAATCCGCCCCCATGCTCACCTCCCTCTTCCGCAATCGGGACTATCTGCGACTGTTCACCGCGCAAGTCTCGGGTCTGTTCGGCACCGGATTGACCACCGTCGCACTGGGTTTGCTGGCCTACGATCTGGCGGGCGGCGCGGCCGCGGCGGTGCTGGGGACCGCGCTCACCATCAAGATGCTGATGTACGTGACCGTCGCGCCGGTGGTCGCCGCGTACGCGCATCGCCTGCCCCGCCGTGGTTTTCTGACCGGGCTGCACCTGGTGCGCGCCGCCGTCGTGCTGGCGCTGCCGTTCATCGATCAGATCTGGCAGATCTACGTGCTGATCGCGATCCTGCAAACCGCCTCGGCCGCATACACACCCACCTATCAGGCGGTGATCCCCGACATCCTGCCCGACGAGCGCGAGTACACCCGCGCGCTGTCGGCGGCGCAGCTGGCCGCCACCATGGAGACGCTGCTGAGCCCCATGCTCGCCGCGGCCGCGCTGACGGTGATGAGCTTCCACTGGCTGTTCGTGGGCACCGCGATCGGCTTCGCGGTCTCGGCGGTCCTGGTGCTGGCCACCCGGATCCCGAACTCGACTGCCACCGGCGGTGATTCGTTCCGGGAGCGGATCACCGCCGGGGTGCGGATCTTCGTCGCCACCCCGCGGCTGCGCGGACTGCTCGGGCTGAACCTGGTGGTCGCGGCGGCCGGATCGGTGATCATGGTCAATACCGTCAACTACGTCCGCGACACCCTCGGCGGCACCCAGTCCGGCGTGGCGATGCTGTTGGCGGCCAATGGTTTCGGCACGATGCTCGTGGCACTGTCGCTCCCCCGCGTGCTGGATCGGATCGGCACCCGCCTGGTCATGCTGACCGGTGCGGTCACCCTGCTGGCCGGCTTGGCCGCCGCCATCGCGCTGTCGATGGCCGACGCGGGTGACTGGCGATGGGTTGCGGCCCTGGCGGTGTGGGCCACCGTGGGCGCGGGCACCGCGGCCATCCTGACCCCCACCGGTCAGGTGCTGCGCCGCTCCTCGGGGGCAGCGGATCGTCCCGCGTTGTTCGCGGCCCAGTTCTCGCTCTCGCACCTGGCGTGGCTGCTGACCTACCCGGTCACCGGATGGCTCACCACCACAGCGGGATTCACCGTTACCTGGGTGACCCTGGCGGTGCTGGCGACGGCGGGCATCACCGTGGCGGCGCGGATGTGGCCGCGCGAGGATCCGGAGGTGATCACCCACCTGCACCCGGTCGGCAGCATCGACCCGGACCGGCTGGGCGACGCCGAACTGCGGGCCGACGGCTTCTACGTCCATACCCACCCGTACGTGATCGACGCCGATCACCTGCGGTGGCCGGTCCGGACGCGACGCGGACTGGAGGTTCCGACCGCGGCCTGAGGCCGGACGACCGACGGCAGGCACCCGACCCCCGGGTGCCTGCCGTTTTGTATTGCGCTCCGGACCGACACTGGCGGGTGCGGGCACGCAAGAGGGTCGCCCGATCGGGGTTTACGGCCGGTTCTCGCCTGCCTAGCGTGGAGTGGGTCGGCAGGGCGCACGGACACGCGGCCATTTCGGCACGAAATCGACTGTACGAGTGGTGGATTCAACGACTCGAGAGGATTTCCGATGCGTTCGACGATGCCCCCGCGCACTCCGGCCGCCGACCCGGCCGTCGACCCGCCCGAGCGGCGCTCGCCCCCGAACGGGGTGGTGGCCTCCGTCGGCGGCGTCTCGCTCACGTCCGAGGACCTCGACCGCTGGTCGAACCGGCTCGCCCGCATGTTGTTGCGGATGGGGGCCCGGCCGGGCGGGTTCGTGGCCCTGGCCGGGCTGCCCGAGCTGGAATCGACCGCGGTCCGCCACGCCCTCGACAAGATCGGGGCTCGCGTGTCGTCCGGCGCGCACACCCCGGGGGTCGGCGTGACCGTGTGGGCGCGGCGCGGCGGTCTCAACGACGCGGTCACCTGGCTCGTTCTCGACGAACCCGCGACCTTGCGGAAGTACCGCAGCACCTCGGACACGCCGCCGACAGCGGCCGAACTGCACGCCGCTGGCCGCCGCTGAACCCCGACCCCACGGCCAGAATCCGCCAACCTCACCGACTGGCGGGCGGCGGATGATCGTATTCGCCCGGCCATCAGGCAGACTCGGAGCCGATAAACCGAACCTTGCTTCGAGGAGTAACCGTATGCGCAAAATCCTGCCCGCTTCCCTCCTGGCCGCCAGCGCCATCGGCGCGATGCTCGTGCTCCCCGCCGGCACCGCCAGCGCGCTGTCCCCCGCCTGCCAGACCGCCGGCGACATCTACAACAGCTACGGCTCGCTGGGCCCGAGCCCGCAGCAGCGTCGCGAGGTCGCCGACCGCCTGCGCGCCATCGAGGCCTCGGGCGACGAGCGCACCGCCATCGACAACTTCGCCAACGCCCTCGCCAACGGCGACGTCGCCCAGATCAGCTCCATGGGCGTGCTGCTCAACGGCATCTGCGGCCGGGGCTAGTCCTCCGCTGTCCGCAGCACACTTCGGGCCGGGTCACGACGGTGACCCGGCCCGAAGTGTTTCGCGGGCGACCGGACATGGCTGAAATGTCCGATATTGCCGCTGTCCCGACTTAGCGTGAAGACGGGACAGCAATGCGATAGCAAATTCAGCCGATCTCGGCGCCGACGTAGAGGAGCTCTGAAGCCAGTGGACGATCAGGTCATCGCCTCCCTGTCGACGCCGGACCGGGTGAGCACCGCCTCCGGCGAGTTCGGCAGCACCGTCCTCTGGTTCGGACCGCAGCAGCCCGGCGACATCCAGAAGGCGAGCTGATCCCCCATGACCTCCGTACTCGGCGAACTCCTGCCCCTGGCGGTCGGCGTCGCGATCTCCCCTATCCCGATCATCGCGGGCATCCTCATGCTGCTGTCGAAGAACGCGGGCAAAGCCAGCATCGGCTTCGGAACCGGTTGGGTCACCGGCATTCTCGCGGTGACCGTGATCGCATCCCTCCTCGCGGACGCGCTCGGCGGACGCCACCACGGCCAGCCCTCCGCCACCGTCTCCTGGATCAAGATCGGCCTGGGCGCCGTCCTGATCGTGCTCGCCCTCCGCCAGTGGCAGCACCGCACCGACACCGAACAACCGGCCTGGATGCGCGCCATCGACGGCCTCACCACCGTCAAGGCCGTGGGCCTGGGCGCCGCCCTGGCCGCCGCCAACCCGAAGAACCTCATGCTGTGCCTGGCCGCCGGCGCGGCCATCGGCGCGGGTGGCCTCAGCGGCGGCGGGTCCACCATCACCGTCATCGTCTTCACCCTCCTGGCGGCTTCGACGGTCCTCGGCCCGGTCCTGGCCTACGCCATCGCCGGTGACCGCATGCGCGGCCTGCTCGACGACACGAAGTCCTGGCTGCAGACCTACAACGCCCAGGTCATGACCGTGGTGCTCCTGATCATGGGCGCCACCGTCCTCGGCAAGGGCCTCGCGGGCCTGTAAACCTGATCACCGGGCGCACATCGATCCAGGACGCCTGTAATGGTTATCGATCAGCTACCTATAGATCAGATGTCCAAGTGTTGGTGATCCATCGGCCAGGAGGTCGCGCGTGAAGCGTTTCGCAGCAGTACTGACAGTGGGGGCCGCGGTCACCATCCCGTTCTTCGCCAGCGCCACGGCCGGCGCGGACACCTGGCAGCCGCTCCCCGGAATCTCCATCCCGCTGCCCGACGGCGTCTTCACCGGCAGCGCCGGCGTCACCCCCGCGCAGCCCCCGGCTCCCCAGCACGTCGAGGGTGAGCCCTGCGACGACGGCCGCGGCACCTGGGTGCATCTCGACGGCGGCAACGCCGCCCACTACGGCACCGAATGGCTGTGCAAGACCAACTGAGATCAGGCGGGAACGCCTGTTTCCAGCTCGAAGGTCAGCTCGGCGTCGGTGGCGGACCGTAACTGTCCCGCACCGACGCCGGGCGCCAATTCGCGCACGATCAAGGTGCTGTCACGGATGTCGATGACGGCGAGGTCGGTGATGATCCGGTGGACTACCGCCCTGCCCGTGAGCGGGAGGGTGCACTGTTCGACGATCTTGGGGTGACCGTCGCGGTCGGTGTGTTCCATGAGCACGATGACGCGTCGCGCGCCGTGGACGAGGTCCATGGCTCCGCCCATGCCTTTGACCATCTTGCCCGGCACCATCCAATTCGCGAGGTCACCGGTGCGGGAGACCTGCATCCCGCCCAGGACGGCGGTGTCGATGTGCCCGCCGCGAATCATGCCGAAGGACAGGGCCGAATCGAAGAACGCGGCGCCGGGGATCACGGTGACCGTCTCCTTGCCCGCATTGATCAGGTCGGCGTCGACCTCGTCGGCGGCCGGGTAGGGGCCCGTGCCGAGGATGCCGTTCTCCGAATGCAACATGACCTCGACGCCGTCGGGCAGGTAGTTGGGGATCAGGGTGGGTAGTCCGATGCCGAGGTTGACGTACTCGCCGTCGATCATGTCGGCCGCCGCTCGGGCCGCCATCTGCTCTCGCGTCCAGCTCACGCCGTCACCTTCCGCTTCTCGATTCGCTTGTGCCCCGGGCCGGTTGGCACGATGCGTTGGACGAACACCCCCGGGATGTGGACCTGTGCGGGGTCGAGTTCGCCCGGCTGGACCAGCGTCTCGACCGACGCGATGGTGAACCGGCCCGCCATGGCCGCCAACGGGTTGAAGTTCATCGCGGTCTTGTTGAACACCAGATTGCCTTCGGTATCGCCGATTTCGGCGTGCACGAGGGCGAAGTCGGCCACGATCGACTCCTCCAGCACATAGGTTCTCCCGCCGAAGGTCCGGGTTTCCTTCGGCGGCGAGGCGACGGCGACGGAGCCGTCGGTGTTGTATCGCCACGGCAGTCCGCCCTCGGAGACCGGGGTGCCGACCCCGGCCGGGGTGTAGAAGGCGGGGATTCCCGCACCCCCGGCGCGCAGTCGCTCGGCGAGGGTGCCTTGCGGGGTCAGCTCCACTTCGAGCTCACCGGCCAGGTACTGGCGTGCGAACTCCTTGTTCTCGCCCACGTAGGACGCCGTGACGCGGCGAATCCGACCGGCGCACAGCAGAATTCCCAGCCCCCAGTCGTCGACGCCGCAGTTGTTGGAGTACACCTCGAGACCGGAGGTGCCGCGCTCGGCGATGGCCTCGATCAGCTCCATCGGGATCCCGCAGAGCCCGAAGCCGCCGACCGCCAGGGTCGCGCCGTCGGGAATGCAGGCGACGGCATCGGCCGCCGATGGCCATACCTTGCTCACTCGTTCACCTTTCATGGTCGTGGATGCCGTTGAGCGCCATCGGCTCGCCGTGGCCGGGGACGAGGATTCTCGCGGGCTGGGCCGCGAGTTGGCGAGCGCTCTCGCGGGCACCGGCTTCGTCATGGTGGAAGACCGACGGCAGCAGCTGCGGCCCGGTGCCGGCGAGGAGTGGATGTCCGGTCACCAGGGCGTCACCGGAGAACAGGACTCCTTCGGAGGGAAGGAGATAGGCCGTGTGGCCGCTGGTGTGGCCCGGGGTCGGCACCTCGACGATGCCGCCGGGCAGGGCGGCCAGGGTCGCGGCGTCGGCGGTGGTGGCGGTCGGGATCTTCATGCCGAGGTGCCCGTTGATCGCGCGCAGGGTGTGGGCGACCCAGCGGCGGCCGCGGCCGGTGGCGAGCTGGCGGAGCATCCCGGCCGCGCCGATCTGTTGCAGATACTCGCGTTTGGCGTGGCGCACCTCTTCGCGGCCGGTGTAGACGGGCATGCCGACCCGTTCCACCAGTGTGGGGATCGCACCGATGTGGTCGAGGTGCGCGTGGGTGATCAGGACGGCGGCGATATCGGTGAGCTGATGGCCGATCCGGGTCACCGAGGCGAGCACGTCGTCGGTGTCGGAGGGGTATCCGGCGTCGATGAGCGTGACGCCGGAGCCATCACTGATCAACGCCCAGTTGACGTTCGTTCCGGCCACCGCGTAGACGGAGTCGGAAACCTGATCGATCCGCATGGGCGTCTCCCTACTTCTCGATGCGGTGTTCGACGACGCCGATGCCGTCGATCTCCAGGCGCAGATCGTCGCCGGGTTCCAGCCAACGGCCCAGTTCCATGCCGCTGCCGCCGGGCAGGGTGCCGCTGGAGAGGAGTTCGCCCGGATAGAGCTGCTCACCGCGCGACACGTGTGCGATGGCCTCGGCCATGGAGTAGCGCATGCCGTGAGTACCGGTGCGCGACACGGTGTTCCCGTTGATGGTGACCGACGCGGTCAGCCGGTCGAGCCGGTCGGCCACGGCGGGTCCGGAGGCCGCGGTCGCCGACATCGAGGTGAGGAAGTGCTTGGACCGCTGCGGCCCGAAACCCGAACGCATCTCCGGCAATTGGACGTCGCGGGCGGAGAAGTCGTTGACCACGACGACCGCGGCGATGGCGGCCGCGGCCTGCTCGACGGTGGCGTCACGCAGTGGTTCCCCCAGCACGACGCCGAGTTCCAGCTCGAAATCCAGTGCGCGGCTGTACGACGGCGTGGCGACCGGAATCCCGGACGGGACGATGGTCAGGGCGTTGGACATGTAGTAGATCGGCTGGGAGTACCACAGCGAGTGGGGCCGGAACGGCGGGAAGGTGCGGCGAGTGACCGCCTCGTAGAGCTTCGCGATCCGGTAGCCGGACGGCATGAAACGCTTGGTCAGGCCGCGCGCGGCGTCCACGGCATGTTGCTCGAAGAGCATGAAGTCGCGGAACGAGGGCGGGCACACCGGGAGGACCGTGGCCCCGTCGGCCAGGCCGAGGGCGTCGTAGCGCGCGATCTCGAAGTCGGTGGAGAACGCGGACGGGATGACGGGAACCACACTGCCGCTGCTGGATTCGTCGATGAGGCGCCAGCCGTCGCCGGAGTCGATCTGGGTGTCGATGCGGTATTCGCCGCGATCGAGGACCCGCCGGATCCGGGGCGGTGTCGTCGAGAGGGTCATCGTTTCATCGCCTTCGCTTCGGGTTCGACAGTCGGGCTGGAGGTCACGAGGTGCTCACGCAGGAACCGGGTGGTGAGCTCGGACCAGAGCAGGGCGTGGCCCATGGCGCAATGATCGTCTCCCGCGTACAACGCCAGCACTCCGTGTGGCGCGTGGGCCGCGATATCGATCGAGTCCTGGGTGGCGGCCAACGTGTCGTGGGTGCCGTTGATGACCAGGATCGGTATCGCGATGTCTCGATAATGCTGTGCGAGTGAGAGTTTCGCGAGTTCTCCGGACAGTGCCAGCGGGTTTCGGATGCCGGTGGTGGAGGCCAGGGTCGAGATCATGATCTCCGGCATGCCGAGCGAGTTGCGCCTGCCGAAGGTGTGGTGGGCGAGCGGACCATTGGACACCGCGACCGCGAGCCGGTCATCGACCGCGGCCATGCGCGTCGACCAGTACCCGCCGAAGCTGAAGCCCACCATGCCGATCCGGTCGGCGTCGATGCGCGGTTCGGCGACCAGGAAGTCGATGACCTTCGAGTACACCTGCTCGGAGGCGGCCGAGAGCGGTCGGCGGTAGGAGTAGGTGCCGGGCATCTCCATCACGAACAGTCCGATACCCGAATCCCGCTGTGACAGCATGGGTATGAGCACTTCCGGGATCGTGCCTTCGAGCCCATTGGTGATCAGTGCCGCGGGGACGGGAGTCGCCGATCCGGCGGGAAGCACCAGCAGACCTCGCACCTGTTCGCCGTCCCCGACCGGGATGTGGACGACCTCGATGGTCACGCCGATCGCGGGCGCGAGGGCGAGAACCAGGACCTCGCACAGCCGGTGGGACCGCTCGTAGGCGCGCAGCCGCCGCGGGGTCCACCCCGGCCACGCGGCGACGAACTCGTACACGAGCGCCTTGATCAGCTCGCCCAGCGCGATCGCGGCATCGGCGTCCTCGGGATGCTCGGCGCAGAACCGCGCTACGGCTGCGGGATCGGCGACCGTCCCCCGGTCGGCGAGGATGGTCACCGCCGGCGCGAGCAGTTCACCGAGCTCGCGCAGATCGACGGTGGCACTCGGATCGGCCAGTTGCTCGGCCCGAGGTCCACCCAGCCGCAGGAGGGCCGCGTCGGCCAGGGCCAGGTGCTCGTCGGCGAATTCTTCCCAGTATCCGGCCCAGCGGGCGTCGTC
This sequence comes from Nocardia sp. NPDC005825, assembly GCF_040630175.1. Lineage (NCBI taxonomy): Bacteria > Bacillati > Actinomycetota > Actinomycetes > Mycobacteriales > Nocardiaceae > Nocardia > Nocardia sp. NPDC005825. The sequence continues at coordinate 963,906 of NZ_JBEXXC010000001.1, forward strand.
GAAGGAGTGGCATCCGGCCAGCTGGGTGCGGAACTCCTCGGGCGGGAGCCCGCCCAGGTTGGTGAACCGATCGGCGAACAAGCGCGGTAGAAAAGGCGCCACGCCCACCCGCTGAGCTGCCCGTTCGGTGGTGTGGGTCAATGCTCGCGCACTGACCATCACCTGCTTCCCCAGTTCCAGCAACGACGTCATTGTGTGCCTCCGCTTCAGCAGTTCGCAGAACTTTCTGCTTTTGCGAGCGTAGGCACGGCAACTGGATAAAAGCAAGCAAATCTGCTTTAAATATCTCCATGCCCGAACCCGAGAACGCCGCGCCGCAACGCCGCCCCGGCGGCCGAGCAGCCAAGGTCACGGAGGCCGTCCACCGGGCCGTTCTCGAGGCCGTCACCGAGCAGGGCGTCGAAAACGTCGGCATCCCCGACATCAGCCGCCGCGCCGGAGTCCGCGACAGCTCCATCTACCGCCGCTGGGGCACCCGGGAAAACCTCCTCCTCGACGTCCTCCTCACCGCCAGCGAACGCACCCTCCCCCTCCCCGACACCGGCACCGCCCACGGCGACCTCACCGCCTTCGCCACGGCCCTGATCAGCTACCTCGAAACCCCGCTGGGCGACGGCTTGGTCCGCGCCCTGGCCTACGTCACCGACTCCGAGGACATCACCGAAGCCCGGAACACTTTCTGGGACACCAGATATCGCGCCAACCGGCAGATCATCGACCGCGCGGTGGAACGCGGCGAACTCCCACCCGGCACCGACCCCCGCCAGGCCCTCGAACTACTCATCGCCCCAATCCACTTCCGCCACCTGCTGACTCGCCAACCAGCCGACTCCGACTTCGTCGACACCCTGGTCACTCACGTCATCGGCGCGATGCGAAGCGCTTCCGCGAAGCGCACCCGCCACGCCTGAACGGACCGACGAACAACGAACCCGGCCTCTCCTGTCGGAGAAACCGGGTTCGTTGTCTGCGGCACAGATCAGTGCTGGTTGCCGTTGTTGTGGTGGTAGCCGCCTTCGCCCTGGTTGCCCGGGGTGCCGTTGGCGCCGGGGCCGCGGTCGTCGGTGCCGGGCTCGGCGTGGTTGGTGGGGGTGTGGACGATGTCGTAGTAGACGCTCGGGTCGGCGGCGTTGGGGGTGACGCGGTAGGTGAAGGCGTGCTTGTCGAGCTGGATGATCGGGACGGTCCGGGTGAACAGCACGGCGCCCGCGTCGTTCTTCGCGGCGATCCAGCGGGACGACCCGTCGGGCGCAACAGTCCAGTCGCCGTGCATCTTCGGGGTGTCGTCGAGGTTGTACATGGTGAACGTGCCGTCGGCCTTGAAGTAGGCCCAGCCCACGAAGTTCGACACGGCCGGGTTGTCCAACGGGACCCGGTTACCGTTCTGGTCGAGGGCGTCGGTGGTCTTCCACGGGGTGGAGGCCAGCACGGCGGACGGCGAGGCCTCGTCCTGGGCGACCGCGGTGATGCCCGGAGCCTCGGGAGCGGCGAAGGCCACGGCAGGGAGAACACCCACCGTGGCGGCCACGAGCGTGGAGGCGACGACGACGGTGCGGCGGGAGATCAGCGAGGTGATGTTCACGTGTTCAACGGTAGGAATCCGGCCAGGACTCCCACATCAACCGATCGGCTACACCTGCCCGCGCCGATGGGTTGACCTCCCGCCGCGCGATCAGAGGGCCAGCACCAGTTTTCCGGTATTCGCACCGGTGAACAGCATATTGAGCGTTTCCCCGAAGCGTTCGACGCCGCCTTCGACCACGTGTTCGCGGCTCTTGATCCGGCCTTCGGCCAGCCACTGCCCCAATCGCGCGCCGGCCTCGGCGTAGCGGTCGGCGTAATCGAACACCACGAAGCCGGTCATGGTGGCCCGGAAGACCAGCAGCGACATGTAGCGCGAGGGGCCGGGCGGGGGCTTCTCCTCGTTGTAGGCGGAGATCGCGCCGCAGATCACCACCCGGGCGCCGCGGCGGAGATTGGCGAGAGCGGCGTCGAGGATGTCGCCGCCGACATTGTCGAAGTAGACGTCGATTCCGCCGGGGGCGGCCTGGCGCAACTGGCGCAGGACATCGCCTTCCCGGTAGTCGATGGCCGCGTCGAAGCCGAGCTCCTCGGTCAGGATGCGGCACTTCTCCGCGCCGCCGGCGATCCCGATGACGGTGGCGCCCTCCGCCTTCGCGATCTGACCGGCCACGCTGCCGACCGCGCCGGCGGCGGCGGAGACGACCACGGTGTCCCCGGCGCGCACCTTCCCGACCTCGAGCAGGCCGAAATACGCTGTCATGCCGGGCATGCCGAGGGTGCCCAGCCAGGTCGGCGCGGGCGCGAGGCTCAGATCGACGCGCTGCACGCCGCGGCCGTCGCTGATCGCGTATTCGGTGACGCCGAAGGTGCCGCTGACGGTATCGCCGACGGCGAAATCCGGATGGTTGGATTCCACGACCGTGGCGATGTCCAGCGACCGCATCACTTCCCCGATCCCGACCGGCGGCAGATACGACCGGACATCGTTGAGCCAGCCACGCATCGCCGGATCCAGCGAGATGTGGGTGATCGCGACCAGCATCTCCCCGGGCCCGGGGGCCGCGAGCTCGGTGGTGGTCACCGACCAGGTGCTGTCGGTGGTCAGCCCGGCCGGCCGTTCGGCCAGGCGCACCTGACGGGTTTTCGTCATGGATACCTCCCTTGTCGTCAGAGCGCGCCGAGGTCCGGATCGCCTGCGGGCAGCGCGTCGAAGAGCAGCACCTCGGTCGGCCCGTCGAGCGAATCCGCGAGCGCCACACCGACTTCCCGCAGTGCCTCCGCCTGACCGTGAGCGCGCAGCGCGTCCTTGGACGCCCACTTCTCGATCATGACGAAATGACCCGCGGCGCCCTTCCTGCGATGCAGCGCGTACAGCAGGCAGCCGGGCTCGGCATGCACCTTGGCGGCAGCCTCCCGCATCGTCTTCTCGACCAGATCCTCCTGGCCCGGTTTCGCGATCATGGTGGCCACCACGACAATTTCGTCCGCCATCGGCGTTTCCTCGTTTCTGATCACTCACCCGCTCGCGCGGAGGGCTGACGATCGCCACCGTATCACCGCCGCCGTCCCTGAACTTGATATCGGATTCAGTTACTGCGCGGTGACCACCTGGATCTCGAGGGCGCCCTCGGCATACTGGGACCGCAGGCGCTTCTTGTCGAACTTGCCGACGCTGGTCTTGGGCACCTCGGTGACGAACGTCCAGCGTTCGGGCAGTTGCCATTTCGCGAACGCGCCGGACAGGAACGCACGCAGGGCCGCGGCATCGGCGTCGGCGCCGTCCCGCAGCACGGTGGCGACCACGGGCCGCTCGTCCCATTTCTCGTCGGGCACGCCGAAGACCGCCGCCTCCGCGACCGCCGGATGGGCCATCAGGGTGTTCTCCAGATCCACCGAGGAGATCCATTCCCCGCCGGATTTGATGATGTCCTTGGCGCGGTCGACGAGGGTCAGGTAGCCGTCGGGGGAAATGGTGCCGACATCGCCGGTCCGCAGCCAGCCGTCGCGGAAGGTGTCCGCTCCGGCCCGGGGCCCGTCGGGGGCGTAGTACGCGCCGGTGATCCAGGGCCCGCGAACCTCCAACTCCCCCATCGACTTCGCGTCCCACGGCTGTTCCTCGCCCGCCTCGGACATCAGTCTGGCCTCCACCAGCGGCGGGAAGCGCCCCTGGGTGACCCGGTAGGCGAACTCCTCCTCGCCGGTGACGCCGAGCGGCGGCCAGGCGACGGTGCCCAGCGGCGAGGTCTCGGTCATGCCCCACGCCTGGATGATGCGCACACCGTGCTTGTCGTCGAACGCCTTCATCAGCTGGGGCGGCACCGCCGATCCGCCGACCACCACCGATCGCAGATGGGTGATGTCCTGCGGCCGATCCTCCAGGGCGGCCAGCACGCCGTTCCAGATCGTGGGCACCGCCGCGGCGAACGTGGGGGTTTCGGCGGCAAGAAGTTCCAGCAGCGGGCCCGGTTGCAGGAAGCGGTCGGGCAGGACCAGCGACGCCCCCGACATCAGCGCCGCGTAGGGCAGTCCCCAGGCGTTGGCGTGGAACATGGGCACGATGGCCAGCATGCTGTCCCGGCCGCCGACCGCCATGCCGTCGGCGGTGCACGCGTTCATCGAATGCAGCCAGTTCGAGCGATGCGAATACACCACGCCCTTGGGGTCGCCGGTGGTGCCGGAGGTGTAGCACATGGCGGCCGCGGACCGTTCGTCGATGACCGGGTAGTCGTAGTCGACGGGCCGGTCGGCGAGCAGCTCGTCGAAGGAGTGGACCGTGACGCCCTCGGGCGCGAGCAGTTTGCCGGCATCCCCGTTGGCCACGATCACGTGCCGCACCGTGGTCATCGACGGCAGGACGGCGGCGAAGACCGGGGCCAGTGACGCGTCGACGAGGACGACCCGATCGGCGGCGTGGTCGACCACGTACGCCAGCTGCTCGGGGAACAGCCGGATATTGAGCGTGTGCAGCACCGCACCCATGGCCGGAACGCCGGTGTAGGCGATGAGGTGCTCGTTGTTGTTCCACATGAAGGTGCCCACGCGGTCGCCGGGTTCGACCCCCAGCGCGCGCAGCCCGTGCGCCAATTGCGCTGCCCTGCGGCCGAGTTCGGCGTATGTCATGACGCGGGACCCGTTGCCCGTCCAGGTCCGGACGGTGGAGTTCGCGTGCACGGTCGCCGCGTAGCGCAGCAGCGTGGCGAGGGAGAGCGGACCGTCCTGCATGGTGCTGGGCATCGGCATCGGTAGAGCGGAGTGTGGCTCGGTGTTCATGGTGGTGGAGAAGCTTCCTTGTCGTGATCGCCGCGGTCAGCCGCGGAGTGCGCTGGCGAAAATGCCCGGGAGCGCGGATATCCGGGGCCGCTTGGCGAAGTCGGTGAGCCGGCGCATCGTGGTGGCCTGGGTGCGATTGGTGACGAACCACGGCGGTTTGGGCGAGAGGGTGAATTCGCCGTTCAGCACCGCTCGCGGGGCCGGCCGGAACGGCCCCCGGATGACGCTGCGCTCGGGATCCTCGATCAGCAGCGCGTTGTGCACCACCCCGACCCCGCTCTGGATGTCGGCCAGCACGTGGCCGGGGAACGCGCCCCAGGACGCACGGGCGGTGAGGAACCCCACCCCGTTCCAGGCGTTGATCGCGATGGTGCCGTACCGCAATTGCTCGACGGCGGCCTCGAATTCGGCGCCCAGCTCGGCGATGCTGCGCGGGTCGGCGATGATGTTCATCCCGAGGGTGCCGATGAATTCGCGGTTGCACACCCGGACCGCTTCGGCGAGGAATTCCCCGGTGTCGCCGGGCAATTCGACGACGCCGAGCACCGGCGCGAAGTATTCGGTGCGCAGCGCCTGCTCGCTGTCGACGGGACGCAGTCCCTCGATGAGGGTCCGGCCGCCGATGATCTGCGCCTGCGGGTAGGCCGCGCGGGCCGACCGCACCCGCCCGGCGGAACCGGGGTAGTAGTCCGCGCGCGCCGGGGCACGCTCGATGGCCGCGCGCAATTCGGCCAGGAAGGCGTCCTTCTGCGCCCAGTCCGCGCTGATGACGGCGACCTGCGCGGCGATGCAGTTGTAGCCGTTGTTGTGCAGGCGCTGAGTGACCAGATGCTCGGCCTGGTAGCGCAGATCGGCTCGCGACCACCGGCCCGGCACCACGACGGTCGGCGAGACCCCGCCGAGTTCACTGGTGATCGGCTTGTCCAGCAAGGGTTTTCCCTCGGCCTTGCGGCGCGCGGCCTCGTCCCCGCTCCCCCACACGATGGCGTCGTGGGTGGCGGCGCTGCCGGTCATGTGCACGGCGGCCACGTCCGGGTGGTGGACCAGGGCCGAACCGACCTCCGCGCCGCCGGTGATGACGCGGACGAACCCGCGCTCGATGGCCGGGGCGAAGATCTTCTCCAGCACCGGAAGCAGCGGGTCGGTGATCGGGTTGAGCTTGAGCACCGCGACCCGGTTGTCCGCGAAGAGCTGATAGATGACGTCCAGCGGCGCGATGGAGAAGATATTGCCCGCGCCGAGTACCACCGCGACGCCCCGGGTGTCGCGCGGCGTGCGCAATCCCAGGCCCGCGCGCGCTCGCAGGTCCTCGGCCGTGACCCCCGGCCGCGACCACACCTCGGCTCGGAATCCGTTGAGCAGCAACCAGTCGTACGCGCCGTGCGGGAACACGTCCACGGCGGTCCGGCCGCCCGGTGCGGGGCGCACCGGGAACCCGTCCACCGGGCTGCGTCCCGCCTCGAGCGCCGTCACCGTCTCGGCGAGCGCGGCGAGCGAGGTGAGCAGAGTGTAGGGGCCGCTCGACCATTCCTCGCCCAGCAGTGGCGAGTCCGCCGGCAGGCCTTTGATGGCGGCGGCGGCGGCGACCCACTCGGCCGCGTGCGCGGCGGCCCCGGCGTGCAGCTGTTCGAGCAGCGTCCGGCGGTCGGCCAGAGTGGTTTCTCCCCAGCGCTTCTCGCCCTCGCGCAGGGCGGTGATGACGGTGTCGACGGTGGTCGGGATGGACGTGCTCACCGTGCGTCTCCTTCCGAATCGGCGGTGATCAGGTCGACGGCCTTCTCCGCGATCATGATCGTGGGCGCATTGGTGTTGCCCCGGACGACGGTCGGCATGACCGAGGCGTCGGCCACCCGCAGCCCGGACATTCCCAGCACCCGCAGCCGGGAGTCGACGACCGCGCCCATGGCGCAGGTGGAGGTCGGGTGGTAGAGCGTCTGCCCGGTGCGGCGGGCGAAGGCGAGCAAGTCGGCATCGGAATCCGAGGCGGGAACCGAGAATTCGCCGGTGGTGACTTCGCGCACCGCGGGCCGTCCGGCGATGTCGAGCGCGATGCGCAGGCCCGCGACCATGGCCGCGCGGTCTTCCTCGGTGCTCAGGTAGTTGTGGCGGATCCGCGGCGCGGATTCCGGCGACGCGGACCGCAGCGTGACCTCGCCGCGGCTGGTCGGGCTGATCAGGCACGGGCCGAAGCCGAAGCCGTGTTCGGTGAGCGGACCCATGCCCTCGTCGTAGAACAGCGCCGGGGCCTGGTGGAACTGCACGTCCGGGCCGGGCAGCCCCGCGCGGGTCTCGAAGAATCCGCCCGACTCACCGACATTCGAGGTCAGCGGTCCGCGACCGGCCCGCTGCAACAGCTCCAGATTCTGCGGCGACATGGCGGTCAGCAGCGATTCGTGATCGGTGCGGTAGTTCAGGAACACCGCGAGGTGGTCCTGGAGCCGCTGCCCGACCGGAAGCTCGTTGACGACCCCGATCCCGAAGGGCTCCAACCCCTCCGCGGGCCCGATGCCCGACAGCAGCAACAGGTGGGCGGACCCGTAGGCGCCGGCCGCGAGGATCACTTCGCGGCGCGCCTCGATCACCTCGGTCGTGCCGCCGGAGCCGATCATCACCCCGGTCGCCCGGTCGCCGTCGACGATCACGCGGTGCGCCAGGGCGCCGGTGAGCAGCGTCAGGTTGGGGCGGTCGAGCGCGGGATGCAGATACGCGACGGCGGCGCTGCACCGCATGCCGTTGCGCTGGGTCAATTGGTAGGGGCCGACACCCAATTGGGTCGCGCCGTTGAAGTCGGTGTTGCGCCGGTACCCGGCTTGCTCGGCGGCCTGCAGAAAGGCCTCGTCGAGGGGATTGCGCGAGCGGCCGTCGGAGACGGTCAGCGGGCCGCCCACCCCGTGGTAGGCGTCCTTACCGCCCTCGTTGTCCTCGGACTTCAGGAAGTAGGGCAGCACCTCGTCGTAGCTCCAGCCGTCGGCGCCGCCCGCGGCCCACCCGTCGTAGTCGGCGCGCGCGCCGCGGATGTAGATCATGGCGTTGATGGAGCTGGATCCGCCGAGCACCCGTCCGCGCGGCAGGTACACCCGGCGGCCGTCCAGCCCGGTTTCCGGTTCGGTGTCGAAATCCCAGTCCAGCGGGCCCTTGAACAGCCCCGGGAACGCTGCGGGGATATGAATCTCGTCGGCGGTGTCGAGCGGGCCCGCCTCGATCAGGGCGACTGTGACATCCGGATTCTCGGACAATCTCGCGGCCAGTACGGAACCCGCGGACCCCGCGCCCACGACGACGTAGTCGTACACGATCGGCACCTCTCCTCGTTCGCATCGGACTTTCGACATATGACGCCCGTCACTGCCGGTCTCGATGGTGCTGGCTGCGGCCTGGTCGCCGCCATGTGCCGGGGTCGTCGGATCCTGGGCCGTGCACTGTGCTCGAGCACACCGGGCCGCACCCGGCCGTGCGTACCATCGGACCCATGACAACCCTGATCGGGCCGCCGCCGTCCGGGCCCGGGGTGGTCGCGCGCAATCTGCTCGAGCACGTCGACGATCTGACCGGCGAACTCGTCGAGAGGATCCGCACCGGCGACCATGCCTATGCCGAGTCGACATTGCTGACCGACGACCTGTTGCGAACCGTCGTGCACGACAATCTCGCGGCCGTGCTGTGCCAGCTCGCCGGCGTCACGGGTCGCCGCTTGACCCCGGCCATCTCGGCCGGGCGGATGAAGGCCGAGCTCGGGCTCCCGCTGGCCGCCCTGCTGCACGCCTACCGGCTGGCGGGCCGGCTCATCTGGGAGCGGTCACTGCTCACCGCCACCGGCAGCGACCGGGCCGACCTGCCCACGCTCGGCGCGGACGTGTGGCGCTTGATCGACGACTACTCCAGCGCCGCCGCCGACTCGTATTCGAACTACCTCAGCGAGCAAGCCACCCGCGCCGACCTCGGGCGGCAGGAGCTGCTGCGCGCGCTGTTCCGCGCCGGCATCGACGGCCCGCCGGTCCCGGAGATCACCCGGGCGCTGCACCTGCCCGACCTCGGCATGTTCCTGGTCGCGTACGCCGAGGTCGATCCGGGCGGCGACGAACCGCTGGCGGGCATCGAATCGCGGCTGCGCGCCCAGTTCGTGCATTCGGTCTGGATGACCGAACCCGGCGTGCGGGTCGGTCTGCTGGTGCTCAACGGTCCCCGCGCGCAGGAACAGGCCCTGGCCCAGCTCGAGCGCGGCACCCGCGGGCGGGTCGGCGTGAGCCGGATCTTCCCCACGCCGTCCGCGGCGGGCGCGGCGCTGCGCGAGGCCGAACTCGCCGCCCGCTGTCTGCGGCCCGGCACACCGGCTCTGATGATCTACGGCAGCACCCCGGTCCCGACCGTGCTCGCCCACGCCCCGCTCGCGGCGCAGGAGATGGCCGAGGACATTCTGGGCGCGGTGCTGGACCTGCCGGACGAGGAGCGCGAGGTCCTGCTCGACACCCTCGAATTGTGGTTCGAGCACGGCGGTTCCAATATCGCCGTCGCCAATCAGCTGCACTACCACCGCAATACGATCCATCAGCGGCTGCGACGCATCGAAACGCTGACCGGCCGCCGCTGCTCGGACCCGAAATCCGCCGCCGAACTCTACTTCGCGCTGCACGCGGCGCGGTTACACGGACTCTGAACCACATCTCCGTATGCGCAGCGCACGGACATACTGAAGCATCGGCTTTTCAATTTGTACCCGCGGGGCCTCATCACGCGGTTACCGTCGGAGCGGCACTCAGGTGCCGGCAACGACTACTCCAACGGGAAAGTACAGATGAGGCAAATGAGTTGGGCCGCCGTCACGGTGGCCATGCTGGCGCTACCGGTCGTCGCGGCGGCATCGGCGTCGGCGACGGTCGACAATGTGAATCTGATGCAGGTCGAAACCGGCATCGGAGGATGTGAAGGGGCAGGCAATACCTGCACGATCTACGTGGCCACCAGCGGCGCGGACGCCCTGGCACCGGTCACGGTCACGTTGAACGGGCAGAACGTCGGAACGTTCACCCCGCAAGCCGGATCCAAGGCCGGCACCGGGACCATCCAGTACGTCTATCGCTCGAAGCTTCCCGAAGGCGTCTACAGCCTCACCGCCACACAGGGTTCGTCGACCAAGTCCATGCTGGTGCAGAACTGCGGCAGCCAGCCGACCGGCAGCTCCAGCGCCTCGGCCCAATGCACCGCAAACGACATTCTCGGCGCTCTGCTGATGCCGCTGATCATCATCAGCGGCTCCGGGCACACGCAACTCTGACCGACCAGCCGAAAGGCACCAAAAAAGGCCGGTCATCGCATTACCTGCGATGACCGGCCGCTTCCTGTGGTTCTAGCTGGGATCGAACCAGCGACCCCACGCGGGGGAAGCGAGTGCTCTCCCGCAGAGC